>CANQTW010000068.1 GCA_947626845.1 uncultured Oscillospiraceae bacterium | reverse complement strand
TCTCCGGCCTCAGTTGACCTATTGCCCTTCATTAACAAACGCTCACGCTGATGAAGGGTGATAAGGTCGTCGAGGGAGCGGAAGAATGATGAAATTCTTTCTTGTTCGGCGCGTTCAGGGAGTAACACTTCAACCGAAGTATATTCCTCAAATGATATATTTAATAGCCCGTCCATTCTCGCTCCCGATGAAACAATGCGGCGAAGTTGGTTTTCTACATCAGCCCCATTTAGCTCAATAGACATAAATTCTGGATCATGGTCTTCCACCGAAAAGCAATGATAAACAAAGGGAATACGGGCATTTTTCACCGTTGTAAGCGAGAAACAGGAGCCATACGGTCTAAGTTTCGATGCCCCGTGATTATAGGCTAATTCCCCTTTTTCGAGTAGTATGTACTTCTTCAAACTTTCTCCGGCGTTGTTAAAGGCATATCGCTCTGATTGCTCTATAAACCCATTATTTGCAGTTATCATCATTATGGGAGCATCCGAATTCGGGTCATTCCGTGTTACCTCTTTTACGACTTCACACAACTTACGCTGTTCCCAAGAAAAAGCTCGTAAAGTTGTACGAAGCCACTTCCAAGCAAGGACAAAATATATTATAATATGAGGTAGATTCTTCAACCGGCAATGCCTCATGCCATCTCAGAAACACAATTCAGTTATGAGCAGCGGTGAGGTCCTTTGTAATTGCCGGAGAAATCATCGGCAGACGAAAGGAGTCCTCTTATGGAGGAATATATGCCTCAAGAGCTTTATCTTGGAGAGAACGAACATATCTCCTATAAGGACAGCTCCTATGAAATCGTTTCTAAGGTCGCCTATCTAATAGGAGTCCCTTTGCGTATCTTCGAGAATGAGCATGAGCCGCCCAAAATGGAGGTCTTTAATCGCCTTGATGTGGACAAGCCAGCGCGGATAATTCGCCATCTCTGCATCATAAGGACGGCGATTGAAAGAAACTATAAGAACATCAATGACAAGATGCGAATGGAATATAGGACTATCCTTTCTATGCCGGAGTATGTACCCGCTGACAGCCTTAATCAACTTTCGCTTGACGGCATCAACTTTATTAAAAAGTCCAGCATCAAATTGAGCGATCATATCGTTGAGATAAACAACATCATTTCAAATCGGATAAACAACTGCAAACAGCTTTTTCCTATCTGGATCAACTGGCAATATATCAGGGAATTGTTCATCATGCCGGATGGATTGAAAGAAGCAGGGACAAAGGACGCTGTTTCAGTCTATTACGCCGATCTCCCGTTATATCCGTACCAGATGTATATCAACTGGAAGCCAAAGGACGAGGGCAACATACTCTACAATGATAAGAAGTTTGTCACGCTACTCTACAAGTGGCACGACGACCAATTTACAGAGTACAGTAAGGTATCAGACGCCGGGGATTACATTAAAAACAACATTTATGACTATATCAATGACAGTGAAAAAATCGTTGTCGTGGTGGACTGTGAAAACTCTGATCCGTACAAACTCAGCGCCACGCTCAAACGGCTAAACTATGAGTACACAAAGAAGATTTCGGCAATCATCCTGTTTGATGATGTCCATGCGGCATCCGGCTGGGGCATCTTAGAGAACTTTACGCGGATACCCGTAGAGCATATACTGATAGAACGCTTGAAGCAAAACAAATCCCTTGTGGATATAAAGTTGACAGCGCGGGCTTGTCAGGAATACTACGAAAACCATGTGGACTCCTTTATCATCGTATCCAGCGATTCCGACTATTGGGGCTTGATTTCCTCTTTACCCAAAGCCCGCTTCCTTGTCATGGTCGAGCGGGAAAAGTGCGGCCCGGATATGAAAAATGCCCTCGTCAATAAGGGCATATTCTACTGCTACATAGACGATTTTTATACCGGCGACATGGAGGAACTAAAGCTAAGTGCGCTGTTCCGCGAGATGTACCATTACATTGATGGCACCGTAAGGCTCAATGTAAATGCGATGTTCGACGAAGCATTAAGGGCTACCAGAATAGAAATGACGCCAGCAGAGAAAAAGCAGTTTTATGATAAATACATCAGGACAATGCAGATGTCGATTGGTGAGGATGGGAATGTCCTAATTGAGATAAAAAAGAAATAGCTTCACCCCTCCCCGATCAGAAAGGAGCCTCAACCTATGAACAGCGGAAAGACCTATGATCTTGTTTTAGCTCACAGGTTTTCGAGCAAACACAGAAAAGAGCTGGAGAAAGACAGTGTGTGCGGATGCTTTTATTGCCTCGCAATTTTCAGCCCCAAGGAAATCACGGAATGGGTAGATAATGAGGACACCGCTATTTGCCCGCGTTGCGGCATAGACTCCATAATAGGTGATAGCTCCGGCTTCCCAATAACAAAAGAATTTTTGGAGGCCATGCACCAAAAATGGTTTTGACGAGTGATGCCACCAAAAAAGCGACACTTTCAGACTTCTAAAGCGTCGCCTCCGGGCAGCATTGTCAGCCTATGCAGTTATT
>CANQTW010000067.1 GCA_947626845.1 uncultured Oscillospiraceae bacterium | reverse complement strand
ATGAAGGAACTGCTGATCTATATCGCGCGCGCCCTGGTGGATCAGCCCGATGAGGTCACTGTGACCGAGCGCGAGGACGGAGACAAGATCGTCTTTGAACTTCGCGTCGCGCCTGACGATATGGGCAAGGTCATAGGCCGTCACGGGAAGATCGCCAAGGAGATCCGCACACTGATGCGCTCCGTCGCTCAGCGCCAGGGTCTGCACATCAGCGTGGATATCGTAGACTGAATATCCGGCTCAACTTTATATCCGACTTAACATTTCTCAAGCCGTTGCCGCGGGGTCCTGCCCCGCGGCAATGTCATACCCGCATTTGAGTTGACAGGGGCCAAAAACCTGTGCTACAATAGCTGATGGGAGTCGAACCCGCGCGGGTTCGACTTCCGTCAGCTATACAAATTACGGCGTGGAAGTGAGCGTATGGAGCTTATTGAGACAGGGCGGATCGTGAACACCCACGGACTGCGGGGCGAGGTGAAGATCGAGCCCTGGGCGGATTCACCGGAGGCGTTTTGCGCCTTTGGGCGGCTCTTTGTGGAGGGCGTGGAACGGCGTGTGGAGCGCTCCAGGGTCCAGAAGCGCTTTGTGATCGCGAAGCTGGCCGGCATCGACGCCATCGAGGAGGCGGAAAAGCTGCGCAATCGGGTGGTCTATGTGCCGCGGGAGGACATCGCCCTGGAGGAGGGCGGATTCCTGCTGGCCGACCTTATCGGCTGCGCGGCCTTCGATCAGGCCGGCGCGGCCCTGGGAAAGGTCACGGACATCCTCACCCCTCCCGGCGGGGAGGTGCTGGAGATGCGCGGGGAGCGGGAGATTTTGGTCCCGCTGAACGACGAATTTCTCTTAGAGGCGGACGTGGAGGCGGGGCGCGTGACGGTGCGGCTGCTGGAGGGCATGTGATGCGGTACTGGATCGACATTATGACCCTGTTCCCCGACACCGTGGGGGATATGATGAACGAGTCCATCCTGGGCCGGGCCCAGGACCGTGGCATCATCCGCGTCGAGACCCACCAGATCAGGGACTACACCAAGAACAAACAGTGCCAGGTGGACGACTACCCCTACGGCGGCGGGCGGGGCTGCGTGATGCAGGCCCAGCCCCTCTACGACTGCTGGCGGTTCCTCCAGAAGGCCCACAGGCGGCGGGTACACACGGTTTTCCTCTCCCCCTGCGGCAAGACCTTCACCCAGGAGGACGCCAAAAGGCTGGCCTCCGACTACGACAGGCTGATTCTGGTCTGCGGCCACTACGAGGGCGTGGACCAGCGGTTCATTGACGAGTGTGTGGACGAGGAGATCAGCCTGGGGGACTTTGTCCTCACCGGTGGGGAGATTCCCGCCATGGCCGTGGCCGACGCGGTGTGTCGGCTCATCCCCGGCGTGCTCCCCGACCCGGAGTGCTTCCAGGAGGAGAGCCACTGGGACGGGCTTTTAGAGTACCCCCAGTACTCCCGTCCGGAGGTCTGGCGGGGGCGGCAGGTGCCGCCTGTCCTGCTCTCCGGCGACCACGCGAAGATCGCCCGCTGGAGGCGCAAGCAATCCATCCTGCGCACGCGGGCGCGCAGGCCGGATATGTATGAAAAGCTTCAATTTCAGGATACAAAGCAGGAACGGAAGCTCCTTGCCGAAATCGAAGAGGAATGGGAGGAAGGCAAAAATGGATCAACGGTATGAAAAATACGCAAAGCTCCTCATTGACGTGGGTATCAACGTCCAGCAGGGGCAGACGTTGGTAATCAGGTGTCCCGTGGAGAAGGCGTGGTTCGCCCGTATGCTGGTCAGCGAGGCGTACAAGGCCGGCGCGCGGGAGGTGGTCATGCGCTGGGGCGACCAGGAGATCAGCCGCCAGCGGTATCTCCACGCCGCGGACGAGATTTTTGACACTTTCCGCCCCTGGGAGGCGGATATGCTGAACACCCTGGCCCGTGAGGGCGCGGCGTTTCTCAGCATCATCAGCTCCGACCCGGACGGGATGAAGGGCGTCGACCACGCCCGCATGACGCGGGAGGATCGGGTCTTTGGCCCCGCCGTGGCGGAGTACCGAGAGGCCCAGATGGCCGATAAGATCCAGTGGTGCATCGCCGCCCTGCCGGAGGAAAACTGGGCCAGGAAGATGTTCCCCCACGTCTCCGGCGAAGTGGCCATGGAGAAGCTCACCGAGGCCATCTTCTCCACCATGCGCATCACCGCCGATAACGATCCGGCGGAGGCGTGGCGGCGGCACAACGAAAATTTCAGCGCCCGCACCGCGAAGCTCAACGGGCTGAACCTCAAGTCCTTGCGGTATACCAATTCCCTTGGCACCGACCTGACCATAGAGCTGCCTGATGGCCATTACTGGGAGGGCGGCAGCTCCAGGAGCCCGCGGGGCGTGGTGTTCTTCCCCAACATGCCCACAGAGGAGATCTTCACCGCCCCTAAACGGGACGGGGTCAACGGGCGGGTGGTGTCCACCAAGCCCTTTGCGGTTGGCGGCGAGATCATCGACAAATTTGCCTTCACCTTTGAAAACGGCAAAATCGTCAAGATCGAGACAGCCGATCCCAAGCACCGCAAACTGCTGGAGGACGAGATCAGCGTAGACCAGGGGGCCTGCCGCCTGGGCGAGGTGGCCCTGGTGCCCTACGACTCCCCTATCTCCAACATGGACGCCCTCTTCTACGACACCCTCTTTGACGAGAACGCCAGCTGTCACCTGGCCTTCGGCGCCAGCTACCCCACGATCAAGGGGGGCGCGGACATGACCGAGGCGGAACGCGCCGCCGCCGGCCTCAACCAGTCCATCACCCATGAGGATTTCATGGTGGGCTCCGCCGACCTGAACATCACCGGCGTCACCCACGACGGACGGGAGATTCCCGTATTCGTCAACGGCAATTTCGCGTTCTGAGTAAAGGCTAAGCTTTGATTTAAGCGCATTATACTATAAGACTAAGTAATTGTCAAGTATTATTTTTAATTTATGCGAAAGTTGCATCAATAGATTTTTTCTATGCGCATGAAAGCCCCCGAAACGGCTGTGCCGTTCCGGGGGCTTTTCCCGGTGAAAAGAGTCGTGAAAACCCGCCCTGCGGGGGATCAGCGCCCCTCCCCCGCAGGGGGCCTGTACTCCAACAGGTCGCCCACGGAGACGTGGAGGTAGGTGCAGAGCTTGCAGAGGAAGCGGGCGTCCAGGAGCCGAAAATCGCCGCGGCAGCAGCGGTTGAAGACGGCGGGCGAGATGGACAGGTCTTTGCAGAGCCTGTCCCCGGAGACGCCCCGTTCCGCCAGCAGCGCCGGTATTTTGACGTGAAGCTCACCGTAGTTCATGTTGATCGCTCCTTTGGGGGGATTTGTCTGTTCATTATGCCATATTTTTCATAAGGACGCGGACTATATGTCGTCTTTCGCGTACAATGGGGGAATTTTTTGAGCGCGTTGTAGGGGTCGCCCTCCTGGGCGACCCGTCCGGCGATAATGGTCAGACCGGAGATTGACCAGGACGGGCCTCCGTTCCCGTCGGGGGTTTATAAGGATGTCCGCCCTTATAGGGCGGAGGGATTTTCTTTTCTCCTTTTGGATTTCCAAAAGGAGAAAAGAAGCAAAAGAGGAAAAGAAACCAGGGGAGGGATTTCGATTTTCCCTCCCCTGGACCCTACCTTTTAAAAACGACCACACAGGGGCCGCGGCCCCTATGTGGAGAACCCCAGGGGAATGCCCGCGGGGGAGAAAAGCCGTAGGGGCGGGTTTAGTGTCAAGAGCAACATAGGTAACACATCGGGAAGGGACATGGGTTACAGTCTGCGGATGGTCCTGTCTACCAGCGATT
>CANQTW010000066.1 GCA_947626845.1 uncultured Oscillospiraceae bacterium | reverse complement strand
CTGGAAACGCGCAAGGAGCCGACCGTCCCGGCGCTGCTGGCCCGGTACATGGAGATGCGGGAGGACGAGCGCGCCAGCTGGTCCGCCATGGGGCAGCTCAAAGGCACCGCCGCAGACCTTGACAAAGTGATGCAGGCCATATCGTATCTGAAAGAAAATCGCCTGATCTCCGTGGACGCTTTCAGGGCCAAGCTGTCTGCGACGCAAAGCAAAGCCGACACGATCCGCAAGGATATGCGAGCCAACGAAAAGCGGATGAAGATCATCACCGCCACGCTGGACGCATACAGAACATATTTGGACCTCAAGCCTGTGTACGACGCTTACAGCAAAAAGGGTTTCAAACGTGCCAAAGAGAAGTATGCCGCCGAGCACAAGGATGAGCTTGCCGCCATGAAAAAGGCATATGGCTATTTCATGCACCACGGTGGAGTGGACGATGTGCCTGTCCAGGATCTGCAAACGGAGTACAACGCTCTGCGGGAACAGAACCGGGACAAGGAAACCCGGCTGGCCGCCATCCAAGGCGATCTGCGCAAGCTAAAGAAGATTCGCACCTGGGTCGATAAGGTCATCCCTGGCCTTCTGCCGAACCCCGCCGAACAGAAGCAGGAGCGTTCTTCTGTGCTTTCCAAGCTGCAGGACGCCTCGCCGCAACCGAGCGTGCATCCGGCGAAGCAAAAGACGCAAGACATGGAGCACTGATGCGCAAGAGGCGGGCATCACGCCCGCCTCTTGTTTTTATAACGCTTCAACTTCTGACCAGTCTGCTGCCGGTAGCTTTTTCTGATCATAAATGCTATAATTACCATGCTAGCTATTGCACACGAGATGGGAGGAAGCCATATGTCAAAGCTGAACGTAGATCAAAAGACCATAAAGGACCTGTTGCAAGACAAGCGAGCGGATTTCCTCATCCCCGATTATCAGCGTCCGTATGCCTGGGGAGAAAATGAATGTCAGACACTATGGGATGATATTTTTACTTTCGCCATACCGGATGATGGGCGCACCGAATTCGACAGCAACAGCGAATACTTCCTCGGGCCAATTGTTACGTTTAAGAATGCAGACAATGGAAAGATGGAGGTAATTGACGGCCAGCAGCGGCTCACTACGCTCATGCTGCTGCTTCGGGCGTTTTATGCACGTTTTGGGCACATGCAGGACAAAGCTTCTATCTCTACGAAGCAAAACATTGAAAAGTGCCTTTGGAAAACGGACGAATTTGGCGAGCCGGACATGAAGGAACTCAAAATTGACTCCGAAGTCGCCACTGATGAAGCCAAAGAGGAATTTCTGGAGATCCTTCGCACCGGGAACGTCAGCAAAGCGCAAAAGAGCCGATATGCTGAGAACTTCCGTTTCTTCCAAAAGTGTATTGATACGTTTTTGGAACACTATCCGACCTATTTTGCTTATCTGCCGACCCGGATCATGAACAACTGTATTCTGCTTCCTATTGAAGCGGAATCGCAAGATACGGCTTTGCGCATATTTTCTACGCTGAATGACCGTGGCAAACCCCTCTCAGACGCGGATATCTTTAAGGCGCAGTTTTATAAGTTCTATTCGGGTCTCGGCGAAAAAGCCGCATTTATCAACCGATGGAAAGATCTGGAGGAACTGTGCGAAAAGATTTTTCACCCCATTACCGGCACCCCTATGGACGAGCTTTTCACCCGTTATATGTATTTTGTCCGTGCGAAAATGGGGATCAAGGCATCCACAACAGAGGCTCTTCGGAAATTCTACGAACGAAATGGCTATGAGATTTTGAAAAATGAACACACGTTTGATGATCTCATTCTCCTTGCACACTTCTGGGAGGATGTTTCCAACCAGGACAGGGACCGTTTCTCCCCACGGGTCCTGCGGGAGCTATTTGTACTGAACTACGCGCCCAATGGCATGTGGACCTATTTTGTTTCCACCTATTTTATGCAGTACAAAGACCCGAATGGAATGCTGGATGACGATGAATTTTATGACTTCCTCAATAAAACCATCGGATTCATTTGGACATATGCTGTCACCCGGCCTGGCGTTAACGCTCTTCGGACGCCTGTATATGCAGAGATGGTCAACATCGTGAACAACCAGCCGGTCACTTTTTCCGGGTATAAGTTTGACCCCGAACAATTAGAAAGCATATTTTCTAATTTCAGTTTTAATAACGCCCGGCCCATTACAAAGGCCATGATCACATGGTGGGCATTTCAAGATGATTCTCAGGAGCTGCTTTCACTCGAAACCACATTTGAGATCGAACACATCTATGCCCGTAACCGTCAGGACAAAGAGCATTCTTTGCGGGACGCTCGGAATATGGAATCTCTGGGCAATAAGGCACTTTTAGAAAAACGGATCAACATAAGGGCTGCTGATTACCGCTTCGTAGACAAAATAAAATACTACCGCAGCTTCACCAACAACCGCGGCACCAAAGAGGGGACGAAGGTCCGGGAGCTTCTCTCCCTGGCTGATACGAATACCGATTTTACCGAGGACGATATCATTGACCGCAGCAAACGGATCATGAGCGCCTTCATTGCCTTTCTCCGGGATAATGACTTAACGTGCTGATCGCTTCAGTTCCTGTTTTGAATCTCACCGGGAGGACACAGAGATGAATCACGATAACCTGCATGAGCTTATCAACCGTTACGAAAGCAATATTGATATGCTATACGGAGCGGAGAGCTATGAGCTTTTCAAGTGGTGTGCTCTGAAATGCTGGCAGGAAGAGTGGAACAAGCCCGCAGGCAGTTTTTCTTCTTTTGCCGACCGCTTCTCTGCGGCAAGAAGAGAGTTTTCCATATTCATCGACAACAGCCGGATGCACCCGAGCAACGGCATTGTCAAGCTGTGCGAGAGAGAACCAGAGAAGGTTGAGACATTGTTTTGCGATGTCCTGTTCGCACCGGATGGCGGGAACATCTCCAAGCGGCAGGATAACATGGATGCGTTTCTTGCGGGGTACGAGACTCTTCGCCAGCAGTATTATCCGGGGAACTGGTCATTCAAACAGGACCGTCATTCCGCATCCGTGTTCCTGGCTATGAACGCTCCCGCAGACAACTACGTTTTCAAGAGCAGCGAAGCTCTGACAATGGCAAAGTATGTGGACTTTGGTCTTACCATTGGTGCTGGCGCATCATTCAGCCTGGAGAATTACTATTCGCTTTGCGACAGCATTGTTGATACGCTCAAGGAACACAAGATCTTACTGGAGAAACATTTTGCCCGGCTCACTGAAAGGCATTACATAGACAAAAGTCTGCACATGTTGGCATTCGACCTCATGTATTGCTGCCGCACCTACGGCTTCTATAAGGGCTTGACTGTTCCAAGTACAGGCAAAACAATAAAACGGCATACCGTTGCAACGCCTTCTGCCGAGGAGCTTGCCCGCATGGAAGCAGAACGGCAGGAAAAGATGCTTTTACTTGAGCAAGAGATCCTCGAACTTGAACAGACCTGCGACATTTGCGAGGACATTTCACTTCTTGGTGTTCAGGTCTCCTCAAATCAGTATGGCACGGGCACGGTCATCGAACAGAACAAAAATGTGATCAAAGTCCAGTTTCAAGATGAGATCAAGTCCTTTGTGCTGGATAAAAAGTATGTCAATCGACCGCGTTTTGAAAATGACGATGTGATCATCGAAACATTTTCACAGTATGCTCAGGCAGTAAAACGCATCGAATCTTTAAAAAAACAACTGACCACATTACAGGCCGGTACAGTCGGATAACGTAGAGGCGGGCATTACGCCCGCCTCCGTTTCATACCCCTATGTCCTCAATATACACAAGAAATCCGAACCCGTTTCCTATTGGAATCAAGTTCGGATTTCTCAATCTTGGTGGGGG
>CANQTW010000065.1 GCA_947626845.1 uncultured Oscillospiraceae bacterium | reverse complement strand
GCCTACGGGGCGCTGATCGTGCTGGCGGTGCTGTTTTTCGTCAACGTCTCCAAGCAGCGCCATAACGTGATGCCCCTCATCCTCCTGACGGCCCTGCTGGCGGTGGCCTCCGCCCTGGCCCTTTTCGTGTTCTCCGAGACCAGATGGCCCATGATCGTCCTGGCCGTCACCGCCGCCGTCCTGCTCATCGCCACGGTGTTCATCCTGAAAACAAGGCTTTTCTCCGAGCTCGTAAAGCGGTTCCATATCAAATAGCAGGGGCCGCCGTCCCCGGCGGGGGTTTATAAGGTTTCCGCCCTTATAAGGGCGGGGAAAACTTACTTTCTCCTCTTTTGTATTGACAAAAGAGGAGAAAGTAACAAAGAGGAGAAAAGCAAATTTTTGGACCCGGTGGTGAACCGGGCCCAAGCTTTATTTCAGCGGTTCGGCTCCCGCGGCAAAATTCGATATCCATGGTACCATTCATATCCGCGCGTGACGTCGTCGCATTGTCTCTGCGTCTAACTCGCTTAGCCGCTTACAGCTCTATCAACAGAGCCATCGTTCCTATTTCACCCGCGCTGTTGCGGCTGTAATCGTGCGGTGGACGATAGCGTTGCTCCTATTTTCGTGCGAGCGAACCCCGGGTCCAGGGCCCGCAGGCCCTGGTCGTTTTTTAAAGGTGGAGTCCAGGGGAGGGAAGGTCGAAATCCCTCCCCTGGTTTCTTTTCCTCTTTTGTTGCCTTTTCTCCTTTTGGAAATCCAAAAGGAGAAAAGCAAATCCACGTCCGCCTGTAAGGCGGACACCTTATAAACCCCTGCCGGGGTAACGGCGACATCACCCTCCGCCCTATGAAGGCGGACACCTAATAACCCCCCGTCAGGGTAAGGCGGACACCTTTTACTTCTTCCCGCCGTTGACGGTGTTCTCCTTCAGCACCACGTCATGGGCGCCGCCCTCCACGATGGAGGTGGCGGAGACAAGGGTGAGCTTGGCCTTCTGCTGAAGCTCCTGGATGGTCACGGCGCCGCAGTTGCACATGGTATGCCGGACCTTGGAGAGGGTCAGGGCCACGTTGTCGTGGAGGGAGCCGGCGTAGGGCACGTAGGAATCCACGCCCTCCTCAAAGGCCATGCCCTCCTTGCCGCCCACGTCATAGCGCTGCCAGTTGCGGGCGCGGCTGGAGCCCTCGCCCCAGTACTCTTTCATGTAGTTGCCGCCGATGCTGACCCGGCGGGAGGGGGACTCGTCAAAGCGGGCGAAATACCGGCCCAGCATCAAAAAGTCCGCGCCCATGGCCAGCGCCAGGGTGAAGTGGTAGTCGTGGACGATGCCGCCGTCGGAGCAGACGGGGACGTAGACGCCGGTCTCCTGCAAATACCGGTCCCGCTCGGCGCACACGTCGATGAGGGCGGTGGCCTGGCCGCGTCCGATGCCCTTCTGCTCGCGGGTGATGCAGATGGAGCCGCCGCCGATGCCCACCTTCACAAAGTCAGCGCCGGCCTCGGCCAGGAAGCGGAAGCCCTCGGCGTCCACCACATTGCCGGCGCCCACCTTTACGGTGTCGCCGTAATGCTCGCGGATCCAGTTGATGGTCATCCTCTGCCACTCGGAGAAGCCCTCGGAGGAGTCGATGCACAGCACGTCCGCGCCCGCCTCCAGAAGGGCAGGCACGCGCTTGGCGTAGTCGCGGGTGTTGATGCCCGCGCCCACCACGTATTTCTTGCCCGCATCCAGAAGCTCCAGGGGGTTCTCCTTGTGGGAGTCGTAGTCCTTGCGGAAGACGAAATAGATAAGCCCGCCGTTGCTGTCCACGATGGGCAGGGTGTTGACCTTGTGCTCCCAGATGATGTCGTTGGCCTCCTTGAGGGTGGTGCTGGCGGGGGCGGTGACCAGTTTGTCCAGGGGCGTCATGAAGGTGTCCACCGTCTCAAGGCCCGTCATGCGGGAGAGCCGGTAGTCCCGTCGGGTCACCATGCCCAGGAGCTTCCCGTTGGGGCCGCCGTCCTCGGTGACGGCCACGGTGGAGTGGCCCGTGCGCTCCACGATGGACAGCATCTCGTTAAGAGTAGCGGAGGGCTTCACGTTGGAGTCGGAGATGACAAAGCCCGCCTTGTAGGCCTTGGCGCGGGCCACCATGGCGGCCTGATCCTCCACGGACTGGGAGCCGTAGATGAAGCTGACGCCGCCCTCCCGCGCCAGGGCTACGGCCATCTTGTCATCGGAGACCGCCTGCATGATGGCGGAGGTCATGGGGATGTTCATGGAGATGGCCGGCTCCTCGCCCTTTTTGAACTTGACGAGAGGTGTGCGCAGGCTCACGTTGTCGGGGACGCAGTTGGGGCCGGAGTAGCCGGGAACCAGAAGATACTCGCTGAAGGTGCGGGACGGTTCGCTGTAATAATACGCCATAATCTATCCTCCGTAATATCGTTTATATTGGTGGTAGGATAACACTTTTTGACCCTTTCTGTCAACCGTTTTCTCTCTGAAAATAAAAGGTGTATAAGCGCGCGGCTCCGGCGTTTTCGCCAAATGCCGCCTTGCGCGGAGAGACGGCGCCGGCGGGCGCGTAAAATCAGACGTCGGGCGTCCCGCGCGCGGGCGCGCTGGCCGCCATCCGCCATAAATTCGATGCCGTGTATTATTTACGCGCGGCGTGAAAAAATAGAAGGGAAAAATCAAAGACAACGGGTGAAAACTATGGCATCAAAACTTATGGGAAAGCAGACCTTCGTTCTTCAAAATCCCCCCTCCTTCGCCGGCCACGCCTGCGTGGTGGGAAAGAAGGAGGGCGAGGGGCCGCTCAGGGACAGCTTCGACTTCATCTGTGAGGACTCCTTCCTGGGGGAAAAGACCTGGGAGAAGGCGGAGAGCGCCCTGGTGAAAAAGGCGGCGGGACTGGCGCTGTCCAAGGCGTCGCTGTCCAATTCCCAGATCAACTGCGTTTTCTGCGGTGACCTTCTCAACCAGTGTACAGGCACATCCTTCGGGGTGCGGGACTCCAACATCCCCATGTTCGGGGTTTACGGGGCCTGCTCCACCATGGCCGAGAGCCTTGCCCTGGCGGCCCTGACCGTGGACGGCGGCTTCGCGGACACCACCATGGCGGTGACCAGCTCCCACTTCTGCTCCGCCGAACGCCAGTTCCGCACACCGCTGGAGTACGGCGGCCAACGCCCGCCCTCCGCCCAGTGGACGGTCACAGGCTCCGGCGCGGCGGTGCTGACGGCGGAGGGGCCGGGGCCGTATGTGACCCATGTGACGCCTGGCCGGATCGTGGACAACGGCGTCACCGACGCCAACAATATGGGCGCGGCCATGGCTCCGGCGGCCTACGACACCATCAAACAGCACTTCGAGGACCTGTCCGTAGGCCCCGACGCCTACGACCTGATCGTCACCGGCGACCTGGGCGCCATCGGCAGCGAGATTTTGCGGGACTTCTTCGCCGCCGACGGCGTGGATATCGCCCAGCGGCACGCCGACTGCGGCCTTCTGATCTTTGACCGGAAGAAGCAGGACGTCCACTCCGGCGGCTCCGGGTGCGGGTGCGCCGCCAGCGTACTGTGCGGGTATCTGCTGAACGGGATGCGGGAGGGACGGTGGAACAAGATTTTGTTCACCGCCACGGGCGCGCTGCTTTCGCCCACCACCACCATGCAGGGGGAGAGCATACCGTCCATCGCCTGCGCGGTGGCCATCTCAAAGACGAAATGAGGGGAAAAATATGAAATTCGACATCATGCAGTACGTCAGGGCCTTCGTGGCCGGCGGCGCGCTGTGCCTCATCGGACAGATTTTGATCGACAAGACAAAGCTCACTCCGGCGCGTATCCTCACCACCTACGTGGTTGCCGGCGTGGTGCTGGGGGCCCTGGGCCTCTACCAGCCCTTCGCCGACTGGGCCGGCGCCGGCGCCACCGTGCCCCTGACGGGCTTTGGGAACAACCTGGCCAAGGGCGTCAAAAAGGCCGTGGAGGAAAAGGGCCTTCTGGGCGCCTTCACCGGCGGCTTCACCGCCGCCGCGGGCGGCATCGGCGCGGCGGTCTTCTTCGGATATCTTGTATCCGTCATCTTCAAACCGGGCGATAAGAGCTGAAGCATCGGGCCGGGGATCACCTCCGGCCCTTTTGGCGGCTGTCTCTCAAATTTCCATAACGCCCTCCCAAAAAGGTTGCGCCTCCGCCGCGTATTTAATTCACGGGCGGGTTTAGAATGTATAGGGAAGTAAGATAGGTAACAGATAAGGAATAGACATAGGTAACAGTTTTCGAGTAA
>CANQTW010000064.1 GCA_947626845.1 uncultured Oscillospiraceae bacterium | reverse complement strand
GTCTCTTCTGTGTACCCGCCCCGGCCCAGGCAGTTGAACGACCTTGCAATCTTCAGGGCAAGGCTGTGGATGAGCCCTCTGTTCTTCTCGCATAGCTCCGAAAGCAGTTCCTCATTGGTCACACGGCCTCACCGCCAGTCTTTTTCGGACGGCCCCGTGGTTTCGCTGTGCGGGTGATGTTCAGAACGGAGTATATCCTTTCGGACGCGATGCTGGCCTCGAAATCGTCAACAGAGATGTCGGTGCGTCGCAGGGCCTCGTAGAGCTTGTCCCGGACGTAGTCCTTGGCCCGTCGCTCGTCCTCCTTGGAGATGGCCCCGCGCTTGGCGTCCTTGGTGATCCGCTCAAAGGCGGTGACCTTCACCCGCACCTTCGGGATGTCCCGCGCCAGCTCCTTCTGCCTCTCATAAGAGCCAAACTGCCGGCAGGTGTACTGGGGTGCGTGGGGACAGGCACCCTCACAGTACAGCGCGTGGACGCCGGACTTCACCAGGAAGTACCGGTGGCATATGAGGCACCGGCGGATGTTGTACCCGCTGGTCAGCGCCAACATATAGTCGGCCTTCATCAGAGCCTGCAGGCTGTCGGTGACGTGCTCCTGACAGATGGCCACCCGCCCGTCCGGCAGCTCCCGTGGAACGTAGGACAGCATATACTCATCGTGCTTGTTGTAGCTTGCGGTGCTGTTAAAGGGATTCACAATGAGCTTATCTACAAGCCGGGGATCGTTATAAAAGTTGTAGAGCGCCTGGGCGTATGACTCAGGGGAGTTGGTCTCCAGCCGCGACAGGATGAAATTGATGAAGTTGCGGATGGTCTGGTTGAAGGCGTAGATGTCCGTGACATAGCTTCCGTACCGGGTCACGTGGCTAAAATAAAATTCCCACTTGTCCGTCATGTCTCCGGGGTACAGGAGCAGGGACAGCGGCAGATCGGAAAGGGATTCCTTCCCGTCCGCCTCCAGAAGCTGCGAGTAAAGTTCCATGTCCTGCTCGGTGAACTCCACTGGTGTCGCCGGGTCATATCTGTTCAAAAGCTCCTCGGTCTTGGCAAACAGGTCATCATCGTCAAGCAGCATTCGGAAGACGGTGTATTTTTTGAGTTCGGTGGACAGCGCGGACATCTCCGAATTCAGTTTCCGCCAGACAGAGACGTCCCAGTTTCTGTTGTATCTGCCCGCAAGATCAATGACGCGCTCTGCCTTCGTGCGGATGACGTCGTAGTCGTCAGGTGTGAGATTGATCAGGTTCTCCGTCAGCTCACCCGCGGAAAAAGGGTGCCCGTTCAGTTCCATGGTCGTCCCATAGGTGTAGAAAATGATCCTGCCGTCCATAAATTGTCCCACCTGAAAAATAATTTGTCCTGCCATTTTATTATCTTACTCTTTTTTGTCACAAAATACAAGTAGAAGGACGTGTGCCGCGAGGCCCGTCCTTAAATTTTTATACGAGGAGGTTTTGAAATGGCAAACAACAACCTCGCCGTCGTTGACGGTGAAACCCTGGCGGACATGAGACTGCCGCCGGCGCAGTACTGCGTCAAGTCACTGCTCCACCAGGGCGTGACGATCCTGGGCGGAGCGCCGAAGATCGGGAAGTCCTGGCTGGTGCTGGATCTGTGCGTCCGGGTTGCGAAGGGGGAGAGCGTGTTCGGATTGGAGGTGCGGCAGGGAACTACGCTCTACCTCTGTCTGGAGGACACCCTGCGGAGGATACAGCACCGGCTGGTCAGTCTCACCGACGAGGCGCCGCCCAACATGTTCTTCTCCATCGAGGCGAAAACATTGGATGGCGGGCTCTGCGATCAGGTGAGAGAGTTCGTAAGAGCTCACCCCGACACGGTCCTCGTGGCCGTGGACACGTTCCAGGTCATCCGCAGCATGTCGCCTGATGTGAGCTATGCCACAGACTACCAGGACGTGCGGGAGCTGAAGAAGCTGGCGGATGAGCTGGGCATCTCCATTCTGCTGGTCCACCATCTGCGCAAGCAGGGAGCCGCCGACCCGCTGAACAAGCTCTCTGGCACCACGGGTATCGCCGGAGCGGTGGACGCCGTGCTGGTGCTGGAGAAAAGTGACCGATGTCAGTCCGGCGCGGTGCTCATCTGCACAGGGAGGGACATCGAGTACCGGGAGCTGGAGCTGCGATTCGAGAGTGCTGAATGTTCCTGGGAGCTGGTCTCGGACAGCGCGGAGGACCCGGCGATGCTCCTGCCGCCGGAGCTTGGGGATCTGGTGGAGTTCATGAGAGTAGAGCGGCACTTCTCCGGAAGCAACACGGAGCTGGCGGAACGGTATAACGTCCACACAGGGCGCGACCTCACCGCCAAGAAGCTCAAGCAGCTCATGAACAAGTGGCGCTATGAGCTGGAGGCACAGGGCCTGGTGTTCGAGAGCCGCCGAAGCAACGGTCAGCGGTTCGTGGAAGTCTCCCTCTCTGCGTTGGGGAGTGACGCAAGTGACTCAAGTGACGCAACAGTCGATGCCCTCATCCCATGCGGCACTTGCGTCCCTTGCGACCCTGTCGCCGCACACGTCGCCGCAGGTGCCGAGCTGCTCCGGGAGGTGGCATCGTGAGTCGCCTCTGCTCTAAGAGCCCACACAGCGCCAGTGTCGCCCAACTTCAAGAGGCAATCTCTCCGAGAATTTCAGCGCGGTTACGGCAGAGGAAAAACTCTCCCCTTGGGAGAGGCAAGCATCGCGTTTGTCTGTACACCGGGCCCTGCCCGGCGCCCCGCCAAACGCATTTGCGGGCAGTAGCCCGCACCCACTATGACGGAGGTGAAAAATGAAAAAGGACACCACTCTCAGCATCCGCCTCTCCAAACTTGAGCTGGACATCATCCGCGCCGAGGCGAAGAAGGCGCACCTCTCCCAGAGCGACTACATCACCCAGTGCTGCCTCGGTCAGCAGGTGGTGGTCATGGACGGTCTCAAGGATGTGCTGACGGAGCTGCGCAGGATAGGCAGCAACGTCAATCAGCTGGCGGTACTCTGCAACATGGGTAAGCTCAATGCGGTGAACCTCAGCGGAGTACAACAGTCACTCTCCGAGGTCGGACGTACCCTCCGTGAGATGCAGGAGGGCAGATGAACAGATGGCGATAGTCAACTTCGTCAACTACTCCAGCCGCTCAAAGAGCAGTCAGTCCCGCGGGTGCATGAGGTCGGTGATGAAGTACGTCTCGCGGGACGACAAAACTCTGTGGCATGACCGACAGCTCGTCACTGGGGTCAACTGTCAGGCCGCCTCGGTCTACGACGACTTCCTCAACACCAAGCTCCTCTACCACAAGGACGGCGGCAGGATGTTCTACCATCTGGTCCAGAGCTTCCCCAGCGGTGCAGAGGTGAATCCCGCGACTGCTCACGCCGCCGCACTCAAGCTGGCGGAGCAGTTCAAGGACCACGAGGTGCTGGTCTGCACTCACACTGACCGGGACCATGTCCACTCACACCTCATCATCAACAGCGTCAACTTCGAGACGGGCTGTAAGCTCCATGTGGATGGCGACACGATACAGCAGCTGAAAATGGCCAACGACCAGATTTGCTCCGAGCTTGGCCTGCCGGTGTTCGAGCCGCCGAGAGAACGGAAAGCGAAGCCCATGTCCTCCCGTGAGTATCGTTCGGCGGATAAAAGTCAGAGCTGGAAGTTTGCGCTAATGGCTACCATCGACCTGTGCATGGCCTACGCCGGTAGCCGCGAAGAGTTCATGGAGCTCATGAAAAGCGTGGGCTATGATGTGAAGTGGACGGATGAGAGAAAGTACATCACCTACACCACACCGGAAGATCAGCGGTGCAGAGATAACAAGTTACACGAATCAAAATACCTAAAGGAGAACATGGAACATGAGTTCACAATCCGACAGTCCCAAGTCCCTGGAGGAGCTGAAGGCCCTGAACCGTCCACCCCAAGCGGAAATGGTTACGCTCCTCAGTGGTCTGCTCCAGCGTCAACAAAGAATAGAAGAAACGCTCACGATGCTGATGACCACCGAGGACGCGGAGAGGATACTAAACCAGACGGACAGCCTGAACAACAGCATCCTGTCTCTGACGGAACAGGTTGGGAAAGTGCACGAGAACAATACTACGAGCACCGAAAACGTGGAGAGAGCTTCGAGGAAGTCCGTGCGCAGCTTAACGCATACCGCGAAAGTCTCAATCATCCTGACGGCGATAGCGTCCTCGCTCTCGACCCTGTTGCTGACGCTCTTATCTCGACTGCTGTGACTGTGGCGACCCTCTCCGACACCGGCCCTGTCCGCGACACCACGACTATGCGTCAGCGTGTTGACTCTAAGGCGCTGAAAGAAACACGGAGAAAGAAAATTGCCATGGGCCACAAGCCCGACGACCATGAGGACGAAGAACCTACGTGGTCACAGAAAATGTACTAAGTCTAATGGTGTGAAGTCAAGAATGCAATAAGAGAAAATTTGCGAAAGAAGTAGCCCAAAAGAGTAGTAACTAGGAAAAAAGGCAACACCAACCAAAGCCCTGCCCCTGCGCATTTTTGAAACAGGGCTGGCAGCGTCAAAGGGGAGAGCGAATGCTCAGCCCTCC
>CANQTW010000063.1 GCA_947626845.1 uncultured Oscillospiraceae bacterium | reverse complement strand
TACCTCCGGAAGGGCTGGGTGTTCGGCGGCCACTCCTGCCCGCTGTGCATGGCGGAGCAGGAGGCGGTGACCTTCGACACCTACGACGCCTGGGGCCTCACCTATATCACCACCTGGAATGAGGCGGGCGACACCGCCACCGGCGCTTTGCCCTTCTATGTGTTTTATAAAGCCCTGGGGCAGGCCGAAAACGGCAACACCATTTACGCTCAAACCTACGTCCCCGCCGTGGAGACCGCCGGGATGGCGGAATACTTTGAGGCGCAGGCCCGCTATCACGAGGAAGCCTGGTCCGGCGGAGATTTCTGAGAGAGAAGAGCCTGCCGCCAATGAAAAATCCCCGCGCTTTTTCCCCGCGCGGAGAGGAAAAGGTTGCGTTTTCCTGAAAAATGTGGTAAAATATTTATTGTATTTTTATTGGTTTTTATTTTACTCGTTTCAGGGAAACGCACCCTTATTTTTTCATTCGGAGGGACTGTCATGGAAAACATGTTCACCAACGCCCACATTCTGGCATGGCTCACCTATTTTTCCGAAAACATGCAGGTGGACCTGGAGAAGGTCAAGATTTTGGACATCACCCGCAAGAACAAGAACCTGATCCCCACGGTGGAGTCCCGCCCCGCCGTGCTGGTGTTCACCGAGGCGGGGCACCCGGACATCTTCTACCGCATGTGGGACGCGGGGTTAGGGGAGTGCGAGGTCTGGTACAACGAGGGCAGCGAGCCCACAGGGCCTATTCTCCACTCCCAGGTGAAGGATATGATCAACCGGGGCATCAACGCCTCCGCCGGGATGCTGATTTTAAACCCCAACGCCCGCTCCACCACCAAGATCGGTATGCGCAACTCCGACTTTTTCCGGGGCTCCGTCCACTATGTAGGCAGCGAGATACGGGCGGTGATCCTGAACAAGATGCACGTCTCCAGCGCCGACACGGTCTGCGTCATCGGCGGGGCCTCCATCGCCGTGGAGACGGCTATCCTGGCCCCGGAGGGCACGGTCATCGCCGTGGAGTACAGCCAGCGGGACCGCCGCACCGTGGAGGAGAACGCCCACCAGTTCGGCCTGAACAACATCACCGTCATCGACCATGTGGACGATAAAACCATGGAGAGCCTGCCGGCGCCCACGCTCACCTTCCTGGTGGCCTCCGCCAGCATGGAAAAGGAGATGGAGTGCCTTTTGAAGCTCAACCCCGCCATGGAGTTCGTCATCTACACCCTGGATTTCCGCTGCGCCGCCGCCCTGCCGGATCAGCTGCGCCAGTACGGCCTTGGGGATATCGAGGTCCTGCAGGTCTCCGTCAGCAAGCTCACCTCCAAAAACACCTTCGACGCGGAGCCCGCGCCCTGGATCATCTCAGGGAAAGCATAATGGGGGTGTCTATCTATCCGGAGGAAAAGCAGGGGGACCGCAACGGCTGACGGTTCCATTTTCCCGCCGATTCTACGATAAAACCGGATTTTCGGCGCTGGGAACAGCCTTTTTTGTCAAAGATGTACCTTGACAGCGCCGTTGGCGAGGGGTACAATACATACACAATTTAACGAAGCAAAGACGATGATGGAGACAGTAGGCTCACCCAAGGCCGCAGAGAGCCGGTGGATGGTGGAAATCCGGCGCCGGGGGTCCGTCCGAATATCACTCCGGAGTTTCAGCCCGAAACAGTTTTGCAGTAGGCGCTGACGGCTCTCCCCGTTAACGGAGGCGTGTATGGATGTACACAGTAACGGGTGGTACAACGGTGTCAACTTATGGCGTCCGTCCCTTTACGGGGCGGACGCTTTTTCAATGAAAAGAGGTTTATGTAATGAGCAAGACCATGACCGAGATCCGCTGGCACGGGCGGGGCGGGCAGGGGGCCAAGACGGCCTGTCTCCTGCTGGCCGACGCCGCCTTTGCCTCCGGCAAGCATGTACAGGGCTTCCCGGAATACGGCCCTGAGCGGATGGGCGCGCCCATCACCGCCTACAACCGCATCAGCGACGTTCCCTGCACCATCCATTCCAACATCTACAACCCCAACTATGTGGTGGTGGTGGACGAATCCCTCCTCCACGCCGTTGATGTGACGGCGGGCCTTGACCCTGAGGGGGCCATTGTCATCAATTCCCCCAGGGAGCCTGAGGAGCTCCGGCCCCTTCTCCGGGGCTACACCGGGAAGGTCTGCACCATCGACGCCAGGAAAATCTCCGAGCAGTATCTGGGCCGGTACTTCCCCAACACGCCCATGCTGGCGGCCATCGTGAAGGTCAGCGGTGTGCTGGAGCCTGACCGGTTCATCGCGGATATGGAGGCGTCCTTCCACCACAAATTCGCTACCAAGCCCCAGGTCATCGAGGGCAACATGAACTGTCTTATCGAATCCATGAAGGAGGTGCGCGGCGTATGAGCTTCCAGAAAGCCGAAAACATCAATGAACAGTCCCCCTGGCAGGAGATGACCCCCGGCGGGGAAATCTACGAGGGCGGCACCTCGCGGCTTACGAAAACCGGCGAGTGGCGCTCCAACCGGCCCGTGTGGGACCCGCAAAAGTGCCGCCAGTGCCTTCTTTGCGCGCCCTTCTGCCCCGACTCCTCCATTCCGGTGAAGGCGGGAAAACGGACGGATTTTGACTACGACCACTGCAAGGGCTGCGGCATCTGCTGGAAGGTCTGCCCCTTCGCGGCCATCACCATGGAACAGGAGGTACACCAATGAGCATCCGTGAACGTCTTTCCGGCAACGAGGCCATCGCCACCGCCATGCGGCAGATCGACCCCGATGTCTTCGCCGCCTTCCCCATCACCCCCTCCACCGAGATCCCCCAGTATTTCGCCCAGTATGTGGCCGACGGCAAGGTGGGCACCGAGTACGTCACCGTGGAGAGCGAGCACTCCTCCATGTCCACCTGCATCGGCGCCGCCGCGGCGGGCGCGCGGGCCGTCACCGCCACCTCCTCCGCGGGCTTGGCGTTCATGTACGAGGTCCTCTACGTGGCCGCCTCCAGCCGCCTGCCCATCACCCTGGCCTGCGTCAACCGGACGCTGACCGGCCCCATCAACATCAACAACGACCACTCCGACTCCATGGGCGCCAGGGACGCCGGGTGGCTCCAAATCTACGCTGAGAACAACCAGGAGGCCTACGACAACTACCTCCAGGCCATGCGCATCTCCGAGCATCCCTCCGTCCGCCTGCCCATCATGATCTGCCAGGACGGCTTCATCACCTCCCATGCGGTGGAGAACATCCTCCTTGAGGAGGACGCGGCGGTGAAGAAATTTGTGGGCGAGTACCACCCGGAGCACGCCCTGGTGGGCCGGGATCGCCCCCTGGCCGTGGGACCCTATGACTCCTGCCCGTACTGCATGGAGCACAAGGTCATGCAGGCCGAGGCCATGAAGAACGCCAAGAAGGTAATCCTGGACGTGGCCGCCGACTTTGAGCGGACCTTCGGGCGCAAGTACGGCTTCTTTGAGGAGTACCGCATGGAGGACGCCGAGGTGGCCCTGGTGCTCATCGGCTCCACCGCCGGCACCGCCAAGGCCTGCATCGAGAAGCTTCGGGCCCAGGGCGTCAAGGCCGGCCTTGTGAAGGTGCGGGTGTTCCGCCCCTTCCCCATGGAGGAGATCGCCCAGGCCCTTAAAAACGTGAAGGCCGTGGCTGTCATGGATAAGAGCGAGGGCTACTCCGGCTGCGGCGGCCCCCTCTTCGCCGAGACGCGCAGCGCCTGCTATGACCTGCCCGATCCCCCGAAGATGATCGACGTGGTCTACGGCCTGGCGGGCCGGGACTGCGCGGTGGAGGATATCGAGAAGGTCTACCGGCATCTTTTGAAGATCGTGGAGACCGGCGAGACCGGTCCCCGGTACATCCACTTCGGCCAGCGCAGCAATCAGGAGGAGGTGCTTTAAGAATGGCTTACAATCACAAGGCGGAGCTTTCCAAGCCCGAACGGTTCGCCCCCGGCCACAGGCTCTGCGCCGGCTGCGGCGCGGGCATCGTCTGCCGCGGCATCACCCGCGCCCTGGACGAGGGGGACAAGGCCGTCATCTGCAACGCCACCGGATGCCTGGAGGTGTCCTCCTTCCTCTACCCCTACACCGCCTGGGAGGACAGCTACATACACTCCGCGTTTGAAAACGCCTCCGCCGTCTGCGGCGGCGTGGAGGCCGCCTGCAAGGCCCTGCAAAAGAAGGGCAAGCTCAATGAGGAGTATAAATTCATCACCATCGGCGGCGACGGCGGCACCTACGACATCGGCTTCCAGTCCCTGTCCGGCGCTATGGAGCGGGGCCACGACATGGTGTACTTCTGCTACGACAACGAGGCGTACATGAACACCGGCATCCAGCGCTCCTCCTCCACTCCCCGCTTCGCCAACGCCACCACCACCCCGGTGGGCACCGAGTCCCTGGGCAAAAAGCAGGAGAAGAAGGACCTGACGGTCATCATGGCCGCCCACAACATCCCCTACGTGGCCCAGACCACCTTCATCGGCAACTTCAAGGACTTCCACGAGAAGGCCCACAGGGCCATTTACACTCCCGGCCCCGCCTTCGTCAACGTGATGGCCCCCTGTCCCCGCGGCTGGCAGTACTCCGCTGAGCTTCTGCCCCAGATATGCAAGATGGCCGTGGAGACCTGCGTCTGGCCCCTCTACGAGGTGGTGGAGGGCAAGTGGATGCTCAGCTATGAGCCGAAAAAGAAGCTCCCCGTGGAGGAGTTCATGCGCCTCCAGGGCCGCTTCAAGCACTGCTTCAAGCCCGGCAACGAGTGGACCATCGAGGCCGCCCAGGACTACGTGGACCGCAA
>CANQTW010000062.1 GCA_947626845.1 uncultured Oscillospiraceae bacterium | reverse complement strand
TCTCTTCGATGGGATGCTTGCAGCGCCGGTCAACGAAAGGCGCGACGTCGAACTTCTCACCGGGATGATTCAGAATGAAGTTGATGATGGAACGTGAGGATTTGCCGAACACGTCAGTGAACACATCATCCAGCTTCAGGTTGGAAACGGTGAGGCAGTTGAGCGCCCGGTTCTTTTCGCCGGTGAGCATATTGGTGAGCTTCATGCGGTAGCGCATCAGGTCGCGGAGCTGCCGGATGTCCGGGGGCGGGATAAAGCTGGGCTTTATCATGTCGCACATAAACAGGTCGCAGATCCACTTGGCGTCCTTGCGGTCAGTCTTGTTCCCCTTTTGAGGCTTTGTGTATTTGGGGTGAGCCAATGTGACCCAGCAGGTCTTTTCAAGGATATTGAATACGGGGATCCAATACTTCCCCGCGGACTCCATGCAGACCTCCTGACAGTCGTATTTGGCAAGCCAGGAAGCCAGATCATGCAGGCCATTGGAGAAAGAAGAAAAGCGGGCCTGCTTGTACTCGGTGCGGCCATTGGGATCGGTGATCCCGATGCAGGCATAGATCCAGGTCTTGTGGACATCGAGACCGCAACAGTTTTTACGAAATATTTTAAAAGCCAATTTGAACCTCCTCTAAAAGAAATGGGGTGACTAAACAGGGACTGGCCGTCCGGCAAAATCGAGACGATTTGAAAGAGATAAGTTTACGGGCTCTGAACGCGCCATTCGTTGATGCCTTTACGGACGACCGACACCATATACGCATACGGGGTTGCCGCTATACAGCCCCGCCACTCTCCTCCACGGGTTCTGTAGTTTGTTTAGATCCCCGTGGACAGTATAACAAATTTTGCAGCGTTGGGTACCACTTGTTTCATAACTTCGTCGGTGCCTTTCGCAGAAAGGCGGATTATACGCATGAAAAAACTTTTTGTTCTTACTCTTGCCCTCTGCATGACCCTGGCCCTGTCCGTCAACGCTTTCGCCGCCGAGATCGGCGAGAGCGGCGGCTCCGGCACCACCCCCGTCACCCTGACCACCACCAATGACGGCATTGACGGCGGTGACGGCGAGGGCGGCGTCACGTCCACCAAGCTCAGCGTCACCGTTCCCACGGCCCTCCCAATGGCCATGAGTGACGACGGCAACGTAGTCACCGCCACCGACTGCAAGATCGTCAATCTCTCCTATGGCGCGGTCCGCGTCAAGACCGTCACCATCTCCGCCGCCTCCGGCTGGCACCTGACGGCCTTTGGTAACAAGTCCACGCTGGCTTCCGAGAAGGTGGACGCCAACAAGCTGGGCTTTGCCCTCACCATCGGGGACGGCGCTCAGGTCCAGACCTCCACGGATGAGGCCGTCCAGGTCCTCATCTCTGCTCCCGTCGCCGGGTGCTACATGAGCGGCGTGGGCGACCCGAAGCACAACATCGCCAACATCTCCTACTCCGCTATCGTGACGCCCCTCTCCGGCTCCGTGAAAGCCGACACCATCGCCAACGTGGTGTTCGTCATCGAGTGGGACACGGCGGAGTGAGGTCAATAAAAAAGCGGGAGGACGGCGCAAGCCGTCCCCCTGCGGAAAGGAAGGCTTATGAAGCGTAAAACCATCGCGGTTGTGCTGTCGCTGGTCCTCATGCTCACCCTCGCGTCCACTGCCTTGGCCGACAGCTCCACCACGGCTACGGTCCCCGTGACACTGACGGTGGACAACGAGTACAGGGCGGTCAACATCACCGTCCCGGCGTCCCTCCCGATCCACATCATCAACGGAACAGTCGTTGTGGCGGACAGCGCCAAAATCGTGAACAATTCCAAGATGAGCGCCGTGCGCGTGGCGGGCATCACGGTAGCGGACGGGGCGTACAAGGTCGGCAGCTACGACAGCTTCTCCGGCAGTCAGACGATTGCCCTGAAAATAAACGGTTGTCCCACCACCGGCCCCGGCAAACTTACCATCAACGCCACGGCGTTCCCGGACCTTGCTCCGGGCGGCGTCCTGCCCCTGACGTACTACGCAAAGATCTCCGGGGACGCCAAGAATGTGGAGAATCTGGAGGCGGCAAGCGTCATCATCACCTTTGCCTTTGTGGACTAAGGAGGACATATGTATGAATAATAGATGTGAAAGGTCAAAGCGCACTCTGTCCGTCCTGCTGGCCCTGGTGCTGGTGCTGACGGCGCTCCCCACGCTGGCGTGGGCGGATGAAGGCGACGATGGGCACGTCCACACAGAGGATTATGGCGACGGATTAGACGTTGAGGTTGGCCCCCAGGCGGAGGACGCATCTCCGTCGGGAGCGGCTCCTAACACTTATGAGGAAAAGCAGTGGTTATGGGAACATCCGGTGAGTGGAAAGCTCATCTGGCACACGGACATCTTCGGCGGTCTTCATATCGGCGGATGGGAATCGATCCCGTCCTTTAATTCAGCCGATGACCAACCCTGGCGATCCATTGACCGCGCCAGTATCACCTCTGTCTATTTTGACTACGATGAGCAGCCGGAAATCGAGAGCCTTGACCATTGGTTTGACGGGTTTATCAACCTTGCTGACGACTGTATCTTTGATCCGGCATCTTGCGCCATCATCAGCAGCGTTTCTCCCATAGCATCAGATCGCTGCAATATTACGGGCTGTACTTGTGCAACGTGTGGCTTTTATTATTTCGATTATAGACCTGATCCGCTTGACGAAGAAAATGCCCATATCTGTGGCGTTCATTGTGATGGATGCTCGGCGTCTGGCGGCGTTTGGGTGACCCGTTCCCACACTTTCAGTGGGAATAGATGTACGCTATGCGGCTACACAAAGTCATGCTCCCACTCCTCTACATCGAGGACGTGGACAACGGGCTGCGATTACAAGGATGTTTGCACTTCCTGCGGTGCAGTTGTCAGAACCGGCACCTCTCACGGCCCATACAGCTATGGCAGTTGGAGCTATTATTCCAGCAGCCAGCACCGGCGTACACAGACCTGTGACTACGGAGATTGGAGCGGCTACGACTACGCCAGCCACTCCGCCACCACTTCCTACGGGCAGTACAGCTCGACCCAGCACTCCGTTAGAAGCTATTGCTCGGAGTGCGGCTCCTACGTCGGCTCCACCTCGTACAGCAGTCATAGTTTCTCCTACGGTTCGTGGACAAACTATTCCTCTACCCAGCACCGGCGCACAAAGACTTGCTCGATCTGCGGATACAGTGAATACGAGTACAAAAACCACTCTCTGACCTACGGGAGCTGGTCCTCCACCGGCTCGTCCCAGCACAAACGGACAGTAAGCTGCTCCTGCGGTTACTCCACAACGCAGACGGAACCCCATGACCTGGTAACTGGCGCATGGTCAAGCGTCTCCGACACCCAGCACCGGCGTACCGTCTCCTGCTCCTGTGGGTACTCCACAACGGAGACAAAAAGCCACGAGCTGACCTACGGGAGCTGGACGCAACACGACGCGACCCAGCATAAGCGCACAAAATCCTGCTCCTGCGGCTACTCCGGCACGGAGTACGCCGCCCACAACATGGTCCCAGGCCGATGGGCGTCTGTATCGGACACACAGCACAGCAGGACAAATGCCTGTGACTGCGGCCACACCGCCACGGAAACGGCCAGCCACGCCGACAGCGACGGGGACGGCAACTGCGACAGCTGTCAGTACCTTATGACCCGGTTCTCCGTAACGGTCCCCACCTCATTGAGCTTGGGGATGTCCCAAACCGGCCAAATCTACGCCGCGACCACGGCTCAAATCGTCAACAACTCCACCGGGGCCGTGACCGTAACGGGCGTGAAGTTTACCACCGCCAACGGCTGGACACTGGTGCCCTACACCACCAACATGGCAAACGCGAAGGTCAACTCCAAGTGCATCGGCTTCACCATCAACGGCGCTGCCAGCACCGTCACCGGCTCCACCGAGGCAAAGGCCACCGCATGGCAGATCGCCAAAGGCGCGTCCCTGCCCCTTAATTACGCCGCCGTGGTGTCCGCCACCAGCAAGGCCGTCAATGAACAGGTGCTGACCGTGGTTTTCGTGGTGGGATGGGCGTCTTAAATGACGCTTGTTTCCGTGAAAGGAGGTGACGCCTGTGCAGGAGGAAGTGGAGAACAAGACCCTGACTCTGGCAATCACCACCACGAAAATGACAGGCCGCGTTCTGAAAAACGCCATCTCCAAGTATCTGGCTTACCGCAAGAACAAGTCCCGTGAGAGCCCCGTCAAGCCCAAGGGCAAACAGACGGTGAAGGAGCTGGTGGGGCAAAATCAGGGCGTGGCCAACATCGAGATCACCGACAGCAACATCCGGGACTTTGACCGTGTAGCCCGGAAGTACGGCGTGGACTACGCGCTGAAAAAGGACCGCAGCTCTGACCCGCCCCGGTATCTTGTGTTCTTTAAGGCCCGTGACGGGGACGCCATCACAGCGGCCTTCAAGGAATACTCCGCCGTGACGGACAGGAGGAAGGACCGGCCCTCGGTGCTTCAAAAGCTCCGGCATTTCAAGGAGCTTGTGGCCGCCGTTACCCCCTCCCGTGAACGGAGAAGGGAGCATGACGCCCGATGAAAAAGCCTCTGAAAAAGGTCCTGCTCCTTAACGCCCCCTACGCCCTGTTCGCCCTGTTTGCCACAAAAATCGGACTGGCTATGCGATTGGCCCCCGGCTCCGGCATCAAGGGAAAGGCCCCGCACATCCTGGACGGCCTTGTGGCGGCCTTCGCCGACCTCTGGCCCAGCCTCCACCCCTTTGACCTCCTTGTGGGTATCGCCGTGGCGTGTCTCATACGCCTCGCCGTCTACATGAAGGGCAAGAACGCCAAGAAGTACCGCAAGAACGAGGAATACGGCTCCGCCCGGTGGGGCACCCCGGAGGATATAGCGCCCTTCATGGACCCGGTGTTCCAGAATAACGTGATCCTCACTCAGACAGAGCGGCTTATGATGTCCAGCCGCCCCAAGGACCCCAAGAACGCCAGGAACAAGAACGTCCTGGTCATCGGCGGCTCCGGATCCGGCAAGACGCGCTTCTTTTTGAAGCCGAATCTGATGCAATGTCATTCGTCTTACGTCATAACGGACCCGAAAGGTTACACTAATGGAGGACAGAGAAAAGACCACGCTTTTCAACGTGATATTTTCTGTGTACTACATTA
>CANQTW010000061.1 GCA_947626845.1 uncultured Oscillospiraceae bacterium | reverse complement strand
TGCAAAGATACTACTTTTTCTGAAATAAAGGCCTCAATTCATTCTTTCTTACGAGGCAAGGATGCACTTTATGAAGGGTTAAGGAAGCACTTCATTAGAGGATAAGGAAGCACTTCGTCAGGGTGCAAGGAAGCACTTTGTTAAAGGTCAAGGATGCACTTCATCAGGCTTTGCTGGAAAGTATTTTACGGCGATGAGTTCTTGGTTGGAAAAGTTGAAGCCGTCTATATAGACAATGACCCGCTGTTTTTGTTCCATATTCCAATTGTACAGATAAAAAATAAGCCACCTTTTTAGGGGTGGCGAGCCTTAGTATTTTCCACCTAAGGGTGATATTCGATTGCAAAGGTACATATTCATCGGACAAACCCAAAATAAAAAGGACTTTTTTGAGTTTTATCTTTCATTTTTATGCCATTCTACGATACCCGATTCACTTATCCCGAACTTATGCACTTCATGGAAGTCAAGAACAGGCGATACCGCTCCTCATTTAGAAAGGTATTCGAAGAGGCGGGCAGGCGTGGTGTCCTTGAGAATGACACGCCGCGAGGCATCCAAAAGGTAGAGTGCCGGAAGGTTGCGCAGCACGTAGAGGTCGCGTGTGTAAACCGTGCCGCGGTCGAAGCTCACCGTCCAGGCGGAGGGCAGGCGGTCGAGGGTACGGAGCCATGACGCACGGTCGCTGCCGTCGAAGCCTGCATAGACTGCCACGACGACGAGGTCGCCCCGTGCAACGGCACCGTTCAGCAGCTCCGAGCCGGACAGCTCGGCAATGGTCTGCATGCAGTGGTCGCAGTCGGGGTCGTAGAAGAGCAGCAGCATCGGCCGACCGTGTGTCGCCTCCGACAGGCGCAGGCGCTGCCCGTCACGGGTCTCGAAGGTGAAGTCCGCTGCCGGTGTGCCCACACGGTTCTTGCGCATCGCCGTGCGCTGTGCCTCGATGAGCAGGCGTTTGGTGCGGGGCAGCGGTGCGGCAGCAAGGGCATCGGCGAAAAGGAGGTAATACTCCTCGTTGAAAAGGGGCGAGTCCTGCTCGTAGAGATACTTCTCGGCAGTCTCCGTAAGCAGTGACAAGGCACCGGCATCGGCCTGCGCACGGCCGACGAGTGTCGTGACGGCGGGAGCCAGCGCCGTCGTGTCGGCAATCGGAAACAGAGAGAGGCAGTTCACGAAATTCTGCTCCATGAAGTCGCGGTTGCGGGAGCGCAGGGTGTCGGCGAAGTCCATCGCGTCCCAGAAGTGGCGGACGATGTAGGCGGCACGTGCCGGCGGGGTGCGCAGCGTTGCCGGGACGGCAGGCAGCGGCAGCACGGGCACCGTGTCGGGGGCGCACAGCGTCACGGTGTGCGGCGTGACGGGGGGCAGGGAGGCCGGGCCACCCGGCAGCGGCAGGAACAACCGGAAACACAGGAGCAGGAGACTACTTATCATCTTACATCGTTTTGCAGTGCGTATCTGAAAGAAAAGGGGGCTTCCGCTCCCTTCTCTCGCAAATTCGTTTTTTTTTCCACTTAATTATCTACAAGCCGTATCAAGGACAGGCTCCTGCTATTTTGATGAGCGTTATTTCTTGTATCTGCATCCATAAAATCGAAATCGTATGTCTTGTAGTTAATATCCCATGCGTTATCGCCACCGGCATGCGTTGAACCTGTATTGGTTTGCGTTGCATACGTCTGCATCCAGTATATAGCCCCCTCGTTAGAGAAAAGACTATTCAACAACGGTGCATTTACCCAATCATATTGACCATTATCATAAGTATCGTCGAAAGAATATTGTAATGATCCGTCAAATTTACGCCGACCGAATCCTGTGGCACCAATCGGGAAGAAAACCTGACGGGCATCGTCGCTGTTGTAGGCAAACGCCCCTCGCATTCCCTTCACCGTATTACCGTCCACCACATCGCGGTGGAGACATCCGGTCGCAATATTAAAATCTGTTGCCGTCGTGGTGGCTCCATCGGCATACAACACGCCATAGAATTTGTCGATCGTTACCTTCGTGTTCGCCTCATCTTTCAGCGTTCGGTACTGCAGGAAAGTCGGCATATAACCGTTCGAAGAGGGATTGTAGTCATGATTGTTCTCACTCAAAGTAACGGCATTTGCCTTAAAATCATTGTTCTTTGCCGTCCCATTGTTTCCACTATTGCTGCTTATTTGGTAAGTACCTCCTGCAGTAGTGTTTAAACTGGCAACCGCTGTTCCGAACAAATTACGAGTGTTGGACATATCTCCCGCATTATTGGGAGACTGGTCATCCAGAATGGACGGCGTGTAACTGCCACGGACAAACAGAGAACCCGCATCGCAAGGATGGTTCACCTCTTCGTCGCTATCGTACAAGTTGAAAGTGTGCCATTTCGGCGAATTGGCAACATCGCTGATTTGCAATGGCGCATACCCCTGCCGTACCAAAATCAGGTGCGTACAGGTATAGTCGTTGTATTCGATTTTGATGATACCGCATCGTACCTGCGGATCGACAATCCTCGAATTGGGTTTGTATGTAAAACTTATATTCGTTCCCTTAAGCCCTTGTATGTATTCACCGATTGCATCCGCCCGCTGGTTGCCGGCAGTAAGTGTAAACCATGCTTCCTCATTACAGCCCGTTCCGGTTGCCTTATAGATATATGCGCGCCACGAACCTTTGGACAGGTAGGGCGTGTAATCTCTGCCGGTGAGCGCCACGCCTGCTCTGCTATAAGCTTCAGGCCCGGTCTGCTGCATCAAGGTAACAGCGAATGGGTCGGTGTTGTTCGAGCGCCGCCATATTCCGCTTGGATTATCAATACGGTGTACCTGCTCGATATGGACATCCATTGTCTGGTTCGCCGTTTCTTCCTCCAAACGATAGGTAAGCCGCACCGTTGCCGAGCGGGTAGTCGTATAATAAGGGTTCGCACCGGTATAGGATGTACTCTTATATATCATTAGCGGGCGCGTGTAGAGCGGGATATTGACACTGGTAACAAAATATCCGTTGCTATTCTGCCGATATGTAACTCCGAATTTGTAATCGTCGTCTACACCGACATTATTCAAGTCTAATTTGTTACTTTCTTCGCAGTCTTCAAGATACGTTTGTTGCTCATTCGTCTTCTTCAAATCCCAATATGCCTTAACTTTTGGAGCATCCTCATTTCTTCTAAAAGTTTCGTTAGTTTCGCCACTCCCGCCCGTTCCGATTCGCACGTTAGGGTCATAGCGCAGGGACAAAAAACCTTTGCCTAACCCATCAGGATTGGGCGTTCCTGTAAAATGGCTGATACTGTTATCATCCGGTCCCCAATTGTTTTGGGTGATTGTAGCAGCCAAATATGCGACTCGTTTTTCACCGACATACTGGAACGGCAGAATCGACGGGGTATTGTAGTTGTACGATACGTAGATGGTTGGCGGCGTATGGTTGCCCGGTTCATCGTTGTAGTCGATATGCCAGTCGACATCGTTGGCGTAGCCGTTGAATTTCAGCGTCAGTTTATAGTGGATGCTGCGCTCAGCATTGAAATCGGTCTCGACATCCTTGCCCAGCATGAAACGGTAGATGATGTTTCCCGATGTACGGTTATCCAGATTGTTGTTTTCATAGTAGGCGTGCACTTCCACATAGGTTCCGTAATCTTTGCTGTCCTTTTGATAGTCATGGTCGTAATCATCGGGCAATTTATTCCCATTGCTGTCCGTCTGCGGCTTGTAGGTGCCGTCCGCATCACTTTCATCATGTGTACCTGTACCCTGACAGTTCTCAAAGAAATAGAGCGCATTCTCCGCATTGTGAACGTTCTGCCTCCACGTCTTTACCTGTTCTTCATTTTCTATGTCGCCCGTGAAATCGGGATAATACGGCTCTTCACGATAAACAACATTATCAGGGTCTTCTCCCGCAATCGAACTATACGTGATTGTACCATAAGAAGTCAACTGCGTCTCCTCGCTCTCATTGTCGGGGTTAGGGAAAAGCACCGTCTTGTTACCGGGCGTGTTTACCGCACCGAGGCTGCACGTGCGCGGCAAATCGCGGAGTTGCACGCTCTTGATATAGACGCGCACCTCCGGTTGAAGACTTGAGCCGTCGAAAGCAACCGTGACTTTCGACACGGCGCGCTTAATCCATGCGTGCAGCGGTTGCGTCTTCGACAACGGGCCGCTAATGCCAATCGGCGGGGCTTCTTTATTTATCACGTCGGTGGTACTCTCCGAGGCCGTGAAATACCCGAACATCGCATTGTTGGCACTGATATTGTCGGCATTCCAGTTCAGTTTGTAGTTGCGCAGGGCTTCTACCGTCCCCGCATCCCTTGTCGCAACGAAGCCGGACGGCATATTGGCCACGACATAGATACGGTAGTTGCCGCGTTCCACGTTGTTCAGCTGAAAAGTCATGTGCCGCGTCGAAGTTCCGCTCATGCTTCCTGTGGTCGGGCTATCAGTATTCGGATTACGCTCCTCGTCCGTTCGCTTGAAGGTGAATGTGCCCTGATATACTCCATCCGTTGCGCTACCCTCAACAGTGCCGCTTCCCTCGTCACTGTCCGTCGGCGTGCCCGTGAAAACGTATTTCAGTTTCGCGCTGCCCTCGGTCTTGTCCTCTGCTCCCACATTCGAGTAGAAGAGCACTTGCAGGCTGTACACTTCACCGATTGCATTGCCGGGCGTTCCTCCCGTTGCGCGTGTATCGAGCGCGGTGCCGAAAGAGGTGAACCCGACGTCCATGGAAAGCGAACCGTCCCCGTCTGACCAGGAGAAATTCCCCGCCAGGTCGTCTGTACACGACACCGTGAAAGCCGACATAGCCGCCAGTGCCGCTATATATAAAATTGACTTCATTTCAAGACTTCTATTTTAAGTTTCGCATATAAGTAACTATAAGCAAAATTAATTTGTACCATCTGTCATCCTGAACGAAGTGAAGGATCTCTTTCCCATTATACAGAGATGCTTCACGCTGTTCAGCATGACATAAAACTCTTTTCCGCCGCCCGCACCGCACGCGGCCGCGACTGTTATCACTACTTGCCCAACCCGAACACAGGCTCAAGATCTATACTGCCGTAGGGCACCACGTCGACCGCCATTTCCAGCCCGTCGGTGCGCAGCTTGCGGAAACGCACCCTTACGAGCAGGTCGGTGTTGCGGAAGAGTGACAGGCTGTTGGGCAAGTCAGCGGTGTACTTCTTCGCTGCCTGGGACGTGCCGTCGCCGTTCTTATTACGCACCTCGACTGTCAGTCGGTATGTCTGTTTGCCGTTTTCGTCGGGCTGATATTTGCTCTCGGCGAAATAGACTGCATTTTCATCATTATCCTTTGGAACCTGTACGGTTGCATCCTTATTGACGATTATGGCCTTTTCGTAGACATACGTGGTATCTTTATGCTGCGTGTCCTCAGGCACCGAATAGCCGGTCAGCCACTTGTACTTCGTGCCGTTGTAAGTATCGGTGTTTTGCGTATCATCCGCCTCCTGTTTCAGCCACAGCATCCACGCGCCGCCGTAATAGTCATTTGCGTTGAATGACACGGAGGAATTATCGGAGTCCTTAAACGTATATTTATCCAGAACTTCCAATCCCGTCTTCCAATTCTCCGTGAGGTGCGGCATCAGATAGGCGCGGTCGGCGGTTTCCGAAAGCGTCCAGCCGAGTACTTCGATGTCAATCGGGTCGATTTCCTTTGCACCCGGTTCGTCCCCGTCCGCATGGGCGGTGTCGTTTATGTATTCGAAGCGGATGCGGTTGGCGGCACGCACAAGATAGAGCGGCCCGACCGGAAACTGCGGTT
>CANQTW010000060.1 GCA_947626845.1 uncultured Oscillospiraceae bacterium | reverse complement strand
GGACTTCCCACCGCCGAGGTGACCTTCCGCACCGCCGCCGCCGAGGACGCCATGCGCGCCATCACCGCCGAGGTGCCGGAGATGCTGGTAGGCGCCGGCACCGTCCTGACCCCCGATCAGCTGGACCGGGCCCTGGACGCCGGCTCGAAGTTCATCGTCAGCCCCGGCTTCAATCCGGAAATGGTGAAATACGGCCTTTCCAAGGGCGCCCTCATGCTCCCCGGCACCGCCACCGGCGGCGAGATGGAGCAGGCCATGGCCCTGGGGCTCGACGTGGTGAAGTTCTTCCCCGCCGAGCAGAACGGCGGCATCGCCAAGATCAAGGCGCTGGCCGGCCCCTATAAGAAGCTCAAATGGATGCCCACCGGCGGCGTCAACACCAAGAACCTGATGGACTACCTGTCCTTCGACCAGATCGTGGCCTGCGGCGGCACCTGGATGGTGAAGCCGGAGCTCATCGAGAACGAGTGCTGGGACGAGATCACCGCCATCTGCAAGGAGGCGGTCAAGACCATGCTGGGCCTGCAGATCATGCACGTGGGCATCAACTGCGCCGACCCCGACGAGGCCGCCGCCACCGCCAAGCGGTTCGAGGCCCTCTTCGGCTTCGCCTACAAGGCGGGCAACAGCTCCGACTTCGCCGGCACCGTGGTGGAGTGCATGAAGAAGCCCGGACGCGGCAGGAACGGCCACATCGCCATCGGCACCAACAGCGTGGACCGCGCCATGTATCACCTGGGCCGCCAGGGCGTGGAGTTTGACGAAAGCTCCATCTCCTACAACGACAAGGGCCAGGCCAAGAACGTCTACCTGAAGGAAGAGGTGGGCGGCTTCGCCATCCACGTGATGAAAAAGTAAGCTGGCTTTGAAGGGCTGACGCCCTTGACGGCCCGACACCCGATAACAAATAAATTTGAAAAGGAGAAACATCTCTTATGAAAGTCGTAACCTTCGGCGAGCTTATGATCCGCCTTCAGCCCTACAACTACGAGCGTTTTGTCCAGGCAGACCACCTGGAGTTCACCTTCGGCGGCGGCGAGGCCAACGTAGCCGTGTCCCTGGCCAACTACGGCGCCGAGGCCGTGTTCGTCACCAAGCTCCCCGCCCACGCCATCGGCCAGGCGGCTGTGAACAGCCTGCGCCGCTATGGCGTCGACACCAGCAAGATCGTCCGCGGCGGTGACCGCGTGGGCATCTACTTTAACGAGAAGGGCGCCTCCCAGCGGCCCAGCGTGTGCATCTATGACCGCGCCCACTCCGCCATCCAGGAGGCCGATCCCAGCGAGTTTGACTGGGAGGACATCTTCGAGGGCGCCGACTGGTTCCACTTCACCGGCATCACGCCGGCCCTGGGCCCCAACATGGTGGCCGCCTGCCTCCAGGCCTGCAAGGTGGCCAAGGAGCGGGGCGTGAAGATATCCTGCGACCTCAATTACCGCGGCAAGCTGTGGACCCGCGACCAGGCCCGCGCCGCTATGACTGAGCTCTGCAAGTACGTTGACGTGTGCATCTCCAACGAGGAGGACGCCAAGGACGTGTTCGGCATCGAGGCCGAGGCCACCGACATCACCGCCGGCACCCTGAACAAGGAGGGCTACAAGTCCGTGGCCCGCCAGCTGGCGGACAGGTTCGGCTTTGAGAAGGTGGCCATCACCCTGCGCGAGTCCAAGTCCGCCTTCGACAACGACTGGAGCGCCATGCTCTACGACGTGAAGGCCGACGAGTACTGCTTCTCCAAGCTCTATCACCTGCACATCATTGACCGCATCGGCGGCGGCGACAGCTTTGGCGGCGGGCTCATCTACGCCCTTCTCACCGGCCACAACACCCAGAGCGCCGTGGAATTTGCCGTGGCGGCCTCCGCGCTGAAGCACTCCATCGAGGGCGACTACAACTTTGCCACCGTCCCCGAAGTGGAGAAGCTGGCCGGCGGCGATGCCTCCGGGCGCGTCCAGCGGTAAGGAGGGCCTGAGATGGAGCATTCCAATCCCTTGACGAAGGATACCCGCGTCGGACAGAAATTTATCACCTTTGGCGAGATCATGCTCCGGCTCACGCCCCCGAACTATGAGAAGATCAGGGCCGCCAATGAGTTTGAGGCCAGCTACGGCGGCTCAGAGGCCAACATCGCCCTGGCCCTGGCGAACCTTGGCGTGGACAGCACCTTCTTTTCCGTGGTGCCCAACAACTCCCTGGGCAAGAGCGCCGTCAGGATGCTCCGCTCCAACGACGTCCACTGCACCCCGGTGATCCTCTCCACCCCTGAGGAGACCCCCACCCACCGCCTGGGCACCTATTACCTGGAGACGGGCTACGGGATACGGCCCAGCAAGGTCACCTATGACCGCAAGCACTCCGCCATCTCGGAGTTTGACTTCTCCAAGGTGGATGTGAACTACCTGCTGGACGGCTTTGACTGGCTGCATCTGAGCGGCATCACCCCGGCGCTGTCCGACTCCTGCGGCGATTTCATCCTGAAGCTGATGCAGGCGGCCAAGGAGAAGGGGATGACCGTCAGCTTTGACGGCAACTTCCGCTCGCTCCTGTGGACCTGGGAGGCGGCCAGAGATTACTGTACCAAGTGCCTGCCCTATGTGGATGTGCTGTTCGGCGTGGAGCCGTACCACATCTGGAAAGATCCCGCCAACCCCAAGAAGGGGGACGTGAAGGACGGCATCTCCCGCCAGCCCAGCTGGGAGGAGCAGGACGAGATCAACCAGGCCTTTGTGGCGGCCTATCCCAACATCAAGTGCATCGCCCGCCATGTGCGGTACGCCCACTCAGGCTCGGAAAACAGCCTGATGGCCTACATGTGGTATCAGGGACACACCTTTGAAAGTAAGCTCTTTACCTTCAATATCCTTGACCGTGTGGGCGGCGGCGACGCCTTTGCCAGCGGCCTCATCTACGCCATGATGAACAACTACAAGCCCATGGATATGATCAACTTCGCCGTGGCCAGCTCCGTTATCAAGCACACCATCCACGGCGACGGCAACATCACCGACGATGTGGAGTCCATCCGCAACCTGATGAACATGAACTACGACATCAAACGATAACTGTCGCAAAAGGCCGCCTTGCGGCCTTTTGCCGAGACTGTTGGAAAAAGCCCTGACGGGCTTTTTCCGACAAGGGGAACGTGCGGGAAAAATATCTGAATTTTGCGAAATTCAGATATTTTCCCCTGCCGTCACGCCGCATGAGCCGCAAAGCGGCACACTTGCGTGACAAAAGGTATTTTTTCCGACGCACATGTCGCCGGAAAAAATATCGAATTTGGGTTTTTTGACAAGCTGCGCAAAAGGCCGCCTTGCGGCCTTTTGCCGACAATAATGAATGGAGTTGATTCTTATGAAAGCATTTATGGATAAGGATTTCCTTCTGGAGACGGAGACCGCGAAGCACCTCTTCCACGACTACGCGGAGCATATGCCCCTGGTGGATTACCACTGCCATATCTCCCCCAGGGAGATCTATGAGAACCGCCGCTTCAACGACATCGTTGAGGTGTGGCTGGGCGGCGAGAATCCCGACGGCACCTACTTCGGCGACCACTACAAGTGGCGCGTCATGCGCTCCAACGGCGTGTCCGAGGAGTACATCACCGGCCACAAGCCCGGCTACGAGCGGTTTTTGAAGTTCGTGGAGAGCCTGGAGATGGCTATCGGCAACCCCATGTACCACTGGTGCAATTTAGAGCTGCGGCAGTTCTTCGGCTACGATAAGCCCCTGACCGTGGAGAACGCCCGCGAGTGCTGGGATTTTGTCAACGACAAGCTTCAGAACGACCCGTCCCTCACCGTCCGCGGCATCATCGAGAAGGCCAACGTGGCCTTCATCGGCACCACCGACGACCCCATCGACAGCCTGGAGTGGCATGAGAAGATCGCCGCCGACCCCACCATCAAGGTGAAGGTGGCCCCCTCCTACCGCCCCGACAAGGCCATCAACATCAACAAGCCCGGCTTTGCCGAGTATATCGGCAAGCTGGCCAAGAGCGTGGGCAAGGAATCCCTGGACACCGTGGAGGACGTCTGCGCCGCCCTCACCGAGAGGCTGGAGTTCTTCGCCAAGCTCGGCTGCCGCGCCAGCGACCACGGCCTTGACTACATCCCCTACCGTCCCGCCTGTCCCAAGTGCGTCAACGAGATCTATAAGAAGGTCATGGCCGGGGAGGAGATCACGGTGGAGGAGGCCGAGAAGTACCAGACCGCCATCCTCATGCACTTAGGCAAGGAGTATCACCGCCTTGGCATCGCCATGCAGCTCCACTACAGCTGCAAGCGCAACGCCAATACCAGGCTCTATAAGAAGCTGGGGCCGGACACCGGCGTGGACATGATCGCCCAGAACACCTGCGGCGGCGCCATCGCCGACCTGCTGGCGGCGCTTGACGAGACGAACGAGTGCCCCAAGACCATCCTCTACAGCCTGAACCCCGCCGACAACGAGCAGATCGGCACCATCCTGGGCTGCTTCCAGTCCGACGAGGTCCCCGGCAAGATCCAGCACGGCTCCGCCTGGTGGTTCAACGACACCAAGTCCGGCATGGAGGATCAGATGAAGTCCCTGGCCAACTTAGGGTTACTCGGCAACTTCGTGGGGATGCTGACGGACTCCCGCAGCTTCCTCTCCTACGCCCGCCACGACTATTTCCGCCGCATCATGTGCAACCTCATCGGCAATTGGGTGGAGAACGGGGAGTATCCCAACATCGAGTCCTCCCTGAAGAAGATCGTCGAGGGCATCAGCTACACCAACGCCGTAAGGTATTTCGGCCTGTAAGAGCTTGCACAAACGCCAAAAAGGAGACGCTTTATGCGTCTCCTTTACAATGCCGCCCGAACCGCGCCTGAGGGGGCGGGGAGCGGAAATCCGATCCGGAGTGAAAACGGTATGAGCAGAATTTTTTGCATCGTGGGGAAAAGCGGGGCGGGGAAGGACACCTTCTACAAGGCCGTGCTGGAGCGGTACGGCGGCGCGCTGACGCCCATTGTCCCCTGCACCACCCGACCCATGCGGGAGGGGGAGCGCAACGGGGAGAACTACTTCTTCATGACGGAGGCCCAGCTTGCGGAGCTGGAGAGCCGGGGGCAGATCATCGAAAAGCGGGAGTACCACACCATCCAGGGGCTGTGGACCTATTTCACCCGCCGGTTTTCGCCCATGGAGGGGCGGGACTACATCGTCATTACCACCCCAGTGGGCGCCCGCTCGTTTATCAGGACCTTTGGAACTCAGGTGAGGCCTGTCTATCTGACCCTTCCCGACGGGCAGCGGCTCCGCCGGTGCATGGACCGGGAGGAGCGGCAGGCGAGGCCCGACTACGTGGAGATGTGCCGCCGGTTCTTGGCCGACGAGAAGGACTTCGCTCCGGAGAAGCTGGCCGGACTGCCGGGCCTGAGGACCATCCGCACGGACGGCACCGTGGAGCAGTCCCTGCGGGAGTGGGAGAGGATCTTCCGAGAGGCGTGAGCTTTCGCCTTTTTCGCATAAAACGGCCAGGAAACAGGGATAATTTTATTGAAATTTTTCCTGCAAAGAGCTTGAAAAAGCGCCGGGGTATTGATATAATGTTTTAGGCTTTTTCCAAGATCGTAATACTAATATCCAATTAAAAGGAGACATTCGCGACAGTCTTTTTCGCGCCATGCTGTGTCAGCCGCCTTGGAAATACCAAAGGGTATTCCCTGCGGCGTCTTCCTTGCCTGACACGAAAAATCCTCGCCGCTCGGTGTCTACTTTTAAATGGATATTAGTATAAAAAATAAAAATTTAACTACGAGGAAGGATACTGTAAATGGCTAAAAAGTATGTCTACCTGTTCTCAGAGGGCAACGCCAACATGCGTGAGCTCCTGGGCGGCAAGGGCGCT
>CANQTW010000059.1 GCA_947626845.1 uncultured Oscillospiraceae bacterium | reverse complement strand
GCCTCCATCCCCCGCACGGTGGTGGACACCCCCTGCTACTCCTGCGATATCGTCCCCACCGTGGCCAACCTCTTCGGGCTGGAGTACGACTCCCGCCTCTACACGGGTCGGGATATCTTCGCCACCAACTACGAGGCGGACAAATATTCCACCTGTATGCCGCTGGTCATCTTCGCCAACAACCACGGCCAGGGCAACAGCTGGATCACCGCCGCAGGCACCTACGAGGCCAGCACCGGCAAGTTCACCGCCAACGAGGGCATCACCGTTTCCGATGACTATGTTTCCAAGGTCAAGAGCCTGGTGTCCGGCAAGATTCAGATGTCCAAGAAGATCATCACCGAGGACTATTACAGTAAGATTTTCAAATAAACCTGCCAGGAAAGATTCTTAAAGGGGTGGGAGAACAGCATGACAGACGAGCAAAATGAACGCGGGGCTGGGGCGCTTCCCGAAGAGACACGTCCCGCGCCCCCCAGGGCCTATCACCCCCGCGTGGAGGAATGGTCGCCGGACCAGCCCCAACGGGCGCGTCCCGCCCCGGAGCCCCGCCAACCGGCGGAGGGCCCCGCCGCCCCCACCGGCGGCTCCGCGCCCAGACAGCCGCGGGAACAGGCTTCTCCGCGGCGGGACAGCGTGAGGCACACCCCGCCGGAAGTCCGGCGCGGCGCTTCCCCCGCCCGTCGGAAGAAGGTCAGGACAGGGCCGCTCTTTTCCATCCTCTTTTTCCCGGCGGCGGTGCTCTATGAGGAGCTTCTGCTGCGGGCCTTCGACTACCAGTTCACCCCCTTCTGGGATATGGCGCTTTTGCGTATCCTGCTCTTCTCCCTGGCGGCGGGGCTGGCTACCTTCGTTCTGCTGGACGTGATCCCCAAGAAGGGCGTCTCCCGCCTGATCGGCGCCCTGCTGCTCCTCCTTACCGCCGTCATCGCCTGTGTGGAACGGGGCGTCAGGTCGTTTTTCACCATCTATTTCGGCTTCACCACCATCCTCTCCGTGGGCGGCGAGGTGGCCGGGGACTTCCAGGCCGAGACGCTGAGCACCATATGGACGATCATGCCCTTTATCCTGCTCTCCCTGCTCCCCCTGGTGCTTTTCTGCCTTCTGCGCCGCCGGATCGTCTACAAGCGCGGGAGTTCCTGGGCCATCCGGCTCACCGTCCTGGCGGCGGCTGTGCTCCTGCAGCTGGGCGGATGGGGCCTCTCCGCCTTCGGGGCCGCAAAGCCGGCTTACACCTACGACTTCTCCGTCACCAACGCCATCCCCGACTTCGGCCTGCTGACCACGGTGCGGCTGGAGCTGCAATACGCCGTGTTCGGCACCCCAGAGGAGGATATGAGCGGCTATATCGAGGATGACACCACGCCTCCGGACACAAATCCACCTGATACGACGCCTCCCGACACCTCCGGCGGCTCCACAGATGATACCTCCACCGATTCCGCCGGCGACACCACGCCCCCCATGCCCGTGGAGTACGGCTTCAACACCCTGGACATCGACTTCGACGCCCTGGCCGCGTCAACCTCCAATAAGACGCTGAAGCAGATGCACGAGTATTTCGGCTCCCTGACCCCCTCCCAGCAGAACGAGTACACGGGGCTTTTCAAGGGGAAGAATCTCATCTTCATCACGGCGGAGTCCTTCTCCACCGCGGTGATGAGTCCGGAGCTGACGCCTACCCTGTGGAAGCTGAGCCACGAGGGCTTCGTATTTAACGACTACTACCAGCCCGACTGGACCATGTCCACCGCCGGCGGCGAGTTTGCCAATCTTACCGGCATCATCCCCAACTGGGTAGGCGGCAAATATACCATCTACGCCGTCATCGGCAACCAGATGCCCCTGACCCTGGGCCACCTCTTCAACGACGCCGGCTACAACGTCAACGCCTACCACAACCACAAATACAAGTTCTACCGCCGCAACGAATATATCAAGGACTTCGGCTACGACTACTACACCTTTGACGGCGGCGTCAACGGTCAGAAGCTGGACTGGCCCCAGGACGAGATCGACCAGTTCCCCAAGTCAGACCTGACTCTGATGCAGGTCACGGCGGACAAATATATCGACCAGTATCTGAAGACCGGCCAGCCCTTCCACACCTACTACATGTCCGTCAGCGCACACTCCGTATGGACCTGGGCCAACAACGATATGTCCCGCAAGAATCGGGCCGCCGCCGAGGCCGCCTACCCCGACGCCTCCCCCGTGGTCCAGGCGTATATCGCCGCCAACCTGGAGCTGGAGGCCGGGATGAAATACCTGGTGGAGAAGTTGGAGGCCGCCGGCATCGCCGATGACACGCTGATCGTCCTCAGCACCGACCACTACCCCTACCGAATGCTCACAGCCGACTACGACTACTATAACGAGCTGCGGGGCGTGGATGACACGGAAACGGACATCTCCCGCTACAAGACCACCCTCATCATGTGGTCCCCCTCCATCCGGGAGCCGATCACCGTGGACACCCCCTGCTACTCCTGCGACCTGGTGCCCACCCTGGCCAACCTCTTCGGCCTGCCCTACGATTCCCGCCTCTACTCCGGTCGTGACATCTTCGCCACCAACTACGAGCCGGATAAATACTCCTCCTGCATGCCCCTGGTCATCTTCGCCGACAACCACGGCCAGGGCAACAGCTGGATCACCGCCGCCGGCGTCTACGACGCCGTCACCAATGCCTTCACCCCCAACGAGGGCGTCACCGTAGACGATGACTACGTCTCCAGCGTCAAGAAGCTGGTCAGCGGAAAGATCAAATACGCCAAGCTCATCATCAGCGAGGATTATTACAAGGCCCTCTTTAGTTGACATAAGATATGTAGTTAACATAAAACATCCCGCCATAAGGTGGGATGTTTTATGTTAATCTATCTTCATTTAAACAGGGAGAGGAACGACCCGATCCACTCCATAAAGCGGAACTTCACCACATACCCCGGTCCGTCGGCGGTGATAAGCTTTGCCTCCCCCTCGGAGAGGCCGATGGCGTCGGCGGAGTCCGTGTCGATCACGCCGGCGTCACAGATGGGCGGGAACACCACGCACCACCAGTTGTGGCCGGCGGCCTCCCCCAGCTTCACCCGCAGGGACAGGTATTCCCCCGCCGGCAGGGCGAAGTTGTCATACTGGGTGGTGGGAAAGGTCTCCCGGCAGAGGGACGCGGTGACGCCGTAGCCGACGTTCTCCCCGCCTGTCACCGTCTCGGCGGCGTCAACGATCCCCTCCAGGCTGTCGCCGATGATCCGGCTGGCCTCCTCCGCGTCCTCGACCCCCTCCAGGCGTGGCCGCAGATAATCCAGCACCGCGTCCCGCACCCGCAGCTTCAGCGCCTGATCGGCCTCGGAATCGGAATTGGCCACCACATGGAGCCGCACTAACTTTTCGGCAAGCGCCGCCTCCTCCCTCTGAACGGAAAAGCCGCACACAAAGACGGCTAACACAGCAAAAATCAGGGCGATCTCCCAGCGCTTGAGCTTCATATAAATAACCTCGTGAAAATAAAATCGGGCAATGTATGCCGCGTGTGCATATCATTGCCCGATTTTTCAGGAATTATACTAATATCTATTTAAAAGGAGACACCGAGCGGCGAGAATTTTTCGCGTCAGGCGAGGAAGAGCGCACAGGGAATACTGTCGTATTTCCAAGCGGTCTGACGAAGTATCCGGGCCCCCATCGGGCCGCTGCCCGATGGGGAAAGGACGAGCCGAGCCAGCGCCTGAGCCCGAATACTTGGAGGGCGAGGTTAAGCGGCTCGCGTGAGGACGTAAAAAAGGCCGTCGCGAATGTCTTGTTTTAATTAGATATTAGTATTATTCACTTATGACAGCTTTTTGCGGAGACACGGCAAAGGTGATTCCGAAACGGCTCAAATCGGCCTGCTTTGCGGCCTCAAGCGACTGAAACACCCCGAATACAGCGGAACCGGTCCCCGTCATGCAGGCCCCAAGAGCGCCGGCGGAGATGAGAGCAGATTTTATGTCAACTACCGTCCGCCTCTCCGCCTCCGGCAGGGCCTCCTCAAAGACGTTGACCATATTGGCGCACAGCGCCTTCAGATCGCCGCGTCGAAGGGCGTCAACGGCCCCTTGGGTATCGGGCCGCGCCGTCACATGGCAGTCGTCCAAGGCATCAAACAGCGCCGGCGTGGACACGGAGAAATCAGGCTTCACAATGAGGATACCGCAGTCCGGCATGGGCGGCAGCGGCGTAAGTATCTCTCCCCGGCCACGGGCCAGCGCCGTGCCGCCCAAGAGGCAGAAGGGCACGTCGGAGCCCACCGAGGCGCAGATGTCCAGCATCTCCGCCTCGGAGAGCCGCGTCTTAAGAAGCTCGTCAAGCCCACGGATCACCGCCGCAGCGTCCGCGCTCCCCCCAGCCATACCGGCCCTGTCGGGAATCTCCTTAGTTATGTAAACTTCAACGCCAGTATCGGTATAGTTGACATAATTCAAGAACGCCTTTGCCGCTTTTCCGGCAAGATTATGTAAATCTGTCGGCAATTCAGGTTTAGTTGACATAACTTTTATCTCTTTCCCCCTTGTTAACGTTATGTCAACCTTGTCGTGGAGGGACACGGACTGCATGATCATCTCCATGTTATGGTAACAGTCCGGCCTTTTCTCCCCCACGTCCAATGTCAGGTTCAGCTTGGCCCAGGCGTCAACGGTCAGCTTTTTCATAGTGTCAGTTCCGTAGCCGGCCCAGGAAATCGCCCAGGCGCTCAAGGGCGGTCTCTATATTCTCCACGCTGGAGGCGTAGCAGATGCGGGTATACCCTTCCCCGCCGGGGCCGAAGGCCGTGCCGGGGATGATGGCCACCTTCTCCTCCTGGAGGAACCTGGTGCAGAACTGGTCGGAGGTCAGTCCGTAGCCGCCGATTTTCGGGAACATATAGAAGGCCCCTCTTGGCTCGAAGCATTGGAGTCCCAGGTCTCTCAGGCCCTTGAGCATCAGCTTCCGGCGTTTGTCGTAGCTGTCCCTCATGGTCTCGATGTCCCCGTCGCCGTTACGCAGGGCCTCGATGGCGGCGTACTGGCTGGTGGTGGGGGCGGACATGATGCCGTACTGGTGGATCTTCAGCATCTGCTTCATAATGGGCGCGGGACCGCAGACGTAGCCCAGCCGCCAGCCGGTCATGGCGTAGGCCTTTGAAAAGCCGTTGACCAGCAGGGTGCGCTCGTAAAGCTCCGGGATATTGCAGGGGGACACGTGGGTCTGTCCGTAGGTCAGCTCGGCGTAGATTTCGTCGGACAGAACCATGATATCCGTCCCGCGCAGAACCTCCGCGATGGCCTCCAGGTCTCCCCTCTCCATAATGGCCCCGGTGGGGTTGTTGGGGTACGGCAGGACCAGCAGCTTTGTGCGGGGCGTGATGGCGGAGCGCAGCTCCTGGGCGGTGAGCCTGAATTCGTTCTCCGCCTTTGTCTCCACATAGACGGGCACGCCGTTCGCCATGGTCACCAGCGGGCCGTAGCACACGAAGCTGGGCACCGGGATGATAACCTCGTCGCCGGGGTTCAGCATGGCCCGGATGCACAGGTCGATGGCCTCGGAGCCGCCCACGGTGATGAACACGCGGGCGGGGTCGTAGTCGATATCGAACCGGCGCTTCAAATAATCCGACACCGCCCCGCGCAGGCGGATAAGGCCCGCGTTGGATGTGTATTTGGTAAAGCCCTGCTCCAGGGAGTAGACGCCGGCCTCCCGGATGTGCCAGGGAGTGACGAAATCCGGCTCGCCGATCCCCAGGGAAATGGCGTCCTTCATGGTATCCAGAATGTCAAAAAACTTCCGTATGCCCGACGGCTGGAGGGTACGGACGTTTTCGGACATAAGCTTTTCATAGTCCATCATACAAACAGCGTCCGCTCCTCCTGCTCAGGCTCCACCAAAAAAGCCCTGTGCTTATCC
>CANQTW010000058.1 GCA_947626845.1 uncultured Oscillospiraceae bacterium | reverse complement strand
GACAAGCTGGACGAGCTTTTGAAGCTCTACGTCCGGAAGGTCAAGGACAACTCCTCCGCCATGCTGGACCGGCTCAACCAGGAGCTTAAAAACGAGCGGGAGGACGTGGCCGAGACCGAGCGGGCGGAGGCCAATTTGGAGGAGGTCCTGCGGGACCTTCAGGAGGAGCTGCGGGCCACCAAGCGCCAGCGTATCCGGGACATCATGAAGCACCCGGAGCGGGAGGAAGCGTTGGAGGAGACCTACGACCAGCTGGAATCCGACCTTCTCCGCCGCATGGAGGGCATCGAGAACCAGCTTCGCCTCACCGAGGACCGGCGCAACACCATCATACGGGTCAACCGGGCGGCCAAAACCGCCATGGAGGTCTTTGACGACATATTAAATAAAGAAAAGCTGGACCGGAACGACATCCAGCTGATCGTGAAGAAAATCAAGGTCTTTGAGGACCACATCGAGGTGGAGCTGCGGGCGGACGTGGACAGCCTCTTAAACTGCGGGACGCTGCCGGAAAACGCGACTTTTGAGCCGGACATGGCGGATATCTCACAAACAGCCGTCATCCAGTCCTCCGTTCACCACGGGGACAAGGTCTACCATGTCCGTGTTGTCAGTGACGGCGACCCCTTAGAGATTTACACCGAGAAGGACGGGGAGGTCATCTTCAAAAAGTACTCACCCATGGGGGACCTGAGCGATTTCGCCGGACAGATGGTGGAGACGCTCAGCAAGACCACGGGCCTGGCCGCCGCCATTACGGACAGGGATTCCGTCATCGCTGTCTGCGGCGTCCAGAAGCGGGAGCTGGCGGGCAGGCAGGTCTCCGGGGAGCTGGAGGCCATCATGGAGGGCCGCCAGGTCTATCACCGGGAGCGCGGCGGCAAGGCCGTGGCCCCCGCGGACGGCGTGGACAAATACGCCGTCACCGTGGCCGCCCCCATCCTCACCGAGGGCGACGTGATGGGCTGTGTCCTGTTCCTCACCGAGGGCGACAACGTGGTGGGCGAGGTGGAGTACAAGCTGGCCCAGACAGTGGCCGCGTTCCTGGGAAAACAAATGGAAAACTAAAAACCTGGCGGAAAATGGCTTCGCCATTTTCCTGCCAAGGGGAAACGTGCGGAATGCCTCTGTGAAAAGCCTGCGGGCTTTTCACAGAGGCATTCCTGCTGTTTTGCTGCGCGTACGCCCCCATGGGGCGCACACTTGCAAACCTAAAGGGGATTTTCGCGACGTACATGCCGCCGCGAAAATCGTTCAATAGTTTTTTGACAGGCCGCGGCCCCATAGGGGCCGCACACTCCGCAAAAAAGCTCACCAGAGCTTGTAGTACGGCTCCAGGTACTGGCGCGTATTGCGGCACATCTCGGTGAAGAGCGCCCGCGCCTCGTCCACCGTGAGCGTGGAGCACAGGGGCTGGTTCAAAAAGGCGGCGAAGAGCTTGTCCATATCCCGCTCCGCCGTGCCCTCGCACGTAAGGTCGATGTTGTCCGAGGCCCTCCGTACCAGCGCCAGGGCGCCCAAGGGCAGGGGAGGGGCGGTGACCGGCGATACGGTCCCGTGGGTGAAGACGCAGTTGGTCTCCACGATGCTCCCCAGGGGGATGTCCGGCATCTGCCCCCGGTTGGGGAAGTTCACGTTGGTGACCACCGTTTCCAGCCCCGCAAGGCCCCGGAGGATGCGTACCAGTTCCTCCCCGGAGGGCTTCAGGGGGATATCCTTCCGGCCCTCCGCCATCTCAATGGAGTCCGCGATCTGCCTGGCCTGATTGGCCTCCCGCCAGTCCACGGTGGTCAGGGCGAATTTCCACCTCGCCACCGTCTTCGGGTCCCTGAGATACCAGGTGTTGTTCATAAACTCCGCCAGGTGCCTGTCCCCCGCGGCACCCAGAGCGCCGTACCGGCGCCACAGGTCCATCTTCACCCGGTTGGCGTAGGAGAAGGTGTCGGTCAGGTAGGCGTCCACCGGGCCGGACTCGTTGAAGCCCTCGACAAAGTGCTTTTCCACAAACGCCGGCAGCAGAGCCATTATGTCCACGCCTCTGTAGTTCGCCCCGGTGATCCAGGTGAAGTGGTTGACGCCGCTGACGTCGGTGTATATGTCCCGCCGGCCCGCGTCGATGCCCGCGGCCTCGCGGAGGACACAGCAGAGGAAGTCCTGGGTGTGGAATACCTCGTGGCAGCAGCCAAAGGCCTTGATCTGCGGGAACACCCGGTACAGCGTCTTGACGCAGGCGCTCATGGGATTGGTGAGGTTCAGCACCCACGCCTGGGGGCAGTGCTCCCGGATGGCGGCGGCAAATTCCTCGTAGATGGGGTTGGTACGCATGGCCCTGAGCACCCCGCCGGGGCCGGCGGTGTCCCCCACGGACTGATAGACGCCGTATGCCTCCGGCGCGTGGACATCGGAGCGCATCTCCCGGAAGGTGCCGGGGAGAATGGAGATCAGCACATAGTCCGCCCCCGTCAACGCCTCCTCCAGAGTCCTGGCTACGGTGTAGACGAATTTTGACCTCGCTTCCGGCTTTTGATGGATGCGCGTGCCGATTTTCTGATTCCTCTCCGCCGCCGGAATGTCGATGTCATACAGCGCCACCTGGCCGTTCAGGTTCGGGTCCAGCGCCAGATCCTGCATGAACGAGCGGGCCCAGAGCTTGGAGCCCCCGCCTATGTACGCGATCTTGATGGGTCCCATGGTACGCCTCCTTTTGTATTTATGCGAAAAACAAATTAAAAATAATAAAAAAATACTTGACTTATACTTAGACGTATGATATAATGCGTTCAGAATCCGAAAAGGCCTACCTTACGCTTCGGGCGTATTCCCTGGGCGTGACGCCATACTCCGCTTTGAAGGCCCGGTAGAAGCCGGTGTAATCTCCAAAGCCGCACTCCGTCCAGACGTGACTGGGCTTGACCCCCTGCGCCATCAGAGAGCGGGCGATCTGCAGCCGTTTTTTCATGATATACCGGTGGACGCTGGTGCCCACCAGGCGGTTGAACTCGTGGCTCAAGTGGTACTTGCTGACGTAAAAATGCTCGGCCAGGTCCTCTAAGGAGAGGTTTTCGCCGTAGTGACGGGAGATATAGTCCACCACCTGGGCCACCACCTGCCCGCCGCGGGTCAGGTCCTCCGTCGGGGCGGTCTCCCGTTGGGCGATGCGGTTGATCTCCACCAAGAGCAGCGTCAGCAGACATTCGGGCATCAGCTCGTCGCCGAAACCGCCGTCCTGCAGCTCGCCGTAGAGCTTGCTGACGATATCATAGATACGCTGCTGATCCTCTGGCGTCATGTGGAGCTGGTTGCGGTAGCGGGGACAGGAGGGGTCCAGGCACAGCATCAGGTCCGTCTGCTTTGTACTCAGGCGCTTGATGGCCCTGGGGTCCACCCACAGGACATACCGCTCGTATACCTCCCGCTCCGGGCGGATGTGTACCTGGTGCAGCTCCCTGGGGGAGATCAGCAGGATATCCCCCGGCTCCACCTTGTAGAGCTTGCTCTCGATGGTGTAGGTCACATCGCCGGAGATAAGGAAAAAAATCTCAAAAAAGTCGTGGTGATGAAGCTTTACCTTCTTGAGGTAGGAGTCGCGCTTGTACTGAAGCTCGAAATCCGGCCTTTTCATGATCTGCCGCGTGTCGAACGCCTTCGGCTCGTTGGCCATTTCCGTCCCTCCTTAAAACCGCTTGCGGGAAATCACGGTCCCATGAGACAATCATAATGCGGGCAGGCCCGCTTGTCAATGAAAATTGCCGCAACTTTTGCAATGTTTTCCCGCAAATTATGGGATTCCGCATGAAAACATGGATGGTATAATATTTTATAAGAAATTGAAAAAATGTATGGAAATGTTTGTACAGTTCTGCTATAATTGAAAATAGCATATTGCCCTTTGTTGGGCAAACGACATAAAAAACTACATTCAGGAGGAGCGGAATCATGGAACTTTTAAATTACGGCACCCTGCAAAAAACCGGCTATACGGGCTACATCCTCAAGGACGCCCCCGAAAAGGTCATGCAGTTCGGCGAAGGCAACTTCCTGCGGGCGTTTGTCAACTACTGGTTCGACGTGGCCAACGAGAAGGTGGGCTGGAACGGCAAGTGCGTCCTTATTCAGCCCATCGCCATGGGCCTGACGAAGCTCATCAACGCCCAGGAGGGCCTCTACACCCTGTATCTCCGCGGCAACGAGAACGGGCAGAAGATAGACCGCAAGCGCGTCATCTCCTCCGTGTCCAGGTGCCTTAACCCCTATGAGAAAGAGGGCTTTGACGCCATGATGGCCCTGGCGGTCAGCGACGATCTGGAGTACGTGGTATCCAACACCACCGAGGCCGGCATCGTCTACGATCCCGCCTGCCAGATTTCCGACGCGCCCTGCTCCTCCTTCCCCGGCAAGCTGACCCAGGTGCTCTTTGCCCGCTACAAGGCCGGTAAGGGCGGCCTTGTGATCCTCTCCTGCGAGCTTATCGACTCGAACGGCAAGGAGCTCCAAAAGTGCGTCAATCAGTATATCGACCAGTGGGGCCTGGACGACGGCTTCAGGGCCTACGTCAATCAGGACTGCACCTTCTGCTCCACCCTGGTGGACCGCATCGTCCCCGGACGCATCCGTGACGCCGCCGAGGTGGCGAAATTGGAGGAGGCCAACGGCTACCACGACGAGCTGATCGACGTGGGCGAGGTCTTCGGCGTGTGGAACATCGAGGGGCCGGCGTGGCTGGAGGAGAAGCTCCCCTTCAAGGCCGCGGGCCTCAACTGCCCCGTGGTCCCCGACGTGACCCCCTATAAGAAGCGCAAGGTCCGCATCCTCAACGGCGCCCACACCGGCTTTGTGCTGGGGGCGTATCTGGCGGGCTTCGACATTGTCCGCGACTGCATGGAGGACGACACCGTTCGGGGCTTCATGAACAAGATGCTCTACGACGAGGTGATCCCCACCCTGCCCCTGGACAAGAAGGACCTTACGGACTTCGCCGCCGCGGTGCAGGACCGGTTCAACAACCCCTTTGTCAACCATGAGCTTATGAGCATCAGCCTCAACTCCACCTCCAAGTGGCGTGCCAGGAACATGCCCAGCTTCCTGGAGTATGTGGAGCTGAAGGGTGCGCTGCCCCCCTGCCTCACCGCCTCCTTCGCCGCCTACATCGCCTTCTACTCCACCGATATCCAGGAGCTTTCCGACAAGGGCCTGGTGTGCAGGCGGGCCAAGGGGAACACCTACGTATGCTCCGATGACCGCTGGGCGCTGGAGTTCTACTGGGACCACAGGGACGACGATGACGCCGCTCTTGTCCACGCCGTCATGACCAATGAGCAGATGTGGGGCCAGGACCTCACCCAGGTTCCCGGCTTCGAGGCCGCCGTTGTGGAGATCCTCAAGAAGATCAGGACCGAGGGGACGCTGGCCGTATACGCCGACGCCGTCAAGTGAGGTGACACCATGACTGATTTCATCCACATCAACCCCAAAGACAACGTGGTGGTGGCCCTCCACCCCATCGCCAAAGGCACCGCCTTTGAGGGCGACGGATACGCCGTCACCGCCGCCATGGACATCCCCCAGGGCCACAAGATGACCTTAAAGCCCCTCTCCGAGGGCGACCAGGTCATCAAATACGGCTTCTCCATCGGCCACGCCACCCAGAGCGTGGGCGCGGGGGAGTGGATACATACCCACAACATGCGCACCAATCTGGAGGGGGAGCTGGAGTACACCTATACCCCCAACGTCCATTTCCCGGAAAAAATAGAGGCCCCCACCTTCATGGGCTGCCGCCGCAAGGACGGACGCGCCGCCATCCGCAATGAGATTTGGATCATCCCCACCGTGGGGTGCGTCAACGACGTGGCCAAGGCCCTGGTACGGGAGAATCAGGACCTGGTGGCCGGCACCATAGACGGGCTTTACACCTTCACCCACCCCTTCGGCTGTTCCCAGACCGGCCATGACCACGCCCAGACCCGCAAGCTCCTGGCCGC
>CANQTW010000057.1 GCA_947626845.1 uncultured Oscillospiraceae bacterium | reverse complement strand
GTCCGACAGCTTGCCTAATATACACCCCTTCTTTTCAATTGTCAACCCCCTTTCTTCGCTTTTTTTGAAAAAAATTTTATGGTAAAATCCGTCTTTGCTGTTTCACGCGCTCTTTACATTATATATATTGTATTCATTCCAATTAAAGCTCCGATACGCCGGTGGCCGCAATAGGGGGCTGGTAAAAAAGAAAAAAGAACATTTTACACGCAAAAAAACACTTTACAACGTGGAAAATGTATGGTAGAATGTCATGGATTGCCCCTCTACATGGATCAGCGGAGTATTCCGGCACTGCTGCCGGAGCCTTTCATCCCTCTTCTATGTTCAGCGGGGACTACTGTAAGAAAGGAGTACCTCATATGATCACCAAAGAGCAGAAAACCGCCGTTATCGACGCCAACCGCCGCAGCGAGAACGACACCGGTTCCCCGGAGGTGCAGATCGCCATTCTCACCGAGCGCATCAACCAGCTCACCGAGCATCTGAAGGTCCATGGAAACGACGCCCACAGCCGTCTTGGCATGTACAAGATGATTGGCCGCCGCCGTCGCCTTCTGGACTATCTGATGGAGAAGGACATCGAGCGTTACCGCGCTATCATCGCAAAGCTTGGCATCAGAAAGTAAGCAATCCGGGTATTATATGCGGTCAAAAAATCGCATATAATACCCATTGTTCCTTTTTTGCCGCGGAAACAGTCAAAAAGGAGTCCGGCTGTTTTAGTATTTGAATGAACGTCCGGCGTCCGGGCCTTGATTCAAGTGCTAAAAGGCCGTGACTCCAGGAATAAATACAAAAGGAGTTATACCATGATCATCAAGCACAGAGAATTTCCCAATTACAAAAAGTATGAGATGACCCTGGCGGGCCGTCCCCTCACCATGGAAGTAGGCAAGCTTGCTGAGCTTGCCAATTCCGCCGTGTTGGTGACTTACGGCGAGACCACCGTTCTCTGCACCGTCGTCGCCTCCCCCCGTCCCAAGGACGGCATCGACTACTTCCCCCTCAGCGTTGAGTTTGAGGAGAAGCTCTACTCCGTGGGCCGTATCCCCGGCGGATACACCCGCCGCGAGGGAAAGCCCTCCGAGCGCGGCACTCTGGCCTCCCGTATGATCGACAGGCCCATGCGTCCGCTTTTCCCCTCCGATCTGCGCAATGACGTGGTGGTGACCTGCACGGTCCTGTCCACCGACCACGACTGCGCCCCGGAGATTGCCGCCATGATCGGCGCCTCCGCCGCGGTGTCCATCTCCGATGTGCCCTTCGCGGGCCCCATCGCCGGTGTGGGCCTTGGCCTCATCGACGGCAAGTATATCATCAACCCCACCAGCGAGGAGCGCAAGGTCTCTGAGATGTACTGCACCATCGCCGCCACCATGGACAAGATCGTCATGATCGAGGCCGGCGGCGACCAGATCCCTGAGGACGTGATGTATAACGGCATCATCGCCGCTCACGAGGCCATCAAGCCCGTGATCACCCTCATCAATCAAATGGTGGACGAGGTGGGCAAGCCCAAGTTCGAGTACGAGCACGCCTCCTTCAATCAGGAGCTCTTCGACAAGATCGTTGACAAGTATCTGGATGACGTGCGCTACGCCATGGACACCGACGACAAGAACGTCCGCGAGGAGCGGTACAACGTAGTCGTCAACAAGATGATTGACGAGTTTGGCGAGGAATATCCCGAAATCACCGCCCAGCTGGAGGAGATCACCTACAAGATCCAGAAGAAGGTCGTCAAGCAGTGGCTCTTAGAGGGCAAGCGTGTGGACGGCCGGGCCATGAACGAGATCCGTCCCCTTTCCGCTGAGGTTGGCGTACTGCCCAGAGTCCACGGTTCCGGACTCTTCACCCGCGGTCAGACCCAGGTGCTCTCCGTCTGCACCCTGGCTACTCTCTCCGCCGCCCAAAAGCTGGATACCATCTGGGAGGAAGAGGAGAAGCGCTATATCCATCACTACAACTTCCCCAACTACTCTGTGGGTGAGGCGCGGCCCAGCCGCTCCACCTCCCGCCGTGAGATCGGCCACGGCGCTCTGGCCGAGAAGGCCCTGGAGCCTGTGATCCCCTCCGAGGAGGAGTTCCCCTACGCCATCCGCGTGGTCAGCGAAGTTCTCTCCTCCAACGGCTCCACCTCTCAGGGCTCCATCTGCGGTTCCACCCTGGCCCTCATGGACGCCGGCGTACCCATCAAGGCCCCTGTGGCCGGCATCTCCTGCGGCCTTATCCACGACGATAACGGCGACTGGAAGACCTTCATCGACATTCAGGGCGTGGAGGACTTCCACGGCGAGATGGATTTCAAGGTCGCCGGCACCAAGAAGGGCATCACCGCCATCCAGATGGACCTGAAGAACGACGGTCTGACCTACGACATCATCAAGAACGCTTTTGAGATCACCCGTGAGGCCCGCATCCAGATCCTCGACGAGATCATGCTGCCCGTTATCTCCGAGCCTCGCCACGAGCTGGCCAAGTCCGCCCCCAAGATGATCTCTATGCACATTGATCCCGACAAGATTCGCGAGGTCATCGGCTCCGGCGGAAAGGTCATCCAGAAGATCTGCGCCGACACCGGCTGCAAGATCGATCTGGAGGACGACGGTTCCGTCTTTATCAGCCATCAGGACATCGAGGCCTGCCGCGCCGCCAAAAAGATCATCGATGACATCTGCTTCGTCCCTGAGGTCGGCAAGCTGTACTTCGGCCAGTGCGTCCGTGTTATCCCCATCGGCGCTTTCGTGGAGCTGGTGCCCGGCAAGGACGCCATGTGCCACATCAAGGACCTGGAGTTCAAGCGCACCGAGAAGGTGGAGGACGCCCTGAATGTGGGCGATTGGACCTGGGTCAAGTTCCTGGGCATCGACGAGCGGGGCCGCTGGAACATCTCCCGCAAGGACGCCATCCGTGAGCGCGAAGCCATGGGCCTGCCTATCGACAAGGAGTAAAAACCACAAAGTAAGAATGAAAAACACGCGGCGGACAGATGCTTGGTCGCCGCGTGTTTTTGAGGTGATGCCTATGACTTACGCACTTCTGAGCAAATACCGTTCCGAACTCATGGGGATCGCCATGATCTCCGTGATGCTGTTTCACGCCACAGATTTGGAGACGGGCGTTTACGTCCTGGATCAGCTCCGTTCCCTGGGCTTCGGCGGCGTGGATATCTTCGTCCTCCTCTCCGGGCTGGGGCTGGCCATGTCCCTCTCCAGGCGGGAACAGGAGTACGGGAGGTTTATGGCGCGCCGCTCTGTCAGGCTTCTGCCCGCCTATTACATCGTGATGCTCCCCTATACCCTGTTTCTTTTCCTGGCGGGCCGGGCGAAGCTGTCCACATTCGTGTGGAACAGTGTCCTTCTAAACTACTGGGTTCGCTGTGAGGGCGGCTTCAACTGGTACATCACCGGCATCATGACGCTGTACGTGCTGACCCCGCCCGTGGTGAAGCTGCTCCGGAACCGCCCCAGTGCCCGGATTCCCCTTCTGCTGGGGGTGACGGTGGGCTCCTTCCTGGTGAGCCAAATCCTCATGCGGGATTCCTGGTGGAACCATCTGGACATCATCTACCGGGTTCCCATCTACACCGCCGGTCTGGTTTTGGGCCTGCACGTCGCGGAGGGCAAGGGCTTTTCCCTCCGTGACGGCATCGTCTGGGGTGTGAGTCTGGCGCTGGGCGTGGCCTACGCCTGGGTTCGGCCCTCCCTGGGTTCTTACGCCCAGGGGGCCTACATCTTCGCCTTCACGACGATCCCCGCGTGCTTGATTTTCGCCTGGTGCATGGACAAGCTCCCCCTGGGCTGGCTCCGGCGGGCGCTGCGGTTCCTGGGTGAAAACAGCCTGGAAACCTACCTTCTGAACGTGAGCCTGTTCTCGGAGATCGCCCTGCTCCGGCGGTTCTTCGACCCCGGCCCCAGCCACTATGTCTACTACGCCGCCGCCTTCGCCCTGAATATCCTCCTGGGCTGGGCCTTTCATAAGGCCGTGGGACTGGCGGTAAGCCGTCTCCAGGGGAAAGAGGCAGCGGGCCGCCCGGTCAAATTTTAATTTGAGTTTCGAGCAAACGAGAGAGAATGAGAGAAAAGCGGCGATTTAAAGAGATTTTAAAGAGGCAGATAAAAAATCTTGAAAATAGGTGTTGACACCAAATCACGATTGTGCTATAAAAATAGAGCCGTTAAATTTTCCTGTAAAAAAACTTATATTATATTCTGGAGGAACACCATGTCCACTACACTCGCTAAGAAGGAGACCGTTACCCGCAAGTGGTACGTCCTGGACGCGGCGGGCAAGCCCCTTGGGCGCACTGCCGTCAAGGCCGCCACGCTCCTGCGCGGAAAGCACAAACCCGATTACACCCCCAACGTTGACTGCGGCGACTTTGTCATCGTCATCAACGCCTCCAAGGCCGTTCTCACCGGCAACAAGCTGACCAAAAAGTATTACCGCCATCACAGCGGCTGGATCGGCGGCCTGAAGGAAGTCCAGTACTCCAGGATCATGGCCGAGAAGCCCGAGTTTGCCATGACCGAGGCCGTCAAGGGTATGCTGGCCAAAAATTCCCTGGGCCGTGATCAGCTGACCCGCCTGCGCGTCTATGCCGGCGAGGAGCACAAGCACGAGGCCCAGAAGCCCGAAGCCTGGACTCAGGAGTAAGGAGGAGTAGAGAATGTATACATCCAAGAAGCCCTATATGTACGGCACTGGCCGCAGAAAGTCCTCCGTGGCCCGCGTCCACCTTTTCCCCGGCGGAACCGGTAAGATCACCGTCAATGGCCGTGATATCGACGATTATTTCGGCCTTGACACCCTCAAATACATCGTCCGTCAGCCCCTGAACACCGTTGGTCTGGTGGGCAAGGTGGACATTGACGCCACCGTCACAGGCGGCGGTGTCTCCGGTCAGGCCGGCGCCGTTCGTCACGGCATCGCCCGTGCCCTTCTGGAGGTTGACGAGAGCTACCGCGCCCTGCTGAAGGCCGCCGGTTTCCTCACCCGCGACCCCAGAATGAAGGAGCGCAAGAAGTACGGCCTCAAAGCCGCCCGTCGCGCGCCTCAGTTCTCCAAGCGCTGAGTTATATGGCTCAAATTCAACTCCCCAAAGCCTTTCGGCTTCGGGGAGTTTAGACTGTTGGAAAAAGCCCAGACGGGCTTTTTCCAACAAGGGGAACGTGCGTGTAATTTTCTCTGAATTTTGCGAAATTCAGAGAAAATTACCCTGCTGTCGCCCTGCGCGCACCCCAAAGGGGCACACTTGTGCGACAAAAGGGATTTTTTCCGACGCGCATGTCGCCGGAAAAAACGTTGAATTTTTTTGACCAACTGAAACTCTCCAAAGCCTTTCGGCTTAGGGGAGTTTCAGTTTTTGCGTGGGTTCCCTCATTTTCCGGAGAATTTTCTCCAGTAAAAGACGCCTGAGACAATTCCGGGAACGCCGATCCATAGGAGAAGCGCGCCGGTCCACCAGAATTTTACGTACATCTCGAAGTCCATACCCATCCGTACAGGAACGAAGAGAAGGATCGTCAAGGGCAAGGACAGATAGCCAAGAATACGGTGAGCGATGAGCCACGTCTGCTCGTCCCGCACTGTCCAGGGCAGCCGCAGGCCCGCAAAGCGGTTGAAGGGCAGCTTGGGGGCTGTGTTGCCGTAGACCACCATGGGCAGCGCCAGGATCACCGCCATAAGAAGCTTCTCGGCGGTGTTGAACTCCTGGGGGCTCATCTTTTCCGCAAATTTTTCAAATGCTCCCTTGTTGATGGCAACGGCGAGGAGCACCAGGGCGGCCATATAGACCACCGAAAAGGCGGCAGCAAACCGCAGGGTCCTGACCTTGGGGTTGTCCTCGGAGATATCGGAGATGGCGGCGATATTTTTAAGGTAGATCACCATCATGACCGCGACGCAGATAACACCCAAGGTTAGGCCTGCGGCCCCGCCCAGTACCGCACCCAAAATCCCCACGACGCTGAGCGCTGAAATCAGCAGCTTTGACCGCTCCGGGCTCATATCTTCTCCCCCTCCCCCTTCTCCCGCCGCTCGCGGGGCACAGAGAGCAGATCGGCGAGGCTAACGAACATCTCGTCCACCATCGACAAATTGAGGGAGTAAATCATCTGGTTGGCCTTGCGCTCGCAGGTGACGATCTCCGCCTGCTTTAAAATGTCCAAATGCCGTGACACCGACGGCTGGGCAATGTCAAAGTGCGCCGCAATCTCCCCCGCTGACAGGCTCCTCCATTTCAATAGCCTTATGATCTCCCGCCGGTACGGACTTGCCAGCGCTCCAAAAAAGTCCTCCGCCATAAAATCGCCTCCTTATATTCTATTATAGCTATATAGCTATAAACTGTCAAGAAGAAATTGTTTAAAAAACGTAAAATTGTTGTTGACAAAAGCCTCGGTTTTTGATATCATATCACTTGCTGATGAGCGGAACGCTGGTGTAGCTCAGCTGGTAGAGCAGCTGATTTGTAAT
>CANQTW010000056.1 GCA_947626845.1 uncultured Oscillospiraceae bacterium | reverse complement strand
TAAGCTCGCCCTTTTTGGCTTTGCTAAAGCCTTCTCTTCCCCCCGGTAGAACCGGGGGTTCTTTTTCGCGCATAAAAAGTACCGGATTTCCCGAAAAAATCAGGAAATCCGGTGGGTATTGGAGCTGGATGCGAGATTCGAACTCGCGACCTCATGATTACGAATTGCAATCGCCATAAAAATCCGGGCATTTCTAAGGCTTTCCGGCCCTTTTTCCTCCGAAATCAGCAGCTCGTTACTGCTATCCACTCCACTGTTTCCACCCACAAATTTCGTCCAGTGGGTCAACTTGTGGGTCAGCCCACTTTCCGTGCGGAAAGTGGGCTGGACGATTCGGATTAATTCCCAAAAGGGGAGCGAAAAGGTGTTTCGAGAGTTACATGGTAACTTTGAATAGTGAGTGATAAAGTTACAGCACCAAGAATTTGGTCGCAATAAATACGACAGATTTTCTCGGAAGTTTAATTTTCTTTGGCAGATTTCCGCTGTTGCTTTTATGTGCTATTATTCCTCATTCATAAAATTCCACTTCCACTGTCAGATTCGGAACATCCGGGTTCATGCCGAATATGAGCCCCTTGATCAGAAACTTAGCCTGTTCTCTTGCCGCTTCCAGAAAGGCCTGGCTGGTGGTGAAGTCTTCTTTCAAGTCCACCATCGCCTGGGCCAGTTGATCCCTCGCTATGTCCTCGCCCTCCTGAATACTTCCGTTATCCATAAATCTATTATTTTTATATAGCATACACTCGCGTTCCTTGATACTTACGTCCACCTCCGGCTGCGGAAGGTGAACAAGCACATAGCCGCGGACGTCATCCACCAGGAATTCAGCAGGCATCAGATTCACGGAATACACACCCAAGCCCTGCACCTTGAGCCAGGATTGATCTTTGGCGTCCATGATCTCATACACCGTGTCCTCGACGGTCATAACCTCAAGGCTTCGACGTTCCACCAGTTTCTCGATGGTAATGGTCACCCTGTTGGAGACGTGGTTGGCCGCCTCCGCCGATTCAAAGCCCATGGTGTAGTATTTCTCCCGAAGCTCCTGCGCGGTGTTATCTTTCTCCGCTGAAAAAGCATCCAATGCGGCCCTCTCGGCAGAGCTGATGATGTGTTCCAGAAACATCACCGCACCAACAATGACCGCAATGGTACAAAGAAATGATACCGCACCGATGATAATACTCTTCTTTTTCTTCTTTGGTTGGCGTACCTCCTGCCTCTCCAATTTGATTTGCTCCGGTTGAATATCCTTCTGCTTCATCGAATCGCGGTGTTTGAGTGTCAGAAGGCGCTCCTCTGGGAAATCATCGCCCCAAGGATTCGCCGGTTTCTTTGCTTCACTGGTATTGTCCCAGGGGTCGCGCGACGCACTAAAATCGATTTTCTCAGGCTTATTCATATCCTTCATATCTTCACCCTCTGCCGTCATATTAAGCATTGCCGGTTATCTGCCTTGTCAACTCCCCGATTTGATTAACTGCCGCCGTTTTTGCCCGCTCCAGGAGAGTAGGATCTGTCCTGATTTTTTCCTCGCTCTCTTTTTTGAGCTGTGCAATGGAGTTGATATAGGCCGTGATGCCCTCCTCGGTACTGCCGTCCCCGATGCTCAAAAAGCCTTTCTTTTGATACTCCGCCAGCTTTTCCGTTCTGGATTCGTCAATAATCAGTCTTCCCTCAGGTCGGGGCACACGAATCACCTGATGCTCAACGTCAATCTGCGCCGCACCCAAATCCACCGTATATATGGCCTCACCGGTCAGTATGTAGAGCGCCTTGTATTTGTCGCTGTCCCCGTGCATATCGTCAAGCGTGAGCCCGGCGACCAGAACCTGGAGCTTTCCGGTACCGACTATAATGGAGTTCAGCTTCGCCTCCGTATCTTTGGCACTAAGCCCCTCTGCCTTGCCGTTCTCCCGGCCCTGCCAATAATCACCCTCACCACCGATAAAGGCGTCATAGGTTCCCACCGCCGTGCCCACCACCTTACCGGCAGTACCTCCGACACCGGCGCCCAGTTCCTTTGCGCTATTCTCCGCCGGAACCAGGTAAATCAAAAGCAAAATAACACAAGAAGCGACGATTGCCAGAAAGATATACTCCGGAAATTTCATTTTTTTCATTAATTCCGACAGGAATTTCATTCTTTTCCCCTCCTCACTTTTCCACGATTTTCAGCGCGGCGGCCTCCTCAAAATCCTGCCGTCCAAGGGTTTTCCCGTCCATGTCCGCTGTGATCGTGAGGCTGTCCGTATATTTCGTTTTGCTTGCCAAAAACCATCGGTCAAGCTTATAACCGTCTTTCACCGTGTAGGTGAGCTTCAGTTTATCCCCCTCATGGAGAGCTGCGGTTACACTGACTTCCTTGCCGCTGACGGAATACACACACGTCCCGAAGTCATCGGAAGGAGAGAGCGTCACGCGAATCAGCTTCTTCACCTCGTGTTTGTCAATGATATCGTCAATATCGTCGATATAGTCCCTATACTTCATTGTGTCCTGGTAAACGTCATTCTTCACATTTTTACCTGTAACATAATACCCGGCGGATGGCCGGATTTCCACGGTGAGCTTCTCGTTGTCGTCCACCTCGTCTCCCGCTTGAAGCACCCGGCCGGAGCTGTCCGTTACCACCAGCGATGCGTTGGAAATGGAAGGAGCGGCAAATTTATCCAATGTAGCTGTTATTTTACCGACTGTGACAGTAAGCAATGTTTCCACTGTATCGGGTATTGTGACGCGATACTCCGAAACGCTTCCGCCGTCCCGGGACACGGGTTCCGAAACGGAGAGCTCCGGGGATCCCACCTTGTAATCGCTGTCCACCCGAATCACGATTTGATCGCCGCATCGCCGCTTGTCAAGGCGTATATTGCCCGCTTTTACGTTGATTTCCTGATCTGATTCACCATTGGCACTGACCGATTTTATGATATTCCGATGGAAAATGTTATAGTCAACGTTGTCAATCGACACGATGATGTATTGATGCATCTCCACGCTGAAGGTGTCGGAGCCATCGTCGTTAAAGCTCACATCCGTACCGACCTCGCTCACGGAAGGAGCACCCTTCACAAAGTAATAGTCATCGGCATACTCACCGTAATCATATGTAACAGTACACGGTGAGATTGAGTTCACATCGGCGCAGTCTACAATCACCGACTTCCCGTTGACTGTCCACTTTCCGCTCAGCTCCACCTTTTTGCCGTCAGCCGCCAAATAGTAGTCGTTCAGGGAAATCACACGGGGCAAATATTTCCCCATAGGCATAACAGAGATACGCTCACCCGCATAATCCTCCGGCACAGTAAAAAGGAATCCACCGTCGCCGGGCTCTACATCTGCTTCATCTCCCTCATCATAGATGATGTGGAAACAGGAAAAGACATAGTGGCTGTTTGAGTTAGATAGTTCGATTTGAGGAGCGTATATGGAATCACCCGGCTTCAGCCAGCAGTCCGCGGGATCAATCGGGACGGTACGTTCCGGATCCGCATAGTAAAATACCTTGATAAAGCTGTTTCTGGCGAAGGTGACATTAATTTTTTCTGAGTGATCGTCTGTGATGCTGTCCCCACCAAGCGAAGGATTATACCGCCCCTCCTCATCCAGCTTTCCGGATTTCAGAAGCTCCTCATACGTTTTGTATTCCTCTGTGTTCTTAATGTCAGACCTGTCAGCTGCTTTCTTTTGAATATAGGCATTGAGTTTTTCACTGGAGCAGCCCGCGATCAACGACATTACAGACAGAGCCATCAACGCAACAAGTAATCTTTTCATCTGCTTCTCCCAACTCCCTTTTTCGGCGGTTGACCGCCTAATATCTTTTATTATACATAAAATCTGACACCATGCAACAAAAAAGGCGAAAAAAGATAAATAAACCCCAACGCGCCGCTTGACTCCCGGCAAGCGGCGCATTGGCATGCGAGCGACGGACTATAAGGGCGTCGCTCGATCCTCCGATGTCTACTTCTCCACTCTGACCGTCGGTGAGGCGATCTCATGATATTTCGCGTCCCGGATCGACAGCGTGATCTCCAGTTCTTCAATGTCCTCTATCGATGTTACCTTGATGTCCTCCAGGGTGCGCGAGCTGATCTCAATATCTGCCACGGCGACGGAGCCGGCGGGAACGGTGGTGTTATAGAAGATGCAGTCGGCCATAAACCCGTTGACGGACATACTGTCATATACGTCACTGACCACGATACTGCCGGAGGCGCCATTTTCCAGGAGCAGGATTAGATGCAGATCGTCACTGAACGAAAGGCTGTCCTCTGTGAAGCCCTTGTTGACGATGCGTATATGATTTCCGTTATACAGTTCAGTGCCGGAAGTGTCCACGTCCTTCACTGCTCCGGGAACCGTCAGGGAAATCGTCTTCGCATCCATGATGTCATCTCCGTCCGTGTTTTCTATCCCGAGGCTGTAATCAACCTTACCAACCTCGCCAAGTCCGATCAGTTCCCAAATGTTCTTATCCAGCATGTCCGAAAGATTTGCCACCATCAACGCCCTTTTTCCCGACAGCACAGTGTCCGTAGACCAGCGCGAGCCCTGGACAACGATCCCGTTTACCGAGAAGCCCTGACTGAAGACGTCTATATCTTCACCGGACATGTTTTCCAGTTCAGTGAGAAGAACAAACGAGTCTGAGCTGTTTTTAACCAGCGCTTGGGAAAGGACGCGGATACCGTGATAGTCATATTCCATCGTGTCATCAATTATTAAGAGGTCCATACCGTTGGCATTCAGAACCCCCTCGTCAACTGCTTTGCGATATGTGTCCAGTGTGTATTCATAACCGTCTGCCAGGGATGTTCTTAATTCCATGGGGCCCGTCCTTAGATATGTGTTGTAGTTGTCATCCTCGATCTCCACGGCGATGGAGATATCGGCGATATCCGATATGCCCAGCAGTGCCAAGCTGGCGCCGTCCAGATAAACCGTTTCGCGGCTCTTTTTGCCCGCCGCCACCGTGGTATTGAGGTAGCCGCCCTCTATCATCCATCCGTTGACGGAGTTTGCGGAGTATCCCAACGTGCCGCTGAGGAACTTAAGGTTTTTGTCTGTGTTGTTCTCCAGAAGCAGAGTCAGGCCCACACGCGCGCCGGTAGATTTCAGCTCGGTGGCGGTGATCTTCACATCCCTGTCGTCGAAAAGGACTGTCTCCGCGATCTCCCCGCCGTTTACCTCCGGCGGCTCCGTGGGGAGCGGCGCGGTATCCTCCTCCCCCTGGACGGTGTCCTGTGCGGTATCCCCTGCGTCCGTGCTGTCAGATGCGTTTTCCGCTGCGTTTTGGGTCTCCTCACGGCCCGCGCTGTCCTCATGGGGAAGCACCTGGGCGCAGGATGCCAAAGAGGACGCCAAAAGCGTCAAGGTTACCATCAGAGCTATCAGTTTTTTCATGTTATGACCTCCAAATATTTTCATTCTGAAACAGAACGGATCTCAAGACTCTCGCCGTCGATGATCGCCCGGACCTCCCGGCACATCACCTCATAATCAGGGGACTCCTCCCGGGTCAGCCATTCCCTCACCAGCCGCGCGGCGCAGATTTTCTTCTCGCACAGCTTTTGCTTTCCGGCCAGCGTCTCTATTTGCCGGTTCAGCTCCGCAAGCGCCGAAAAATCCGGGTTGGACAGCATATCCTTCAGCGCGCTGTCCGGGTAATCCAGCTCCTTGTAAAGCCACACGATGCGAAGACGTTCAATGTCGTCGCTGTTATACAGCCAATATCCGCCTTCCGACCGGCCGCACGGGTGCAGGATGCCCCGCTCGATGAAGTATTTCACCCGTCGTCGGGGGATCCCGGTGAGCATCTCCACCTCGCCCACCGTCCTTAAGGCACCTTCCGCACAAATCATTTTTTCTCTTTCTCCTTCCATAAACATGCTAAAACTGGCCGACTTCGGCCGTCAAGTGCAAATTCCCGAATTTCTCGGAATTTACGTGACGGCAAATCGACCGGTCTTCCGTTATGGGCGTTGTATTTTTCGCGGATGATTGTTTATTGAGAAAGTAAACTCTCAAGGCAAAGAAACTTTATACATCAAATAAAAGCAAAGGCGCAAGATAATTGCAAACGCGTTGTAACGCCATTGTCAACTCTACATGCGCTTTTATAGTCAGAGGTAAGTCATGTCAACTGAAACGACGTGTTGAGCGATTACAAGGGAAAGTCAAATTCGCCAAAGCGTGACGTCGAGCATTCCGCCGCCAAAAGGTGGTCGTGAATACGGAGAAGAAAGGTGCCAATAATTTGGACGCAGTAGGCAAAATAAGCTTTTTCCCTCTGCCATACACCATCAAGCGAATCAGAAATCCAGACCAGAGGCCCTCAAATTCTGCGGGGGATCCCCTGCAATTTTGGGGAGGGGAATAGTATTAACAAGACGAAAGCCAACAAGTATAAAGCCCTTCCAAAAGCCGTATCACACGCGGTTTCTCCGTTTTGCCGATACGGTTTCTCTCGACTTTTTCACTCCTCTGCGGTATTGTGTGTTGCCAAGTCTAATGGTGTGAAGTCAAGAATGCAATAAGAGAAAATTTGCGAAAGAAGTAGCCCAAAAGAGTAGTAACTAG
>CANQTW010000055.1 GCA_947626845.1 uncultured Oscillospiraceae bacterium | reverse complement strand
GTCCACATGACGTACTCGGTCTGGAAGATGTCGCCGTTCTCCAGCTGGTCGGAGCCGATGGAGAAGGAGGGCAGATGGTCGCCGTAAAGCACCAGGATCGTGGGCTCGGCACGGCGGGAGAGGGCGGAGACAAGGTCGCCGATGAAGGCGTCGGTCTCGGACAGCTGGGACATATAGTAGGCCAGGGCCTCCTGCTCGTCGGGCTCGCCGGCCCAGGTGACGTCCAGGTCCTCCATGTCCTCGCTGTCCACGCCGCGCTGGTATTTGCCGTGGCCCTGGACGGTGATGGTGAAGACGAAATCCTGGCCCGGCGTGGAATCCAGCGCCTTGAGGATCTCGCCGGTGAGGATGCTGTCGCGGCACCAGCCGATGGGGTTGAACTCCACCCCGTCCATGTACTCGATGGAGGTGAAGCTGTCAAAGCCCAGTTGGGCGAAGACCTTGTCCCGGTCATAGAAGGTGCCGGTGTTGTTGTGGATGGCCTCGCCGGTGTAGCCAAGGCTCTTGAGGTCCCACACCACGGTCTCGCAGGCCTGATCCCGCAGGGTGGTCTTGTAGGGGTACTCCCCCAGGCCCAGGAAGTCCAGGCTCATGCCGGACAGCACCTCAAACTCCGTGTTGGCGGTGCCGGCGCCCACGGAGGGGACGGTGAGGAAGCCGGAGGAGAAGGCGTCCCGCAGGCGGGTGAAGTTGGGGATGGGGTTCTCGGTAAATTCCACGTCATCCAGGTAGCTGACGTCGAAGAAGGACTCCAGCTGGACAAAGAGGATGTTGGGCCGGAGCTCCGGCTGTGCCTCCTCCTTCAGGTTGCCCACCATCCAGTTGACGGCGGAACGGGAATAGAAGTCGGGACGGGAGACGCCCCGGTCAAAGGCGCCGGTGGTGAAGCAGTAGACAAAGCCGTAACGGGAGTAGGCGTCGGCGATATTGGCGAAGGACTTCTCCCGCGACTCCTCGTGGCCCACCACCGTGAGGCTGTACGCCCCCACCGCCAGCAGGACGGAGCCGGCGATGAGCACCGAGGCCATCCGAAGGCGGACGGGGTGCTTGACGGCGTGTATGTAGGCCAGCACAAGGCCGGAGATCACCGCGGCGAGGACCAGGACCAGCAGGACGATCTGCCAGACCTCCAGGTAAATGGTGAAGATGGCGGTGGCCGAGGGGATCAGCGTAAGGTCGGTGGGACTGAAGGGCGTCACCCGAAAAAAGAGCATTCCGGCGTTGACAAAGCCGCACAGGAGCCAGAAGCCGGAAAACAGGATCAGCCAGAAGGAGCGCTTTTTGAAAAGATGCGCCAGGGAGAGGGTGGACAGCACGATGAACATCCCCGCGGCGAAGTTCAGCGGGTGGGTAAAGAGGAACACGAGCCCGCGGATCAGGGAGTGGCGGGAGGCCATCTCGATGACCAGCGTCTCCAAAAAGGCCAAAAGGGCGGTGGTGACGACGGGGTGCTCCTCCACCGCGCGGGCCAGTTTTTCCGTAAACCGTTTAAAGCAGCCCCTCACGGCGGCTGATTTTCCCATGAGTTCTCACCTCTGTAAGCCCTTGGCGTCATCCTGGCGGCCACGGCGATTTTTACTCGAAGGAGGCGCGCTTTGACCGTCAACGCGATAAGCGCCCCTTATGATAACAAACCGGACGGGGAATTTCAATGGCCGAAAAATTAACGATTCGTTAATTTTGGCCCGTTTTATCCATCTTATGGCTAAAAATTCTTTTTCCTTCCATTTATCGCCGGAGTTTTTGACATTTTAGGGCCGGTGTATTATACTACCGGTATCGAACCGGACAGGGGAATGCCCTGCCAGTCATCATTTTACTTTCAGGGAGGGTCTCTTATGCTCACGCAAGGGATGAAAGCGCCGGACTTCACGCTTTCGGACAAGGACGGGAACAGCGTCTCGCTGTCGGATTTCAGGGGCCGCCGGGTGGTGGTTTATTTCTATCCCAAGGACTCCACGCCGGGGTGTACCCGTCAGGCCTGCGCCTTCGCCGCGGCCTGGGGGCAGTATCAGGCGCTGAACATGCCGGTCATCGGCATCAGCCGGGACAGCGCGGCCTCCCACGCCCGCTTCGCGGAGAGGAACGGGCTGCCCTTTATCCTGCTCTCCGACCCGGAACGGGCCGCCATCGAGGGCTTTGGGGTGTGGCAGGAAAAGAAAAACTACGGCAAGGTGTCCATGGGCGTGGTGCGCACCAGCTTTGTCATCGGCCCCGACGGGGTCATTGAGAAGGTCTTCCCCAACGCCAAGCCGGACACCAACGCCCAGGAGATTTTGGAATATCTCAGGGGGTGAGTGAATGCCGCTGAAGCTGCTGCGCGGGGAGGCGGGCGCGACAGAGCCGCTCCCGCGCCTGGAGGCCGGAGACGAGCCGGAGCTGACGGAGGCCTATCTGCGCCTCTTTGAACGGGAGGCCGGGTGGCCGCGCCGCGGCGCGGAGACGGGCCTTTTGGGGCTGGACGCCGGATTCACCGCGGAGCGCTCCCTGCGGGTCGCCGTCCGGGCCGCCAGCATCTATCTCGCCTCCCATGAGGCGGACATCACCATATACGTCCCGCCGAAACGGCTGGAGCCGGATTTTTCCGTGGAGCTGGCCCAGTACATCGCCCGACGGTACACCGGGAACGGCGGGCTTTTCGGCGTAAGCTATGACCGCTGTCCCCCCTCGGCGGCGGAATCCTCCGCGCCGAAGGCGGTGCGGGCGCCCCTTGGGGCCGCCGGAGTCTTAGCCGCCGCGCCGGTCAGGAAGGCCAAAAGCCTGGAGGACATGCTGAAGAAAGCGGACGCCGGATTTTCCGAGACGCTCCTGCGGCTCATCGACGAGAGCGGGCGGAAGGACGCGGAGGTATACAAGGCCGCCAATATCGACAGGAAGCTCTTCTCCAAAATCCGATCCAACCCCGCCTACCGCCCCTCCAAGACCACGGCGCTGGCCCTGGCCTTCGCCCTCAGACTTGATCTGGACGCCACCCGCGACCTCATCGGCAGGGCCGGGTATTCGCTGACCCACGCCAGCGTCATGGACATCATCGTGGAATATTACATCGAAAACAAAAATTACGATATCTTCGCGCTGAACGAGACGCTGTTCCGCTACGACCAGCCGCTTCTGGGCGGGGCGTGAGCCAAAAAAGACGCGAAATCCAGATATTTTTCCGACAGCTTGAAATGTCGCTTTTCAGGCGACCTTTTCCTCCCGTTTCTCTGCTATCATGGGCACATCAAGGAAAGGGAGGTCATGAAAAATGACAAACAACATAACCGAGCTTGTATTCATCTTAGACCGCAGCGGCTCCATGGCGGGGCTGGAGAGCGACACCATCGGGGGCTTCAACGCCATGCTGGCCAAGCAGAAGGCCCAGGCCGGAGAGGCCTTTGTGACCACGGTGCTTTTCGACCAGGACGCGGTGACCCTCCACGACAGGCTGAAGATCGCCGATGTGCCGGAGATGACGGCACGGGCCTACTGCGTCCGGGGCACCACCGCCCTGCTGGACACCGTGGGGATGACCGTGGAGCACATCGCCGCCGTCCACCGGTACATCCGCCCGGAGGACGTGCCCCAGAAGACCATGGTGATCATCACCACCGACGGGATGGAGAACGCCAGCCGAGAGTACAGCTATGAACGGGTGCGCGGCCTCATTGACGAGAGGCAGAAGGCCGGGTGGGAGTTCATCTTCCTGGGCGCCAACATCGACGCGATTCGAGAGGCGGCGCGGTTCGGCATCAGCGCCCGCAACGCCGTCACCTACAAGGCCGATCATCGGGGCACGGCGCTGAATTTCGACGTGATCTCCGAGACTGTGGCCCACGTCCGCGCCGGCGCGCCCATGGCGAAGGACTGGAAGGCCCGCATAGAGAAGGACGTGGAAAAGCGCGGGAGATGACGGCAAACTGGCTCGAAAGCCCTAACGGGCTTTCGATGTCAAGGGGAACGTGCGGGATTTTTTCCGACGCACATGTCGCCGGAAAAAATATCGAATTTGAACTTTTTGACAAGCTGAAATTCATAATAGTATCCCCCTTGGGGCAAGCTTACCTAAAAGGGGGAGAGTTTTTGGAAACAGAGAAGGATATGACCGCGCCGGTGTCCAACGAGCCGGACAGCCAGCCCAAAAAGCCGGAGGAAATCTACCAGAAGGATCAGATCGAGGACATGGGCTCCTCCACCGTCCGTTCAGGACGGGGGACCATCCACTGTCTGACCATCGTGGGGCAGATCGAGGGGCACCAACTGCTGCCCGCGGACAACAAGACCACCAAGTACGAGCACGTCCTGCCCCAGCTGGCGGCCATCGAGGAGGCCGAGGACATCGACGGCCTCCTCATCCTGCTGAACACCCAGGGCGGCGACGTGGAGGCGGGGCTGGCCATCGCCGAGCTGATCGCCGGCATGTCAAAGCCCACGGTGTCCCTGGTGCTGGGGGGCGGCCACTCCATCGGCGTGCCCCTGGCCGTGGCGGCGAAAATGAGCATGATCGCGCCCTCGGCGGCCATGACCATCCACCCGGTCAGGCTCACGGGGGTGGTCATCGGCGTGCCCCAGACCTACAACTATTTCGGGAAGATCCAGGAGCGGATCGTCCGGTTCGTCACGGAAAATTCCCGCATCACGCGGGAGCGCTTTACGGAGCTGATGCTGAAAACCGGCGAGCTGGCCGCCGACGTAGGCACCGTCATCTACGGCGAGGAGGCGGTGGAATCGGGCCTCATTGACCGGATCGGCACCCTCTCCGACGCCCTGGGCTATCTGCATGAGGAGATCGCGAAGCGGAAGCAATAAAACGCTCCCCCGAAAATGGTTCGGGGGAGGCATAGGCTATTTCGGTTTTTCCGGTCCGTGGGGTCACTTTTTCACGATGGGCAGCCAGAGCTCCATATAGCGGCTGGAGTTGTACGCCTCGTCGCCGTAGCGGTAGAACCAGTGGGACTTGACCACCTCCGGGCGGTCATCCAGCTCGTAGCCGGAGCCGGGGAGGACCTCATTGGCCACGCGGAGGCGGAAATCGTCGTATATCTGGGTGGGATATTTGCACCTCTCCGTCTCGCAGACCAGGTAAAGGCCGGCGGGGATATCGATCCTCTCGAATCTGGCGGCAATGTCCGGGTCGTTCAGCGTCTCCGCCAGATTATCGGTGTCGATGGGGGTCAGCTCCCAGGCGATGTAGAAGTCGTAGCCGTCGTCGTCCTGGTTTTTGACGACCTCATACATGGTCTCCCGATCCGGGGCCAGGCCCTGGAGGATGTACTGGTTGACGCGGGTGCTGACCCACATGTCGTAGTCCTGGTCGCGCCTGTTCACGGGGGCGCCCTGGAAGCGGCGCTTGAAGCCGATCAGGGTCAGCGCGGGTTTTTCCTCGATTTTATAGTTCATCATACTCGCTCCTTCTAAAGATAATTTTATCCGGAGTGGGGAGAAGGACCGGAGGGTCGCGCCGCGGGCCTCGCTGGGCAGGACGCCGTGGAACTTTTTGAACGCCTTGGCAAAGCTGTCAGGGCTGTCGTAGCCGTACTTCAGGGCCGCGTCGATGACCTTCATCCTGCCGGAGGCCAGCTCCGCCCCCGCCAGCGCCAAACGGCGGCTGCGGATATACTCGCCCAGGGTGTACCCGCACAGGATGCTGAACACCCGCTGGAAGTGATAGCTTGACGACGCGGCCTCGCGCGCGGCCCTGTCGTAGTCTATCTCCTCCGTCAGGTTCGCCTCGATGTAGTCCAGCGCCCTTTGGATTCCGTCGATCCAGTCCATACCGCTCACTCCTTTCGAGTATGTTATACCGCAAAATACTTTTTCCGTCCCGATTTTCCGTGCGGCGTGCGGACGGATTCGCGCAATATCACGCTTCCACGCCCCTTTTTATCCATTGATATTATAAGGTCTCTCCGCCGCGGTGTCAAATCACCGTTGAAAAAAGGGCGGAGAGGTTGTAAAATGATGTTATCCGACAAGGGGGGCGGCAGATATGGAGCCGGCAGAAAAAAAGAGAGATTTTCGTTTCCTGGACGCTTTTACGCTCAAGTGCCTCGCCATGGCGCTGATGCTCTGCGACCACGCCTGGGCCACCATCGCGCCGTCAGGCTGGACCTGGCTTACGTGCATCGGGCGGATGGCCTTTCCCATCTTCGCTTTTCAGATCGCCGAGGGGTTCCGGCACACCCACAGTCGGAAAAAGTACTTAAAGCGCGTGTTTATTTTCGCGCTGATCTCCGAGCTGCCCTTCAACCTGATGGCCGAGGGCGGGCTGATCTTCCCCTTCCATCAGAATGTGATGTTCACCTTCTGCATCGCCATCCTGGCGATGACGGTCATTGAGTGGGGCAGGACCCTGGGGAAGGTATGGTACTGGGTCATTTTAGCGGCGGCGTTTATTGTCTCGTATCTCCTGGGCTTTGTGACCTTTGTGGACTATTTCGGCTACGGCGTGGCCACGGTGCTGATCTTCTACCTCTTCCACGGCAAGCGATTCGGGTGGATCGGGGAGATTTTGGGCATCTGGTATATCAACTGGGAGCTTATAGGCGGCCTTGTCTATGATCTGACCCTGTTTGGCCGTCCCTTCCTCCTGCCGGAGCAGGGCTTCGCCGTCCTGGCGCTGATCCCCATTTTCCTCTACAACGGCAAGCAGGGGCCGCACTCCAAAAAGCTCCAGTACGCCTGCTACGCCTTCTACCCCGTACATATGCTGGCGCTCTACCTACTCTCTGTCGTTCTCTTCGCGTGAACTGTCGGAAAAAGCCCTGACGGGCTTTTTCCGACAAGGGGAACGTGCGGGAAAAACAGCCGGACGCACGTCCGGCTGTTTTTCGGATAGCCAAGTCATACTAATATCTATTTAAAAGGAGACACCGAGC
>CANQTW010000054.1 GCA_947626845.1 uncultured Oscillospiraceae bacterium | reverse complement strand
CCGCCCTTATCGGCTCCCACACGTTTGATAATTCCTTGCTTTTGCAGTTTCTGAATATGATATTTCACCCCATTTTCAGTGATGCCGCGTATATTTGCGGCAATTTCTTTGCGACTTGCGTTAGGGTGACTACGTATATATTCAAGGATAGCTATTTGCACTTCGGACAGGGTCCGGGTAGTTGTCTGGGTAGTTGTCTGGGCAGTTTTCTGGGCAGTTTTCTGGGTAGTTTTCTGGGTAGTTTTCTGGGTAGTTTTCTGGGTAGTTTTCTGGGTAGTTTTCTGGGTAGTTTTCTGGGTAGTAATTTGCGAAACTCTATCTTCATTTGAGAAAACATTGACACAGAAGACTGTCAGTTTTGACACATCGAACTCCGCCTCTTCGTTGCCGTTTTCGCGCAACATATCCTGCACGCGCATCACACCCTGATTGAACATATTGACATACTTCATTTCCTTCATTGCCTCTGCCACAATCGGGTTGCGGTAGTCATTCACCATAGGGAAGTTTTCCGGGCGGGCTTCGCCGTACAGACCTCCGGCATTCATAATCTCAACATGGTCATCGAACTGATACAGGCGAATCGGCATATTGGATTGATAGTCGCGGTGCATACAGGCGTTCATAATCAACTCTCTTAATGCGTTCTTGGGATAATTGATAACTGTCTTTTCCCTGAAAAGGCTGGCGCTTACCGGACGTTGTGTGATAATGGCATCGCCGACAAACGACTCCAACGCCGGCAGCATACTGTACAACGGACCTTGAAAACGCTTCTCATTAAGCACTTCGCCGCCTTTCTCTTTGCCTGCGAAACGCACATACTGCACAAAATCTCCGGGCATATAATAGCGGGGATTCTTGCCGAACAGAATGATGGCTGCATAGGTGGGGCAATCGTGTGTGCGGTCGTACAGACGGACAGATGCCAGTTGTTCTTTTATATCCCGTTTGTCCCGACTCAATATATCCGCATCTACGACCGACGGCAGATAGGTGTCTTTGATATAGTCCAGATTCAAATCATCGAGCGTAGCACCCAGACATGGTGTCGCATCGAAGGTCGCCATATAAGCGGTACGACGCTCTGTCAGAAGACGTTCTTCTGCTTCGCCGGCAATATCCCGTCTCGGCCCGATGCGGACGAATATTCTGCCACGATAACGAACCGGCGGGAGCAGCGACGGCGAAACCTCCGCTATCAGCAAGTCGCCTTCGGGAAACACTGCTTTATCGACCGTCATCACAGGTAACGGCAGAATGTTGCCGTCCGACCGAATGGCGGTAATCTTTTTAAGCAAAGCATCATCTACCTTCAATCCCGACAAACTGCCGTCGTCGTTCGCTCCTATAAACAAATACCCCTTCTTGCGCGAATCGGGCAGGTCATTGGCAAAAGCGCAAATCGCCTCGCAGAACTTGTCCATATTGCCGGTCGATATGGTTCGCTCTATTCGGTAAGTTTCCGTACTATGCAGCAGGGTTTGTATTTCATCTTTCGTTATCATGTCCTTAAAGTTATAATTCATATCATGGCAAAACGAACAGATACTCACGTTACTTCGTTGTCGTCTTGGTAGATGATTATTTTGTTGTCGTCCATATAAAGTTCATATCATTTCATATACTTTTGATATTCTGTTCTCAGTCATTGTTAAGTTTCGACAATAAGAGATTTCTGATTAGATATCCAAGAGAAACAAATTTTATCAGTATCCCTAAAGGTCGTTATTCAATTTAAGACTCTATTTTACCCATCCTCTTGTTTTGCAATTAGCCATCATTGTATCAATCGCCGTTAGAAACTCGCTTGTATCCAAAAAGTAACTCGGATAAGCTTCTTGTAGTTCTTGCATTTTGGGAACTGAAACAAGAACAACGGCGTTATTATTTTTTTCTACCTCCTTTTCTAATTGAGAATAGCACGCGGACGCTTGTTGTTCATTTTCTTTAGGGAAAGCCTTAATAAGAATTCTTTTATTATTGAAGTCTATGTTTAATATATAGTAACCATCTGTATAATTCTCTTTTTTCGCAATGGTATTGGTCGCCCTAAGTGCTTTCAAAGTATCATTGAAATGATGGTCAATATTGATTGAATATAATTGTATCATTAAATCCTTCATTTTGTACTGCATTTCCGAATGTTCCTTAAGAATGGGCGTTCTCTCTTTAATTGCAAAAAGAGAACTTACTATTTTGAAAAATGTTATCCAAGTTTCATCTCCTTGACTAGATTTTAAGGCGGTTCCTGTTATTAGTTCCGCCGTCTCCACTGCCATTGCCCAAGAGTGTTGCAGTTTTGTCCTTAATTGTAATTCTATCTTCATTCCATCAATATCATTATTTAATGAAAGATACTTGTAGACAAAATGGATGCTTCTATAACCGCTCACTTCTTTTGGCACTTCTATATAATTTATAGGCGCTTTTGTCAACTCAAAACAGTCTGGAATATTCTTTGTAATAAAATTCAATGCCTTATTAAGGCTACTCATATTAGGTACGACTATACGCAGCCCTCCAATATCTTGCATTGTTCCAAGTCCAGACTGCGGATTTCTATCCAACTTATTCAAAATAGATGACAATCGCTTTAGTCTTTGCGAAACGGAGAATCCATGAATATTATGTCGTATCAAAAGATCCACTATAAAATTTTGCAACTCATTTAATACGACGAGGTGCAATGATCTCCAATCGTCAATAATACTAATGGCATAATCAACCTCATTTTTATCACTGGATGTCAAAGCAATATTGCCGGCTTTACTTATTTTTTTACTTCCGTATTTCATATGGAGTTTTTTTGCAGTTATTCCATTGGTTTAATCATGGATTCGATAAAGGCGATTTCGTCGGAGGATAAGCCGTATTTCGCGTACAGTTGCGTGTCGATTTCACTTATGGGCTTACTCCAATCTATATCACTATTTCCTGTGAAGTCCTGTATGGGAACATATCTGTAAACGCGACTTGTAGCGTGTTGCGTAATTTTTATAGCTGAAACAAGAACACGAAGAAACTTCGTGCGAAGATATTTAATGAAGTTTTTAGCTTCAATTTCAGAATTAAAAGGTGCATATAAATACGATTGACTACAAACTGAATTAGGAGCTGCATATTCAGGGGTTCCTAAAATCTTTGTATCATTGCCAGAACCACCAACCTCAGGAACAAATACCTTATGTTTATCTATGTCTTGAGTATTCTTTTTTATAGCAGATTTATCTACAAAAAGGGTTTTACGTTTAAGGTCTTCAATAACAAAAAGAACAGTGTTATGAGATGATGATGGAGTCTCGCTAACACTAAATTTTTCTTTTGCATTATTGGTCGGCTTGGTCGGTACGCCGAATGGAGTATCAGAAGATATAATAGTGTCTACTCCTCGAATCAGTTTAGAGGAAATTTTTGCAACAATCTTTGCGAGTTTAGGCTCGCGTATAAGAACATCGAAAGAGCCTAAACTAATGCTATCATTTTGAATAGAATTGCCGTTAATTAGAGTATAATCGCAATCACCTGAATAGGCTAAATCTTCAAGGAAATAACAAATACCACCTTTAATCTCTACGTTTGGGAATAAATCACGGCTATTATTATAAGCAATTAGTTTAGAGACGTTTCCACTCTTCAGCATCTTAAACCGGAAGTTTCCTAATAAGTTCTCTCTACCTGCAGTAAACCAACGAGAAGGAATTACCAAGGAAACATAATTGGGTTTAATTCGAGATGCTATCATGCAAAACTCTTGATAGATAGGAGCGTCATTTGTACCACCACTACCACCCATATCTTGATACGGAGGATTGCCGACTATTGCTTTGAATTTCATATTATCGTTTTCGTTTGTTTTCCAGAATGATTTGCCTTTCACCACTTTTGCAATAAAGTTGTCGGGCTTGTTTTTGATTTGATTGATCAGGACCTCAAAGTAGCGGGTATTCACCTTCGCCTTGCGGAATCCCACAAGCGTGCGGCGCGTAATCAACTTCGCCATAGGGGTTTTGCAGATGACGAAGATGTGTTCGGCAACCGCCTTGTCCCAAAGTGCCAAATGGTCTTTGAGGCTTTCGGGAGCGGGCTTGGTATCGCGCAGCAGCATGCGGTAGATGCTGTATGCTAAATAGAGCGGGTAAAGTCCCGATTTCGAATTGATTTCCAGCAAACAACTGTCTGCAGCGAATACCTCCTCCGTTACCGTCCCCTGCGTTACTAACCGCGGCTCAGCAATCGGTTCCGAAAAGTCTTCATTAAAGAAGCAATAACCGCCGAGACAGTCGCCCATGTGCATGTTCACCACTCGCCACGGGGTCAGCACCGTTTCCTTGTCGGGATTGCGAAAGGTCGCAAATATGGCTGAGATGCGCTCGATGCGTTCTTCGATTGTGAGGTTGTCGGCAGCACGCACCATTTGACGGATGCGCTTGCCTGCGGCTGCGAATATGTCGGGGTCGTAGTACTTTTTAAAGGCATTGAAGTGCTGCTTGGTTACGCCCCTCGGCATGAATTCCTCCCACGACTGCGGGTCGATGAGTTGGGTAAAATTGTCAATCGTCAATTCCTTGTCCTCGTCGACAATATCCGCGCCGTAGATGAGCAGCGGCATACGGATAGAGATGCCGCGAAGAATGGAAATGGCATCGTCCTTCACTTTGCGTTTTTGTTTCAACTCTTCAAGCCGCGCCTTTTCTTCTTCTGTCAGGTCTTTTTTCTTCTTGGCTTCCAGTTTTTGCTGTTCCGCATACTCTTCGTTGTTCAGCCCCTGTCTGTTGATGTCGATATCATTGCTCTTTTTCATCGCCTTGGTCTGACCGATGATGCCTTTGAGGTCTTTGAATTCGGCAATCTCAATATCTGACAATTTCATCAACTCATCGTTGTAGAGCGAAGTGTCCTCAAATCCGTTACGAACCACTCGCTCGACATATACTTTTTTGAGTTGTTGGAGCATATTGTCGACATTGAAGTTGCTCATTTTAGAACCCTCTATCGAGATAATCGGGCAGAAATTGAGGAACTCGCCCAACTGCTGACGCTCGGAATTACCCTGCTTGCCTGCCTTAGTCGAAATCTTGGCTGTCTCGGCAAGCACTTTCAGCGTGCGGTCGGGTGCGAAATCGAAGACGTAGCACTCTTCCTTGACCCGACCGTTGATAGTCGCCGGAGTCTGCACGCGGAAGATAGTCTGCATATATGCCGCCGCAGAAGTGCTGTAACTGCCCGACAGCATCAGCACGCCCGTCCATGGTTTAACGCTCACGCCAGTGGTCAGCCGACTACAGGAGAGTGTAATGGTGCGCGTCTCGTCGGGGTCGGCACCGATAGCTGCCTCCACCATGTGCAGCGCCTTTACGTTCTCCTCGTCATCGTCGCCGTTTCCCGCAACATTGACAATATCGAAGTACCCAAATACAGGATGCGCTTTCAACATCGCACTCAATGCCTTTGCCTCCTTTACGCCCGGCAGCATCCACAGTGTATGGCGGAATACATCGCGATAGGCAGCGTTGGCAAACGGATATTGGCTCTCAGCATCCTCTTTCGTCAGCAGATTGAGGAATGCCCGAATATCTTTTTCATGGACAAATGTCCCGTCCTCTTTGGTACGGAAAAACTCTCGGAAATTGAAAGCAATATCTTCGTCGGTAAACTCCGGCAGCAGCTTACCGAGGTTGTAAGTGTAGATATTCAGGCGCGGCAACTTCGCATAGGGGTTGTGGTCGCCTGGGTGAAGCAAATCCCACTCCTTCTTTGCCCGCTGCTCCATAACATAGTCCCACGTATAGATTTCGTCCTCCTTGAAGTCGTCGAGCAGATTGAACGGCGTACCCGAAAGACGCAGCACCTTTGTGTCAGGCTTCATCAGTTCTTGCAGTACTGACTTGCCGAGTGTTGTCTGCGTCCCCTCGTGCGCCTCATCGACAATAATCAAATCCCACAGCGTGGCAAAGACTTCATTATTCTTATCGAAATTGCCGCCAACCCGTTCCGAACCGCGCAAATCTTGAATCGAGGCGAAATAGAGATAGCGGCACTCCCCACGTTTGGCGCCTGCTTCAAGGTTGGTATAAGGTTCTCCATTCGTTCGGGAGCCATAAGCAAAATCGGGTGTATCGTAGAATATATTTTTGAATTCTTCAAACCAGCTCACTTCGACATCCGGACGGTGGGTAAGAATAAGTACGCGGCGGAAACCGCCATGTTCCTTCACCACCTGCAATGCCGACAGCGTTTTGCCGAAACGCATCTTGGCATTCCATAGCATTTGGTTGCCTTTCTTAAACTGTTTTAAGGTCTTGTTTATTGCTTCACGTTGTTCCGGACGGAAATCTATCGGAGTGCGGTCTATCGTAATCTCGGAAGCGTGCAACGACTTCTTCCCGGCTTTAACTGCTGCGATAGCATTCTTTACCGTTTTGAGGTCGGTCTCGAACCACTCGTTGGCATTGTTTACATGGTCGAAAACCTTGCGCTTTACACCGCTGCGAAGAAGGACATCATGTACTTCCTTGTCATTGAAAGCACCAATCACCTTATCACGAACAAATATTGTCAGCTCGGTATAAAGCAAGTCGTAATCAATGGCTGCCGTCTGGGTGTATTGGTCGATACGTTTCTTTGCAGCCTTGTTCAGCGCAGAACTGTTGGGCTGTAACGTAATATCGCCATCCTCGAATGTGGTCTCACCAATTTTGAGGCAACCTTTATGAGCCGCATCGTTGATGCGGAACACATAAATCAGTTTGGGCTTTAATGACGAAAAATATTGCATAACTATTTTATAAGGTCGATGAATCTAATCTTCTCTTTTCCTTTCTTGGCATTCCAATCTTTGATAAGGGCGTATGTGCCGTTGTGGGCGCGTATATCGTCATTGCGGCAGCCCTGACAAACGGATATATGTTCTTCATCGCCGAAAATGGTGCGCTCTATTATCCTGCGTTCTCCGCAACTGTCGGGCACCACTCCTTTCAGCCCGTCCATCTGCCAGATATTCCACGAAATAATATAAGCGATATATTGCAGCGATTTGAG
>CANQTW010000053.1 GCA_947626845.1 uncultured Oscillospiraceae bacterium | reverse complement strand
GCAGTCATGGGCGAGGCCGCAGTCAATCGCTTGATTGACATTATCGAGCGCGGCCCGCTCCACCCGGTAAAAATTGAAATCAACACAATGCTAAAAAAGCGAAAAAGTGTATAGAACCTCCCCAATGAGATGATTCACGCTTTCCGCATGGCTCTGTATTCGCCGGGGGTGTAGCCGTGCCGGGCGTGGAAGAGCTTGTAGAAGTGGGATAGGTTGGTAAAGGACAGCTCGGACGCGATCTCGCTCACGGATTTATTGGTAGAGATAAGCTCCCGGGCGGCCCAGTCCATGGAGAAGGTCATACTGTACTCAAAAAGGCTCCTGCCTGTGTGGCGTTTTACGATGCGGCCCAGGTAGGAGCCGTTGTAGTTCAGCATCTCCGCCAGCTCCCGGTTGCTTACCCGTCCGTGGCGCTCGGAGAGGATGCGGTCGATGCGGGCAAAGAGAAGTGCGTCCATGCCGCTGCGGGCGGTCACATGCTCCGCCACATAGTAGTCCGCATTTCCCAGTATATCCGTAAAGCGTACAAAGAGTTCCGCAAGCCGGAAGGATGTGCCGGTTGACGGCAAAATCAGGGCGCGGAGAAGCTCTTCAAAAATCTGATGGACCAGCGCGACCTGTTCGTTTTGGGTGATTTTCGGGACAAAATCCAGAAAATCTCCGGGACTGTGGCCGGAGACCGTCAAATTCTCACGGAAAAATCGGAAAATGAGATTGTCCAGAAAACGAGCCTCTCCCGGAAACAGCAAAGAGTCGCCGCAGCCCATGAGATGCGCCACATACTCCCGCGTCACGGAGAGAAAGACGCAGATGAAGCCGGTGGAGACATCCTCGGTGTGGAGGGTGTCCCAATTCATGAGACAGCAGCTCCCGGCGGGGTAGTAGTAGCGCTTTCCCTCCACCAGCTGGTACATGCTCCCCTCCAGCACATAGGTGAACTCGAAGGAGTTGTGCCGGTGCTGGCTGTCCTCCGTGCGCCCGTGGCCCAAGTAATCCGGCGGGAGGATTACCTGCTCTGAGGGGGTGTAAACAGAAATCGCCGTACTCTCAGGGCTCGCGGCATCCGCGCGCATGAGCATTAAAAAGAAGGGGCAGAGGGACTCCTGATAGAAGCAGTCCCGCTCCCCGGAGGGGCGAAAAGCCAGAATGTCCCGAAGATCCGTAAATTTCGCAAGCCTGTCCGCGGTCCGCTCGTCCATAACTGTCACCTCCCGTAAAGAATATCATATCCGGCCCATAAGTTCAAGCAGAAGCGGGGAAATTTCATGGATGATCCATAAGTAAAATCGAAATATGTTATAAACAAGTCCCGCAAAGTCGGCTCCTGACATTTCCGAGCGCACCCGCGTGCGGTACAATATCCTCATCAAATCAAATTGGGAGGAGTACTGATATGAAAAAAATGACATTTGCGCTGTGCTTCTGCAACCGGGGCTTTATGCCCGGGGAACTCATCTATGGCGCCCGGGACGACATGGTGAAGGCCGTGACGGACGCGGGCTATGACTACATCATGATGGACAAGGAGCTGACACGCTACGGCGGCGTGGAGACAAGGGACGAGGGGCTTCTGTACGCCAAGTGGCTCCGGGAGCACCGGGGGCAGTACGACGGGGTCATCTTCTCCATGCCCATCTTCGCCGACGAGAACGGCGCCATCACCGCCCTCCAGGACGCCGGCGTGCCGATTTTGATGCAGGCATACCCCGACGAGATCGGCAAGCTGGACTTCGCCCACCGGCGGGACGCCTACTGCGGCAAGTTCTCCGTCACCGACGTGTTCACCCAGTACGGCGTGCCCTTCACGGTCTTAAAGCCCCATGTTGTCCATCCGCTGAGTCCCAAATTCCAAGAGAATCTGAGGGACTTTGCCGCCATCTGCCGGGTAGTCAACGGCATGAGACGTTTTAACCTGGGCTGCATCGGCGCCCGGACCACCGCCTTCAAGACCGTGCGGTTTGATGAGATCGCCATGCAGAAGATGGGGATCAACGTGGAGTCCTTCGACCTTTCCGAGCTCTTTGCCAAGGTGGGGGAGAAGACGGATAACGACCCCGTTGTGGAGGAAAAGCTTGAACACCTCAAAAACTACACGGATTTCTCCCGTGTCCCCGCCGCCAACGCCCTGACCCTGGCGAAGGTGAGTGGGGTCATCGACGAGTACATAGACGAGTATCATCTGGACGCCCTGGCCCTGCGGTGCTGGAACGAGATGGAGACGTATCTCAGGGTCTGCCCCTGTGTCCTGCTCTCGGAGCTCAACGACCGGGGCATCGCGGCCTCCTGCGAGATCGATATGTGCTCCGCCATCACCATGCGGGCTATGAGTCTCGCCAGCGAGGGACCCACGGCTGTCCTCGACTGGAACAACAACTACGGGGACGACGAAAACAAGGTCATCCTCTTCCACTGCGGCCCTGTGGCCCAGAGCCTGATGGCGGGCAAGGGAACCGTCACGGAGCACAAGATGTTCGCCAAGAACGACCCGGGCTCCGGCTGGGGCTGCAACGAGGGGCGCATCAAGCCCATGGACATCACCATCTCCAACTGCCAGACGAAGGACGGGAAAATCATCGTCTATGCTTCTGAGGCCAAATTTACCGACGACCCCATCGAGGACACCTTCTTCGGCTGCGGCGGCGTGGCGGAGATTCCCGACCTCCAGAATAAGCTTATCAAATTGGCTCGGGGCGGCTTTAAGCACCACACCTCTATCTGCGAGGGCCACGTCAAGGACATTCTCAAGGAAGCCTTCACCACGTATCTGGGCTATGAATGGGTGGAGATAGACGGATGAAGCTCTCTCTGATGACATTTTCGTTTCTGACGGAGCGGCTGAAACGGCAGATGGATGGGCCCAAACTGTGCCGTCTTGCCAAGGATAACGGGATCGATACGGTGGACTTGATGGCCTCCGAGGTCCGGCTCTACGGAGTGAATAACCTGAAAAAAGCGTTTGACGAATCCGGCATCACCTGCGGATGTATCATCGCGCCGCTGCCTTTCTATAAGGACGTGGAGCGATTTCCCGAAAAGCTCACCGAGGCGCTGGACTTGTGCGGTGAGATGGGCGTCCGGTCTCTGATGGTCATTCCCGGGCACGGGGACGAGGCGGCCTGTCGGGCGCTTCGGCGGGAGGAGATGCTCTCCCGCGCCATAGAGATGTTCTCCATGGCGGTGAACCGGGCGGCGGAGCGGGACATCGAGGTGCTGTTTGAGGACACCCCGCAGAGACATAAGCCTCTGGCGGGCGTTGCCGACTGCCGCGCGATTCTGGACGGTGTCCCCGGACTTGGATTCGTCTTTGATACCGCCAACTTTATGGTGGCGGAGCCTGATACCGACCTAATTGCTGCCTATGAGACTCTGAAGGACCGCGTTCGCCGGGTCCACCTGAAGGACGTGGTTCGGGGCGTTTTCCCCACCGGCGAGGCATGCCAGGACGGGGAACGTATTCGTGCCGTCCCCACTGGGGCAGGGATCGTGCCCCTGCGTCCCTTTGTGGAGAAGCTGGTCTCTGAGGGCTTCGACGGAGTGGCCTGCATTGAGTACGCCGCGGGGAAAGGGATTCACGGCATGGAGCATGATAAATACATCGCCGGCTATGTGAGAAATATACGCGCCTATGAAACCGGGGACATTGCGGCCCCACCTTACGGGCAAATCGCGGGAATCGACAAGCCTGTCTCCCGTATCTTCTTCGGCACGGCCATTCTCCCCATGCTCATGGGGAAGGACGCCGGCGCCATCCTAGACGCGGCCCTCTCCGCCGGAATCAACGCTTTCGACTGCGCGAGAGGCTACGGAAGCGCGGAGAAAAGTCTGGGGAACTGGGTCCTGGCCAGAAACAACCGGGAGCGGGTGGTCCTGCTTACGAAATGCGGCAATGTGGACAGAAAGGGAAATGTCCGGGTCAACCGTGAAGTAATCGAGAAGGAACTTGCCAAGAGTCTGCAAACGCTGGGGACGGACTATATCGACATCTACCTGCTCCATCGGGATGACCCCAACACCCCGGTATCGGAATTCATCGACGCTCTGAATGAGGCCAAAAAGCAGGGAAAGATCCGGGTGTTCGGCGTTTCCAACTGGACGGTGGAGCGCATCCGGGAGGCGAATGAATACGCCTCCGCCCACGGTCTGGAAGGATTTTTCGTTTCCAGCCCCAACTTTGGACTTGCCCGCCAGGTCTCCGATCCATGGGGCGGCGGATGTGTCACCGTCTCAGGCCCGGAGCATGAGGAGGACAGGGCCTGGTACGCCGAAACGCGGATGCCCGTCCTAGCCTATTCCAGCTTGGGCAGGGGCTTTTTCAGCGGACGATTCAAATCCTTTGATGAGGAAGCGGCAAAAAAGACGTTGGACGGGCCTGCACAGAAGGGCTATCTGTGCCCGGAGAATATGCGCAGGCTCCGAAACGCGGAGACTCTGGCAAAGCGCGATCACTGTACCGTACCCCAGGTGGCCATGCGGTATGTGTTCTCAAGCCCCATGAATGTTTTTGCCCTGGTCAGCACCACAAACCCCGCAAGGCTCTCGGAGAACATCTTCGCGGCCCTGACACCCTTGAGCCGGGAGGACGCGGCATTTTTGGAGGCGGATGAAGAATGAAAATCGCGGGACTGGATATCGGCACCACCGGCTGCAAGCTGACGGTGTTCGATGAAAACGGGAGTTGTCTGGACAAGGCCTACCGGGATTACCCGGTGAGGCGGGGGCTGGGCGGCCACGAGATCGACGCCGGGGCCATCCTGGACGGGGTGTACGGCGTCATCGGCGAGATGGCGGCCAAGTACCCGGATATCGCTGGCATGGGCGTCACCAGCTTCGGGGAGACCTGCGTATTGGTGGACGAAAAGGGCGCACCTCTGATGCCCGCCATGCTCTACACCGACCCCAGAGGGGTGGAGGAGTGCGCGGAACTCACAGAAAAGCTTGGCGCGGAAAAGATCGCTCAAATTACCGGCCTTGCGCCCCATGAGATGTACTCCATTTCAAAGATTATGTGGGTGAAAAAGCACCGCCCGGAGGTTTTTGAAAAGGCACGGCACATCTTTTTAATTGAAGATTATGTGGTGTGGAGCCTCACCGGAAAAGCGCAGATCGACTACTCTCTGGCGACGCGAACCATGGCCTTTGACATAAGCGCGCTTACTTGGTCGGAGGAAATACTGTCCGCCGCCGGGATAGACCGGGCGCTTTTCTCCCGCCCTGTCCCCACCGGGACGCCCGCCGGGAAAACAGTACCGGGCAAGACGGGCCTCCAGGATTGCCTGGTCGTCTCCGTCAGCCACGACCAGGTGGCCGCCGCGGTGGGAGCGGGTGTTTTCGACGGCTCCGCCGCCGTGGACGGGGCTGGGACGGTGGAGTGCCTGACCCCCATTTACGACAGTCTCCCGGACATCGGCGTGATGGCTAAGGGGTATTTCTCCGTAGTGCCCTATGCGGTTCCGGGGAAGTACGTGGCCTACGCCTTCTCCTACACCGGCGGGGCTCTAATCCAGTGGGCCAGGGACACCTTCGGTAAGGGGAAGACTAACGCGCAGCTGGAAGCGGAATATGAGGGCGAGGGACCCACGGGGCTTTTGGTGCTCCCGCACTTCGCCGGCGCGGCAACGCCGTACATGGACACTGGCTCCAAGGGCGCGATCCTGGGCCTCACCACCGCCACCACACCGGGAGAGCTTTACCGGGCCTGCATGGAGGGCGTGGCTTATGAGATGCGCTTAAATCACGACGCCCTGGCAGGCTCCGGTATACGGTTTACAAGCCTTCGGGCCACCGGCGGCGGGGCCAGAAGCCGGGTCTGGATGCAGATGAAGGCGGACATCCTCAATATGCCCATCACCGCCCTTGAGACCGCCGACGCGGGGACTGTGGGCAGCGCTATGCTCACCGGTATTGCTGTCGGCACATTCCGGGATCTGGCGGACGCCGCGAACCATATGGTGCGGGAGACGGAGACATACTGTCCGCGCCCCGACGCCCACGACCGGTATATGAAAATTTATGAGCGGTACAGGCGGCTTTACAGCGCCGTCAGGCCGCTGATGGAGGAGAACCAATGAATCCGTATATTGGACATAATTCCCAAATCGAAGGCGTGGAGGAACACCGGCTGGTGGGGGGCAGGGGAGACGGTCTCAAGCTCTTGGAGATCCACACCGCCGCCGGACTTGACCTGGCCGTTGTGCCGGACAGGTGCTGCGACATCTCCCGCCTGCGCTTCAAGGGGGTCAATGTAAGCTATATGTCTCCCTGCGGCTATGTGGCGCCGGCCTATTACGACAACCGGGAGTCGGGTTGGCTGCGCTCCTTTACCGCCGGATTTCTCACTACCTGCGGTCTTAACAACGTGGGAAGCCCCAACACGGACGAGGGCGAGACATTGCCCCTTCATGGCTCCATCGCCAACACCCCGGCGGAGCACAGCTGGTGGACCGAGGGGGAGGACTGCTTTGAGATCCACGGCGAGATGAATGACGAGACCATCTTTGACCGGAAGCTGAGACTTTCCCGCTGTATCCGCGTCTCCAAAACGGCCCCGGAGCTTGAAATCGAGGACACTGTCGCCAACACTGGGGACAGGGTAGAGCCAGTTGAGATTCTATACCACATGAACATGGGCTATCCGCTTCTGGACGAGGAGAGCGTCGTCACCATTCCCAGCGAGCGCGTGACGCCAAGGGACGGTCACGCGGCGGAGGACATGGAGAACTGGATGCGCATGGAAAAGCCCACGCCGGGGTATCAGGAGCGGTGCTACTACCACACCTTCCCGGACAGCCGCGGACTTGCCGCCATTTGGCAGCCCAAGCTGGGGATAGGACTGGAGATCGCCTTTGACGCCAAAAAGCTGGACGGCTTTGTGGAGTGGAAGATGATGGGCGTCCGGGATTACGTCCTGGGCCTGGAGTGCGGCAACTGTACCCCGGACGGGCGGGGCGCCATGCGCAAAAGCGGGAGACTCAAATTCCTGACGCCCGGAGAGACGGCCACTTATTCCGTAAAAATCAGAATGATTGAAAGGGAGGACAGAAAATGATCGAGACTGTGAAGATAGAACACCGGCGGGATGTGCTGTCCCTGGTTCCCGGCGTGGTATTCGCCACGGTTCCCGGTTGGTTCAACGCCACATGGGATCAGCTTAAAATGGACATCATCATGCCAAAAAACCGGGAGGGACACAGGCCGCTTCCGTGCCTGGTGTGGGTCTGCGGCGGCGGGTTCATGGACGTGGATACCACCGTCTGGCTGCCGGAGATGGTGCGCATCGCGGACGCGGGGTTCGTTGTGGCCAGTGTGGAGTACCGCGTAAGCTCC
>CANQTW010000052.1 GCA_947626845.1 uncultured Oscillospiraceae bacterium | reverse complement strand
CATTTTTACCGCCACTCTTTGTTCGAATTTTTTCGCGGTTGGGGTTGACTTTTTATTTGCAGGCTTTCCGCCGTTTTTGGCAAACACACAACATACCAGCTTTGCGGCGAAATAGCCAGGGGAAAATTGTGTACAAACGGATAACTTTTTGAGGGCTCACCGTTAATGGATTGCTGAAAACCCTTGAAACTCTAAGAACTTAGGTGTTTTCGGAGCGCCATCCGGTGCGGATTTTTTCCTTTCCCCTGAAATACGGTGCGGCCCCGTTCTCCGAAAATGCCCCGCACTGCGGGACAAAGTGCTCGGGCCGCGCCGCTAAGCGGTGCGGCCCTTTATCTTGTTCGATAATCGAACGGCCCTTTTTGCTCGAAAAAGGGCCGGGAATTCGCTTCAGCGTCGCCCACTCAGAGCTGGAGATTATGTGCAGAGAGGAAAGTCCTTTTCTCTCACAAACGCGCAACACGGTCTTTTACTGCACCGGAGGTGTACGTTTCTTATCCTCTGCCATAAAATCTCGTACAGGCTCAACAGCGCCCTCGTGGCGTTGTTAAGCCTGTTGACGGTTTGAGCCCTTTGTGGTATAACTACCTTGCTGGGAACAACCAACCATGCATCTTGCCTTTCGTGGGGAACTCCTGCAATTATTGAGGGCCGGAGACGAGTATTTCGACCATCAACCTTGCACCCAAACTGAACGCTCCCCGGAAGCGCCTTTCGCCCACTGAAGCAGATACAGTGAGGCAGTCGTCCTTCCTGATTTGACTTTTCCGCCTTTCAGTTATTAATTAAAAAACATACCCCCACCTCGCTTGGCGGGGGTATGTTTGTGAGATTGACGGGTCATATGGGTCACTCCGCCACGATGATACGGACCTTGCCGCCGGTGGAGGGGGTGCGGTCGTAGTAGGCGGTGTAGGAGGAGAAGCAGATGAGGAACAGCTGGGGGTCGTCGTACCATGTGCCGGTGTGGGGGTCGTAGCACTGCACGTTTTCGGCGATGGGGATCACCGTCTTATCCGAGACGAGAAGCCCAAGTGGTATGCTGAAGCTCTCAGTCTTCAAGCCGCTGATGGGGCTCAGGCTGACAAAACCGGCGGCCTCGGTGTAGTCGCCGAGCTCCGTTTTCCATGGTGACGCCACGCCGCCAACGTAGCCGCTGAAGGGCCAGCCGACGGCCAGCTCCAGGCTGCCGCCGCCATTAGTGATTGTGGCGACGGTGCCCATGATCTCCACGGGCTCGCCGGGGTCGTCTTCGGGAGCTTCGGGGCCCTTCTCGTATACGATATTGCCCTTCTCGTCCCGCAGATAGCCTATTACCTCGCTTCTGGCGGACACAAGGCCGTAGGTGTACATGTCGCCCGTCACGTCGCTGAACACCAGCAGGTCCACCTCGTCTGAGGCGTTGAGGTGCGCGTAGCTGACCTGATAGGAGGGGACGTAGGAGAGGGCGATGTCCCCAAGGGCGATGCGGGAGAGGCGGCCGCCAACGCCGGCCTGCTCGTAAAGGGAGATGTTATCGGCGAAGGACCAGCTGCCCATCCTGCGTCCGGCAAGGTCCACATCGCCGGTGGGCGCGCTGGCGGCGTAGGACAGGTAAAGGCGCGTCTGCCCGCCGTAAGAGCTCTCGGACACCCAGACGGGGCTGCTCATGTAGCTTCTGGCGTCCACACCCTCAGGCATATTGCCGGTCACGCTCCCGAACCCCTCAGGCGCGTTGATAAATTCCACCGTCGCGTCGGAGCCGTCTGAGCTTGAGGTGACGACGCCAATGGCGTTGGGGCTTATGTCATAGTCCATGGTGAGCCGCGCGATACTGCCGTCCGGCGCGAACATGGCCACCACGGTTGAGCCGGGGGACACGTTGCCGATAGTGGCGAGGGCGCAGTCAGCGACGTTGAAGCTCTGGCCCAAAAGGGTCACAGTAGAGGGGAGATTGGGGTTGGGAGAGGCGGAGGCGTACACCGCCTGGACGCGGAAATCGGAGACGTAGAGTATGTTTCTGCCCTGGTCGTAAAGGCCCACGTCGTTTTTCGCTATGGCCGAGGCCGGGACGGCGCAGCCGTTCTTGATCACCTGACAGCCGGTGCTGGGAATGAGGCTCCCGAAGCCGTAGACGCCGGAATCGTCGGCGATCATGGTGATGCCATGGATCTGGGACATCTCCTCCACGAAGATGTAGTCCACAAAGCCGTCGGAGGTGTAGTAGACGGTGAGACTGAGTCCGGGCCTGTCAAGGCCCTTGTAGCACTCGCCGTAGGCGGCCTCCACGCCGTTGCGCATGACCGTCGTCCTGGGAGCGACGGAGATTTTCTCGCCCTCGGAGCCCAGAAGCTCCGTGGCCGTGGCGCGGGCGACGGTGACGGGCCTGCCGGCGGAGCCGGAGTCAGGCAGGAAGGTGACGAGCCGGCCAGCCTCATTTATGACCGCCATGCCGATGCGGCCCACCAGAAAGGACGCCGGGGCGTTGACCGCCGGCCTCACGGTGTCCTTGGAGGTGGACAGACGTACACCAGAGGTAGAGGTGGACAGGAGCACCGCGCGGTCGGTCACCTTGCCCAGGGTGGAGGCGAATATGTCCTCGGAATCCTTGGGCTTTGTCAGAAGGAGATTGCGGAACATGAGCGCCGCCTCGCCCCTGGTTATGGCGGCGGAGGCCGTGTGGGAGCTTATATCCCGGTCGAGCCTCAGCGCGGCGGCCTGACCCATGGCGCCGTAGGGCCAGTTGTTGTTGGCCTCGGCCCCGTAGCCCAGCACCCGCAGGAGAATGGTCACCGTTTCGGCGTAGCTGATGGGCCGGGAGGGGGCAAAGCTACCGTCGCCCACTCCGAGGATGAGGCGGGAGCCGCCGATCTCGGTGGACACCGCGAGGTTTATGTAGCCGCGGGCCCAGTGGCCGGAGGACACGTCGGGAAATACGGTCCTGGCCTCATGGGCCGGGACCTCGGCGCCCTTGCCCATGGTGAGTATTATCATTTTGCAAAATTCCGCCCTTGTCAGCGTGCCCTGGGGCCTGAACAGGCCGTTGCCGATGCCGTCGAGGACGCCCATTGTCCGCAGGGCCTCCACGGCCTGGCCGACGCCGGCGTCATAAATGTCGGTGAAGGTGGATACCTCCCCCGAAGCCGTGGCAAAGGACCCAAGAAGCCCGGCCATAATGCAAAGGGCCAGCAAAACAGCGATCGATTTTTTTAACTGTCTCATAAAAGTCTCCTCCTATCAGTCGGCTCTCAGCGCGTCCACCGGCTGGAGCCGTGACGCCTTGGCCGCGGGGTACATGCCGAAAATGATGCCCAGGGCCACCGATATGGCGAACGCCCCCGCCGTTATCCCGGCGCCGGGTATGAGCACGAGGCCGAAGGCCAGCTTGCCCACGACGAGCGTCCCCAGATAGCCCACGGCAATGCCGATGACGCCGCCGATTCCGCAGATCATGGCCGCCTCGATGAGGAACTGGGCGATGATGCTCCGTCTCTCGGCGCCGATGGCCTTGCGTATGCCTATCTCGCGGGTCCGCTCGGTGACGGTGACGAGCATGATATTCATGATGCCAACGCCGCCCACCAGAAGCGAAATGGCGGCGATCCCGCCCAGAAACATCTGCTGGAGGCGGTTGGCCTCGTTCTCCTCCTCCTGCCAGACACCCTCGTTCGTCACATCGCACCAGCCGTAATTAGGATCGATGATGCCGGAGAGAAAGGCCTTGATGAGGGACGCGGCCCTCTTGGCCGAGGAGGAATCCACGGCCTTGACGATATACCTGTCAACGGGCTGGTTGTTGTTCAGCGTGCGGGTCAGGGTGTAGGGCATGACCACGATCCTGTCCATGCGGGTCATCTCCACCTCCTGCCAGTTATCGCCGTTTTCGTCGTACTGGGTGGTTCCGTTGCCCTTGGCCTTGTATACGCCGATAACGGTGAAGGGCTGGCCGCTGATGGATACGGTCTTGCCCACGGGGTCGATCATGCCGAAGAGGGTGCTGGCCGTTGCGGCCCCAAGGACGCAGACCTGATTATACTCCCTGATGTCCATACTGCTCAGCTCCCGGCCCTTGGCGATGGTGTAGTTGTTGCAAAGGCCGAACTGCTCGTTGCCGAAATAGAAGGAGGGCATGGTCTCGTAATCGCTCTGGTCCATGGTCTGGAAGCCGTACTTTATGTTGATCTGGCCCATGGCCTCGCCCATGGGCGTAAATCCGGCCACGCAGTCGGAAAGCCTCCGGCAGTAATTGGCGAGCTCCTCCGAGACGTCCAGACCGCCCTCAAAGGTGGAGGCGTAGACCGTCAGCTTGTTCACGCCCAGACTCTCGTAATATTTCTGCATGGCCATATTCTGGCCCTGTGCGTAGCTCACCAGGATAATGACGGCGGCAAGGCCGATTATTACGCCCAGCATCGTCAAGGCCGAGCGGCCCTTGTTGGCGGAGATGGACTTTGCGGCCATCTTCAAAGCCTGTGTTATCTTCATGCCGTCGCGCCTCCCTCATTTGCCGGAGCCGGGTCGTTTTTTGAGTCCGCCACTATGTGCCCGTCGGAGATGCGCACGATCCTGTGTGCGGTGGCGGCTATGGAGTTGTCGTGGGTGATGAGGATCACCGTCGCGCCCTCGCTCTCATGGAGGGCGTGGAGTATCTCCAGCACATGGAGCCCCGTTTTGGAGTCCAGAGCGCCCGTGGGCTCATCCGCCATGATTATGGGGGGCCTTGCGGCTATGGCACGGGCAATGGCCACCCGTTGCTGTTGGCCGCCGGACATCTGTCCGGGCTTGTGCTTTGCCCTGTCGGCCATATTTACCCGCTCCAGCGCGTCCATGATCATGTCGCCGCGCTTCGTGATGCCCACGCCACGGTATATGAGCGGAAGCTCCACGTTCTCGTAGGCGTTGAGGGCGGATATGAGGTTGTAGCCCTGGAATATGAAGCCTATCTCCCTGTTGCGAATACGCGCCAGCTCCCGGTCTGAAAGCTCCGTCACGTCGGTGCCGTCCAGGTGATAGCTGCCGTAGGTTGGTACGTCAAGACAGCCGAGGATGTTCATGAGCGTGGACTTCCCGGAGCCGGAGGCCCCGATAATGGCCACGAACTCCCCCCGGTCTATCCGGAGGCTGACCCCGTCCAGGGCGCGCACCTCGCTCTCCCGGCCCTCGTTATATATCTTGAACACGTTTTCAATCTCAATGAGCATACGGCCACCTCATCAAGCGTAGGCGCCGCTCATCTCGTAGACGCTGAAGACCTCGTCCCCGGCGTTGAGGCCGGAGGTGATCTCTATGCTGTACCTGTCCGAAAGGCCCGTCTCCACCGGCACGGGGTAGAAGCCCTCGCTCTCGGAGGGGTAGGACGGCGTGCCGTAGTAATCATCTTCCGGAGGGGTGAAGTCCACGGCGTTCTCCGGCCGGGTCTCGGATTTCAGGAACACCACGGTCAGGGGCTCGCCCTGGTCGTCCACGATGGACTTGACACACTGGATGGGCAGTGTCACGCAGTCGACGGCTTCGCTTGTGACGAAGGAGTAGGTGAGCCACATGCCCTGAAGTAACGTGCCGTCGTAGTTTTCAACGGACACTGTCACGGGATACCTGGTCATGCCCATGGAGCCGTCGCCGGAGGCTGACATGTCGATGCTTGTGACGGTGCCGATGTACATGGCGCCGTTCCAATCGGTCAGCTCCACGGTCATTCCCGGCGTCACAAAGGGGATGTTCCTGTCGTCAACAGTGATCTCCACCAGCATATTCGTGGTGTCGATGATGGTGACGACAGTGGCGCCGCCCTGGACCTCCTGGCCCGGCGCGATGGCGCATGAGGTCACCGTGCCGGAGATGGGGGCCGCCACGTCGAAGCCGCCCAGCGCCTCCTGGGCCGTCACGAGGGCCGCCTCCAACTCCGCCAGCTTCGCCTCGCCGTCCGCGACGGACTTCTCCGCGGCCTCCACGCCCTCACGGGCTGACTTCACCCCGTCCGAGAGGGACTCTATCTGCTTGTTCAGCTCCTTGGCCGATTGGACGAGAAGCGTCTCTCCGGCGGCCACCGTGGCGTAGTTTCTCAGATTTCCCACCGTCGTGACCTGGCCTGACTGCTTGGCGACTATGGTCGCGGTGTTGTTATATTTGAGCTTACCGCTGCCGTAGGGGTATATGTCCACGCCGGCGGCGGTGCGCATGGTGGCAGAGGCCTCCATATCCTCGGCCAGGGTGTGGGGATTTGCGAAGGACAGGGTGACCTCAAAGAATTTGCCGCCCTCGGGGGATATGAAGTCCACCTTATGTATCTCCTCCACAACGCCCTGGGTCAGGTACATCAGGACCGGGACTGAGACCTCCGCCGGCTGGCCCACATACACGTCGTTTTCATAGGCGTAGCTGAAATAGAGCGTCAATCTCATTCGGCTGTCGTCCACAAGCGTGGCGAGGGTCGAGCCGCCGGCGAGGTCGGTGCCGGCGGCGACGGGCGTGACGTCGGTGAGCTTACCGGCGAAGGGGGCCTTCACCGTGAGCTCCGACCGGAGGGCCGTCGCCTCGCTGAGGGCCTTCTGGGCGTCCTTCAGCATGTCATTGGCGGAGGTGACGGACTTTTTCAGGTTCTCTATGACCGCCTTCTGATCCTCAACGGCCCTCTCCGCCGCGGCGGCCTGCTCCTCCGCGTCCGGGCTCTTGGCCGTGTACAGGGGCTGGTCCTGGTACACCGTGTCGCCCACGTTCACCAGTACGTCGCCTATTATGCAGCTGGCCTGCGTGGTCAGCGCCGCGCTGGCGCCAGCCATGGCGTTGCCCTCGCCCTCCACACGGCTCTGGATGGAGCCCAACTGGGCAATCTCGGTTATCGCCGCGCCAGAGTCCTTTTTATCGCGAAAGAGGAAGAACCACACCGAGAAGGCGACGGCGCACACTACCGCCACGATCACGGCCGCCGTGACGATCCCACGTGTCCGCTTGGACAGCCCCGGCTTTTTCGGGGCCTTGCCGTGCCGGGGCCCCACCGGCGTATTCCCTTGCGCCCCGGCCGGAGCCGCGGCCTCACCCGGAGTCCGGGACGCGATCTCATTTTCAGCAGTTATCATCAATTGACCTCCTTTGCGCTCACACAGGTCGTATATATCTCACGAGGATACTATATCCCACCTTCTGGCAAGTTTCAAGGTCAATGGGGAAACTGTAAAAAATTTTAAATATTTGATGCTGTTTTGTTACACCTCACGCACAAAAGCCGCCTTTATTCCGCACGAACATCACAACATTCCCCAGGTCCTCCCCACGAGCGGCGCAAGAGGTTTTATACTTGCTACCTATTTGTATTTAATTTCATTCCTCTCCCCAAAATTGCAGAGGGAGCCCGCGCGGAATTTGAGGGGCCGTGGTTGATAATGTACGGCAGAGGGAAAAGGTTCTTTTTGCTTATAGCGGTCGAATTTTTGAAGGCTTGACTTTTCTGCTAATTAGAGCTACTATGTAACCCACGAATCGCCATATTCTACTCCCTTTTGGGGTTTATCCGAATCGTCCAGCCCACTTTCCGCCCGGAAGGTGGGCTGACCCACAAGTTGACCCACTGGCGGAAATGTGCGGGCGGAAACAGTGGAGTGGATAGCATGAACGAGCTGCTGATTTTGGAGGGAAAAGGGCTGAAAAGGCTTGGAAATGCTCAGATTTCTATGCCGAGGGCAATTTGTAATCAGCAGGTCGGGGGTTCGAATCCGTCCACCAGCTCCAAAAACTGAATATGGAGGAGTTCCCGAGTGGCCAAAGGGGACAGACTGTAAATCTGCTGGCGATGCCTTCGGTGGTTCGAATCCACCCTCCTCCACCAATGGGGAGCCAGGCGAACCGGAAACGGCGATTTATTTCGTTGGATCCGTGTTCGTTCTGGCCTTGCCGCTACCC
>CANQTW010000051.1 GCA_947626845.1 uncultured Oscillospiraceae bacterium | reverse complement strand
GTCGTGGAAGCGGAGATGCTCAATTCCGGCGGCTTTGAGGAGCTTTTTGTGGATGTTCACCACGGAGTCGGGATGGTACATCTCCCCGGTCAGGGGCGAGGGGAACATGTAGGGGTTGTCCGGGTGCTTGGCGTGTTCCTCTTTGAGGAGGTCCACGGCGGTTTGGGGGATGGAGACTCGGCGGATTGATGTCTCGGTTTTTGGCTCGGTGAGGACACGTGTGCCGTCCGGGTTGCGGACATACTGTTTGGTAACGGAGATGGTCTTGTTTTCCTCGTCGAGGTCGGACCAGAGAAGCGCGACGATTTCGCCCTTGCGCAGGCCGGTGGTGAGCTCAAGATAGAACATTGGGAGGACGTCACGGTCACGGGCCGCATCTAAGTAGGCTTTCATCTTTTCGGGAGGAAGTATCTTCATCTCGATTTTTCTTGCTTTCGGCGCAATGCAGTCCTCGGTGGGGTTGCGGACGATGAGCCGCTCCTTGACCGCGCGTTGAAAGGCATTGTGGAGCATCAGGTGGAGACTTCGGACGGTAGTACTGCTGAGGCCGGGTGTTCCTTTCTTCCCTCGATGGACACGTCCGTTTTCCTGAAGGTCCTTGTAGAGCTTTTGGAGGTCACGGCCTGTCAGCTTGCTCAGCTTGATGTTCCCGATGCGGGGGATGGTGTAGGTGTTGATCATCAGATCATAGCGGTTGGCCGTGGACGTGCGGACGTTGGGCGTGGCGTAGAGGTCGTACCATGTTTTGAGCCACGTCGCGACGGTGTACTCATCGGATTTCCCGACGTCCACCTCCTGGCTCTCCGCGATGGCTGTCCGCAGCTTTTGCTTTACCTCTGCTTGCGTCTTGCCAAGGACGTTCTTAGTGATTCGCTTGCCGGTGACGGGGTCGTGGCCAGCGGTGTAACGGCCTTCCCAGCGTCCATCGGAACGTTTGCGTATATTGCCCTCGCCTTGCGCTCTGCGTTTTGCCATATTCATGCCTCCTTCGCTTTTTGGTAACCACAACACATACCACACTTTTCGGGAAATAGCTACTGTTTTTTAGCAGAAACTTTTTGCCTGATCCAGAGGATGAAATCTTCTTTCGGCACGATGATTCTGCTGCCGATGTTCATCGCCGGGAAGCCCTCGCTTTTGACTAACTCATATGCTCCGGCACGGGATATTCCAAGCACCGCCGATACATCCTGCACAGACAGCATCAGGGGAAGGTCATCATAAGATTTGAATGGTTTTTCCATAGTCTCACCTCTTTCCGAAGGGCTTTATATTTGTTGCTATTCGTATTATTGTATATTTCCCCCGCAGATTTTGCAGGGGGTATACCTCACATACTGAACCCCTGCATTTGCATATCCTCATGGTCGTCCGGCTTGTGGCCCATGGCGATGCGCTTTTCCATGAGCTCGCGTCGGCGCTTGCGGTCGATGGCGAAGCCGTGACCGTGGGACATTTGCTCTGTATCGTCTCGGACGATTCTGCTCAGGTGGTAGAGCAGACGGATGACGCAGGCGGCGATGGTGGGCGAGGTGTGGGCGCTGATCGCTCTTTGGGCATATGGGTTACCGTAGGAGGCGGATTCGCGCAGCCAGTAGTTGGCCTGCTTGGGGTCGCTACTGTAGAGAAGCTTGCCCAGCATGTACATAGCGTTGGTGTTCTCGGCTTCAGCGGCCTGGGTGAAGTATGACTCGGCCTGTTGACGGTCACCGGTTTTCAGATAAGCTTTTCCCAACTCGTAGGTCGCATAGGAGCCTCCGTTCTTCGCAGCGATTCGGAGCCAGCGGATACCGGCAGCTTGGTCGTGTACCTCCGGGTCGTCGGAGAGGAGGAGCTTGCCGAGGGCGTACTGCGCTGGGATATATCCTTGGCGAGCAGATTTTTCAAACCAATCTCTGGCCTTCATCGCGTCTGGCATGAGCAGGCCGCCGTCGCGGTAGAGGACGCCTAGCACGTACTGCGATGCCGGTTCTCCATCCTCTGCGTACTTCCGTTCCCTCTCCACCGTCTTGTCGCGCTCGTCGAGAGGTGTAGTCTCATCCAAGAACAACATCTCGATGTAGCTCCGCTCCTGTTGGTCGCACTCGTCCACCGGGCCAGGAGGCACTTCCTCAACGGTCACCTCGCCGAGCCGCAGACGTTCTGCCTCCTGGATGACCGCGTTCTTCACGGAGCGGAACTCTTTCTGCTCTGAGAGGCGCAGGCGCTTTCGCCGTTCGTCCTTGTAGTACCTATCCACCTCCGCCTGCAGGCCGAGCCACTTCATGTAGCACTCGTGTACCGTCGGTACACTTTCCAGCTCGTCCACGATTTTGTCCACCTTTTCTTTGACACGCTTGTTGAGGTAGCCGTAAGACTTCTTGCCCTTGACTGTTCCCAGCTCCATGGACAGCTCCATCAGCATCGGCGCTATCTGCGGACAGGCGCACAGGCCGTCTCGAATCTCGCTGACGAGATTTTGCAGTGACTGCCGCACCTCGTTGACCAGCTCGTCACGCATACCGGACCTCCGCTCGTAGGTGTGCAGCAGTTCCTGCTTGAAGATGTCGTTGACTAACCCTGACTTGATTCTTCGGATTCCATCCTTGCTTAGGTAGCCCTCGCCTCTGGCGGACCACGCCATCATGTGGACGTGTGGGTGGCATGGAAGGCGGCGTACCAGCGGAAGTCACCCGGCGCGATGCGCATGGCCTCGGCGATGTCGTTGCGGTGGGCACGGAGAAGGTTGCGCCAGGTTGAAGCGTTGTCATAGCCCAACCGTTCTGCGTCCTCACGCTTCAGAGAGATGATATGGGTCCATACGTTTCCGGTGACTGTCTCCATCTCGGTGATAGCTGTGTTGAGGTCCACGTCATCCTCGTCACCGAAGAGACCGTGCGTACCCAGCTTCTCGACGCGCGGACGGGTGGCGATGTACTTCATGTAGACATCGGAGTGTTGAGCCGCGTTCCAGTTTGCTTCGAGCGTTGACGAGATGTAGGCGGAGGCACTTGCTCTTGTGGGAGACATGATGTACCGGGAGTAGGTGTCGGACTTCCTCGACGCTGGGAAGTCGCGGGTGAGTTTTTGCACAAGCTCTACCTGTTTCTTCGTGGGAGGCCGGCTGTCCGGCAGCCGCTCCACGTTCTCGCGGGTCGCGATGTACCGCATGTACTTCCCAGCTCCGCCCGCCTTGATGTACGGCGACTTCAGGATTAGCCCTGCCATTCAGCTTCGTCACTCTCCCTCACCGCGTTCGCCAGTGACACACGGCCACTGGTCTGCTTCACGTTCTTCACGCTATCCGAGCGCAGCTTGCGGAGAGCGGTGTCGTTGAATTTGTATGCGCTCGCGATGATTCGCACCAGCATATCCAGCTCCACCGAGTTGTTGAACTGCAGAGCCGAGAGCCTGTCCTCCAGCATACCGAGCCTACCGTCGATGGCGCTGCTGATGGCTTTTGGGAGTGTGGTCGCTCTTGTCATCAGGATGTAATCGATGTAGTGGTTGACCGCGTGTTCGATGAACTCGTTCATGCTCCGGCTGCCCTCATCCCCCATCAACTGCTCGATGGCGGACCTTGTTTTCGCACTTGTCCGAAATGTGACCCGTTCTTGTCCTTCCTTGCTCATATTATCCTCCTTTTCCTGTTTGACACCGCAAAATGCCCGTGTCCGTAAGCGTTTCGATGCCATGACGTCACTCTTTCTCATTCCTCCGTAATTTGATGTCACTTCCGTCTCCCCGAAACTGCCCGCACTGCGGGCAGATGTGGGGCAACCGACGCTGGTTGTGATGTCGGTTGTTTATCCTGCTTCTCGTCGTCGTCGCGCGAACCGCTTAACCTCGGGCTCCATGTATTCGCCCTCAGGCGCATGTTCGGCTCCTCCTCTCCCCACCAAGTCTCTGACTTGGCGGGGGCCCCATAACGCCTCTTGCTGGTTCATATTAAGCGCCCCATGTTGAGCCCAAGAACCGCACACGTCGTGACACACGGCCTCACGTCGGAGGTTGTGAGGCTGCCGCGTTTTCGACCTGCCGGTACCGCTTTGCGGGTGCAGGCACGGCGGAGCTTTGCACCGGTGGGAGGTCGAGGATGTAGTAGGTGTTGTTCGTCTGTCGACTGTGGCCGTCTATCCAATCCTCGTATGTCGCCACCCTGCGGATGAACCGCTTCTTGACGAGCGCGTCGATTGCCTTCCTTGCCGTGTTCTCTGAGCAGTTGCAGTTGACCGCGATCTTGCGTACGCTCGGCCAGCACACATCTTTTTGACCGGCACAGCTGACCAGGTAGTTGTAGACCATGAACTCCGCCGGTGTCAGGTCGTAGTAGAAGATGGCGTTGCTCATTTGGTAGAAGCGTTCTCCAAGTATCATGTGTGTACCCTCCTTTCAAAAAAAATATGTACGCTTGGCTGTTGACTATCTGCCCGTGATGGTGTATAGTCTATTTGAGATGAGGCTATCTTACCACGCAGTTTTAGGTTTGTCAATACCAGTTATCTTATTTATAGTCTATTTTAAGGAGGCTTCTCACATGGATTTTTCTTCGATGACCTTTCCGCTTACCGTCGATGTCTCAGGCGATCAGTATTGGATCGGCGATGAGGGACCGTACAAGTTAGGCATGGCGGCAACGGAGTTTCTGGTCAGTGACGGGGACGGAGAGTTGAGGGAGGAGCTGAAGGAGTTGCTGCGGACCTTCGGGTTCTTACTGTCTCCGTTCGCCGATGGCCGTGCGGTTGCAGGCAAGCGCTTTGACCTGTCGGGGCACACAGTTGGGTGTACAGTGAGTTACGGGTACCGTCCCATCCCCGGCGGAGCCTATTTCGTGGAGCGGTACACCTTTACCTCTTTACGCGATTTTCTTTTTGTGGAGCTGGGGAAGGGTATCCTCTACGGCAACGCACCGCGTCAGTGCAGGCTGTGCGGGAGGTGGTACTTCCACGAGAAGGGCGATAGGACGATCTACTGTGACCGTGTCGCTCCAGGCGAGACGGAGCGCACCTGCCGGGAGGTGGGAGCGAGAGCGGTGTTCGAGAAGAAGATCCAGGACGAGGAAGCCTGGAAGATTTACAAGAGGGCGTATAAGAAATACTACGCGCGGCTGATGAAAGGCACCATGACGCAGGAGGAGTTCAAGGCCTGGGCAGACGAGGCCACGGCGGAGAGGGACAAGGCGCTCAGGCAGCTGCAGAGGGAAAAAATCAGCGAGGTACTTACGGCGGAGATATTCAGGGAGTTGACAGAGAGGCTGAACAGGAAATAGAGTTGTTGCACGAACCCCGCCCGGAGCTTCACAGCTCCGGGCGGGGTTCGTGCGATCATGAGGAACTTGACAGTTTTCGAGTCTAACGGGAAGCTTAGGTCAAAGCGCCAGGTCGATATTCTCACCCGTCAGGCCGATATGCGCGCCGTTTTTGGCCTCGTTGGAGTCAGGGTGGGCCAGGAGCCACTTGTTCCGGGCGGTCATGTACGTGTCCTCGACGTTCTTGGGGACGATTTGCGGCATCGGGAAATTGGTGCCTCTCGGCAGGACGATGGCCACGCGGAAGGGCTCGCCGGGGGTGATGCTGCACGGAGCGTAGTGGAGCGTGGTGGCGTAGACCTCCACGGGGACAGCGGCGGGGGCGCAGAACGCCTTGACCTTGGCGGTGTCCAGCACGCCGTTCTCCACCTCGTTGAGCCGCGCCACCAGCAGAATATACTCCCCCTCGCCGATGTTCAGCTCGCTGTCCCGGTGGTACTCCAGGCAGTTGAGCCGGGTATTGCGGCCCCAGCACATGCCGATTTCCACGGGCATCCCGCCGTAGAAGTTGTTTTGAAATTCCCCATAATTGCATGTGGCCTCCAGCGCCGGGATGCTGGGCTCGTAGGCCGTGCCGCTCTCCGGGAGGGGGATGGTCTTGACGGCGTTCATGAGGCAGGTGGTGTCGTAACCCTCCAGGACGCGTCCGTAGGACTTGAATTCGGGATCGTAAACGGAATAAATTTTCATCTTTTTCACCTCACATCAGTTTCGGAAACAGCGCTTTCATGGCGGGATAGATTTCCTTGAATTGGCTGTACCGCTCGTCATACAGCTTCGTTAACTCCGGTTCCGGCTCCGTGGTGGAGGCCACGGTAACGAGGGCATTGCAGGCGGCCTGGACGGAGTTATATTTGCCGTCCGCCACCATGGCCAGGATCGCGCCGCCGTAGCCGGGGCCCTGCTCCGTGGTGACCATGTCCAGGGGGATGCCCAGGACGTTGGCTAAAATCTTGCGCCAGAGGGGCGATTTGGCCCCGCCGCCGCAGATGTTGGAGCGGGGGATGGAGACGCCAAGGCTCTTCGCCACCTCGAAGCTGTCCCGGATAGCGAAAGCCACGCCCTCCAGCACCGCCTGAGTCATGTCCGCGTGGGTGGTGTCCATGGTCAAACCCGTGAATGTGCCCCGGGCGTTTACGTCGTTGATGGGGCTGCGCTCGCCCATGAGGTAGGGCAGGAAGTAGACGTGATTGCGGCCTAATTTAGCGTCGTCGATCTTCGCCTGTTCCCCGGAATAGTCCGTGTCGCCGGAAATATCGTCCATCCACCACTTGTTGCAGCTTGCCGCCGACAGCATGCACCCCATCAGGTGATATCCCCCGTCGGCGTGAGCGAAGGAGTGGAGCGCGTTGTGGGGGTCCACGCCAAATTTATCCGAGGAGATGAACACGGTCCCGGAGGTTCCCAAGCTGATGTTGCACCCGCCTGCCCCTACGGTGCCGGTACCTACGGCGGCCGCGGCGTTGTCCCCGGCCCCGGCGCAGACAAGGACGCTTTCAGGGAGGCCGAAGGCGGCTGCCACGTCGGGCTTCAGGGTTCCAACGGCCTGCCAGCTCTCATAGAGCGTGGGCAGCTGGGCCTCAGTGACACCGCAGATGTCCAGCATCTCTTTCGACCAGCGTTTGTGCTGAACGTCCAGCAGGAGCATACCTGAGGCGTCGGAGTAGTCCGTAGCATGGACGCCGGTCATCTTGTAGATCAGGTAATCCTTGGGGAGCATGATCTTCGCAATCTTTTTGAAGTTCTCAGGCTCGTTCTCCCGCACCCAAAGAAGCTTGGGTGCGGTAAACCCGGCGAAGGCGATGTTGGCGGTGTAGTGGCTGAGCCTGTCGCGCCCCACCGTCTCGTTGAGGTAGTCCGTCTCCTTGGCGGTGCGCCCGTCGTTCCACAAAATAGCGGGGCGGATAACCGAATCGTCCTTATCCAATGCCACCAGTCCGTGCATCTGGCCGCCCAGGCCGATGCCGCGCACACTCCCGGCCTCCACGCCGGAGACAAGCTCCGGGACGCCCGCCAGCACGGCGCTCCACCAGTCCGCCGGTTCCTGCTCGCTCCAGCCGGGGTGAGGAAAGCTCAAAGGATACTCCTTTGTTACCTCATTGACAACCTTTCCGCTCTCGTCCACCAGCAGAAGCTTCACCGCCGAGGTGCCCAGGTCGATGCCGATGTAGTACATTTATACCGTCCTCCCTTAAAAATCAGATAGAATAGGGCACCCTGACCGGCTCGTTCCCTGTGAGTTCCCGGCTCTTTTCGTCTGGCTGGGAGGTGCCGATGTAAAACGTAAACCGTCCGACGGCGGCTGCCCGCTCCCCGCGGTCATTCACTACGGTCATGGCCGTGGGGGACAGGGGAAACTCTACCCGTTTGCGCTCTCCCGCCTTCAGGAATACCCGGCAGAAGCCGCACAGGGAAGGGTTGGGGGGCGAGAAGGGCGAATTCTCGCATTTGACATACGCCTCCACCACGTCGCCGGTGTCAAGCGCTCCACGGTTCTCCACCCAGGCCCGGACGGTAAGCGTGCCGTTCGTGTCAATAAGCTCCGCTTCCGTGACGCGGACATCGCCGTAGGTGAGGCCGAAGCCAAAGGGGTATTGGGCCCGCCGCTTCATATATCGGTAGGTGCGGTTTTCCATGCT
>CANQTW010000050.1 GCA_947626845.1 uncultured Oscillospiraceae bacterium | reverse complement strand
ATCAAAATGAAGGACTTCTCAAGGGAAGGCCGTCTCAACCCCGACGTTATACTGTCCATCATGTCGGAGGAAAAGCCGAACCAGCGGGAAAAGTACAGTTTTCAGGCGGACAGGCTGAGACAGTACATCCCCGTTGGCCTGTCACCACAGCAGAGGGAGGATTATGTCGTGAAAGCACTGGACTACTACAAGCGGGTCCGAGAACGTCAGCGTGCGCAGAGCGAGGCGCGGTAGCGACGCCTGGGGGGAAGTGGGCCTTTTGCCGACCGCCAGAAAAGGCGCTTGCCTCGCCCCCTCTCACACTCTCCCCCCGTTACCGGCTGAAAGGGCAGGAAAAACCAGCTGAAAAGAAAGACTTTTTCTCAGCGGGTAACACTCCGGGAGGTGAACGGAATGAAGTAACCACGGAAAACCAAACAGGAGCGGAGTTTGACCCCACGGGAGCGTGGGGATTTTTTTATGCTCAAAAATAAAGGAACGGAGGAAAAAACAATGAAGTGGAAAACCGCAAAAAAGGCGGTGATGCTGTTGTGCGTCTTTACCCTTGTTTTCAGCCTGTCCACAGTGGCCTTCGCCGAGGGGCCGGATACGCCGGACGAACCGCCTGACACGCCGAAAATCAAGGTGTTCTATCCCACCGCCGTCACTACCAGCGAGGATAAGACGGAGATAAGAAAGATGTACGATTTGGACCCGGAGGACGACCCAGCCGGCATCCCGCGTTCGGACTTTGAGCAGGACGGCTTCTCCTACACCCTGGTGGACCTTTTGAAGCAGGAGCTTCCCGAAAATGAGAGCCGCCAGCACATCGAAACTGTCACCGTGGACAGTAAAAGCAAGGATATGGCCACCGTCCTCGGATTGCTCCCGCAGACAAAGGAGTTCATCACGGAGGACGGCTTTATCGGGGTTTTGGAGCTGAGTCTGGAGTCCATCAACGTGGAGGTTGCCGGGTACAGCAAGTCCTCGAAGTCCCTGTCCGTCACCCGGAGCTATCCGGGCCTTACCGACCAGGACCTCTCCTACATCCCCAAGTCCATAGAGGATAACGGCAGCACCCTGACGCTCAATTCGGTCAACTGGACAGAGGACGCCTCCGGGCATTTCACCGCAACGGCCACCTACACCGGCTCCAAGACCACAAGCTCCGTCAAGGGCTACACGGTCACGGCAGATTATATCGGTACGGTGAGTAAAATAGATCTCCACCGTATCCGCTATGTGGCTATCTTCCACGGTGAGCAGATCGTGGAGATAACGCCGGTGAAGCCGGAGATACCGGAGGAATCCATGCACCCCAATAACCCGAACGCCTCCGATGAGCCTGACGATCCTGATGGGTCAGGTAGTTCAGACACGCCCGTGGGTACGGTGGACCCGGATGTTCCTGATGTGCCAGACATTCCTGACGACACCACGCCCTCCGGGACAACGGAACCGACCACGCCGTCCGAGCCGGACGCTAAAGGAGAGAGCCCCCTGGTGCCTATTATTATCGTTGTAGTGGTGATCCTGGTAGTCGGAGGCATCCTGTTCATAAGATGGAAGAAAGGAAGGTATAACTGATGAAAAAGATAATCACTGCTCTTATAACTCTGTGTACGGTCGTGGCGCTGGCCGTTCCCGCCTTTGCGCTGGAGTATGAGATTGACGGCCCCGGCTACGAGTACGGTGAGGACACGTCCATTGAGGTCGTATATACCAACGAGCCGGATATGAACGTGGACGCGAGCAAGAACGCCGCTCTTGTTCCTCCCGCCTTTGGGAGCGCCAGCGCGTACACCCTGAACACGGGTTATCCCCTGACCCCGAATCTCGCCCCCGGAACTATGCCCAGCAACGGGGCGATGGTCAACGGGAGCAGCGCCAATGTCGTCCCTCCCGCCATAAGCGGAGGCGCGACCTCCGGCAACACCTCAAACACCAGCTCTTACACCGGGGGCGGTTTTACGGAGGTGACGAGCAGCCTCAAGTATTCGGACGGCTCCCTGGGTACGCTGACCATCCCCGCCATTGGCGTGAATACGAAAATCTATGAGGGGACCAGCACGGCGTCCATGGCAAAAGGGGCCGCCCACTTCTCGGATACGAGCATTTGGGACGGTAACGTGTGCTTGGCGGCGCACAACAGAGGCACCAACGCGATCTTCGGAAAGATTCACACATTGAAAGCCGGAGATACCATCACGCTCACCACCAAGCTGGGTACAAGGACTTACGCCGTCGTGAGTATCGAAAAGGTGCAGGAAACAGATACAAGCGGCACGGCGGCCACGCCCAATAATCAAATTACCCTCTATACCTGCGTGATGAACGAGCGGCCCTATCGCTGGTGCGTCACCGCAATCGAAATTTCATAACTTTGACAACCCTCCTGATGTGCTGTATAATATAACCATAAAACATATTAAGGAGGGTACACCGATGAAAAAGGGAACCATTCTTCACGGCGTTGTCTGCTTTGCCCTGGGCGCGGCCATTTGTGGCGGGACCGCTGCCTACGCCGCCGGGGTCATGGCGGAGCGCAGCACTAACGCCTTCTACGTTGACGGTGAGCAGGTGGAGCTTCCGGCCTATGCCATCAACGGCAATAACTACGTCAAGCTCCGGGACGTGGGCGAGGTCGTGGGCTTCAATGTCTATTGGGACGAGGAGAATCGGACGGTGCAGATCGAGTCGGACAAACCCTACACCGGCGTGGCCCCGGTGGAGGACGGGCTGGACGAGAACATGGACATTCGGCTGGAGATCGTGCGGCTTGCCAATGAGGAGCGGAAAAAGGTGGGCGCTCCTGCCCTCACCGTCAACGACGCCCTCATGGCCGCCGCCCAGGACTGCGCCGAGCAGGGCTTTACCGATCACGACACCAAATACGAGAACTTGACCGCCTTTGCCTGTGGCTATCCCTACGGCTTCGGCTCAAACCTCACGGTGTTCAATGGAACAAGCCCGGACTACATTGCCTCCCACTCGGTCAGCAACTGGGTAAATTCCAAAGGCCATTATGCAACGATGACCGCTACTCGCTACAAGGATATAGGCGTGGGCGTGGCGGTCAAAAACGGGAGGGCCTACTGCTTCATGTTCGTGGGCAACCCCAACGGACACAACCCCTACGGGGAATAACTGAACACCTGAAGAAACGGCCCTCCGGCATCGGGGGGCTGTTTCTTTTGGAAATCTTTTGGAAAAGGAGATCATTTGCGTGAGAAAACTTCATAAGCACTTTTTTAAACGGGCCGCGGCGCTTCTGCTGGCGATCCTCTGTGTTGTCGGGCTCATCCCGGCAAACAACGCTTCGGCGGCTGATGACACCATCAAGCTCACCAACTTCGGCTACTCCGGCGTGGCGTTCCAGTCGGACAAACTTGGCCGCTGTTCCATGCACCAGATGTATTTTGACCACGATGGTCAGACCATCGCCGGCTTCTGCGCCAACCACGGCGCTGGCATGGGCAAGAGCCTTGTGGGTCAGGCCTGGGGAAACCCGACGCCCATCGACGATCCCACCGTCAAGGTCTTCATCGGCTTCTTTTACAGCCACACGCTGAAGATCTACACGGACAAGGCCAAGTCCATGGGTCTTGAAGCAAACTGGAATTCCTACACCACCTGGTACATGAACGCCATCGTTCAGGCCATCATCTGGCGGTACAAGGACGGCACCCTTAAGAATCCCGTGGAGGACTGCGCCGAGGAGATGATGAACGTCTTCAACTCCATCCTCGGTGAGAACTATACCTCTATCGACGATGAATATGAGGGCACTTCCTTCCGCAACTGGATCCAGAACGTCATCAACCAGGGCACCGAGGTGTGGGGCAATTGGGATATATACGAATACGCCCACACCGGAGCCGGTTCCTCCGCTCACCCCGCCGGGTCGATCCAGAGCGTCATCATCGCCGAGCCTGGAACGGAGACTGTGCATGACACCTATACCCTGATCGTGAAGAAAGTGGACGCCGCCGACCCGGAGAAGGGTCTTCCCGGAGCGCATTTTAGCATCCAGTCCGATGACGGCAGCTTCATGCGGGACGTCTTCACCGGCTCGGACGGCACATACACGCTGGAGAATCTGAGTGCCGGTACTTACGCCGTCACCGAGATGGACGCTCCGGCCGGTTACACCATCGACGATCCTGGCCCTCAGTACGCCGTCCTGCCTGACGGGGACAACAACACCGTGACCGTGACCTTCACGGACTCCAAGGACCCCGATGATCCCCCTCCCGAACCCGCCAGCGGCAGTATCCGTAAGGTGGACGCGGACAATCCCGCCCTTGGCCTTGCCGGGTCAGTTATCAAGGTCGAGGGCGTGGACAATGATTTTGTCGGCACCTACACCACCGATGAGGATGGCTATCTTTCGGAGTTCCCTTGGGACACGCTGGAGAAGGGCAGTTACGTCGCTACCGAGGTCACGCCCCCGGAGGGCTACACCCTGAGCCCCGACTCCAACAAGGTAAAGCAGACCTTTGAATGGGACGGGGAGCATGACGTGGCCCTTGTCTTTGAGAATGACGCCAAGGTAAAAGTCCAGCTCAAAAAGCAGGACGAAAGCGGTAATCCCATCGCTGGCGTCGTATTCAATATCTTCTGTGACGGTCAGCTCATCGGAAGCGAGGCCACGGACGCGGAGGGCACCATCACCGTCCCCGCCGTCACCGAGGGGTTGTATTCCTTCGCTGAGGTGTCCCCCGCCGAGGGCTACAACAAGCTTACTTGGCCCGTCATTGCCCATGTGGATCAGACGGACATCCAAGGCGGCGGGACAGTCACCGTCACGGCGGTCAACCACAAGCTGCCCGGATTGCGCATAGAGAAGGTCGACAGGACTACCGGGGCCGGACTTTCCGGCGTCACGTTCCGCGTATGGAAGGACACGGAGCTTGTCGGGGATTTCTACACCGACGCCAACGGCCAGATTTACCTTGACAACCTCCAGCCGGGGACGTACCAGGTGCAGGAAGTCAACAGCGACGACGACCACATCCTGGACACCAGCCCCCAGCAGGTGGAACTTAAGGAGGGCGGCGGCGTGGCGCGGCTCGTTTTCTTTAACGACCGCAAGCCCGGTATCCATCTCGTGAAGGTGGACAGCGCCGACCTCACCAAGACCATCCCCAACGCCAAATTCAGCATAAAATCTGTGGACGGGGACTTTGGCCCCCAGGAGTTTACTACCGGGGACGACGGGACCATAGACTTAAGCAAGCTGTCCCCTGGCGCTTACGTCATTACGGAGCTTGAGTGCCCCGGCTATGTCATAGACAACGCCCAGCGCATCGTCCAGCTTGACGGGAATGAGACGGCGGAGTTTATTTTCACAAACTCCAAGCTGCCCAGCCTCAAGCTCGTAAAGACCAGCTCCGATGGTTCGCCGCTTGAGGGTGTCGCTTTCAGATTGGCCAAGGTGCAGGACGGCACCCATTACCTCGACCGCACCACCGGGCCTGACGGCACCATCACATGGGAGGGGCTTGAGCCTGGTGTCTACTCACTTGTTGAGACGGCGACAGACGATGAGCATATCCTTGACCTCCACGAACACCACATCGAGCTGTTCCCCGGCAAGACCAGTACCATCGTGCTGGAGAACCAGCGCAGGTCAAACCTCACCATCCACAAGACCGACGCGGACACCAGCGATGTGGTTCCCGGAACCGTTTTCCTTGTCCGTGGCGCTGACGGTCACAGCGTCCAGGAGGTCACCACCGGCCCTGACGGCACGGCGACAGTGGAGAATCTTCTGCCCGGAGTTTACGAGGTTTCTGAGAAGTCCGTCCCCGCGCCTTACCTTCTGGACGCGGAGAGCCAGCTTGTGACGCTCTATCCCAACCGGGACAGGGACGTGTATTTTGAGAACCACAAAAAGCCCTCTATCGAGATCATCAAGGAAAATTCTATAACCCACGAGCGGCTTTCCAATGTGCGCTTCCAGGTGTGGTATGCCTCCAACGACACTGAGACGGGCGAGTACAATGACCTGGGCGTATTCACTACAGACGAGAACGGTCAAATCGTTCTTGACGGCCCCGCCAATGGCCTGCGGGACGGATGGTTCCGGGTAAAGGAGCTGGAGCCGCCTCACGGCTTTGCCTTCAAGGGCAGCGACACGCAGGAGGCGTTCATCCCCGCAGGAAAGGGACACACCTTCCTTTTCCAAAATGTGCCGCTGTCCGCGTTGGTGGCGTACAAATATGATTCCGTCAGCAAGGCCGCCATTGAGGGCTGTCTCTTTGAGCTTCGCTACCTGGGCGGCGATGTGTCCGGCAGCGGCGGTACGGTCATTGGGCGGTACAAGACGGGCTCCAACGGCTCCTTCACCGTCACCGGGCTGAAGGCCGGGTACTACATCTGCGAGGAAGTAGAGAGCGACGGGGACCACGTCATCGACTCCGCCCCTCAATCCTTCTACATCTCCGGCAAGAGTCAGGATATTATTACCCTCTATTTCAACAACAGCCCCAAGGGCTCTGTCCTTGTAAAAAAGGTATCTGCCAGCGACGGCTCGCCCCTTTCTGACGTTGAATTTTTAGTGACCACCAGCAAGGGCACGGTCGTCGGGAACGCCAACGGCAAGTATGTGACCGACAGCTCCGGCAGCTTTCTTGTGGAGGGCATCGACCCCGGCACGTCCCTTGTCATTAAAGAGACGAGGGCAAAGCCCGGTTACCTTCTGGACGACACGGCCCAGACCGCGGAGGTCAAGGCCGGCGTCACCGTAACGCTGGAGTTTCGGGATAAGCCCGAAGGCGGCCTCATCGTCCATAAGCTCTCAAGCTCGGACAGAAAGACGCCGTTGGAGGGGGTACAGTTCAAGATAACCTACGCTGACGGCTCCTTTGTGGACAACAAGGGAGGCCAGCTTTCCTCCAACGGCCTTTACTTCACCGACGAGAACGGCCAGATCGTTTTGGACGGCGTCACCGGGACGCTTATCGTCACCGAGGTGCAGACCATCCCCGGTTACACCATCGACCCGGCAAAGCAGAGCCAGACAGTGGTCATAAACCCCGACGACACTCAGGAGCTTTGGTTTTACAACACCCCCACGACTACCCTCGTTCTGGAGAAGTATATTGAGGGGACGACCACCCCCTTAAAGGGCGTCACCTTCCTGGTGACTGACTCCAGCGGCGCGGCGGTGGGAAACAGCAACGGCGAGTATATCACCGATGAATTTGGGCGCGTCGTCATTAATGACCTGACCTCCGGAATCACTGTTGTGGCCAGAGAGGTCAAGACCGTTGACGGCTTCATCCTGGACACCACGCCCAAGTCCATTCTCATCAAGGAGGGCGAGGTCCAGACGCTCCGCTTCTACAACAAGCGGACCGGCGCTCTGGTAGTCCAGAAGAAGGACAAGCAGACGGGAGAACCCCTTGCCGGCGTGGAGTTTGAGATCACCTACTCTGATGGCAACTATGTGGACGCGAATTACGGTCACCTGTCCAGCAAGGGCCTCTACAAGACCGACGCCAACGGGGAAATACGCATCCCCGGCGTGGTGGGTACGGTGGTCGTTACCGAGACGAAGCCGCTTGAAGGCTACGTCATGGACGAGCGGACCCGGAGCCAGACGGTGGTGGTCAACCCCGGAGATACGCAGACTATTGTGGTCTACAACACCAAAATGAGCGGCCTTACCATCGTAAAGAAGGACGCGGACACCGGCGTTCGGCTGAAGGGCGTCCAGTTTGAGGTCAGGAAGGCAAACGGCGAGATCGTGGGCCACTACACCACGGACACCTACGGCACGGTCTATCTCCCCAATATGTCCAGCGGTTGGTACGAGGTGATCGAGCTTTCCCCCGCCAAAGGCTATGTGCTGGACGACACGCCCCACAGGGTCGAGATCAAGGACGGCGGCGCGGCGGTGTTGGAGATCACCAACAGGCGGATCTCCGGCATCACCATCCACAAGGTGGACAGCGCCACCGGCAAGGGCATCTATGGCGTGGTCTTCATGGTCTACGACAACAATAAAAAGCCCGTGGAGCAGATCGTCACCGACCAGAACGGCTACGCCTACACGGACACCGCCCTCGACGCCGGGAGGTATTATGTCCGTGAGCTGGAGGCCGCCGAAGGGTATCTGGAGGATAAGGAGTACAAGACCATCTTCGTGGAAACCGGCGAGAATGTGATCGTCGAGTGGAAGAACACCGCCGTCACCGGCCAGATCCAGATCACCAAGACCAGCGCAGACTACAACAGCAACAATGGCTGGGCCGCGGGAACGCCTATCCCCGGCACGGTGTTTGAGATTTACAACTACCGCACCGGCAACCTGATGGATACCGTCGTCACCAACAAAAACGGCATCGCCACCTCCAAGCCCCTGCCTCTGGGGAGATATAAAATCGTGGAATCCAAGGCGGCGGACTTCTACGCCTTGGACAAAACCCCGATTGAGGTGGAGATCGAACACTCCGGCCAGATCGTAAAAGTGGCCGCGAAGAACAAAAGCCTTTACACGAATGTGTCCATCCAAAAGACCGGCTATGCCGAGGTCATGCCCGGTCAGAACATCCGCTACACCTTCTCTAACATCGGGAACAACTCCAGCACATCCCTCACTTCCTTCTACTGGCGTGACATGATCCCCGTGGACGCGGTGAGGCTTGCCAAGGTGACTACCGGCACCTACAACGCGGTGGGTAACTATAAGGTGGTCTACAAGACCAACACCAGCGGGGATAACTACCTTGTTCTCGCGGACAGCCTCGACACCCGCAGAAACTATGTGCTTGACGCCTCCCCCACGGCTTTGAGGCTGGCTTCCAATGAGTATGTGACCGAGGTCATGTTCGTGTTCGGAGTGGTCCCCGCCAACTTCCGTCAGGTGGAGGCTCCGAAAATTGACTGTACCGTTGGCTCCTGGGTCAAGAACGCAAGCCAGTTTGTGAACCAGGCAGACGCGGGCGGCGTCTACAACGGGCAGTGGATTCAGGCCGTGACCCGGTGGGTGACAAAGGTTTACGCCCCCACAGAACCTCTCCCCCGTACCGGCTATTAAACCTTCAGCGGCTCGCTTTGGCGGGCCGCTTACATGTTATTACTCCGGCGATTAAATAATCGTCGGAGTAATATTGGCCATGTTTTGCGGTTGCCGCGCAGCGGCGAGCAAAACGGCCTTTAAATCCCTTATTAAATCGGCAATGTTTGATTGCCGATTTAATAATATTTTTGAAAGGACTGAGATCACATGGCAAAAGAGAGATTTGAACAAAGGCTTTTCCGCATCTTTGCTGAGGCCGGTTACTCCCCTGTCCGTATCCTGACTGTGACGCCGGAGGAGATGGTGGAGATACCGGGTATCACCGTTCCCAACATCCGCGCTGTCCTTTGCGTCCAGAATAAGGTACTGGCGGAGCAGAACAATGTTCGGAAAGCCTGCAAATAAAAAGTCAACCCCAAACGCGAAAAAATTTGAATAAAGAGTGGCGGTAAAAATGGGCAACA
>CANQTW010000049.1 GCA_947626845.1 uncultured Oscillospiraceae bacterium | reverse complement strand
TAACAGCTTGGGCAACGAGATGCCCCTCGCCCGTGGCCGCCTGCCACGAAGTTGGGGTAAATTTATTGTAACAGGAGTAACAACAAATGGACGCGCAAACTTGTCTCAAAAAATTAGAATATGTCGGCGTGCTGGCTTTTGCCACGGTGGACAAGAACGGTGCGCCGCAGATACGCAATATCTCCGCCATTCACTATGAGCCGGACAGAATGATCTTCTTCACAGCAAAGGGCAAAGCCTTCTGTGAGGAGCTTTTGTGTGACGGGCGTGTACAGGTGCTGGGTTACACAAAATACAAAGAAATGATCCGTCTGTCCGCAAAGGCGGTTCCCGTCCCGGAGGGCGAGCAGGAGAAGTGGATCGACACGATCTTTGCGGAACAGCCCTATCTCTCGAATATCTATCCCGGTAACACCCGAAAAATGGCGGGGATCGTCTTTGAGATCAGGGACGCGGAGATCGAATATTTCAACCTGGGCGTCAATCCGATCTTCCGGGAGAGCTTCACAATTGGCACTGGAAATCTCACGCAAAAGGGGTATAATATAACTGATCTATGTATCGCCTGCGGCAAGTGCCTGAAAAACTGTCCCCAGCGGTGTATTGAGCCGGGAAAGCCTTATCATATTCAGCAGAAACACTGTCTGCACTGCGGAAACTGTTTTGCGGTCTGTCCGGTAAAGGCGGTAGAAAAGCGAGGGTAATGCAACTGCTTACTTTTACACCATCTTTGCAAATCGAGTAATATCCTCCGCAAACTCTCTTGGCTGTTCCAGAGCGGTGAAATGGCCGCCCCGCGGCATAGTGGTGTATTGGACCACGGGATAGTGCTTTTTTACCCACTCCCTTGGCACCGGGAGAACATCGTGGGGAAAGGCCGCGATGGCTGTCGGTACAGTGATCCGCCCCAGGGGAGGCAATGTAAAGCTGTTCCCGTGGTAGGCACGGATGGAGGTGTACGCCGTGTTGGTCATCCAGTAGAGGGTCAGGCAGTCGCAGAGGTCATCCATCGTCAGCAAAGGCCAGTCGCTCCAGGCGTGGTATTTTTCCACGATCCACGCGGCCATACCGGCCGGAGAATCACTGAGCATAAACGCCAGGGTTTGGGGCTTGGTGCTGTTGATGTTGATGTAGGCCCCCTCCATCCGCGTCCACTCCTGGGCGCGGCGCTTATAGTCCAGCTCCGAAGGCGTAAGCGAATCATCCGCCGACGCCACAATGTCCCCCGCAAAGCCAACATCGGTGAGATGGATGCCTTTGACCTCTCGCGGATAGCGGGCCGCCAGATAGCACGTCACACCCCGGCCCATATCGCCGCCTGACGCTATGTATTCCCTGTACCCAAGCACTTCGGTCATCAGTCTATGCCAAAGTTCAGCAACTTCGGCGTTATTGAGGAATCCCTTCGGCGGAAGCGTTGAAAAGGCGAAGCCCGGCAGAGAGGGCACCACAAGGTCAAATTCGGAGAGCAGCGGAAACGCCTTCGCATAGCGGAGGAAGCTGTCCGGCCAGCCGTGCGTCAGCAGCAGCGGCAGGGCGTCCTTGCGGGAACCGGGGATATGGAAGAAATGGACCGTCACTCCGTCCAGTTCACAGGTAAACTGCGGATATTGGTTGAGTTCAGTCTCCTTCCGTTTCCAATCATAGCTGTCACGCCAGTATGTCAGAAGGGATGAAAGATATTGTACGTCCGTCCCCAGTGACCAGCTATTCCCCTCCATCGGCTCTGGCAGCCTTGTTATGCTGATTCGGCGGCGAAGCTCCTCAAATTGTTCATCGGCAAAATGGATGTGAAAATCCTTTTTCACTTTCAAATCCCTTCTTTCAACGCTTGATTCAGTAAAAATTATACCAGTATCATTTCCTGCTGACAAGAAGAAAAATGATAGAAAAGCGAGGGTAACATGACGCAAGAAGAAAAGAGAGCATTCCTGATTCAAAAGTTGATTGACGAACAACCACAGTATCGGGATTTGCGGATCCCCTCTGACGAGGCGGAGCAGAGAAAGCTCCTTCGCTCTCTGATGAACGTCCGCCCGCCACGTCCTATCGGGGAGGATTTTCTGACGGTGCAGGACGAATACCTGCGGGAGGAGACCGCCAGGAAAGGTATCACGGATACAGCCGGCCTGACGCCCATCGAGCCTGGTATCTATCTCTGGAAGGGGGACATTACCACCCTGAAATGCGGCGCTGTCGTGAACGCCGCTAACGGAGGCCTAACCGGCTGCTATATCCCCTGCCACGGCTGTATCGACAATGCCATCCACACCTGGGCCGGAGTACAGCTCCGGCTGGCCTGCCATGAGATCATAGAAAAGCAGGGGCATGAGGAAACGGCAGGGCAGGCAAAGCTCACGCCCGCCTATAACTTGCCCTGTGATTATGTTCTGCACACCGTCGGCCCCATGATTTACGGCCATGTGACACAAAAGGACCGGGAACTGCTGGCTTCCTGCTACCGCTCCTGCCTGGAGCTGGCGCAACAGAACGGCATCGGGAGCGTGGCGTTCTGCTGTATCTCCACGGGGGAATTTCACTTCCCGAATGAAGAAGCCGCAAAAATCGCCATGGAAACGGTGCGGAAGTACAGAGACGGCACGGAGGTGATTTTCAATGTGTTCAAGGATGTCGATTACCAAATCTACCGGGAGTTACTCGGATAATATTCAGCGGCTTCGGGAGGCGCTGGACAAGGCGGACGCCGTTGTAATCGGCGCGGGCGCGGGACTGTCCACCGCCGCGGGATTTACTTATACCGGGGAGCGGTTTGAGCGGTACTTCTCCGATTTTTCCGAAAAATACGGATTTTCCGATATGTACTCCGGCGGTTTCTACCCCTACGCTGCCCCGGAGGAGTTTTGGGCCTACTGGAGCCGGTATATCTTCATCAACCGCTATCTGGACCCGCCGAAGCCGGTCTATGACACGCTCCTGCGGTTGGTCGGGAGCAAAGACTACTTTGTCATCACCACGAATGTGGATCACTGTTTTCAGAAGGCCGGTTTTGAGAAAAAGCGTCTTTTCTACACCCAGGGGGATTACGGTCTGTTTCAATGCTCGGCGCCATGCCGGCAGGAGACCTTTGATAACGAGAATATGATCCGACAGATGGTGGAACGGCAGAAGGATATGCGTATCCCCTCCGCGCTTCTCCCCCGCTGTCCTCACTGCGGCAGGCCAATAACGATGAATCTCCGCTCCGATGACCGCTTTGCGGAGGACGAGGGCTGGCACCAGGCGGCGGAACGGTATGAGCGCTTTCTGCAAACGCGGGGAAACGGGCAAATTCTATTTCTGGAGCTGGGCGTCGGGTACAACACGCCGGTGATCATCAAGTATCCCTTCTGGCGCATGACCGCGCGGAACAAAGCGGCCACCTATGCCTGTATCAACTACGGCGAGGCTGTCTGCCCTGCGGAGATTGCGGAACAGGCGATTCTGCTGGACGCCGATATTGCCCGCGTTTTGGGGGATCTAAACGCTTTTTCCGAAAAAGCATAATTTGGACTTGATATATACAGGACACCATATTAAAAAATAAAGCCTCCGTACCGCTGACCGGTACGGAGACTTTTGCTGTGAACGTTCATTTTTGAAGGAACATAAGCTCTATCCCCTCGTTCTTTCCGAGGTTTCGGCTGTATTGCTTTTGGGTTGAATTGTTCCAATGTTCATGGACGCCTAAATTGGTGACCACATTTCCCTGGCTGTCTGTGTAGACGGTGCCGGAGGGGGTACGAGCCACTAATCCGGCCTCGTGGAGATAATTTTCCACAGTGGGGTTATCCCTCAGCGCTCCATTGCGGCTGGTGATTGTCGGCTCGTTCATCAGGAAATCCGCTCCCACGCTGTCGATAGCCACCGGGTCTTGTGACATAAGGATACTGGAGGTGTAGTCGCCGTTGAAGGGCGTCTGCTGCCATTTTGAATTGCCCCCGGTGATGGATGCCCCCTCGCTGGGGGCGCAAATCAAGGCGTCCAGCATATAGAGCACCGTCTTGCCGCCAAGGTCCGCGTTTGCCATCAGGTCCACCAGAGGGCTGTAGATTCCCATCTCGTTTCGGGTCAGCCACTGGTGGAGGTTAGCTCCCTCCGGCGGGCGCATCGCGTTTCCGTTTATAAAGGAACCAAAGTGATTTTTGCCGCAAAGGGTAATCCCGTAGCTGTGGCCCTTGAGATTGGCAAGATTGATGAGATATGTCGCCTCGGTAACGCAGGTGGGCAAGTAGTTGACCTTTCCGCTGAAGGAGTGGGACCAGACGATGGGGGCGTTCTCGTCCGCAACGCCGGTGTCACGGTCCACAAAGCGAACGCCATTCAGTTCTCCCTTGGTACACAGTTCCACCATGTAGTCCGGGAAGAGCCGGGATACATCGTAGACGGTGATGTCCTCGGTTGCGACGCCGGCTTCCTTTACCAGGGACGTGAGCAGGGCTTTCAACAGCACCGGGTTGGTGTAGCTCATTTTTGTCATCCCGGAGGTATCGTCATCGTAGACGGCGGAGCCGTTGATGTTGGCCTTAATGGCGATCTTCTCCCCCGCTCGATAGCCCTTACCGCCGTTGCGGTAAGAAAACAGCGCCGCCCATCCGTCGCAGGCGTTTTCCTCCCCGCCCAGGGAGGCGATGGCGCCGTTGACCATCTTCAAAATGGCGGTCTCATCGAAGTGAGCAAGCTCCCACCAATAGCCGTTCCCGTCCCAGTCCACGCTGTCCGGGTCCCAGGCCCAGACCACGCGCCCCGGCATGGCGCCGATTCCTGTGCCGTAAGGCTCGTGCTGGGGATAAATCCCGTCATAAGGCAAAGTAGACACCTCCTTTGTCAGCGGAAGATCGAGTTCATCAAGCCACCCTTGAATTTCCGTTGCCGCCGTGCCGCAGGCGGCGCAGGATATGAGCAGGCAGAAGGCCAGAATGACCGCTATCCGTTTCACTTGTCCAGCACCTCGCTCTTTATATATCACCGACCCGTTTATATCAGGTATTCACGGAAAAAGTCCGTGAGCTTATCAAATGGGATCGCGCCCTTCCCGCCGCCGTCGTACAGATCGGTGTGGACAGCGTCAGGGATAATAAGCAGCTCTTTGTTATCGGAATAGGGGTTGTCCCTGACCATGTTGGCGTAAGCGTCCTTTGAGAAGTAGCAGGAGTGGGCCTTCTCCCCGTGGACGATCAGCACAGCGTTGCGTATTTCATTGGAATATTGCAAAATCGGCTGGTTTAAGAAGCTCATGCACCCGATGACGTTCCAGCCGCCGTTGGAGTTAAGACTGCGGAGATGGAAGCCGCGCCGCGTCTTGTAATAATCGTAGTAGTCCTTCACAAAGAACGGCGCGTCCTCCGGCAACGGGTCAACCACTCCCCCGCCAAGCGCATACTGGCCGGATTTAAAATCGGCGATACGTTGTGCGTTCAAGGCTTTCTTCTTTTCATACCGGGCCGCCTCGGAGTCCACCGCGTCAAAGTAGCCCTTGGCGTTGACTCTCGCCATATCGTACATGGTCATGGCCGCCGTGGCTTTCACACGTGTGTCCAGCGCGGCTGTGTTCAGCGCCATACCGCCCCAGCCGCAGATGCCGATGATGCCGATCCTGTCGGGGTCAACATTGTCCTGAACGGATAAAAAGTCAACCGCCGCCTGGAAATCCTCGGTGTTGATGTCGGGAGAGGCCATATACCGGGGCGTGCCGCCGCTCTCACCTGTGAAGGACGGGTCAAAGGCGATTGTCAAGAATCCACGCTCCGCCATCGTCTGCGCGTACAATCCCGCCGCCTGTTCTTTGACCGCTCCAAAGGGGCCGCACACCGCTATGGCCGCTAACTTGCCGCTCGCGCCTTTGGGCGCATATAGGTCTGCTGCCAGGGTGATGCCATAGCGGTTAGGGAAGGTCACTTTGCGGTGATCTACCTTTTCGCTCTTGGGAAACGTCTTGTCCCAAACATCTGTAAGCTTCAATTTTCCTGCTTCTGCCATTTTAGTCAGCCATCCTTTCTAATGTTCCGTTTTTTCAAGTTTTCTCAATAAAAAATCAAGGCAATCCACTTTCCTCTGACTGCCGTGAAGCTCATCCATGAGGGCGCTTCGGTGACGGCGCAATTTTCTGATTACCATTCCGCTGTCGCCACATTCGTAGAGCCGGCGTACCTCCGCAATCAGCTCCTTATCACAGCCCGCATCCTCCAAACAGGAAATAAAATCGTCCATTGAGCCGCCTCCTCTCCTGTTCGCTCTTATTATACAATCTTGACACGCCACGCGCTAATGGATATAATTTATATCATACTATTCCTATTTGGAATATCGCAAGGGAGATCGCGCCTATGGAAATTCGCACACTTCGCTATTTTCTCGCCGCGGCCAGAGAGGAAAACATGACTCGCGCCGCCGAGTATCTGCATGTTACCCAGCCCACACTCTCTAAGCAAATTCAGTCCTTGGAGGATGAGCTTGGGAAAAAGCTGTTTACTCGCCATAGCTTTCGCATAGAGCTGACCGAGGAGGGTATTCTGCTCCGAAAGCGGGCGGAGGACCTGGTTTTCCTGGCAGATAAGATCACGGGAGAATTTACGGCACTGGATGACGTGACCGGCGGGGACGTCTACTTTGGCCTGGCGGAATCTTATCAAATTCGTTATCTTGCTCAGGAGATCAAACGGTTCAAGGAGATATATCCCGGCCTGCGCTACCATATCAGCAGCGGGGATACGGAACAGGTGACGGAAAAGCTGGATAAGGGCGTTCTCGATTTTGCCGTGCTTGCCGAGGAGCCGGATACCACAAAGTATCACTATCTTACCTTCCCAAAAGCGGACGTATGGGGCCTCGTTATGCCCTCAAATCATCCCCTCGCGGAGAAAGAGTGTATCCTCGCGGAGGATGTGGTTGGGCTTCCCCTGTTCTGCTCGGAACAGGGGTGGAAACGGGACATTCCGCGCTGGTGCGGGGAAAAAATGGACCGGTTGCGTCTGGAAGGCTCCTTCCGTCTGCCCTATAACGCCTCTCTGTTTGTCAAAGAGGGGCTGGGATTCCTCCTTACCTTTGATAAGTTAATTGATACAAGCCCGGAAAACGGGCTCGCCTTCCGTCCTCTGGCACCAAAGCTGGAGACGAAAATGCACTTAATTTGGAGGAAGTATCAGGTCTTTACCCCGATAGCCGAACGCATGCTGACGGTGCTGAAGGAGAGGCTCGCCTGTCCCGCAAATGAGGATCACCTTTGAATGGACTACGGAGTTTAAAATACTTCTTTAATTTCAGGGAATTGGCTGTCAACTTCTTTATAACAAGCATACAGTTTTAAGGATGCCCCGAAATTGGGGTGTCCTGTTTTTTTGCTCGAAGAAGAAACCATGGCCGCCGGATTGAGGTCAGGCAGCCGTAGAGTATTTTATCGGAAGGAAATTACACCCCGGAGTAGGCGGCAAAGCCGGCGTCGATGGGGAGGACTACGCCGGTAATGGCACTGGCGGCCTTATCGTCGCAGAGGAAGAAGACGCCGCCCAAAAGCTCCTGGGCGTCCACGAAGCGGCCCATGGGGGTACCGTTGAGAATTTTCGCGCTGCGGGCCGTGGGCGTGCCGTCAGGGTTGAACAGCAGCGCGCGGTTCTGATTGCTGACCAGGAAGCCGGGAGCGATGGCGTTGCAACGAATGCCGGACTTGGCAAAGTGGGTGGCCAGCCACTGGGTAAAGTTACTGATGGCGGCCTTCGCGCCAGAGTAAGCGGGAATTTTCGTCAGCGGTATGTAGGCGTTCATGGAACTGACGTTCAAAATAACACCGCTCCCCCGCTCCACCATGTCCTTGGCGAAAATCTGCGTAGGCAGGAGTGTCCCTTGGAAGTTAAGCTTAAAGACGAAGTCCACGCCGGAGGGGTCCAGGTCGAAGAAGGTCTTCTGGCCCTCTTTTGCCTCATGCTGGTACTCGTTGTCCGTTGTGGCGCGGGGATTGTTGCCGCCGGCGCCGTTCACTAAGATGTCCACGGGGCCGAGATCGGTCAAAATCGCATCGTGGGCGGCCTTGATGGAGTCGGACTCCAGGACGTTGCACTTGTAGCCATTGAGTGTGTAACCCTCGGCCCGGACTTCTTCGGAGAGCTTCTTCACGGCGTCCTCGTTAATGTCCAGCGCGGCGACTTTCGCTCCGGCTTGCGCAAAAGCTCTTGCCATCACGGAGCACAGCACCCCGCCCGCGCCGGTGACCACGACAGTTTTGCCGGTAAAATCTACATTGAGAGGGAGATCAAGCATTTTAATCATCCTTTCCTTTTATTCGATGACCCCACCGTTGGCTTCGATGAGGCCGTTGAGATAGGCGGAGCCGAGAGCCCGGTCAAAGAGGCCATAGCCGGGTTTTCCCGTCTCGCCCCAGATCATACGCCCGTGGTCGGGACGGAACCAGCCGTCAAAGCCGGTTTCTACAAGCGCTTTCACGATGGCGTTCATGTCCAGGGAGCCGTTTTTCGTCAAATGCCCGGACTCCTCAAAGGAGGTGTCGGGGAGGATTTTCACATTGCGAAGGTGCATAAACCCGATGCGCTTCATGGCAGAATACTTGCGAACAAGTTTGGGGATGTCATTTGCGGGAGAGCACCCCAGCGAACCGGTACACAGGCACAGCGTATTGGACGGGCTGTCCACGATGGAGAGGTAGCGGTCAATATTCGCCTCGTTGGTGACCACCCGGGGCAGACCGAAGATGGGGTACGGGGGGTCGTCCGGGTGGAGGGCCATGACCACATCACATTCCTCGGCCACGGGGATAACACGCTTGAGGAAGTATTCAATGTTGCTCCAAAGCCCCTCCTCCCCTATCTCGCCGTAAGCCCGGATCAGGTCGCGGACTTCATCCTGGGTGTAGCTGGAGTCCCATCCGGGCAGGTGGATGTTGTCTTTCAGAGGGTCGAGGCCCTTCATTTGATCCCAGTACATGACAAGGCTGGTGGAGCCGTCCACGCCCTCTTTGTCCAGTTGCGTCCGGGTCCAGTCGAACACGGGCATGAAGTTGTAGGTGACACATTTGACGCCGTATTTGGCACAGCGGCGGATATTTTCGCAGTAGTTCTCAATGTGCCTGTCCCGCTCCGGGCGGCCCAGCTTGATCTCCTCCGTGACAGGTATGGACTCCACCACGTCGAAGATGAGGCCATGGGCCGCGCACTCGTCGGCCAAATGCTTGATAGATTCCTCCGGCCATACCTCGCCGGGCTTCACGTCGTAGACGGCGCTGACGATGGAGCGCATACCGGGTATCTGCCGTATTTCGTCCAGGGTCACGGGGTCTGAGTCCCCGTACCAGCGAAAGGAGCTTTTCATTTTGTTTACCTCCGCGATTTAGTTTTTTCATGAGCTCTGCGTCCCGGTCAGCGCCGCACAGATTGCGGCACAACGCGGGCGGGGTCATCCCCGCCCGCTATGAGCTTGCGCGTTTTTCACGGGAGTCCGGCGGCAATTTTACGCCTTGCGCTCTTTAAGCTCGGACTCCATCTTTGAGAGGGTGTTCTTGTCCAGGTTGTAGACGAGGCCCAGGCCCACCAGCTGCAGGACGGCGGAAAAGAGGTACGCGCCGGGGACGAGATAGCGCATATTGTGGGCCACCTCGGCCACCTGGTTGCCCTCGTTGGCCTCCACGTATCCGAGAGCCACCATGATGACCAGGATCAGGGACGGCCCCAGGCCCTGGGCCAGCTTGCGGAAGAAGGAGTGGAGGGCATAGACGGTGCCCTCCTCACGGGTGCCGTGCTTCCACTCGTTGTAGTCGATGGCGTCGCCCATCATGGACCAGCTGACGGTGGAGTAGATGCCCATGCCCAGGGAGTTGATGAGCTGGCAGACGATGTAGATGCCGATGCCCTTCCCGTCGGGGCTGATGGGCAGGATCAGCATCAGGGCGCAGGCGGCGATGCTGACGATGGCGCCCACAACGGAGAGCTCCTTCTTGCCGTACTTACCAACCATTTTCCTGGCAAGCGGTGTAAAGAAGATGATGGGCAGCATGGCGAACATGGAGACAAGGCCGGAGATCCGGGCGTTGTGGAAGTAGGACTGGAACAGCACGGTCACGGCGGCGCTGGCGCCCTGCATTCCCAGGAACATACCCATGGCGGCCAAAGTCGCGCCCACGGCGGGACGGTTGCTCATGAAGTTTTTCATGGCCTTGAGCACATTGAATTTTTGCCGCTCCTCGGAGACCTTTATATTGTCCTCCACACGGATGACGGTGTTGGCGATCATAAAGCGGAAAGCGATGAAGCCCAGGATACCCATGACCAGGGCCACAAAGAACACCCGCTCGCCCATGATGTTGTCGTTGGCGTCGTAGATGAGGACGGGGATCAGCGCCATAGTGGCCAGATTGCCCAGCATGGAGCCCACACTGCGCCAAGCGGACAGGCTGGCCCTGTCGCCGGGGTCGTCGGAAATGAGGCTCAGCAGGGAGCCGTAGGGCACGTTGGCGATGGTGTAGAAGGCGTCCCAGATGACGTAGCCGCAGATGAAGACGATGCCCTTGATGATCTCCTGGTCCTTGGGAATCCAGGGGATGAAGCACAGCGCCCCGGCGAACATGAGGCCGATGGAGCCGAAGGAGATGTAGGCCAGGAACTTGTTGCGCCTGTACTTGTGGCGGTCCGCGTCGATGATGGAACCCAACAGCGGGTCGTTGATGGCGTCCCAGATCTGGCACACCAGCAGAAGGGCGGCGTAGACCACGGAATCCATCTTCATGAACTGGGTCCAGAAGATAATCATGGTGCCCTTCAACGCGAAGGACATGTTGCAGCCGAAGTCGCCGGCGGCGTAGGCCAGGGAGTCGCGTATGCCGAATTTACGTGGGGAGGTCTGGTCTTTAACATTGGATTTGGCCATGGGATTTCCTCCTCGTATAATAAGATTTGACAGGAATTTTGTAAGTGTTATCTGTCATTCACTCCGGAAAAACCAGCAGG
>CANQTW010000048.1 GCA_947626845.1 uncultured Oscillospiraceae bacterium | reverse complement strand
TAACAGCTTGGGCAACGAGATGCCCCTCGCCCGTGGCCGGCTGCCACGAAGTTGGGGTAAATTTATTGTAACAGGAGAACTTGTGGCAGCGTTTCTGAAAATGGGTAACAAAGAAGGGCAGAAAGATGGTATTTGAGTACGGTGGGTATCACTTTGTCCCCGTGCGTCATTTTCAAAGGAGTGATGGTGATTTTGATAGAATCAGTCGTAGACTTCGACGCGATCTCACATTGGGCTTCTCAGATTCCAATTTCGACGGCAGGCAAAAATACCCCTATTCTCATTCAGGATTTTATTCTGCCTCACCGGACAAGGAATGTGACATCTTTCGTTGCATTGAGAATGGGCTGCTTTATGTTCCGTGCGAACATGAGTTGCAGCAATATGAGGTGACGATTCAAAGAGGGAAGGAGCGAGAGCATGAGCGATGATAAGCGCATGGTGGACGGCTATGAGGTCATCCACGCCATTTATATCGGGGACAAGGAGATTATCGTAGGCGACAGCCCTACGGCCCCGGCAGAAGAACGGTATCTGTGTGCGTACTGCCAGTATGTCGGCCCTTTTGAGCAGTATACCGAAGCTGTGGTGAGTGACGACTATGCCGAAATCATGCAGGAATTTGGAGAGCGGATAGCCAAGCAAGCGGAAAAGACCCGCATCGACCTGAACAAGCCGAAGATCCAGGGTATTGACAATGCTCCCCTCGGTCGGGCGGTCTGTGTGCCCATTTCTGAGGGCAATGACCTTCGCAACAAGATCGTCGTTATCAAGGCGGAGAATCTGCGGCGTGAGTACCAGACAGCCACCAACCAAATCATGCTTTGTATCGGTGGTTCGGGCGCATCGCCCTTTAGCCGGGGAACGTCCTGCCTTTGCGTGAACCTATATTCTGGTGAAACCAGCTACTTCAAGCGGTGGGACGTGCTGGGCACTCTGGACGAGGCCAAACTGCCGGATTGGGCCAAACGGGGCCTTGCGGAATACCGGCTGAAACAAAAAGAAAAACATGGACGCGGCGGTGAGGCGCGAGATGAACGGTGATACAGAACGATTTCACGCCGTTTCCCTCTCCGGGGGCAAGGACAGTACCGCCATGCTTCTCCTGATGATAGAGCGCGGGATGCCCATAGATACCGTCCTCACCGCAGACACCGGCATGGAATTCCCTGAGATGTACGCGCACCTCGACAAGCTGGACAGTTACCTCTACGCTGAACGTGGAATTCACCTGACGCGGCTTCGCCACCCGCATGGCTATGAGTGGCTTATGTTTGAGGAACCAAAGCAGAAAACCGCCGCCCTTGAAAACAGGCAGGCGCTTGGCGTGACGCCCTTCGGCAACGGTTGGCCCGGTGTGAAGGTGCGGTGGTGTACCGGGGAACTCAAGACTCACCTGATTGCCAAGGAGGTCAACCGCTTGAAGGGAGAATACAACGCCATCAACTACGTCGGCATAGCGGCGGACGAGCCGGCACGGATCAAGGACAACAAATACCCCCTTGTTGACTGGCATATCACGGAGCCGGAGGCGCTAAAAATCTGTTACGACCGGGGCTTTGATTGGGGCGGCCTCTATGAGATATACCACCGTTGCTCCTGCTGGTGCTGTCCTTTTCAGCGCATAGCGGAGCTTCGGAGGCTCCGCCATTACCACCCGGAGCTGTGGGCGCGGCTTTTGGAGATGGACAGGCGGGCTGTTGCCCAATTTGGGGACAATCCGTTGGGCAGGTTCAAGGAAAATTGGACAGTAGAAGAATTAGAGGAACGATTTGCCGCGGAGGACCGGCAAATCGTTTTGTTTTATCCGTGGTGAAAGGAGGAAGGACATACATGAAACAAGGTGTACCGAGAAGCTCCCCCTGGGGCAAGGTAGACCATTATAAAACACTGTGCGACGGCGCGTACAGCGTGAGTACCGCCAGCCACGGCGGTGTCATGGTAGCGGCGGACAGAGCTGGAAAGCTCCTGTCCGCGAAGGCAATGGAACATTGCTTTACGGAGCGCGGCTATGTTTGCTTTGAGGAAGATTGCGCCGCCACAGTTGCGCTTCGGGAGCTGATGGATCGTGGACTGTCTAAGGCTCCCGTCAACGAATACTGGAAACCGGAAGAGTACGAGAAGGTCATCAACGATAGCATCCAGCGGTGGTATCCCGACTATTGGGCGGCGCGGGAGGCCGGGGAAACGCGGGAACCGGCTGGTGAAGCCGACATCAAGAAAAGGCGTCCTTTGCCCGTTCTACCGGAGCGGTGTTTCGCTGTTGACCCTGAAACGGGAAAGATGGCGATTGTTACGAGAGGTGTTTCCGGCGTTTCCCTCACCGGAACCATGCCCATAGGAGCGACAATCCGAGAGGGTGTAGACAAGCTGAATGAGGTTCTGGGCGTTACTCCGGCTCAGGAGGCCGCCATGCTTGCCGGCGCGCTTCACGGCTGGGGCAAGCCGGAGGCTGACCCGAAAAACTATGACCGACTTGGGAAGGCCATAAAGCCCAAGAGCAAAGATGATTTTGAGAGGTAGGCGAACAAGATGGAAATGACGATAAGGACGATGACGCCGCAGGAGCGGCTCTACTGCTACTCTCAGAGCAGCCAGATTGCGGCACAGACCGCCTGCATCGGCTATCTCCGTGCGGATTTTGGAAGCAACGGCACGGGGTTTTGGTCCACCTGGAATGATGAGAACGAGGAAAGAAAAACGGATGATTTCAAGGCGGAGTTCGATGATGTTATCAACGCCCTCCGTTCCAATCAGGAATACGGTGGAATCCTGAAAGGGCGTATCCCCATGTTGAACTACTGCCATGCACACCCGGAGGCCGGCTTGGGCGATGACCGGCAGTTTGGCTTCCGGGCAGATACGGAGAAGTACGCCTTTCTGCTTCGGGTGAATCCCTATCCCAACAATTACAATCTTTACTGCTACTGCTACGAGCGCCGGCGGCTGGACCGCCATCTGGAGCAGGCGGCGAGGGGCATCCGCTTCATTGACCCTCATTATAAGGAACTGTTCCGCATCCCGGACGGAGACATGATCCGCATTATCTGGAAGGATGGTACACATTTTGACAAGACTTGCCGGTATATTGACGACTGCCATCTGGAGGTGTACGGCACGGGGAGTGAGCTTTTCCACATTTGCCAATTCGCCGAGATCATGGAGCGAAACGGCAACACAGTGATACCCCTGCGGTCCTCGTTGCCGGACAAGTGCTACTGCGTCCTCCCCGGCAGTGATGAGATCATCATCGTAAAGAAAGGTGAAACCGGCTACTATCGGACAGATAAGTATGGCCACGACCGTGAGGACGCTCTTAATATCGTCGCAGAAATCAATAAGTCAGGTGGCGTGACCCCGGCGCAGGCGGAGGCGATGCTGGCCGGCTCCATGTTCGGCTGGGGCTGTCCCGCGGCGGACCCCAAAAACTATGACGAGGAAGGGAAACCCGTCCCTCCCAAGCACAGAGATCGAGGTGACGCGCGGTGAGTGAGGATAAGCACATCATCTGGAGCAACTACGATCTGGATTTCGAGGACTGGCGAGAGGACCTGGAGGAACAGCACCCGGAGTTGACCGAGGAACAGCGCATAGAACTCATGTATGAAATTAACGGCGATTATTTGGAAGATGAGAGGACAAATCTCAACATCCAGCTTGGGAATCCCATCCTCGTCATTGGCGACCTGGGCCTTTGGAATGGGCGGCGCATGGGTTACAAGGAGATCGACAGCGGCAATATCCGGGACTGCCTCTATGCTGGCAGGGACGACATCTACTCCACATGGTATGTGGATAAGCTGGGCGATCTCCGCTGTGACGCCGTTCACCATGACGGCACCAACCATTACCTCTACCGGGTATGGAAAGACGGCGTGACGGATGCTCAGATGGACCTTCTGAGGGCAAAGCTGTACCGCGGCATCGCTACCCGCGCGGATATAACGAGAGTGACCCGCAGACTTGGCGATGATATTGCCCAGGTCTACGGGTTTTCCATTTCACGCCAGCGCCAGCCGGTGGGCGTTGAGAGATAAGAATTGAGGTGAGCCATGAATATTCGAGATAAATTAATGTTTCTGGAAAACGCAAACAGCAGAATCTACGCAATGGTTACACTTCTCGGCAAACCGATGATATACACCGAAGCGCGTCTTGACCGTGACACCGTGCCGGAGGGACTGTATATGTATGAACTCAGGTATAGCGAGGAACACATTGGCGAGCCGGTACAACTTGGAATGTCAATTCACGGTAACTACCTGGGCGCGGTGATTTCTGCCGAGCCGGTTGAATTGAGGGAGATCGAACACATAGACAATGCTACATTGAATATTGACCCGGAGAGGGATTGGCATTATGTAGGTGGACGTTTCTCCCTGAAGGAATACATGGCGGAGCATCCTCCGAAGGCTCAGAATGGCCAGGAAAAGGCCGGGAAGCAAAAGCCCCGTGACAGGGGCGACGACAGATAAAACATTAAAGGAGGGAGAGATCCCATGCCCAGCAAATATAACATGATCGTGGACTTGGCGGCGGCCACGACACGGGAGATCACGTCCGGCGCGGAGCCGTACATGAACTTCCTCACCACCGCCGCCTTCAATTTCAAATACCGCTATCAGGACCAGCTCCTTATCTACGCACAGAAGCCGGAAGCTACGGCCTGCGCGGAGATAGGCTTCTGGAACGCCTACGGAAGATGGGTGAACCGTGGTGCCCGTGGTATCGCCTTGCTGGTGGAAGGCAATTCCCGAAACCGGCTCCGGCACGTCTTTGATGTGTCAGATACCAACAGCGAGACCGGGCGTGAAGCGCCCATCTGGACCATGCGGCCCCGCTATGAGGCGGCAGTCATTGAGGACCTGGAGAACAGCTACGGAGTGGAGGGCGGTGCGGATTTGCCGGCCTGTCTCATGTCCGCGGCAAAAACAGTCGTTGAGGACAATTATTCGGACTACCTCACGGATATAATCAACGTGAAGGCCGGGAGCCTTCTGGAAGAACTGGACGAGCAAAGCACAAAAGTATGGTTCAGGGGGCTTGTGGAGGATAGCGTAGCCTTCATGCTTCTGACACGGTGCGGCATAAACGCCCGTGAATATTACCGCCCGGAAGACTTCGCCCGTATATACGACTTTAACACTCCCGAAACCATGTCCATTCTCGGCGCGGCGACCAGCGATATTTCCGAGATGGTCCTCCGGGAGATCGCCTCCACTGTCCGCAGTCAGCAGAGGGAGGAACAAAAAAGAAATCGCACATTTGCAAACCGTGACGCCAGCGGTTATGATGGGGTCACAAATTCAAATAACGAAAGGGGTACACATCATGGAAGTGACTTACAGAACCGAAGGGGACTATCTTCTGCCCAACCTGACCGCGCCGGAGGCTCCGAAGGTCGGCAAATATGGGATGCTGCGGCGAGATTACCTGCGGAAACAGAGGAACGGCCTCTACACGGGGATGCTCCTCAGCGGGAAGCTGGAGAAACATCTCATGGAGGTGGACCGTCAGGCAACCGAAATGGTGGAGAGCCTGACCGCGAAGATGGCAAAAGACCAAGGCGTGACGGAGGAGCTGAAGGCCGCGGATCAGATGCGCTGGGTGGGCCTGATGAACAACATCCGGGCCTCGGCGGAGGAAGTGGCGATGAGGGAGCTGGTGTACGCTTAACTTCCCAGCCGGAAGAAGATAAGACGGCCCTGCCTGACCATTCGGAGGCCCGCCTGTGGGATCTCTATAACACGGTCAAGCAGGGCCATCCTGACGATATAGTGCTTTTCCAAGTCGGGGACTTCTTCGAAATGTTCGGCGAGGACGCAAAGCAGGCAGCCGAGTCCCTTGACCTGATCCTGTTCAGCCGGGACATTCCCAATGTGGGCCGCGTTCCCATGTGCGGTGTACCGGCACACTCTCTGGAACGATACTCTGAAAAGCTAAGAGCGAAGTACAATGTGACCTTTGTAGCCGTGGACGCCAAGACCGGGGAACGTGGAGTATATACCCTGCGGGCTTATGGGCAAAAATCTGAGGCTATCCAACCTGATGTTGACAGCCAGCTTACGCAGTATAAGGTACAAGTGATCGCCGCCGTCACGGAGGATACCGCCTACCGCAACGCCTGTGGCAACTCTGACCGGGAAAACGCGGGAATCGAGTGCAACGCCGCCGTCCGTCGTGCCGTTCTTAATTCCGGGGATATTCAGCTTATCAAGCTGTTCTCGGATGTGCCGAAGTTCCGTGAGCGTCTGCATCAGGAGGTTTTTGACGAAACCTATCCCAAGCTTCATGAGCTGCTCCGTCCGCTTTCTCAGGACGATATAGACGCCGTTCTCCGTGAGTGGAACGGAAACGCCGTCAGCAGACAGCGTGTGGCGCAGTATATGGCAGGCCACGGCGGAGATGAGAATGCCGCCGAATGGCTTGCCCGCGAATATGGCAGCACGGGCGAGAACGACTTGATTGCTGTTCGTGCCGGAAGCCCCCAGGGAACACGGCTACCTTGGGAGGACGTGAGAAGCCGTATCGCCCGACTTGTTCAAGAGGGTACGTTTCTCACGGAGAGTATTTCCACCGCAAGCCTCAAGCCGGACGGTGTAGGGCCCACTGGATTGCAGTTCATGGGCTTTGATCCCACCCTGTCGGACACTCCGTTCTATGGTGATGTGGCGGAGAAAAATGAGTTGCTCCGCATCAGCGACGCGCTGAAAGGCCACCGGGAGGAAATCGCCGCATTTTTTACCGCCCATGAGGACAATACGGAGCGCGGCGATTTCATCAAGGCATTTTTTGACAACACCCTGATTGAGAGCTTCCTCTCCAACGGCCAGCGGGCTGGATACCGGGCGTGGGACAACGCCCTGCTGATACACCGAGGGTCTTATATGGCACCCCAAAAAAGTGCTGTTATGCTGTGGCATGAGGTAGCGGCAACTATTGATACTATGATAAAGCAGGGTCAGTGGTTGGACGCCGGAGAGAAATTGCTTCCTACCGAGGAAGAACAAAAGCACGCCATAAAGAGGAAGGGAAAAAAGCGCGACAGTCAGCAGCTCTCAATATTTGACATGGCCGACTCCGATGATGCTGTCACACCAAGCGAAGGCCCGTCATTGCTTGACACCAACTTTGACCTCCCCCAGCAAATCATAGACGAGGCATTGTGCATCGGTTCCAATGAAGAAAACAGCCGTCTCATAATCTGCGCCTGGTTTATGAAGGACAAGCCCCTTGCCGAAAATGCAGACTTTCTCAGAGAGCATTATAGGGAAAACGGCGCGGGCTTCTATTTCGGCGACCGAAAATATTCTCTTTGGTATAACCGGGACGGTATCCGTATCGACGTAGGAGAATCTGCTCAGAGTTACACGGCCACCGTCGTATCCTGGGAGAAAGCGGCAAAGCGCATCCGTGAGCTTCTTGATTTGGGGCGGTATATGCCGCAAAGTGAGATTGACCGCGCGCCGGAGTATGAAAAGGCAGAGCTGGCCAATGCCCTTCTGTATATGTACCGGGACATTGAAGGCGATACCATGGATATCTACTTCCCGACCATGAAACCCGCCTATGAGATTGGCGGAGGGTTCCCGGAGATGAATGCCGGCGTTAAAAAACTGTTGGAACAGCCGGACACCTTGCAGTCTCTCGTAGACGAGTGCCGAATATTTATTGACGCCTATGAGAAGGATCAGAACATACTGCGGTTCCGCCACCGTCCGAGAGAACTGTTGCAAAGGCTGACTGATTTACAACGTGAACAGCTTACTTTTACCGCCGCCGAGGGGTACGATCCTCAGCGGCGTTTTTTTATCTCCGACGACGAGTTGGACATGGTACTCCGGGGCGATATTAACTACCGGCTGGCCGTGTATTCTTTTTACCGCAACAACACGGATCGGAAAGAGCGCGAGAAATTTCTGAAAAACTACCACGGCGAGTACAGCGGCCATTACGGCGGCAACGACAACCGCACCTATACCAGCAAGGGGCTTCTGTTCAGCCATGGCGACATTATGGAGCCCTACGCGAAAGTTGAGCTTAACTGGAACAAAATAGAAAAGCGCATAAGCCGTATGATAGATTCCGGCACATTCCTTTCGGACAATGACAGGGCCAATATGCCATCATATGAGCGGTACCAGCTTGCACGGAACCTTCAGGCTTTCTTTAGCGATTCGCCGGAGAGTTTTGCTCGCCCGTATCCAGCGGGTACGAATTATTTAACAGCCGTGGACCTTATTTTCGACCAGTTAAAGGACCCCGCTAAGGTCGAACAAATCTACAACATGATGATCCCGCTATGGGAGGCAACAAAGCCGGAGGACAGATATTACGATCTGAAAAAACGCGGATTTGAAAATATGTCCGCCTTCCGTAACGGTACATTCTCACTGTTCGGCGAGGTCAATGAGCCAAAGCCGATTCAGGCATCACCGATAGAAAGCGGTGAGCAACCCAAGGCTGAATCAACTCCCCCAGAAACAGACCTGGGTAAAGCCATACGGCTTATAGACGAGTTCTGCGAGAACGAGTACGGTTCGCCGGGGAATTATACAGACCTCACCAGCGTTCCTGTCGCCTATACAACACTTACGGACGATGAGATACCGGCACAGATAAGTGTTGACCTCATAAATTTCCGCATGAACAGCTATCTAAATGATGTTCTTGTAGGAAGTACACAGTACGATTCCATCGCGGAGCTTATCCAGATGGAGCTTGAGGGGCTTTCCGTTGATGATCTTGTGTATTTCACCAGGGAGCAGTATGAAAAGGCCGGCGTTAAAACTCTGGAGGACGATTTCTCAGATGTTGACCCCGCCGCTGTCCGTGAGGCTCTTGCCGGGAACGGCATCATAGACGGTGAGGTGGTTGACTCGGAGGCTCTCGCCGGTGATCCGCTTATCCAGAGCGTAAGGGCGGACGTGATGGAGGTTGCAGGAGATGGACAGGAGGAACAGGCTGAAAAGGCAGAACTCCCTCCGCCTGCGCCGCGTCCCCGGCGTGAAAAGTTACCGCCCACAGTTATCCACCCGGAGATACCGAGCGCCCAGCGCCATGACTTCCGCATTACGGACGACGACCTGGGCGTTGGAACGCCAAGCGAACGGTATGCGCGGAACGTAGCGGCGATCCGGCTCCTAAAGCAGTTGGAGGACGAAGGCCGACTGGCCACCCCGGAGGAACAGACCGTCCTTTCTCAGTATGTGGGCTGGGGCGGTCTTGCGGACTGCTTTGACGACAGGAACAGCCACTATGAGGAGCTGAAATCTCTGCTTTCCGAAGACGAGTACGCCGCCGCGAGGGAATCGTCCCTGACCGCGTTCTATACCCCGCCCGTGGTCATCCGCGCCATGTATCAAACGCTTGAGAACCTGGGCTTTAAGACCGGCAACGTGCTGGAACCCTCCTGCGGCGTGGGCAACTTCATCGGCATGAAGCCGGAGAGCTTGGCTGAAGCTAAAATCTACGGTGTGGAGCTGGACAGCATCTCCGGGCGCATCGCCCAACAGCTCTATCAGACATCCTCCATCGCCGTCCAGGGCTTTGAAAAGACTGAGCTGCCGGACAGCTTCTTCGACGTGGCCATCGGCAACGTCCCCTTCGGCAGCTTTAAGATCCCCGACCGGCGCTATGACAAGTATAATTTTCTGATCCATGACTACTTCTTTGCCCGGACACTGGACAAGGTGCGGCCGGGCGGCGTTGTGGCCTTCATCACCAGCAAGGGAACACTGGACAAGGAGAACCCCAATGTGCGCAAGTTTATCGCGCAGAGGGCGGACCTTATGGGGGCCATCCGTCTGCCCAACAACACCTTCAAAGCCGCCGCGGGTACGGAGGTCACATCGGACATCCTGTTCCTGCAAAAACGGGAGAGCCTCGCTTATGAGGAGCCGGCGTGGGTACACCTGAACACCGACGCCAACGGGATAAAGATGAACCAATACTTCATCGACAATCCCGACATGGTGCTGGGGGATATGCGGGAGGTCAGCGGCCCCTTTGGGCCGGAAACCGCCTGCCTGCCCCATGAGGGGGCGGACTTGGGTACGGAGCTGGCGGAGGCCATCGGGAACATCAACGGCAACATCGCGGAGTACGTCATGGACGACCCGGAGGCGGAGGTAAGCAGCGCCATTCCCGCCGACCCGTCTGTGAAGAATTTCAGTTACACCATTGTTGACGGTCAAATCTACTACCGGGAAAACAGCGTTATGAACCCGGTGGAGGTGTCCGTCACCGCCCAGGGCCGCATCAAGGGCCTAATCGGTATCCGGGACTGCGTGAGGACACTCATCGACTATCAGACCGATGACTACCCGGAAAGCGACATCAAAGAACAGCAGGAGCGCCTTAACAAGCTCTATGACACCTTTGTGGAGAAGTACGGGCGCATCAATTCCCGCGCCAACAGCTCCGCGTTCAGCATGGACAGCGCCTATTTCCTGTTGACCTCCTTGGAGATACTGGATGATGAGCAGAACTTTGTCCGCAAAGCGGATATGTTCACAAAGCGCACCATCCGGCAGAGGGTGGTCGTGACAAGCGTGGACACCGCATCGGAGGCGCTGGCCGTGTCACTGGCTGAAAAAGCGGGGGTGGACCTGGGCTTTATGGCTTCTCTGATGGGCGGTTCGGAAAAGATACCGCAGATCGTAGAGGACTTGAAGGGCGTCATTTTCAAAGACCCACTCACAGGCTCCTTTGACATGGAAGCGGCAGACGGGAGCTGGGCGCAGGGCTGGCAGACGGCGGACGAATACCTCTCGGGCAACGTCCGGGTCAAGCTGAAGGAGGCAAGGCAGGCGGCGGAGATCGACCCCGATTTCACCGTCAACGTGACCGCACTGGAAGCTGTCCAGCCGGTTGACCTTTCCGCCAGCGAGATCTCCGTCAGGCTTGGGGCGACATGGCTGCCCCCGAAGATCGTCGAGCAGTTTATGTTCGAGCTGCTATCTACCCCTCGCTATATCCAATGGAATATCCACGTCCATTACTCAAAGCACACAGGCGAGTGGAGTGTGGAGGGCAAGTCCAATGACCGCATCAACCTCAAGGCCAATAACACCTACGGCACGGGCCGGATCAACGCCTACAAGATCATCGAGACGACGCTGAACCTTCGGGATGTGCGTATCTTCGACTACGTGTACGATGATGAGGGGCGCAAGACCCCCGTCCTCAACAAGAAGGAAACAGCCATCGCCCAGGGCAAGCAGGAGCTTATAAAGCAGGCATTCCAGGACTGGATATGGAAAGACCCCAACCGCCGTGAACGGTTGTGCCGGCTCTACAATGACCGTTTCAACTCCGTAAGGCCCCGTGAGTACGACGGGAGCCACATCAATTTCGTCGGCATGAGCCCGGAGATCACCCTTCGTCCCCATCAGGTAAACGCCATCGCGCATATCCTTTACGGTGGCAATACGCTCCTTGCCCATGTCGTTGGTGCCGGCAAGAGTGCGACACGTTCGTAACTGAAAAGGTTACGCACAAGTCAGCTAACAACAGAAATGGGAATTAGAAAGGAGTC
>CANQTW010000047.1 GCA_947626845.1 uncultured Oscillospiraceae bacterium | reverse complement strand
TCTTCTACCGCTTTATCGGCAAAATCGAATGACACATCTTGAGATACCCAACAATATCTTTAACTAAGGGAAACGGGAAAATCCATGCCCGATTCGGGAATTATGCTGGAGCTTTGCGATTTTCTGAAAATCAACGTCAACGAGCTCCTGTCGGGCGAGAAAATCATGGCAGATTCTTATGACAAGCGGGCAGAAGAAAACCTGCTGGCAATGAGGCGAGAGGTTGAAGAAAAGAACAGGCAGATGCTTCAGACGGAATACTGGATTGCGTTTCCTGCCGTCATTGCCGGACTGATCATGGTGTTTGTGGCTTCATTTATAGAGATGCCAGTCTGGCTGCGAATTGCACTTATCGTGTTTGCTCTCATAATGATTTTTACGGTCACTTTTATCGCCGTGGGTATTGAGCAAAAGGCTGGATACTATGAATGCCAAAACTGCGGCCACCGGTATGTCCCGACTTACTGGCAAACCAATTTGGCCCCGCATTATGGCAGGACGAGGCGCATGAAATGCCCGAAATGCGGGAAACGCGGCTGGCAGAGAAAAGTCTTGACCAAGGAAGATTGATTTTCCTCCACCGTCATCTTCCACAAAATCGGCGTCCCATTTTTGTCACAGCTTACGAATTTAAGATTTGAAAACCACCTCTTGGCGGGTTATGATCAGTCTGTCAGGAGGTGTTTTCATGAAAAAGCAGTCTTTTTTCCGTTCCGTCTGCGCCCTGGCCGTTCCCGTGGCGCTGCAATCCATGCTCCAGGCGTCCTTCGGCGTGGTGGATCAGGTGATGATCGGCCAGCTGGGGGGCGTGGAGGTGGCCGCTGTGGGTCTCGCCGGAAAATTCACGGGGATTTATAACGTGGTGGTCTCCGCCGTGGGCGCGGTGGCGGGGATCATGATCTCCCAGTACATGGGCCAGAAAAACGCCGCTGAGACGAGGCGGAGCATGGTCCTCAATCTGCGGGTGTGCCTTATCCTCGCCGTGCTCTTTACCCTGGCCGGTGTCACTGTCCCAAAGCGGATCATGGGCCTTTATATCGATGACATCGTAACTGCGGAAACGGCGGGGCGGTATCTCGCCATCGTCTCCGGCACCTTCCTCCCCGCGGCGGGGGTCACCATCCTGTCCACCTACCTGCGGTGTATGGAAAAGGCGTCCCTGCCGCTCTACGCCGGGATCGCCTCGGCGGCGGTCAACACGGGCCTTAACTGGATACTGATTTTCGGCAAGCTGGGCGCGCCGGCTCTCGGCGTCACGGGGGCGGCGCTGGCGACGCTGATCTCACAGCTTGTCTATTTCGCGGTCATCTTTGCGATGTATCTGAAATACCGAGAGCGGGCGGAGGACACCGCAACCGGTCCCTTTGCCTGGAGGCAGTACCTCTCCATGCTGCTGCCGCTGCTGGTCAGCGAATTACTGTGGGCCTTGGGTGAAAACGTGTACGCGGGCATTTACGGGCACCTGGGGGCTGACGCTACCGCCGCCATGACGCTGACGAACCCCGTGCAGGCCCTGGCTATCGGGACTCTGTGCGGTCTGAGCCAGGCCGCGGCGATCCTCATCGGCAAACGCCTTGGGGACGGGGACCGGGAGACGGCCTACCGGGAGGCGAAAAAGCTCCTGCTCTACGGCCTGGCGGGTTCCCTCGTACTGTCCGTGATGATTTTCTTCATAAGCCCCTGGTATGTGCGCATATTCAAGGTGGAGACGGCCATTCGGGAGCTGACGGTCCAAATCCTCGCCGCCTACGCCGCGGTCATGCCCTTTAAGGTGCTGAACATGATCATCGGCAGCGGCGTCCTGCGCAGCGGCGGAAAGACCACCTACGTCATGGTCATCGATTTGATGGGCACCTGGCTGTTCGGCGTTCCCCTGGGCCTTCTCTCAGCCTTCGTGTTCCACTGGCCCATCCCGATGGTCTACCTCACACTGTCGCTTGAGGAGTGCATCCGCTTCGCCGTCTCCCTGGTCGTTTTCAGGCGGCGGGGATGGATGAACCGACTGAAAGCGTGATGGCACAAAAAACATTTGCGAAATGGATGTTGACCGTGTAGTATAATGCAAAAAAGCGCAAGGAAAAGTGAGACAAGTAAAGATAATCATTTGGTAAATCAGGATTTAGGAGAACAGCGCACATGGTAAAACTTCGATATGGGAATACAAATACATTTCTGCTGTGTGGGAACGCTGCCAATTTACTAATTGATACAGATTACGCCGGAACACTTCCGGCATTTTACAAGGAGATAAAAAGGCACAGCATAGATGTGCGGGATATAACGTATGTGATGGCTACGCATTATCACCCAGACCATATGGGCCTTATCGGTGAGCTGATGGAACACGGCGTAAAACTGCTGTTGATAGATACGCAAATCGAGTATGTTCATTTTTCTGATGAAATCTTCAGCCGGGAAAAACAGATTAAGTATACTCCGATAGATGAAAGCCTCGCCACAGTTATAAGCTGCGCTGAAAGCCGTTCGTTTCTACTCTCAATGGGAATTAAAGGAGAAATTATCAGCACGCCAAGCCATAGCGAGGACAGCGTTTGCGTAATCTTGGACGATGGGAATTGTATTGTTGGCGATTTGGAGCCTGTCGAATTTTTGGACGCATATGAAGATAATCCAAGGCTTGAAAAGGACTGGAGCCGCGTTATGAGCTATAAACCAAAGAGAATTTACTATGCCCATGCAAATGAAAAAATGATGTAGTGTGATTAAAATTCTCGTTTTTCGGGAAGCAGAGAGAAAAATCGGGATTTGAAGGAGGCAAAAACGATGGGAAAGGATATGTGCACCCCCTGTGAGAGCGGGCTCATCAACCTGCGCGTCGGCGCCATCATCATGAAGGACGACCAGATCCTCATGGTCGGCAACAAGCGCAGCCCGGCGTACCTGTATTCCGTCGGCGGGCGCATCCAGTTCGGCGAGACCGCCGAGGAGGCCGTAAGGCGGGAAGTGCGGGAGGAAACCGGTGTGGACATGGAGGTCGACCAGCTCGGCTTTGTGCATGAAAACTACTTTTACGGCGACGCCCCCGCCAACATGGGGAAGCTGATTTACGAGATATCCTTCTATTTTTACATGAAGGTCCCCCCAGATTTTGCCCCCGTCTGCGGTTCCTTTACCGAGGACGGGCAGAAAGAATTCCTGCATTGGGTACCTGTTGAAACGCCGGTGCCGTACTATCCAGGCTTTTTCCGAACAGAGCTCCTTGCCCCGAGCCGGGAGGTCAAATATTTTTTGACCGACGAGCGGCAGCGTCCCGATTTTTCGGGACGTGGAACAGCATGAAAATTTCCTGTTTTTCGGGGAGCAGAGAGAAAAATCGGGATTTGGCGAATCAAGTAAATCGTGGGGGTTAATATGACGAATCATGAGATGATGGAAATTGCCATGCGTCAGTCCGCGGAGGATATTGGATGCTCCACGGAGGATTTTAAGGCAGATAAAAATGTCGTTCTTGCTTTCAAGCTGGGAAAGAACGCACGCAAATATTATAAAGAACCGATCACCTGTAACTTCGTTTCCTATGGAAATAATATTGTGGCGGCTTCCATAGAGGAAACCTTGAATCTCGTATCCGAGTATGTGAGAAAATTTGAATTTTACAGATGCTTTGAAACACCGGGCTTTCACTGGCTGAATGAGCGCCTGGTAGAAAAAGGACATAAAATATGCTTTATGGCTGAGTATTATCTGCCGGACGTAAACCGGCTCCCCGCCCTTTCGTGCCCTTACAAGACCCGCGTACTAAATCAGGAGGATTTTGGGGAGCTGTATTTGCCGGAATGGGGCAACGCGCTTTGCAAGGAACGCTGGCAGCTGGACATTCTTGGCATCGGGGCCTATGACGGAAACAGGCTGATCGGATTGGCCGCCTGTTCTGCCGATTGCGAGGATATGTGGCAGATTGGCGTGGATGTTTTGCCGGAATACCGGCGGCGGGGAATCGCCTGTGCTCTCACAAGCGCGCTGGCGAAAGAAATCATAAGCAGAGGGAAAGTGCCGTTTTACTGTACAGCGTGGTCTAATATCCGGTCAGCGCGAAACGCGCTTAAGAGCGGCTTTGTCCCCGCCTGGGTAGAAATGACCGCAAAACCCGCGGCAGTTGTTGATGGAATGAATCGGTAAATCCCCGTTTGGCGGGGAGTGGAGCAGAGTAATAAATGGGATTTACGGAGGATACAGTAATAGTATACCGCAAAAAAGCGTATGCAACCGCCGGTTGACAGATTTCCAGCCGGCGTTTGGTGGACTGCAACCGGAAAAGACGCTATGATTTTCTCAGCGGCAGGCAGATAAGGCCGTCGACAAATCTACGCGGAGGGACGAACTATGATCTTAGCGGACAAAATAATCAATTTAAGAAAAAAGAACGGCTGGTCACAGGAGGAGCTTGCGGAGAAAATGCGGGTGTCACGACAGGCGGTCTCCAAGTGGGAGGGCGCGCAGACCGTGCCGGACCTGGAGAAGATTTTGGCGCTGAGCCAGCTCTTTGGCGTCACCACCGATTATCTGCTCAAGGACGAGATCGAGGGCGAGGAATTTACGGACGACATAGACCGCGAGCCTGTCAAACGGGTCTCTCTCGCCCTGGCCAATGAATTTTTGGACTGGAGACGCCGGGCGGCCACACGCATTGCCGCGGCCACCCTGCTGTGCATCGTCGCCGTGATCCCGCTTCTTCTTTTCAGTGCCGCGGCAGAAGCGCCGGGTTCCCAAGGCACCCTAAATCTGGTCGCGGGAGCGGGACTCATCATTTTGCTCATTCTTGTGGCCGCCGCCGTGGCGATCTTCGTCTCCTGCGGCTTTAAAAACGCGCCTTTCGAGTTTATCGACAAGGAGCCCTTTGAAACGGAGTACGGCGTGGACGGCATGGTAAGAGAACGGCAGAAGGCGTACAGACCCGCTTACGCAAAAAGCAATATCGCCGCCACATGCCTGTGCGTTCTCTCACCTATACCGCTTTTTATCGGTTTATTTGTGAAAAAAGAGTATTTTATTTTGGTGATGCTGTCCGTCACGATACTGCTGGCGGGCGCCGGCGCGGCCCTCTTTACCTTGGCCGGCGTGCGCTGGGCCAGTATGCAAAAGCTCTTGAAGGAGGGGGAGTACGCCCTGCGGGATCAGAGAAAGACCCGCGTCAAGGAGACCGTCTCCACGGCCTGGTGGCTGAGCGCCACGGCGGTGTATCTCGGCTGGAGCTTTTTTACAGAGGATTGGAAAATCACCTGGGTCGTTTGGCCGGTGGCGGGGATACTGTTCGCCGTGGTCATGTGCCTTTGCAATCTGTTCATGGACAGGGAGCGGGAAAAGCGGGACAGGTGAAGAACTTGGGCTTTCGGGGGGAAAAGTCAGGGTTTTCTTATATTAAATCGAGTTAGCGGCGCCAAAAAAGCAACCCGAAAGGGTTGCTTTTTTGGAATAAGTAGTTAAAACTCCTGCTTTCCTTATTGATTCGTCAAGGGCGGGAAAGGCGCGGCTCATGCGGGCAGATCATTTGTCCTGTCCTTCTTCATCGCCGCTTTTTTCCAGCACCATCTTTTTGAAGGTCTCGTAAGACTCACATAGGTCAGGGTCAAGCGGCGGGGGGAGCTTCTCCATTATTGTTTCAATGTAAATTAAAACAATGCCTTCGTCAAAGGCCTTCGATCCCAATAGGGTAAGCTCCAAACGAAGTCCAAATATCAGGCCATCGATGTCCCACCCCTTTAATTCTTCACGGACTTCCTCATACCCTGTCTCCATTTGTGTTACCCTCCTGTAAAGGTTGCCGTCATGGATTGCCATTGTTACTTTCGCAATATGAAAACTACATATGACTTGATAATTATATAATTGCTAAGCAATTTAGTCAATAGCTTTCTGCCGCCTGACTGAAACTTTTTTCTGTACATACTATAATTGTTCAGAAAAGGTGGCGCGGACATATGGCAGTTAGCTTCAAAAATCGAGACAGAGTTATCCAGCTTGGCATAGCTATTGGAATGCTTAGAAGAATGCGCGGAATGTCTCAGGAACAGCTTGCGGAAAAGGCGGGAATAAGCCGAGCGCATCTGAGCACAATCGAAGCCCCAAACATGGTCACCGGTATGTCCTTAGATACCTTCTTCAACATTGCGGACGCCCTGGATGTAGACCCCGCCGACCTCATCAACGCCGCTATGTTCCCGGACAGGATCATTAAGGGCGTTGGTGGGAAGCAGTGAAAAGGGTTGAGAAAAAAAGTGGAGGGTTCCATGTCAACCCCATTTTTTGGAACAAGAGGAATCGTCACCGGCACCAAAAAAGGACTTGCGAAAGCAAGTCCTTTTTTGGAATATGCGGTTAAAAATCCTATTTTTCTTACGGTCCTCATTCTGCCGAAGCCGGAATTTCAATTTGGATGGTAAGCCGCCCGCCCAGGGCCGCCGCGATGCGCTCCAGCGTCGACACGGAAGGGTTTGCCGTGCCGCGCTCGATTTTGGAAATGTCTGACTGGTCGATGCCTGTGAGCGTGGAGAGCTCCTTCTGAGATATCCCTGCCGACGCCCTGGCCGATGCCACGGCGCGGGAGGAGGCCCTGTGGAGCTGAACATTTTCCCGACCGACGGTTTCGCCGTCCTCATAGACGGTCTCCGCCTCAATATCAAGATCATCGTTCCAGCTGATGCCGTAAGCCCCTATGAGCCTGCCAGAGAGGAACAGGGACCGATCCTCCAGTGCCCGGAGCTGCGGATACTTGGAAAACAGCGCCCGCATATCATATCTCTTGACAGCCCCATCCTCAAACGTCACGGCCATAGCGGTCCCATCCAGGAATTTGAGGTCAATCGCCTTATGAAACATGTAAACACCTCCTGCCTGAGAAATATTATTTGAGCGGCGGCAGCTTGACATACGTCTCAGTTTCCCACATTTCCAAAAGCTCTTTTTGGTAGAGCATAATAAATTCTTTTACCAGCCCCTGCGCTTTCAGCGGGAATTCTCCCTCCATGAGCTCGCCCGTGGCAATGGAAAACGGCGCGTCAAAGTCCTGCGTGATTGCGTGAATATGGGGAGGATTATGCTCCTTGTTACGTAAGTACATCACAATAATGATCCCGTAGAAGTGGCTGATTGTCGGCATAGCAGTTCTCCTTTCGGTTTGGCTCATCTATAGTATAGGGGATAAATCCCCTATTGTCAACAGTTTTCTTTGAATTGAATGGTGTCACCGGCACCAAAAAAAGCAACCCCTTCGGGTTGCTTTTTTTGGAATAAGTGGTTAAAAACACTATTTTTTCAACAGGGTATTTCTCATTGTGCTTACGTGTTGCTTTCCAGCTCCCGTTTCACATCCATCCCGCCGTACATGACCCGGATAACATTGACGGTTCTGGTCTCGTTATCCGGAATGTAGAATACGAGATAGTTGTCCACCGGCATTTTGCGAAGGCCACTCTTTGCCTATTTGCCCGTTCCATGGAGAGCATACCTCTCCGGCATTGTGCCCAGCCCCCGGATGGCCTTCTCCAATCGGTCAAGCTGCCCCACGGCGTTGATCATGGAGCGAAGTTTGAACGCGATATACTCATAAATCCCACGCAGATCCGCGTCAGCCTGGGCGGAGATCGTCACGCGGTACGTCATATGCCATAGTCCCTGCGGATATCCGCAAAGACGCTCCCGGCGTCACGGGCCTTTCCGGCCTTTACATCGGCATACCCCTTCTCAAGCTCCGCATCCAGCTCCTTCTCCGTGAGCTTGCTCACATCCACAGGAACATTCGCCGGAAGCTTCACGTCAAAGGGCAGTCCGCGTTGAAGGACGATTTGTTTGTAAAACATGGTGATGGCGTTGGAGGCTGGAATGCCGAGGGTCAAAAGGATGTTCTCCGCCTGCTCCTTGAGTTCGGGCTCGATCCTTGCGTAAAGATTTGCTGTTTTGGCCATTTTTCGCAGCTCCTTTCAGTTGCTCTGAAAATATTATACACGATTGTGCGGACAATAGCAAGCTTTTTCAAGACAAATATTTTACTGTGTTCAAGCTATCGGAGGGAAGGGATGGGAAGGGGAACCGTCAGGGTTCCCCTTCTGATTCAATTACCCCGCCGCTGTGCGGCGGGCCGTTAGGGTTCCCCTTCTGATTCAAATGTGTCACCGGCACCAAAAAAAGCAACCCGGATGGGTTGCTTTTTTTGGTGCAGTTGAGCAATCCAAATCCGAACCGGTTTTCTGTGTCGCCAGAGCAGCGTTAAGGTCGGCAAAAGTGATAGTTGTTGTGCCATCCTTGTAGTTGAACGTAATCACCATCTTGTCATCGTACAGGAAAATTGCGTTGATGAACGTGTCAATCAACATCTTGCGGTGGGTCTTCTGCCGCACGTCCAGCTTGCGGAAGCGGTGGAGCCAAAATGTCATGAATTCGGCGCTGACCTTGGGTTTCGCCAATTTCTCGCAGGCGATATGAGTTTCTAATTCCTCTTTTGTTTTCTCCAATTCCTCCAACCGTCCCTTGGTGGATTTGGTGAGGATGCCCTGCTGGATGGCGTTCAGCATATTCAGAATGGCGGTCTCCGTTTCCCGGAGCTGCTGTTCATATAGAGGCAGGTTTACATTCTCCCTGTCCTGCAAGTCCATCAGCATGGACACTATGGCTTCGATTACAACATCGTCATTGAGCATCTTCATGGTTTCGGTGACGACTAAATCCTCGATCCACTCTTTCTTGACCGGCTTCTTATGGCATTCAGTCCGCTTTTTCTTGACAGAAACACACTTGTAATAGTGATGGACATTTCCTGTGTGACTTGTACCGCTTTCACCGCAGAGATAGGCTCCGCAGTAGCCGCAAAACAACTTGGTAGTCAGTAGGTAATCGTCCTCGGCCTTGTGGCGGGCTGGGGCCTTTTTGTTTTTCTCCATCTTTTCCTGTACCCGGTCAAAAAGGTCTTGGGGAACGATAGCAGGGATGCCATTCGGAACTACAATATCCCGGTAGGTGTACTCCCCAATGTAACGACGATTTTTCAAAAGATGCTGAACGCTGTTGTAGGTCAATTCCTGTCCCCGGCTGTTTTTTACCCCATGGTCATTGAGCCAGTCACGGATCTCTTTCATGGTGGCACCCTCAGCATAACGCTTAAAGGCTTCCAAAACAAATGGGGAGGTCAACGGGTCGAGTTGAAAACATTGGTTGCTGTCGATCTGATAGCCGATGGGCAGTGTTCCACCGTTGTATTTGGTTTTCAATGCGTTCTCCGTCATGCCTCGGATGACCTTCTCAGAGAGGTCGGCGGAGTAATATTCGGCATAGCCCTCTAAGACGCTTTCCAGTATGATGCCCTCCGCACCATCAGAGATAACCTCGGTAGCGGACACCACCTTCACGCCGTTCTTTTTCAGCGTGGTCTTGTACCGGGCACTGTCATATCTATTCCGGGCAAACCTGTCCAGCTTCCAGACAATGACCATATCAAACAGCCGCTTACTGCTGTCCTTAATCATGTTCTGAAACTCCGGGCGGTTGTCCGTTTTGGCAGAGAAGGCGCGGTCAATGTAGTGCCGCAGAATAGTAATCCCGTTTTTCTCGGCAAAGGCAGTACACTCGCGGATCTGGCCCTCAATGCTTTCCTCCCGCTGATTGTCGGAGGAATAGCGGGCGTATATGACGGCTTTCATCATGGGTTCACCTCTGCTGTCAGCACAAACATAAGTTGGCTTGCTAAAACAATTCTTCCAAAAGCCTCTTGCTGGGTACACGGCAGGTTTTCGTGCAGGTTCGGATGTCTATACGCAAGAAAAATGCCCTTGAAAAGCTGGTGAATCCCTTTTCGATAATTCTGCCCGCTCTTTTCTGTGGTATTGCAAAACTGATGAAGCCCATTATCTGATAAGAGAGCGTCGATCAAAGTATCCGAATCCTTAGGGACTATTGCCCCTGGTTTATATTTTCTGAACAGTTCCCGCATCTTCGTTTCGATCTCTATAACAGCCTTATCCGCCGCTGCACCAAAGTGTCCATCACAATACAGCGCTTTAGAAACTCGCACAATATCAGGGTGAATATCGTTCCAAAAACGAGTGTTTATCGGCTCATTGATTATTTGCTCAACAGCAAGGAACAATTCCCCAAATGATGCTGTGTTTATAGTGGGAGGATTGGCCATGATATTAAACAAATTATTTTGGATAACATATAGCTCAGAACTCAAGAATGAATATTCATACTTTATTTCATGTGCTATCCGTTGTATAGCCTCCTGAATTTGAAAACAGTCGTTTGGGTTCATGATTACCTGATGCCCTGTCTTCAGAAGATTATTAATATCGCGGATCCAATCTCTAAGGGGGATAAGATCGGAATTATATGTTGGTTTCATGTTTGCATCACTTCCTTTACCATCCCCGATATTTCGGCATTGTCGGGTTTTGGTGTAATTCTACCGCTCTACTTGCACCAAATGCTCCAAGATACGTGCGTCAATCCGTTTCCTCGACCTCTCCCATCTCCAGCGCAAGGTCAGTCAATTCACGGAGCTTTTTCTCCAACAGCTTCTTATCCGGCAGGTGCTCGGTATAGCTCGATACCAGCGTTGGTGAAGTGCTGCGGCTGAGAGCGTACTCAACGACCGCATCGTCCTTGGCAGCGCATAGGATTACACCTGCGCTGGGATTTTCGTTGGGCTTCTTCACATCCCGGTCAAGCGCCTCCAGATAGAAGTTGATCTGACCGATATGCTCCGGCTTGAATTTGCCGATTTTCAGCTCCACAGGTACCAGACAGCTCAGAGCCCTATTGTAGAAAAGCAGGTCAATATAAAAGTCCTGCCCGCCGACTTGGATGCGGTATTCCTCACCGATAAAGGAGAAATCCCTGCCAAATTCCAAAATGAAGTCCTTTAAATTTGCAATAATTGCTTTTCGCAGATTGCGCTCGGAGTAATCCTTCGGCAAGTCAAGAAACTCCAGCACATAGGAATCCAGGATACTGCTTCGCACGTCCTTTGTTACGAGATTCGGAAGCGGCTTCTGGTTGGACAGCATATATCGCTCATAGTAGGCGCTGTCCATCTGGCGCTCCAGCTCGCGGGAAGAATAGTGCTCCTTTACGCAGAGCGCCATGTAAAAATGCCGCTCCTCGGTGGACTTTGAGCCGGACATGATCAGGAGGTGATTAGTCCAGCTGATTTGTGTCAGCAGTGCTGACACAAATTCGTCGTCCTTGTAGGTCTCATAGAATTGCTTCATTCGATATAGTCCGCGGCGGTTGAAGCCTTTGACGCCGGGGTTATGTTCGGCAATATAAGCGGCGACCTCGTCGATCACCTTGTCGCCAAAGCCGGACGATGCGCATAGATCGGAGAGATACTCGCCCACATCCCAATACATTCGGATAAGCTCAGCGTTGACCGCTTTCAGAGCGCGATTGCGGGCCTGATCGATGATGGAAATAATCTTGTCAAACTGACTCATTTTAAGGGTTAATTCTTCGCTCATGCCTGCACGCTCCCCTTCAACATCCGAATCAAGGTGTTCTTCAACCGCTCATTCATGGGCGAACCCGGATCGAAACACATCTCGACAAATTTCTGCAATTCCGGGTTGTCATCTGAAACGGGAGGTACTGCCTGATACAACTTTCCCTGCGGCGCATCACAACGGGCAAAGATATAGTCCATGGAAACATCAAAATAATCTGCGTATTTCCGCAAAAGTGCAACCGTAGGCGTAGCCTGACCGTTTTCATATCGGTTGATGCTGGACTGTGTAGAGCCAAGGATCTCTGCCAACTTAGACTGTGAAATGTTGATGCTCTCTCGCAAAGCCCGAAGTCTATTACCCAGTTGCTTCATTTTGAGAGACCTCCTTTTCAGGTTAATCATAGTATACACAAAATCCGGGCTGCTGTCAACCCGGATTTTATGAGGCGTCGTACATTCGCTAAATGAT
>CANQTW010000046.1 GCA_947626845.1 uncultured Oscillospiraceae bacterium | reverse complement strand
CTTCTTCAGGTCAAGAGCCTCCATGGACTGCTCGGTGATGATGGGGCGGATGATGATATCATAAGAGGTCTTCATTATGCGTATACCTCCTCGATTTTCTCAAGCGCGGCCTTGTCGACGACCAGCTTGTCGGCGTTGATAAGGTCATAAGCGCTCAGGATGTTGGCGATGGTGGTCTGGACGCCGGGGATGTTGCGGGCGGACATGACCACGTTCTTGTTGACCTCCGGGGTGATGACCAGGGCCTTGCGGCTGGCGCCGACCTTGTCAAGGAAAGCCTTGAAGGTCTTGGTCTTGATCTCGCCCATTTCAAGGCCGTCCACCACGATGACATTAGCCTCGTTGGCCTTGTCGGAGAGGGCGGAGCAGATGGCGAGACGGCGGACCTTCTTGTTGACGGAGAAGCCGTAATCGCGGGGCTTGGGGGCGAAAGCGACGCCGCCGTGGGTCCAGTGGGGGTTGCGGGTGGAACCCTGACGGGCGCGGCCGGAGCCCTTCTGGCGCCAGGGCTTGATGCCGCCGCCGCTGACCTCGGCCTTGGTGAGGGTGCTCTGGGTGCCCTGACGGAGGTTGGCCAGGTGATTGCGGACGACGGTGTGCATGGCCGTCACGTTCGGCTCGATGCCGAAGACGGCGTCGGAGAGCTCGATTTCGCCTATGACCTCTCCGGCCATGTTGTAAACATTTGCTTTAGGCATAATTCAATCTCTCCTTTCTCAGCCACGGGCAGAACGCTTCTGCGGGTTGGAGCTGACGGTCTGGGCGGGGCCCTTGACCTTGCTGCGGTTGATGACCGTGTTCTTCAGGTACACGATGCCGCCCTTGGGGCCGGGCACCGCGCCGCGAACGGCGATCATGTTGAGATCAGGGTCGATGTGGACGATGTCCAGGTTCTGGACCGTGACCTGCTCGGCGCCCATATGGCCGGCGCCGATCTTGCCCTTGTAAATGCGGGAGGGGGTGGAGGTGGAGCCCATGGAACCGGCGTGACGGTGAACGGGACCGCCGCCGTGGCTGGTGGGCGTCCGCTGGGCGTTGAAGCGCTTGATGGCGCCCTGATAGCCCTTACCTTTGCTGATACCGGTGATATCCACCTGGTCGCCCTTCTGGAACATGTCGGCCTTAATCTCGTCGCCGACCTCGAACTTGGAGCAGTCGGCCAGCCTGAACTCCTTCAGGTGACGCTTGAGCTCCGTACCGGCCTTCTTAAGATGGCCGATCTCAGGCTTGGTAAGCTTCTTTTCGGCAACGTCCTCAAAGCCCAGCTGGATGGCGTCATAACCGTCCTTGCCGACGGTCTTGACCTGGGTGACCACGCAGGGGCCCGCCTCGATGACCGTGACGGGGACGACCTTGCCGGCGTCATCGAAGATCTGGCTCATGCCGACCTTTTTGCCGATGATGACCTTTGTCATTTCCATTTTGATCTATTCCTTCCTTAATAGGTTATTGGTTGACAGCTTGGGCTCTTAGCAACCGTAAGCCGCGCCGCCAACATGACCCCGGCCGCTTAACGCAAGTCGCGGCCGATGGGTTGTAAACTTGGACTGTCGAAAAAGGCCCTTGGCCTTTTTCCGACAAGTGGGAACGTGCGGGAAATTTTTTTGAATTTTGCGAAATTCAGAAAAGCTTTCCCTGCTGTCGCCCTGCGCGCGCCGCAAGCGGCACACTTGTGCGACACAAGGTATTTTTTCCGACGCGCATGTCGCCGGAAAAAATATTTTATTTAAAAGGTATCGCTCAAAGCTTGATCTCGATCTCCACGCCGGCGGGAAGCTCAAGAGCCATCAGGGCCTCGACGGTCTTCTGGGTGGGAGCGATGATGTCGATGAGGCGCTTGTGGGTGCGGCGCTCGAACTGCTCACGGGAGTCCTTATATTTGTGGACGGCGCGAAGGATGGTGACGACCTCCTTCTTGGTGGGCAGGGGGATGGGGCCGGAGACCTTGGCGTCGGTCCGTTTCGCGGTCTCAACGATCTTCTCGGCGGTCTGGTCGATGAGCTGATGGTCGTAGGCCTTGAGTCTGATGCGGATGGTTTTCTTTGCTGCTGCCATTGTTGTTTCCTCCAAAATCGTACATTTAGTAGTACGGTGAAAAATTTCTGTCCACATATCCGTGCGTATCACTCCCGCCCAGAAACAAAGCCGGACTTGATCCGGCCGCGTTCCCGTACAGGCGATATACGTAATAATCGCCATGCCACAGTAATCTTTCAGCCGCCCGATTGCGTCGTCGTCACGGAAGCCGCGCTCCTCCTCTCCCTCCATGACCGCTTGCCGGGTCATGTCGGGTTCTGAGAAACGTTCCGAACTCCGACCGGACATACTCCCCGGAAGTTACCGCCGGATGGCGCAATCTCCCGGATCATCGCAGTGCGCGTATGGACATACCTTGCCCACAGGCGCTTTGATAGAATAACAAACCTTTGATGCTTTGTCAAGAGAAAATTTTGATTTTTTGAAAAAATTTTTTGGGTTTGGCGAAAGGCCCTGAAAACGCCGGACAAAGCGGCCCTTTTTCGTGAAAAAGGCCGCTTTGTATCCCGTTTATATTTTTAAATTGCGCTTCGTTATTCGCCGTGTCCGCTTTTGAAGAGCTTCAATATCAATATAATAAGGTATTTTATAAGCTCCATGGCCACGAGGACCGCGAGAAAGACGGCGGCGGCGCCGATCAGCAGCTTCCCCTGGTCAAGTCCCGAACCGTCCTCCCGGAGGAGCTTCTCCACCACGGGCGCGGCGCGGTTGAATGTGACCTTGGCGATGCCGATAAAGCTGCTTTTGGTGACGGGCACGCTGTCGGCGGCGGCGTTGTTGTCGCCCTTGGTGATGATACTGATGCTGTCCCCTTCGCCGGTGATCTCCACCGCCCTGTGGATGATATTCATATCCCGTTCGGCGCTGTAATAAACAATGATGTCGCCGGTGCGGGCCTCGGAGATATCGCAGCACTTGACGATGCTGAGGGCGTTGATCTGAATGGTGGGCAGCATGGAGCCCGTCAGGGTCACCGTGGGCGTGTAGCCAAAGACGCTGGTCTGGGCGGTCTTGCTGCCGCTTTTGGTCTTGGCGGCATAGGTAATGATGACGGAGGCCGCCACGGCGATCAGGATGACCACTATCAGCACGTCCACGGCTTTTTTCAGAAAAGTAATAAATCCATCCATATCACGCACGCTCCGGCATACGGTATTTGACCTTGAAATAGTCGTAGTAGTCGTTGAACTCCCTGGTCTCCCCGCTGCGGACGTTGTGCAGGAACTCATGGACGCCCACGTCGGTGTTGGCGTCGCTCATCTCCAGCATATACCCGGCGATATTGGAGCAGTGGTCGGAGACTCTCTCCATGTTCGTCACAAGGTCAGTGAGGATAAAGCCCAGCTCGATGGTACACTCGCCGGTCTGCATACGCTTCACATGGTTCATGCGGACCCGGTCTTTAAGGTTGTCCACCACCTGCTCCAGTGGCTCCACCATCACAGCGGAATTCAGGTCGTCGTCCCGGAAGCTGGCCAGCGCCAGCGTAATGATCTCGCTGACGGCGTCGATCATGGTGTTCAGCTCCTGCATGGCGTCGGAGGAAAACTGGAGCTTCTTTTCATGGATCTCCTCGGCGGATTTGAGGATATTCACCGCATGGTCGGAGATACGCTCAAAATCCGAGATCATATGCAGGAGCTTTGTGGCCTGGGCGTTGTCGGCGGCTGACAGGTTCTGGCCGGAGAGCTTTACAAGGTAGGTGCCCAGCCGGTCCTCATAGTAGTCCACATGGTTCTCCGATTCCATGATTTTCTCCGACAGCTCCTCGTCGAAGGTGTTCAGCTCCCGGAAGGCGTCGAAGATGGACTGGGCCGCCTCCTCGGCCATGGAGACCGTGACGGCGCGGCACCGGGCCACGGCCACGGCGGGGGATTTGAGAAGGCGCTCGTCCAGCAGGGTCTCCTCCCCGTTTTTGTCGGAGTCCCGGATGATCAGGTGGGACAGGGGCTCAAGCCACCGCAGGACGGGCAGGAGCACCAGGATGGAGACGATCTTATACACTGTGTTGATAAGGGCGATGGACACCGGCGTGGCAAACCGGCTGGCGAAGGTCAGTCCCGCCAGATGATAGACAAGATAGTAAAGGGGCAGGACAACGACAGTGGACAGGACGTTGAAGCTCAGATGGATCATGGCGGCCCGCTTGGCGTTTTTGGAGGCGCCGATGCAGGAGAGAATGGCGGAGATACAGGTGCCGATATTCTGCCCCATGATCACGGGGATGGCTATGCCGTAGCTGATCTTGCCCGTGGTGGCCAGGGCCTGCAAAATACCGATGGAGGCGGAGGAGGACTGGATGATGGCCGTAATGACGGTGCCGGCCAGGACGCCCACCAGCGGATTGGAGAGGACGGAGATGATCTCCCCGAACTGGGGCATGTCCCGAAGGCCCTCCACGGCGCCGCTCATGGCCTCCATGCCGTACATCAGGATGGCGAAGCCCAGGAAGATCATGCCCGTGTCGCGCTTGGCCGGCTTCTTCTGGAAAATATAGAGGATCGCCCCGATGAAGGCCATGATGGGGGTGATGGTGGACATCTTGAAGATTTCCAGAATAATGCCGCCGCCCCGGACGCCGGCCAGGGACAAAAGCCATGGGGTGATAGAAGCGCCCAGGTTGGCGCCTACGATCAGGCCCACGGACTGGCCCAACGTCATAAGTCCGGAGTTGACGAAGCCCACCACCATGACGGTGGTAGCCGAGGAGGATTGGAGCACCGCCGTTACGCCCACCCCCAGCAGGAAGCCCTTGAAGGGGTTTGACGTGATGTTGGAAAGCAGGGATTTCAGCCTGCCGCCGGCCCGTTTCTCCAGGGACGCGCTCATCAGGTTCATTCCGAAAAGGAACAGCGCCAGGCCCCCGAACAGGGTGATGATATTGAAGATGTCAAACATGCCTTACTCCTCCGACGTACTCTCTGTATCCGCCGGGGCGGGAGAAGTCTCCTCGCCCACGCTGGGGAAGGTAATGGTGATGACCGTGCCGCGGCCCGGCTTGCTCTTCAAATCCACGTTGGCCCCGTGGACGGCGGCCCCGTGCTTGACGATACTGAGGCCCAGGCCCGTGCCGCCGATCTTTTTGGAGTGGCTTTTATCCACCCGGTAAAACCGCTCAAACACCCGGTCTATATGCTCCCGCGGGATGCCGATGCCGGTGTCGGAGACGGAGATCACCGGCCTGCCGGCCAATTTCGCTACGCTGATCAGGACGCGGCCATTCTCCACATTATATTTCATGGCGTTGTCCGCCAGATTGTAGACCATTTCATCGATGACAGAGGGGATGCCGTGGATGTTTGTGCTTGTCCCGGTGACGGCGAACTCGATGCCCCGCAGGGCCGCCACGGGCTTTAAGCGCTCCACAACGCTTTTGGCCACGGCGTAAAGGTCCACCTCCGCCCGCTCCAGCTCGTAGACGCCCTCGTCCAGCTGAGTGAGCTTTATGATGTCGTTTATAAGGGCGATAAGCCGCCCCGACTCGTCGTGGATATTGGCGGCGAAGCCCTTCATATCCTCCGGCTTGACCATATCGTTCATCATAAGCTCCGAGATGCCGTAGATGGAGGTCAGGGGCGTGCGCAGCTCGTGGGAGACGTTGGAGGAAAAGTCGTGCCGCATGGCCTCCCGGTGTGCCTTCTCGGTGATATCCAGGGTGACGATGACAGCGCCGGTGACCCGCCCCGCGTCCTCCACGGGGCTGGCCAGGATCTGATACACCCGCCCATCCAGCTCAGCCGTGCGCTCGGTGTGGGTGCCGGCCAGGGCCTGCTCCGCCACGTTCCGGAAAAGGCCGGAGGACTCCACACCCCCGTCCCCCATGAGCTTCCGGGCGCTGGGGTTGTAGCTGACAAGCTTCATATCCGTGTCCACCAGTACGAAGCCCTCGGCCATGGAGTCGGTGATGGCCCGAAACTCCTCCTGGCTCCGCTTCAGATCCGCCATCTGCAGGTCGATCAGCTGGCTCTGGCGGTTCAGCCTGTCCATGATGGGCTCGATCTCCTTATAGCCCTGGCCGGTCTTGTGCTCCGGATCAAACTCCCGCAGGGGCTTAACGATGCTCCGGGCCGCAAGGTCCGAGAACACCGCGGCGAATACGGCAAAGGTGCACAGAAGGACGATAAAAAGCCACATCTCCATGCCGAAATACGTCCCCACCGCCAGCGCCGCGCCCAGGACGGCCACGATCAGGATCGCCCAGATGATCTTTTTCCTCATAGCTTGTCCTCCATCTTATATCCGATGCCGCGGACTGTTTTGATCTGGCCGCCGCACACCCCCAGCTTGCCCCGAAGGGTGCGGATATGGACGTCCAGCGTGCGGCTCTCCCCGTCAAAATCCGTGCCCCAGACGGAGGATAATATCTTCTCCCGCGGGAACACCGCGCCCGGTTTTGACAGCAGAAGCTCCAGCAGCTCAAATTCCTTGTGGGTAAGGAAAACGGTCTCGCCGTTGACCCTGACCGTGCGCGTGGCGGGGGAGAGGGTAATGCCGCCCAGGCTCAGGTCCTCCGTGCCCGCCTCCGGCTCCGTTCTGCGCAAAAGCGCCCGTACCCGGCTCAAAAGCTCCATGATCCCGAAGGGCTTGGCAATGTAATCGTCCGCCCCTCGGTCCAGGCCCAGGACCTTGTCGTACTCCGTGCCGCGGGCCGTCAGCATGATGACCGGCAGTTTTTTCGTGTCCCGCCGCTCCCGAAGCTTCCGAAGGATCTCCAGACCGTCCTCCTCCGGGAGCATGATGTCCAAAAGGAGCAGGGAGGGCATACATTTGTCCAGCTCCCGCCAGAAATCCGAGGGGCGCTCAAAGCCCCTGGTCTCCAGGCCTGAGCTTACCAGCGCGTACTCCACGAAGTTGCGGATACTGCTGTCGTCCTCAAGCAGATAGATCAACGCGCCGTCCCTCCCTTCAGGCGGATTTCTCCGCATGTTACTCCTATACTATACACCCCGCAAGGTTAAAAGGGAAATCATATTTTTGTTAAATCTGTGTAAAATCGACCTTTCTCAAAAAAAGAGGCCGCCAAAACGGCGGCCCCCAGCTTGTCAAAAAACTCAAATTCAAACTTTTTTCCGATGACATGTAAGCCCGTCAGGGCTTTTTCCGACAATCTCAGGCGTGGATCTTCCCCAGCATATACGCTCCGGCAAAGCCGGCGGCGGCCAGGGCGAGGTTGACGGCCATGCCCCAGGTCCAGGAAAATCCGGGGAGGATGAGGGCCGCGGAGACGATAAGGAAGCCCAGCACGGCGTAATAGGCCCAGCCGTGGAAGCGGTCAAAGAGCCAGCGGGCCGCCTTGACGGTGCCCACAAAGCACCCCGCCGCGCCGATCCCCAGGAAGATGATGGTCACTGCGTCGATGTTGGCAAAGGCGTCCATCATGGGTCTGTACCAGCCCATATACATGAGGATAAAGGCGGTGGATATGCCGGGGATCACCGTCCCCACGGCCACAATGGCGCCTGCCAGCACCGCCATCAGGGGAGTGAGGCTCTCCACGTCAGGGGCGGCGGCCCCTTCCTCCCGGAAGAACAGCATCAGGGCCGCCAGGCCGGCGCCCAGGACGGTGGCGATAAGATACCGCCGCTTGAAGCCCCGCTCGTTAGCCTCGTGGAGGAAGGAGGGGATTCCCCCCGCCACCAGGCCAAGGAAAAGCCACATGACCTCCACATACCAGCGCCGCATGAGCTTGCTCAGCACCACGGCCCCCAGTAAAAAGCCCAGCCCCGCGCCAAGCCCCACGGGCAGGAGGAACAGAAAGTTTTTTTTGGGGGCTTTGAAAAAGCCCGCCAGGGCGTCGATCATGGGCTTATAGAGACCCAGGCTCACCGCCATAACGCCGCCGGATACGCCGGGAAGCACGCCGCCGATGCCGATGACCACCCCCACCGCCAGGTGCAGGAGGAACGTGTTCCGGGCTGACAGCTGTTTTGTTTCGATTTCGTTGTCCATCGTTTGCAGTCTCTCTTTTGCATGGAAATTTCTCAGTGCGTACAGTATAGCACACCTGATCTTTTTTTACCAGTGGACTATGATTAAAGTTATATTAACATTTCTTAAGGCTCAGGGCGTCGGCAGATGGGTTTGGGTCATCTCAAGGTCTATCGTCCGGGATCGGGACATATATTTTCCCGTAATAACCTACGTCAGGGCGAGGAGATATGCTATGGACAGACCGGTAAATGCAGTGACGCTGTGCGGCCAGGTGGCGGGGAGGCCGGAGTTCTCCCACACGGGCCGGGACGGCGATTATTTCAAATTCCCTCTTTCGGTGCGCCGCCTCTCCGGAACGGAGGACACGCTGAACATCTTAGTGAGCCGCGCGCAGTTGGAGGCGCTGGAGATCGCCGATCTGCCGTTTTTGCGGGTCACCGGTCAGGTGCGTTCCTGGAACAACCACTCCGGCGTGGGGCCGAGGCTGGTCATCACGGTCCTGGCGCGGGAGCTTGCCTTCACCGGGGACGATTTTGAAAATACCGTCACGCTCACCGGCACCCTCTGCAAGGAGCCGACCCTCCGGCGCACGCCCATGGGACGGGAGATCAGCGACATGATGCTCAGCGTGGAGCGGCGCTACGGGAAAAGCGACTACATCCCCTGCATCGCCTGGGGCGCCGTGGCCCGCAGGGCCGCGGGCTGGGCGAAGGGCGCCGCCGTCACCGTCACGGGGCGTCTCCAATCCAGGGCGTATATCAAAATGGAGGGCGAGGAGGCCACCCAGAAGGTGGCTTACGAGATCTCCGCCGTCTCCGCCGAGGAGATCGACCCGGAGGAGTGGGCGGCGCGTTAGGCGGCTGACGGAGGATTTGGAGACATCCGAATCCCTCAAAGCGTCGGGATCGTCCAGGGGATTTACGGTTTTATATTATTTTGCCAATCCCGCGGCGAAATTTTCCTTGACGTTTATGTAAAATGCTACTAAAATAGGAATATCAAACAAAGCCGGAGACCAAACCGGCTGAATATACGGAAGGGAGCAACACCGCCCATGAGAAAAACAAAGATCGTCTGCACCATCGGTCCCGCCTGCGCCAATGAGGAGACGCTGACGAAAATGTGCCTGGCCGGCATGAACGTGGCGCGCCTCAACTTCTCCCACGGCACCCACGAGAGCCATCAGGTCACCATCGACCTCATCAAGAAGGTACGGGAAAAGCTGAATCTCCCCATCGCCATCCTTCTGGACACCAAGGGCCCCGAATACCGCATCCGCACCTTTGAGAACGGCAAGATCACCCTCAAGGAGGGGGACGAGTTCATCTTCACCACCGAGGAGATCGTGGGCAATCAGGAGCGCGTGTCCGTCAGCTATGCCAGCCTCCCCCAGGAGCTCAGCGCCGGCGACACCATCCTTCTGAACAACGGCCTGATGACCTTCAAGGTCACCGGCACCACCAAGACCGAGGTCAAGACCGTGGTGGAGGCCGGCGGCGTCCTCTCGGACCGGAAGTCCATGGCCTTCCCCGGCAAGGTCCTGAAGCAGGTGTACCTCTCCGAGCAGGACAAGGCGGATATCCTCTTCGGCGTGGCCAACGACGTGGACTTCATCGCCTGCTCCTTCGTCTCCGAGGCCCAGAACATCCGCGACATCAAGGCCCTCCTGGCGGAGCACAACGTAAAGGGCATAGACATCATCGCCAAGATCGAGAACCGCGCCGGCGTCAACAACATCGAGGAGATTTGCGCCGAGTGCGACGGCATCATGGTGGCCCGCGGCGATCTGGGCGTGGAGATTCCCTTCGAGGAGCTCCCCGGCATCCAGAAGCACCTGATCACCCAATGCCGCATCCTGGGCAAGATGGTCATCACCGCCACGGAGATGCTGGAATCCATGATCGAGAAGCCCCGGCCCACCCGTGCCGAGATTTCCGACGTGGCCAATGCCGTCTACGACGGCACCTCCGCCATCATGCTCTCCGGCGAGACGGCCTCCGGCAAATATCCGGTGCTGACGGTGGAGACCATGTCCAAGATCGCCCTGGAGGCGGAGCGGGGCATCGACTTTGCCGAGCATTTCCGCACCTTCAAGTTCCCCATCCAGAACACCGCCGACGCCATCTCCCACGCCACCTGCGGCATGGCCATCGACGTGGACGCCAAGGCCATCGCCGTCTGCTCCCTCTCCGGTAAGACCGTCCGCATGGTCTCCCGTTTCCGCTGTCCGGTGGATATCCTGGGCGTCACCACCGACGAGAAGAGCTGGCGGAAGCTGAACCTCTCCTGGGGCGTCACACCGGCCCTGTCGGAGCAGTACAACTCCACCGATGTGCTCTTTTACATGGCGACCCAGCTTGCCAAGAAGGCCTTCCCCATCAAAGAGGGCGAGCGCATCGTTATCACCGGCGGCGCCTCCACCGGCAAGAGCGGCGGCACCAACCTGATCAAAATCGAAAAAATCTGACGCCGGCATCCGGCTGATTCCAACAAAAAAAGCACCTGCCCCCGCGCCTTTCCAAGGCGCGGGGGCAGTTTTATGCAAGATGTACAATCCCTTATTTCAGCAACGCCTGGACGCCCAGGATCAGTCCGTAGAGGATGGGCTGATGGAGGACGTAAATGAGCAGGCTTTTCCGGCCAATTTGCGGAAGTACCGGACAGGTGAAGGTGTAGAACCGCTCCGGAAGCTTATGCTCCACCACATAGAGGCCCGCCCAGGTCCCCAGCAGGAACACGAATACCCAGGGGAAGATGGGGAACCAGTCGGCGGAATAGAAGCCCTTCTCAACCCAGCCGAAGGGGAACAGCCACCGGGCGACGGGGCCGATGGAGGTGTGGGCCACAAGCCACGCGGTAAAAACAATCATCACCACGTAGAAAACCGGCGCGGCCTTGCGGGGGATGGCGTCCCACGCCTTGTGGGTCAGGGCGAAGAACACCATGGAAAAGCCCAGCAGGTGCAGAACGCCAAAGCGGATGGGGTCGTCAATGAAGGGCAGGCTGGACACCACGGTGATCCCCATGGCGATGGCGAGGCAGATAATGCCCCGGCGCAGATTGCTGTGGGAAAACCGGCAGCAAAGGCCGGAGAGGAAGATGAACAGCCCCGCGAAGAGGTAGTGCAGGACGTCAAAGACCGGGTTTGAAAAGATCCACATGGGCGCGCCGCACAGATTGACCAGGTCGATGAGAAAGTGATGGATCACCATCAGCACCAGAGCCAGACCACGCGCGGCGTCAATAGCGTCGATTCGTTTTTTCTTTTCCATTATACGTTGAAGCGGAACAGCGTCACGTCGCCGTCGCGCATGACGTAGTCCTTGCCCTCGGAGCGAACAAGTCCCTTCTCCTTGGCGGTGACCATGGAGCCGCAGGCCTTCAGGTCCTCAAAGGCCACGATCTCAGCCCGTATGAACCCCCGCTCAAAGTCGGAATGTATTTTCCCCGCCGCCTGGGGAGCCTTGGTGCCGCGGGTGATGGTCCAAGCCCTGCACTCGTCGGAACCGGCAGTCAAAAAGCTTATGAGGCCCAGAAGCTCATAGGAGCATTTGATGAGCCTGTCAAGGCCGGATTCGGAGAGTCCCAGGTCCTCTAAGAACATGGCCCGCTCCTCCTCCGAAAGCTCCGTCAGCTCCTGCTCGGTCTTGGCGCAGATGGGCAGGACCTGGGCGCCCTCGGCGTCGGCCCTGGATTTGACGGCCTTGTAGTAGGCGCTGTTTTCCAGATCGGCGATACCCGCCTCGTCCATGTTGGCGGCGTAGATCACCGGCTTCAGGGACAGAAGATCAGCGGATGCCAGCAGCGATATGTCCTCGTCGCCGCTCACCTCGAAGCTCCGGGCGGACTTTCCCCCGTCCAGATGCTCTCGCAGCGCCTCGAAAAGCTCCGCCTCGCGTTTATATCTCTTATCTCCGCCCTTGGCGGCCTTCTGAACCTTCTCAAGCCGGCGGGTCACCAGCTCCAGATCGGCCATGATCAGCTCCAGGTCGATGATGTCGATATCCCGCAGGGGATCGGCGCCGCCCTCCACGTGGATGACGTTCTCGTCGTCAAAGCACCGGACCACGTGGACAATGGCGTCGGTACGCCGGATGTTCTCCAGGAACTTGTTGCCCAGGCCCTCGCCCTTCGACGCGCCGCGCACAAGACCGGCGATGTCCACGAACTCGATCACGGCGGGGGTGTACTTTTTCGGCTTGTACAACTCCGCCAGGAAGTCCAGGCGGCTGTCCGGCACGGCCACGGTGCCCACGTTGGGCTCGATGGTGCAGAAGGGGTAGTTGGCCGCCTCGGCCCCGGCGTTGGTGATGGCGTTGAAAAGAGTGGACTTGCCCACATTGGGCAATCCTACGATGCCTAATTTCATTTTCCCTTACCTCATCCGAAAGTCCTTGATTTTCAAGGGCTTTCGCCTTTCCTTGTTT
>CANQTW010000045.1 GCA_947626845.1 uncultured Oscillospiraceae bacterium | reverse complement strand
AACAGCTTGGGCAACGAGATGCCCCTCGCCCGTGGCCGCCTGCCACGAAGTTGGGGTAAATTTATTGTAACAGGAGATGTGCCATGAGCAAACGCAGAGCGAACGGCGAGGGAAATATTCGCAAAAGGCCGGACGGGAGGTGGGAAGGACGGTATGTCGCTGGGCATAATGAGAACGGAAAAGCTATCCGCAAGAACGTGCTCGGCAGGACACAGGCAGAGGTCAAAGAGAAGCTGAAGAAAGCCATCCGGGAATGTGCTGAGATTGACATTGAGAAAGCTGAAGAATATACCGTCGGCGGCTGGGTCAGAACGTGGTACGAGACGTATTCAAAACCACACATACGGGAGAGTACACAGGAATTTTACGAGGACTACATCGAGCATCACGTTGTGCCGAGAATCGGGAACATCAAGCTGACAAAGCTCACCGGGCGGGACATACAGAAGTTGTACAACGATGTTAAGGCAAACGGCAGAATCCGAAGGAGTAAGGACGGCAACACAGGCATGAGCGCCAGCTACGTCCGCGGCCTGCACATGATGTTGCACAACTGCATGGGACGTGCTGTGAAGGAGAGGCTGATTTTACGAAACCCGACAGAAGATTGCATTGTGCCAAAGCTCGAAAAGAAAGAAATGCAGATTCTCCACCCGGAGGACATCAGCGCATACCTCAAAGAAGCAGAAAAGCGGGGTGTACTGGCGATGTTCTTCCTCGAACTGACCACGGGTTTACGCAAAGGTGAGCTTGTCGCCCTTCTCTGGTCTGACCTCGACGAACAGTCAATGACGCTGAACGTCTGCAAGCAAGCCGTCAGGGTCAAGGGCGGAGGGGTGAAGATCACACGTCCGAAAACGGAAACCTCCATTCGCAGAATCTCGCTGTCCCAAGAGACAGTAGAAATTCTGAAAAAAGAGCATAAAAAGCACCCAGACATCGAGTACATGTTCCCCTCCCCGGTCACCGTTGGCATGTACTACCCCGACTCGGTGACCGCCATTCACAACAAAATCCTCAAAAGCGCCGGACTCCCTCACATCCGTCTGCACGATTTGAGACATACATTCGCCACTTTGGCTCTCCAAAACGGCGTGGACGTCAAAACCGTCTCCGGCATCCTCGGTCATTATGACGCCGGCTTTACGCTGAGAACCTACACTCACGTCACCACAAAAATGCAGGAGGAAGCCGCGGCAACCATGGGAAAGCTGATTGGGGCAAACGTATGAACAAAATCTACCCCGCCATAACTAAAAAAGCCGTGGGACGCAAAATCCCACGGCCTTGTGCTATCCGGTCCTTTCCGCTCCATATTCCCGTTGGGGTCAGAAGTGGGTCAGAAAAACATCAGCGCCAAGCAAAACAGCCAAAAAAGTACCGGATTTCCCGATTTTCTCAGGAAATCCGGCGGGTATTGGAGCTGGATGCGAGATTCGAACTCGCGACCTCATGATTACGAACTAGCCTCGGAATAAAAATCTGAGCATTTCTAACCTTTTTCAGCCCTTTTCCCTCCGAAATCAGCAGCTCGTTCCTGCTATCCACTCCACTGTTTCCACCCACGAATTTCGTCCAGTGGGTCAACTTGTGGGTCAGCCCACTTTCCGGGCGGAAAGTGGGCTGGGCAATTCGGATAAATCTCACGAAAGAGGAACGAAAAAGGCGTTTCGAGGATTACATAGTAACTCTGAAAAGCAGAAAAGTCAAGCCGTCAATAATCTGGACATAGACCTCAATACGGCCCCTCAAATTCTGCGGGGGACCCCCTGCAATTTTCGGGAGGGGAATAGTATTAACAAGACGAAAAGCCAACAAGTATAAAGCCCTTTCAAACGGCCTGCATCACACGCGGTTTCTCCGTTTTGCCGATACGGTTTCTCTCGACTTTTCCGCCCCTCTGCGGTATTGTGTATTGCCAAGGAGGGGTGAAGATGGAGAATCTAATCAACGATCTCTACTACGGAAACATCTGCCCAGTCGAACAGATGGGAGGAGCCACATCGGAGGAAAAGGAAATTTTGAAGCGGATACACGCAAACGAGGAAAAGCTGAGGGCGACCCTCGATGAGTATGAGAAAGCCATCCTCGACGCGATAAAGGATGATTGCCTCACCGTATCCAGCTCAATGGGCGAGAGACGCTTCCACGAGGCGTTCAGTTTGGGAGCAAGGCTGCTGGTCGAAATACTCGCCACCGGCCCTCAATAATTTCGGGAGTTCCCCGCAAAAGGCAAGATGCATGGTCGGTTGTTTCTCGGCAAGGTAGTTATACCATAAGGGAACTCAAACTGTCAACGGTCTTAACGACACCTTGAGGGCGCTGTTGGGCCTGTACACGGCTTTAGGGCAGAGAGTGGGATGAATATACCTCCGAAGCGGCAAAGCGCCATGTTGCGCGTTTGTGGGCGAAAAGGATTTTCCTCTCTGCGCATAATTCTCCAGCTCTGGGATGGTGACACTGAGGCGTATTCTCGACTCTTTTTCGGGCAAAAAAGGCCGTTCGATTATTGAACAAGATAAAGGGCCGCACCGCTTAGCGGCGCGGCCCGGTCACTTCGCCCCGCAGTGCGGGGCGTTTTCGGAAAACGGGACCGCACCGTATTTCTGTGGAAAGGAAAAAATCCGCACCGGATGGCGCTCCGAAAACACTTAAGTTCTTAGAGTTTCAAGGGTTTCCAGCAATCCATTAACGGTGAGCCCTCAAAAAGTTATCCGTTTGTACACAATTTTCCCCTGGCTATTTGGCGAGCGTGGTGGTATGTTGTGTGTTTGCCGAAAGGCAGAAAGGAAACTTGCAGCATGAGTAAACGCAGAGCGAATGGCGAGGGGAATATACGAAAGAGGCCGGACGGACGCTGGGAAGGTCGGTATGTTGCGGGGCATGACGAAAGCGGAAAAGCGATTCGGAAGAACGTCCTCGGCAGGACACAGGCGGAGGTCAAGGAGAAGCTGAAGCGCGCGATTCGTGAATGCGCCGAGATCGACATCGAGAAGGCTGAGGAATATACCGTCGGCAGTTGGGTACGGACGTGGTATGAGACGTACTCAAAGCCGCATATTCGGGAAAGTACGCAGGAATTTTACGAGGATTACATCGAGCACCACGTCGTGCCGAGGATTGGGAGTATCAAACTCGCCAAGCTGACCGGGCGAGATATACAAAAGTTGTACAACGATGTCAAGGCCAATGGACGGATTAGGGTATCCAAGGACTGCAACACCGGCATGAGCGCCAGCTATGTTCGCGGCCTGCATATGATGCTGCACAACTGCCTTGGCCGGGCAGTAAAGGAGCGACTAATCATCCGCAATCCAACTGAGGACTGCATAGTCCCAAAATTGGAGAAAAAGGAAATGCACATTCTCCATCCGGAGGATATAAGCGCCTATCTCAAGGAGGCGGACCGGCGGGGTGTGCTGGCGATGTTTTTCATGGAATTGACCACAGGACTACGCAAAGGAGAACTGGTCGCCCTACTGTGGAGCGACCTCGACGAACAGTCGATGACGCTGAACGTTTGCAAACAGGCCGTCAGGGTCAAGGGCGGAGGGGTGAAGGTCACACGTCCGAAAACGCAAACCTCCATCCGCAGAATCTCGCTGTCACAGGAAACGGTAGACATTCTCAAAAAGGAACATGAAAAGCACCCGGACATCGAGTACATGTTCCCCTCCCCGGTCACTCTCAGAATGTACTACCCCGACTCCGTGACCGCCATCCACAACAAAATCCTCAAATCCGCCGGTCTCCCGCACATCCGCCTGCACGACCTCCGCCACACCTTCGCCACCCTGGCGCTGCAAAACGGCGTGGACGTAAAAACCGTGTCCTCCATCCTTGGTCACTACGACGCAGGCTTCACGTTGAGAACCTACACCCACGTCACCACAAAAATGCAGGAAGAAGCCGCAGCAACTATGGGCAAGCTGATTGGAGCGAACGTATGAGCAAAATCTACCCCGCCATAACTAAAAAAGGCCGTGGGAACCAAAATCCCGCGGCCTTATGCTATCCCGTCCTTTCCGCTCCGAAATCCCGTTGGGGTCAGAAAGGGGTCAGTGGTTAACTAAAACAGCCAAAAAAGTACCGGATTTCCCGATTTTCACAGGAAATCCGGCGGGTATTGGAGCTGGATGCGAGATTCGAACTCGCGACCTCATGATTACGAATCAGGCGCTCTACCGGCTGAGCTAATCCAGCAATTTTTGATTGCTTGCGCATTATAACACAATCCCGCCCCTTAGTCAATGATTTTTTCGGGGCGGGGTTCAAAATAGCCGAATAATACCAAAGGTGGCGGCGGTAATGATGGCGGCGGCCATCAACAGCCCCAGCAAAATGGCCGGTATGGCTTGGCGGGCGCGCATATCCAGAATGGCGGCCACCAGCGCTCCGGTCCACGCGCCCGTGCCGGGGAGCGGTATCCCCACCAGGATCACAAGGCCGATGAAGCGGTATTTTGTGACGACGCGGCCCTTCAGGTGCGCTTTCGTCTCCAGCGCGGTGACGATACGGTCAAATCTGTCATTCTTTTTCCGCAGCCACGCGAAGATGCGCTTGATATAGATGATGATGAACGGCACCGGTAGAAAATTCCCCGCCAGAGCGCAGGCCAGCGCCACGGGATAAGGAAGTCCCAGCGCTATCCCGTAAGGGAGGCCGCCGCGAAGCTCCACGACGGGAACCATGGAGATCGCAAAGGTGGCGGTCATCCGGCCCAGTACCGTTCGGGTAAACCATTCCAGCATTTTCAGTTTTCCGCCTTTTGTCCTATTTTCTAAATGTTTTTATGGTTTTTCAAAAGGAGATTATTTCCTTTTCGCCCCGCTCTTCCAGCCCTCGCAAAACTTACTCCGTCCCCTTGCCACCTGTCATATAACATCCTGACCAAAATAAGAATGACCGGCGTATGGGCCCGTTCAGGCGGTGCCCGCGGGCTTTTCCACAAGCTCCACGATACCAGCGCCCTTCTTCACCAGGAACGCCACCGGCGCGCCGCCAAAGGCCACGGCAGGGCTGGGCCGGCGCAGAACGCGCCACTTTTTGGCCCGCATGGCTTCCATACTGGCCGCCAGATCGTCCACGGCGTAGCAGATGTGGTACGGCCCTTCTCCGCAGGTCTGAAGGCGATTGAAGACGTCTGAGTCCTCCCCCAGCGGGGCCACAAGCTCCACCACCGTTCCGGCGTTCTCCAAAAAGCGCAGGAGAACGTTCCGGACATTCCCGGCGCTGTCCGGCACATCATCTCGGATGACATCCGTGACAGGGACAAAGCCCAGCTCCGCGAAGGCCTCCGCGGCTCTGTCCATATCCTTTACAAGATAACCGATGTGATCTACTTTCAAGCCGGTCCCTCTCACCTGTTCAGGTGCCGCATAAGCGCGTCCACAAGCTGGCCCACGTTTTCGGACTTGGTCACCTCCGCCAGCGTGAAGGTGACGCCAAATTCGTCCTCGATCTCGTTGGTGAACAGAAGATGGGTCAGGCTGTCCCACTCGTCCACATCCGCCGCGGTGGAATTTTCGGTGAGGACCACCGCGTCGTTATCAAACACATCCCTGGCGATCTCGTTGATTTTCGCCATGATCTCTTCTCTATCCATTATTCCTCGCTCTCCTTGATATGGAATTTCCCTGGCCGGAAGCGCTCCGTATCCGCCCGGTAGCGGTTCTCCCCTATCTCCTCAAAACCCATGGCCCTATAAATATCCTTGACCATGCCGTTTTTCGGTGTGGGGATATATTCGCCCACCACGCGCCTGTATCCGGCTCTTTTCGCCCTGTCCATGAGCATGGCCATAATAAATTCCTCCATGCCCCGCTTCAAGACACGGCAGCTCATAAGCCACGTGTCAATGAAAAGCGTATCCGCGTCCGCCCGGCGGCCAACGATCACGCCCACAAGGCCGTGGTCGCCGAATTTATCCCGAAGCTCATAGTAGAGCGTCAGACAGTTCGGGTCCTCCGCCAGCCGTTGGATATCCGCCTCGGTATAGCGCACCGTGCGCAGATTGAACTGATTTGACCGCTGGGTCAGCTGGGCGATGCGGGAATATCTGGACGGCTCAAAGGGCCGCGCCGCGCCCACCATCTCAAGGCTTTCAAGATATTCGTCCAGAGAGGCGTAGGATGCCTTCAGCTTTTCCCTGGCCTGCTCCGCCTGATAGAGCTTCGTCCGATCCGCCGCCGCGCCGGTATAGGCGGCTGTCTCGAAATAATTCTGCTTTTGCAAGAAGTCCAAGTACAGCGCCGGATCTTCCGGCAGCTCCGGCACCTCGATCTCAGGGATCATGCTCCGCACAAGCTCCCGCTCAAAGGGGTTGTCATCCACAAACACCATGGAGTCCATGCCGATGTTCAGCACGCGCTGGATCATCCGGATATTCCCGGCCTTGTCCTCCCAATTCGCCACAAATACGGCGATATCCTCAAGCCGCAGTACCATCTCCGGGTGGCTCTCAAAGGGCTGTTTTGCGGTGGCCTCGTCATTTTTACTGCACACGGCCAGAATAACGCCGCACTCCTTCAGCTCCTTGAGCCAGCGCTGGAAATTCGTAAAGACGTGGCCCCGGCCAAGCTCGCCGATCTCAATATTTTCCGGCCCGTCGTCCCCCACCACGCCGCCCCAGAGTGTGTTGTCCAAATCCAGCACAAGGCACTTTTTTACGCGCCCGCGCAGAGCCGCTTCCACGTCCACGACGGCCTTTGCCACATACGGCAGGGCCTCTGTGCTGACGGCCATCTTGGCGTTATAATAGAGCGCCGGATCAAAAAAGCGCTCACGGCCCATCTCCGCCTGGACGGACAGCAGGTCCACGGGGTAGACGTCGCTCCGAGCCGCCATGCGCTCCTGGAGCAGGTAATTCAGGCGGCGAAGCTGATAAGTGAAAGTAGATTCCACCCGGCAGGAGAAGCTCCCCAGGGCTCGGTCAGCAAGCTCCGTAAAATTCATCTGCAAAATGGCGGCGGAGGTGTGCCGCCCAATGGCGTCCCAGTACATCTCCAGCCTTTCCAGGACACTGCCGGCAAAACCGCCGCGGCTCTCCGGGGGAAGGTCCAGAAATTCCTCATAGAGCTTCTCCGTGGCAAGATAGATAAGGACGCTGTCAGGCGCGGAGGCGTACAGCTCCGCGCCGTCCTCCAGCACCTGTGCCTCTATCTGGTTATACCCGGCGTCAAATACCGTCAGCGGAAGCTTCTCCAGCGCCGCGAATCCCCTCACCGCCACGGCCAGGAACTGAGTGGAGCAGTTGCCCAGGATCGCCAGGGCGCGTGCCTTGCCGGGGGCCGGCGTTTTGGCCGCCTTTCTCAGCTCTTTGAAGGAATACACGGATCGCTCACCTCCCTGGGGTACAGATAGACATACAAATTATCTTTCATTTGGCGGAGGTTGTCAATAGTTTTGACCCAATTCCCGTAAAATCCCCGCGGCTGTCCGGTTAAGCCCCGGTAAACCCTCCGGTCTTTTCAGTTTTCCGCCTTTTTTATTTTTTCAGCTCATTTTTATTGATTTTAATACGTCCATATTTTTTTCCCGCGGATTTCAAAGGCGTTTTTCCGCGTCTCTTTCCCGCCTTCCAATCCTGACAAAACTTACTCCGTCTCCCCGCCGCATATCTTTTGACCTCCGGGCAATTATAATCACGAAAGGCGTGAAGGCGCGTTTCAATCAAAAAAGGAGATGCAGAACAATGGCTAACAGAAGCAACAAGATCAACATTCCTGAAGCCCGTGCGGCTATGGACAAGTTCAAGATGGAGTCCGCTTCCGAGGTTGGCGTCAACCTGAAGCAGGGCTACAACGGCGACCTCACCAGCCGTCAGGCCGGCTCCGTGGGCGGCCAGATGGTCAAGAAGATGATCGAGGCCTACGAGAACGGCCTGAAGTAAGGTCATCCTCTTCAAGGAAAGCGGGAGAAGGGCTTACCCCCTTTTCCCGCTTTTTTCCGTATCGGCGGGAGCGCACAGCTTCCAACGCCCGCTCTAAAAGCATAGCGGCAGGATAAATGGCGTGAATTTCCAAATCCACGCCATTGTCCCCACGTTTTCCTTGCGGGATATGCCGTCAGGCCCTTTCTATGCGGTCCTGAGACGGGATCATCCAAATATGAGACTGTCGAAAAAGCCCTGAGGGGCTTTTTCCGACAAAGGGAACGTGCGGGCATTTTTTCTGAATTTAGCGAAATTCAGAAAAAATTGCCCTGCCGTCACGCTGCGCGCACCGCAAAGCGGCACACTTGCGTTACAAAAGGGATTTTTCCCGACGCACATGTCGCCGGGAAAAATATTGAATTTGAGTTTTTTGACAAGCTGCAAATATAGCCCCGTAGTTTTTTCAGCCGGATACCGTCACGTCATCGCCGCCCTGCTCCGAGCCGTTGCCGTCCTCGCCGCCGGAGGTATCCCCCGTTGTGTCGTCCGCCGCGGTATCGGGGGGCGTGGTGTCGCCAGAGGTGTCCGGCGCGGTATCGCCCGTGGAATCGGGCGTGGTATCAGGCGTCGTATCCGGCGCGGTGCCGGAGGTATCCTCCGTGCTGTCGGGCGTAGTGTCCTCCGTGGTATCTCCGCCGGTGGACGTGTCGGACGGCCCCACCAGGACGATCTTGGTCATGGGCTTGTACACATCCTTGGAAATAAGGGTGCGGCTCAGCAGGTTCCCGCTGCCGTCATAGACCAGCTTATAGGCCTCGGAGGTGATGCCCACCTGTCCGGCGTTGGCCGTCTTGCGCTGACCGGGCTTGAGGCTCTCGTCCACCTCCTCCACGGTCTCATAGTCCTTTCGGGCGATGATGTTGGACTCCAGCTCGATCCGGTGGTCGTTCTCTTTGGTGCCCCAAAGCTCCACATAGAGATTCTTGTTCTCCACCCAGGCCACGATCTTGATGGGATAGTTGGCGTTGTTTTTGAAGCGGAAGTTCAGGTTGGGCCAGCTGACCGTGGCATCCAGGCCCGCGGGCAGATAGCTGACGGTATAGCCGTGGTTGGTGCGCTCCACCGTCTCAAGGTCCGCGATCAGCGTACAGTAGTAGAGGGTAGAGCTGACCTGGCAGATGCCGCCGCCGATGGAGTCCACATGCCTGCCGCCCACATAGGCGCCGGCGGACTTGTAGCCCTTCTCGCTGGTCCTCTTTCCCACCACCTTGTTGAAGTCGAACTCCTCGCCGGGATTCATGACAAAGCCGTTGATGGCCGCCGCGGCCAGGGTGATGTTGTTGATCCGGTTGGCGGAGCTGGTGGCCAGCGTGGTGCTCTTTTCGGCCAGCTTATCCCTGTAGAGCAGCTCCTCCACGCCGTTGGCGTCGATATCCGGTTCCGTGATGATCAGCGGGATACGCACCGTTTCGCCGGGGCCGCTGTTGTCCAGAAGCGCCCTGGCGGACTCCATGTCAAAGGAGACGCCCTTGACGGAGGCGACGATCTTTCCCGTGTCCGTGTCGATCCTGGCGTTCTCCGGCTCGTGGCACACCTCGTTATAGATGGCCTCCAGGTCGATGTCACCGGTATCCGCCTTGCCGGTCTTTGCCTCCGAAAATTCATCGGTGGTCCTGGAGGAGCCGGAAAGCAGTGTGTCGCGGATAAAGGTGAACACCGCGTCCTCGTCCACGGTGTAGCCACCGGTGCCGCGGGTAATGAAAAGCTCGTTGGCGGTGACCTCATAGTCCGCCTCCTGAGCGGTGTGGTTGGCGCTCTGGGCCGCCTGGGCGATCTTGGCCCGAACGCCGGACTCGTTCAGGGCCCGCTCGGCGTAGACCTCATGGGGCTGGGTAACACAGCTGATAAAGGAGCCCAGATTCTTAAAGAAATTCCCGTTTCGCCCGTAAGCGTAGGCCAGGTCCACCGCCTCGGTGACGGGCAGGGTCAGCCCCGCCTCGTCGCTGGTGACGGACACGCTTACGCTCGACGTCAGCACCGCCGTGGCCTGAATGCCCGTGGGGACGCCCACGTTGGCGCCCAGGAGGGTGCTCCTGGCCGTCTCGTAGCTCATGCCGCCCACATCCACGCCGGCCACGGTGATGTTGGGGAAGATCGTCTTTCTGCCGGCCACATACGCTCCGGCGCCCAATATCGCCCCTAAGATGATTGCTAAGACGATCACGCCGGAAACAAGCACCACAAATCCGGTGTCGTTCTTTTTCCGCGCGTTCTGGTTGAATTGCTGTGCCATATACCTTTTATCCTCTCTTTTTCTATGTGTATATTCACCGCCCCAAGGGCGCCCGCGTTTTTCTTTTTCCAATCGCTATTCAGTATCTTATTCCCATCCGCGGGAAAAATCAATTACAATTCGGTTAACAATAATACCAAAACAGCTACATAAGGTGACGAAAGTCAAACCCACGCCGCTCCACGCGGGCCCTTTCCGGCGCTTTTTACCTTGTCGTCGTCGCCTTGCGTCAGCAAGGCTTCCTCCTTCGCGGCAAAAATCCCTCGAAAATTGCTCCGCGTGGAGTGCTGCGCAGTTTTCGGCGAGCTGATTTGCGTCAGGACGCGGAAAAAGCCACAGAGAATACTTGCGTATTGTCAAGGCTTTTGACAAAGTACTGGCGCAAATCAGCCGTCGAAAACCGACGTGGGTTCGATTTCCGTCACCTTAAGCATCGTATCTGTATCAGGTGATCCCATGGAACAACTGCACCTCTCCTGGCCGCTTGGAGAACATGGAGAACTGATAGACGTCCTCCCCGTCCTGCTTCCAGGGGGAGACGATGCTCATGCGCTGCTTCGTCTGAGCGTCCAGGATCTCCCCGATCAGCACGTTGGACAGCAGAAAGCCCTCCGGCGTGAAGCTCCACCTGTCGCCGTTTTTCACCATCCAGCCCCGTTTGACATAGGCCTCCAATATCTCACGGGCGTTGTCAAACTTGCAGGGGAAAATACTGTAATATTCCTCCTCGGAAATGCCGTAGGTGGTGCGCAGGCCCAGCATCAAGTACTCCCCCGCCCGCTCAAAGTCGGTAACGGATTCCGCGTGGTCCACCACGCTCTTGCCTGAGAGGATGTTGTCCGCGTACAGCTCCAGATCCGCCACGCAGGAATAGCGCTGGCCCGACATGCAGGAGTGCGCCGCCGCGCCGAAGCCCATGTACTCCCCCATCTGCCAGTATTTCAGGTTGTGGCGGGAGGCGAAGCCCCGTCGGGCAAAATTGGATACCTCATACTGCCTGTACCCGTAACGGCTGAGCATATCCACCGCGAAGAGATACATGTCCGCCTGCAGGTCGTCATCCGGGATAAAGGGCGAATCCTTGAAGGGCCACAGGGCCGTCCCTTCCTCGATCTTCAGGCCGTAGGCGCTGATGTGATCGGGCTTCAGGGCCAGCATCCTGGTCAGCGTGTCCGCCCAGTCCTCCCTGGTCTGGGAGGGAAGCCCGTAGATCAGATCCAGCGACACGTTCTCAAATCCCGCCTTGCGGGCGTTCTCCACCGTCTCCTCCACCTTGGCGAAGTTGTGGAGCCTGCCGATGCTCTTCAGGATGCCGTCGTTGGCCGACTGGGCGCCCACGGAGAGCCTGTTGAAGCCCGCCCGGTGGAGCTTCACCATGTCCTGATAGGAGATGCTGTCGGGGTTGACCTCCACGGTCACCTCCCCGTCCACCATGACCCTGCCGTATTTCTTCAGCGCCTCAAAAAGCTCCACCAGCCGCGAGGCCCCGTAATAGCTGGGCGTCCCGCCGCCGATATACACCGTGTCGATGAGGTATCCCTCCAGCTGGGAGCCGGCCTCCTTGATATGGGTGAGCAGCGCCTTCTGATACCTGGGCATCAGCGCGTCCTTTCCCACCCGCGAGTAGAAGTCGCAGTAGGCGCACTTCCCCGCGCAAAAGGGGATGTGGATGTATATTCCCAGTCTCTTTTCCACTTTTCCCCCTCCTTCCGCATAGATTGACATAATACAGTATAAACCAACGCCGGCGGTATTTCAAGAGCAAACAGGAAAAAGGCCTCAATGACCACCCAGATACCCCTCTAAAATCAGCGCCGCCGCCACCGCGTCCACGGTCTCCTTCCGCCGCTTGCCGTGGCGGTCATTGGCCGTCAGGATGCCGTGGGCCTCCACGGTGGTGCGCCGCTCGTCCCACATGACCACTTCAAGGCCCGTGGCCTCCCGCAGCAGCGCCCCGAAGGCGCGGGCCTTTTCGCACCGCGGCCCCGCGGTGCCGTCCATATTGACAGGGTTCCCCAGGACGATCTTTTCCACGCCCCTCGCGGCGCACTCCCCCGCGATCTTCTCCGCCAGGCGTCCCGCGTCCCACTCCCGGATGACAAAGGCGTCTCCGGCGATCCTCCCCGTGGGGTCCGACACGGCGATGCCCGTCCTCTGATCCCCGTAATCCACAGCCAGTATCCTCATGCGGCTCCCTCCCCAAAGGTTTTCGTTCACCCGTCTAATCTACCCCAAACGCCCCTGGATTTCAATGCTTTTTTGCCGTTTTTCCTGAAAATTTTTCTTGACTTACATAAACATCGGTGATATAATTTCCTCACCTGTCGACCGAGAGGGCTTTATTTTTGTGCGCGTTTACGCAAAAGACCCGGCCCTGACTCGGCCAATTCAACACAGGGAGGCAATTAATTAGGAGGTGCCGAAAAGATGGCCGCAGAAAACAGAGTCAAGGTCGTTCTTCGCTGCTCTGAGTGCAAGCAGCGCAACTACAACACGACCAAGAACAAGAGAAACACCCCT
>CANQTW010000044.1 GCA_947626845.1 uncultured Oscillospiraceae bacterium | reverse complement strand
TTGATTGTATTCACTGCCGCAAAGCTACAACCAAACCTCAAAGTGTAAAAGGTGCATTTCTTCGAATGCTTACTTTTGTTCTGATGGAGGCCACCAATCTACCGTTAGAGCATTCCGTTGCCAAATGTTTCTTGGCGTGTCTGGGAATACAGACTCTACCGTGTAGATACCCCTCAACAGAATACTTGTTCGATGAGTTGTTCACCAGTTTTGCCAATCGATAAGCCAGATACGGTTATTCCGTCTGCTTTGCCGCAGGTGCCACTCAGGTCGTAGAGTTTTCTTTGGCTCCGTTTCCGCAGGAACGAATTTTCATCAGGAATGGACGAGTTCGTAATAGATGTCGAGAACAATGTTTTTCTTTTGTGTTAAACCGAGCAAATTGACAATATCCGGCACTTACTTCTTCGCATAATAGGCAATCTTGTGGCAACCATATTGTACAATTAATCATGGCTAATTGTTGTCGTTATCCAAGTCTGTTACTACAATTGAAACGAAAAACATTTTTAGTGGAATTACAACAAATGTTTTACAATAGGCATATTCTGAACAACCTGACCTTGCAGTAGTTTACCGTTACTCTTCTTGTTTCGTTTAATGCCATCAGATCCCCACGTGCCCCATTGTTTAAAGAAGAATGGTATATGCTTCACATCTGCTTGTTCCTTTATGTTGAGAATCCACTCTTCTTTCATGGGACGTGCTTGTGTCCCACTCTCACCTCCAACAATAATCCAATCTATTCCTGTTAAGTTCAATTTGCCTAAATCTTCGAGTAAAGGTTCGCACGATATAAATTTAACAGTTGCCTTTAAGTTTCGAAGATAATCTAATCTGAATATGGTTGCTTGTGACTCAACAGTAACACCAACCCATACATTTTTAGGAATTTCGCGACTTGCAAAATATTCTGCCATTCGGTCAGCTCGCTTGGTTAGAATCTGATAATTGTGACGAGATGTCATCTTTATTACATCTATTACCTTGTCTATAAATTCAAACGGAACATCCTTGTGAAAAAGGTCACTCATAGAGCAAACAAATATTGTCGACGGTGTCTTCCAGCGTAGTGGTTCGAACAAATCATCCGCGTGAGTCGTAGACTTGAATCCATTTTGGTATTTATGATTTCCCATTGCACATAAACGCCGAGCCATTACTTCGGCATAACAATGCTCACATCCTGATGATATTTTAGTACAACCCGTTACCGGATTCCATGTTCTTTCAGTCCATTCTATTTTTGTCGTTCTCATATAACAGCTATATTATAGAGTTTGGCATTATGGATATTCATAGCAGTTCTATTAAATTGTCCAGATATGGAAACTTTCTTGCTTTTAATCAAATCTTCAATAACATCCACATATACTTTGGGCTCACATCCACATTTCAGGGCATATTTCAGTCCGTCTTTATTATTGGATATCTCTTTTGTAAGAATTCTCTGTCTTATATCATTTGAGATGTCTTGTTTCTTACTAGATGCTCCAGGCTGATAGAATAATTCGCCCTTTTGAAAATCATTATTTATATTACAATTAGATTCTCCGGCAAGTGTATCATGCCTCCAACATACTCGTAAGAACTTCTCCATTCCTAGCGTATGATTAGTGCCAAATATTAAACCATAATAGTTTGACCCTTTTTGAATAGTAAAACTATGAAGATAATATTCCTTATCAGCAGGAATTAATGTCCTGAAGTAGTTAGTAATAACCCTATGACATTCTTTGGGGTTAGTTTCTTTAAAAGATATATTTTCTTGTTTAAAATATTTTGTTACAGCAGGTAGAGTCGCAAACCGCTTTATGAATGATGATGCTATAAAAAAGATAAAATCTGTTTTAGGGGCATTGGTTAATTTCAGAAAAACTTCATCGTTAATCTGCTTGAATCCATATTGGTCTAGTAATACAAACTTTGCATATTTAGCATTATTAAGGATTCTCAACAGATTCTCTTTTTGTATTAGATCAGAGAAATCTTCGTGAGCATAATGGCAAGCCTTATCAAATACGCATGTATCAAATTGACATGTGGTTTTGCATTGTGCAATCTCCTGTTTTATATTACATTCTAGTTCATTACGTTTATATTCCTCTTTTTCGTTGAAAGCCAAAATAACAGATTTATTATTCTGCCTTATATGAGAGCAGTACTGTTTTTCGTTACCAATAGCTTCTTGTAGCAGAATAATTGGAGATCCCATATTCCCGGCTGTATCCTTGCCACTCCCTGCAAACATATCATAAATAATTAGTTTGGAGATATATTGATTGTGGAGAAACACTGGATACCACTCTTTAAAACACTCCCGAAATATAGATAGCTTCAGTTTTGTTCCTTCATCAAACTCAGACTTGTTAATATCTTTTGTCATATTAAAATTACATCATTGGTTGTATCATTGTGCGTTGAATACAATTTTATTAATGACAGGTAATTGCTATTGCTTTTCTGTCCAATGTAAATAGTCAAGAATCGGCTGGATTTTTTCTTTGCTATTTTTCTCAACCGACCCAATTAATGATAATCTAATAATTAGTTTAATTTTTGACTCATCTACATCATGTCCAGCATGGTAGACTATGTTATTGGGTGTGTCAATTGATGTCTTCGAATCTGCCACTTGAATGCCAATGGGTTCATAACCATATAAACCTTTCGGATTTTTCACATATTCCCATTTATATAGATATGAGTTTCCAAAACAGCCATAATTGTAAGTTGATATAGCCTTTCGAATTCTACACTTTCTGATGCAGTAGTGGACAATTTTTTCTACGAGAATAATGCTGGCTGCAATGATGAAGCAAAGCCATAAAGGAATTTGAAGATTCCAGTCGAATTTTTCTTGCAGCAAGTATGCAACTACGGCAAAAATTATATTGCTCACAATGCCGATTCCGATATTTTCCCAAAATTTTTTCATCGGTTTAATATATTATACATTATACTTCTGTCCACACAATTATATCTTTACGGATAACTTTAGCATATCTATTCCAGCAAAATAATCAATTAATGGAGTTTCACCATTGATTTTACAATGTTTCATTAGCATTTCATGAGTAATACCTAATGGAAGTTTTTCACAACAATCATTAAAAAATCTCGTGATCTTAGGAGTACTAATCAATAATGGATGGTTATTGTTTTGTGTATTCTTATCGAAGTCCCAATTTTCAATTCCGTCGTATGTCCATCTAATTTTCTTGCATTTAGGGATTTTTGCTACAATGTGTTCGTTTTGAATAATCTCTAAATCAGAATCTAATTCAAAAGAACATTTATAATTTCGTTTCAGATGTTGAAATATAATTTGTTGTCCGCTCATTATGACAAGCTTATTATCTATTTTATTTAATGTTTGAAGATAATCAACAATTTCAAAGGCGATCTTCAATTCTGTTCTATATATAGGGTTAGATAATCTTTGGAAATGTGCTGCCGGGTTTAATATCAATAATTTAGAATCCGTAAATTTTTTTTGTATTGATATGTTAATGTTTTGTTTATTCGCAGAATAGAATTTGAGCAATTTCTCCCATAATGTTTTAAGTCCAACAAAGCCTCCGTCAACATTTGCTTTTAATTCATATGGTAATAACTCTCCTACAGACTGTTCTAATTGCTTGCGTAAATAAATTGCCGAAGTATCGTAATCTCCTATTTGATAGAAATGTTTTGCTTTCGATAAATAATCACTATATTCATCAATAATAATTGGCTCATTATTCTTGAAATTATAGCTAATTGTCTTATAAACCCATTCTTCGGATTTTTTGTATTGTTGAATTTTGTGACAGATATAATTATAGAATGCCCTGTCATGAGTAAACAGATAGATTTTGTATTTATCTGAAATGTTTAATAGATAATCTATGACTTTTGTACGGTTACTCATATCAAGGCTTATAAGCATATCATCTAATGCCATAAATCTTCCATTTGCATCGGCAACATTATCAAGAATTGAAAAACGGATTGCCAGAGCAATAGCAGTCAGTTTTGCTTCATTAAAATATGTTTGTGGCTTTTCAATGATACGAGATTTACCGTCTGGCAGGATCTCTTCTATTTTAAGCCCAATATGCGGTTCTATAAAACTTTTACGATTTGCCTTTTTAACAACAGGTACATTAGCAACTATTTCTTTATATGTCCTATAATCGTATCGTCCCCAATAATATATTGTTTCTCCATTAATGGACTCAGGTTGTTCTTGAAAGAGTAGCTTTATCTTTAACTTATTATCTTCCTCATCGCGAAAGGAATTATTATAAATATCACTTATATTTAGATTCATACTGTCAATCCAATATTTTGTCTCTTGGTTAAGAGCATCAATATCTTTCCGATATTCTTTTCTACGAGATGGATTGTTAATAATATAATCGTATATGTTCGCTAATATTTGTTTTCCATTTCTGGCTAACATATATGGGAATATATCTTTATAGAAAACTATAAATAAATTTATATATTCAGAATTTCGGCAAGACGAAAAGTTAGAGATAAATTTATGATTGATAAAAACATTATTGTATAGATCGCTTGGGAGAGGTTTTACCCCTCCAAGCACTTCGGTATTATATCCATTTTTATCTATTATGTATTTACATAAATGCTGGTCCATAAACGATAAGGCGACATAACTATCTTCAGCTGAAGAATTTACATTAATCAGATTTTGGGGATTATTTTTGTCAAAATACTTCTTTCCACCGTCCTGTTTGAAAGGAGACTGGAATATACAATGTAGGGCATAATATATCGAAGATTTGCCACTCCCGTTTTCACCATATAGCAATAGGTGGTTCCCGTTTAGTGTCAATTCGAACTTATTTGGGAAAGCCTTAAACCCTTTTATTTCTAATTTCTGAATGGCTGGCATATTAGTGTTGAATTATCGGTTTCAAAATATCTGGGCTTTTAATAATAAAATCCATTAACCTCGAACGAATCGGATTGTTATTCATTTTAATGGAAATAAAAGCATTCTGAATAATTTTGTATTGGGCCTCATGTGTTAACCCTGTTATAGGCTTAATATAATCATATGCAAAGCGTATAATATCTATCTCATACTTTTCCATATGTTCTTTGAAGAATAACTCATAAATACATCCGTCAATTATTTCTTGGAAATAATCTCCCACGAAATCGTTACCAACAGTTTCATGAATATTTGGCATATCTTGATCTTTTAAGAAACACATATAGTCATATAAATCTGACAATAGGTGCTGTTCCTGTGCGGTAGCATTCGGAATATACAGTTTACGAACATTTGCAGGTTTGACCTCGGCAAATGTGCGTCCTTCTTCCTGCGTCAAATTTTTATATAAATAATCTGTCAATTTAGAGTTTAGTACTGCGGCGATATACTTATAATTAAATTGTTGTGTATTTTTCTTAAATACCAATATGCTATTTAACGTAAAATAGCCATTTTCATCATACACACACCGAATACTGTCAGATGTTTGACGCATTATTATTTTGGAGTCTGTAAATAATTTCTCATACCGATTCCTTCCTAATGAGAACCATGGTAGTATTCCGGACTTTGTTTCACTACGAGAATTTAATTTATCGGCAAACTGCCGCAAATAATTCTTGGTATGTGGATAGTTATCTATATTGGTGGAACGTGTCGTGTAAATAAGTAAATCGTTATTATAATTAATACTGTACTTATCAATATCTCCACCGACTAACACTTTATGCAATACATCATTCTCAATACCATACTGAATTTGTTGTTGTTGAGTAATTTTGAATATCTTATCCCCACCAGTCGAAATTCCACTTGCCATTTCTTCTGCAATAGAATCTATTGATACTCCATTCTGCTTAATGGCATTCATTATGCGAATATCATTATTCGAGAGTCCGATCACCAAAGACGGGACAGTACGCAGTAATTTGACATTCAGATTTTCTACTTTTTCCCGCCAGTTGATATTTTTCACATTACTCATTCGATAGTCCGAGTATGCAATTTCATAATCGTCATTCGTATTTTTGTCTGTTATTGCTGTAAATATACAGGTGGGAACATCTGCATTTTCAAATGTATTATCTCCAAGATTGATCGCACGAGAAAGACGATTATGCAACGTCAATAATTCTCTTGTCTTGGTATTTTCATTTTGATACAACAGATTGTTGGAAACAATATATGTGATTATACCATTTTTTGATATTGCTAATCTACATGCTAATGATATAAAATAACAATACGTTTCCGGTGTGCGCATATGTACATCGGAGTATAGTTTCTTGTATAAAACTTTCTCTTCTGAAGAAAGTTTCGCTCCATATGGAGGATTTGCAATGATGATATCGAAACCTCCTTTTTGAAAAACGTCGGCAAAATAGAGGTGCCACAGGAAGAAAGGTTTGTTGTTGTCGGCAATCCGATCGACTGCTTCGCGCACTGCCGGCGTGTTGCCGCTGCATATCACGATATGTTCTTTGACCAGCGTGTCAATCTCCCGTTTCAACTGTTCCTTCTGTTCGTGTTTTTCAGGCGAATAGTACAGCCGCATCAACCGCTGAATTTCGGCAATGGAATCCTGCTCCAGCTCGAATACAAGTCGTATCTGTATGTCGTTCGCCGAAGGCTGGGTTGCCCGTTTGCTTGTCTTGCCGTCTTTGTTTATAGGGAGGAGACGGCTTAAATCATAACCCATAAAACTTTCCAGTAGCGAATTGCCCTGCATAATCTTATAGTCGAGGTTGGGCAGGGCTTGCGGTCTATCTTCATCGACAACCAGCGACAGCCAGAAACGCAGACGGGCAATATCCACCGCGCCCTGTTCGATGTCCACGCCGTAGATGTTGTTCTGAATAATCTCGCGCTTCACCTCTGCGGGAGAGAATGCGGTGTTCTCCTTTGTAAAGCCGTAGAGCAACCGGCGGGAGTGGTACAGCACATTCAGTACGCCCATGGGGAACGCGCCCGAACCGATAGCCGGGTCGCAGACCTTAACCTCCGACAGCCATTTGGTGAACTGCATTGCGGTTGCTTTGTCTTGCAGCTCTTTATCCACTTCGCCGTTCCGAATCAGATGTTCAATGGCATCGGCATACCGGGCATCGGGTTCGTGTGTTTTCAGATACTGTATGACGCTCTCGCGACTCATATACTGTACAATCTCCTTCGGCGTATAGAACGCGCCCTTGTCCTTATTGTCTTCCAGAAGATTTTCAAAGATATGTCCGAGCATTTCCGGGTCAATACCGACTTCGCTATCGTCAGGGTCGTTCTCGTCAATTGTAAAGTTGTATTGAGAGAAAAAGTCCATCAGATTCTTGAAGTAGTCGTATGGGAAGTCAATATCAAGTTTATCGTTGTCGTCCTTATCAAACAGACCTCCGTTAAGATATGGAATCTTGATATTCTCACCAAGGATGGAATCTGCTAAATCTCCGGGGCGAGTTTCGTTCAAAGTTTTGAAAAATAACGGCTCCAAAACATCGCTCAATAAGCGATCATTCCTATTATGTCTATCAACGAGATGTGCAAGATAGTTTTTGTCGCCACCGCTCCAGTCCGAATGGGAAGCCGGTACCCCCATCCAGCCTTTTTTTTGAAGGAAATGAAGGAATACGATACGCCCAAGCAGCTTCTTGACATAATCGCGGTTCTGCTTTGTATCGGAAAGGGTCGCAAGGAAGTTGAAGTATTGCTTTTTGTACCCGTCAAAGAATTCCTTGTTGAGACGCTCGACAGAAAATGCTTCAGTCACATCGGCAAGATATATTGAACCGTTTTTACGTTTACACTCAAGCAACTCATATAGGCGATTGGCTGCGGTAGTACATGGTTCATTCGGTCCAAGAAGAAAAGTATAGCGTTTAGGAGCTGTTTCAGTCTTTATAAGTTGTCCAGACTCGTCGAATGTGGATTGTTTGGCTACAAAAGTCAAACGATAGTCAGTCTGATTATCGGAATAATATAAAACCAGAGCTCCATGAATCAACGACTGGTCAACATACTTGGCAGCAATATCGCGTAGCCCTCTGCGATTACGGGCAATGACGATATTGTCGGCAACCTCAAACTTGAAGATAGCCAAAGAACGACCATCGTCGAGGCGGATTGTACCGACTTGTCCGCCATTCTTTATGAGTGCGGCATCAATGGATACTTCCTGCGAAAGGTATTCGACATTAGATGTGGAGAATATTCTTTCAAATATTTCTTTCCATATCTGGAAATCAAACTTGGCGGATAATTTATTTCTCAATTCTATCTTGTTCATAACTATTTCCTTTTATTTTTTTCGATGATGTCCAAGCCGTATTGGGTTAAGAAGTAACGTTGTTCCCGACTGTTTGGCTTATCGGGAATCGTCATTTGAAGAATGCCGGAACCCAAAAGCGGATAAATGTATTTTTTACGGAATTTCGTTCTATCACTAAGATTCATAAAGGAAAGCATTTCTGTGACGGAACGTTTTTCAATACAAAAAAACATCAACTTATCTATGTTTTCAATATCGGGAAATAACTTGGTGCCGACTTGGTGCCGACTTGGTGCCGACTTGGTGCCATCATGGGCATTTACATAAACATTGGAGGGGAAAGTGATTCGGATAAAGTTATCCGTGAACATGAAGCACTCCTTGCCGTAGGCATACAATATACGAGGGATGCCGGAGCCCAAGGATTCAACAAGTTCCACATCGCGGTATATACGCATCAATTCCTTGTTACGTGGAATAGATATGCCGTTAAAGAATTCTTCACGGCTAAGCGATTCGGGCAGACGACCGGCTGAAGTTATTTCAAGGCGATCCGGAAAAATCTCAAATTTGGGCGGCACCTCAAAAGAATAATCATTATGCACAATAGCATTTATGACGGCCTCGCGAAGAGCTACTTTGTTCCATAGCGGTGTTTCAACACGTTCCATGGGCGTAATGGTTGCAGCCACTTTATTCTCTATATCCAGCTTTGCCAAGACGCTTTTTGTTGCTTTTATGAGAGAGCAGTAACCATATTCATTGTTTTCCACCAAGTCACGACGGTCGAGACTGGAATACTTTGCCACTTTGATTGAATTTCCATTTTCATCTGCCAACAGATAGGCTACATAGTTGTATTTCCCGTCTTCTGTCAACAATTCCAGTGTGCGCTTGAAATTATCATTGAGTCGCTTGCCGTGTTCGTCATAGTAGATGCGCAATTGTTCAAAGGTCAAATCCTGACGGTTGGAAACAATGCGACCTATGGAGTTTCGTGTGCGTATAGCAAACAGACGGTCTATCTGATCTTGTGGCATTGGTTCGGCTGAAGTACCCACACGAAGGTATACGCCTCGTGGCGTCATGCCGTACTTGGTTTTGAAATAGGGTTTCTCTATCCCACTGGCAACAGTAATCTTGATTATGCTATGACCTTCTCTTTGCTCTTCCACAATGTCAAACAGCCCCATGACCGATGGCGAGATATTATGCTTGATGCGGTCTTTCAGTTTCAGCATACAGCTGTCTGCATCATCTACACCTATTGCAGAGCCATCCTTGTTTATACCGATATAGATATATCCACCTTCTTTATAGTTTAAGAAAGCTATGACCTCTTTCTCTATGTCAAGTTCCGGAGTCAGTTCTCTTTTGTATTCTATACGATTGTTTTCGCCCATGTGACTATCCTTTACATATTGAAACTTTCGGAAATGATAATCTCCGGTGTATTCTCTTTTTTATAATTGACTGTATTTGTTGTAGTAGAAGCAATTGGACTTATCTCAATATTTTCAAGTGGATAGGCTGTGATAATATTGATTAGTCGCTCCAATAGTACAACAGGCTTGACCGCAACTTTTTTTGTTGAAGATTGGAGTTTGTTGACATCGCGCTGTAACTGCTGGAACTTACCTGTTGTTATTGCTCGTTTGGCATTAGATATCAATTGCTGCTCTTGCTCAGATATGTTCGGAATTGACATAACCCCATCAAGATAGGCAATAGCTTTCTTTTCATTCGGTCCTTGAGTCGGATTGACTTTCTTGGTAATGGCTTTTGCCTGTTCCTCTGACTGCTTGAAAACTTCAATAGCTTTTGCTACCTGTTCATGATGCAATTCATGAAGTGGCAACGATTTCTCATCGGCACGAGCCTCAAACTCTTTTGCAGCTTCTAAAAAAGTAAGGTCTTCAATGCTGCCGTCTTCCCGAATAAATGTAAACGCATCTCTACGTTTGTTGCGAATAAACGTAATGGTACTTAGGGGAATAAGTTTGTTCTTGCGTCCTACTCTCGCCCTCATGGGTAATTTGGCAATACGTTTGATTAACTCAGGATTGTCGGCTTTTAGTTTACGCAGCCACATCAGATAGCGCAGCTTCTCGTCACGTTCCTCATCAATGGTTTTATCGAACAATCCAAAACTTTCGGGATTCTCATCAGTTGAATATATCTGGCTGTCCTCGCCAAGTGCTGCATGAAAGGCAAACAATTTCATTTTGGCTTTCTTTTCAAGCTCAATATCGTCGTTTACCTTGCTCGTTGGGAAAAAGTTGTAAATATGTATTTCCGAAGCCGTGCTCCCTATACGGTTCACACGACCTATGCGTTGCATAAGCCTTGTAGAGTTCCAAGGCGTATCATAATTGACAATGACATTGGCTCGATGAAGATTCACACCTTCGGCCAATACTTCCGTAGAGATGACAATCTCAAAATCATTCTTCTGATTGCCATTGAAATTCGCATCAAAATTTTCCTTGAGAACAGGCATCATGTCGCTTCGATTCGCACTCGTAACTGTCAGAATCTTTGAGAATCCTCGATGTTTCAGCTCTTTGGCAAGGTATTCGGTAGTTTCCTTGCTTTCAGAGAATATTACAAGTTTTCCTTCATGGTTGATATGCCTATCGAACAACTCTTGCTCAAGCCTTTTTACAAACTCTTCAAGTTTAGGATCATGAGTAATCTTATCCCATTCTGCAACAAGATTATCCAATATATCTCCGTCATCTTGTAGCCCTTTTATAAATTGTGGGTCAAAATCTTCAGGGGTGCATATTTCAATTGTCGGATCCGTATATCTGGCTTCGTTAATCTGTTTTATCAATTCATCTTCTTTATCTGCCATCAGAAGCTCATTGACATGCAGATTAGGAGCTATGTAAATGGTTCCTTTTTCAAACATATCGAGCATGGTACGGTTGGCATCACGATATCGTCGTAATGATTGTTTAAATGCCTCGAAACTGCTGTCAATGCGTTTGACAAGCAATGTTTTCATTATTCCTGCCAATTGAATAGACAGTAAATCTGCTTTGGGATATTTCTTCTTTTTGTCATTGGCAAGATACTTTATCGCCTGATATCTGAAATACTGTAATCTTTTGCTTAATGCCTCTATGGTTCTGTCGTATAACGCATCCAGCTCCGTATCAAGCTGATAATATATTTTCTTGGGTGCTGTTACTTTGGGAAATCGGATTCCTTGTTCTGCCAAATCTTTACAGTATGCTTCATTCTCCATCAAGTCGGCACGGGTTCTCCTGACAGTAAGCGGTTCCACCACTTTTACACGGATCTTTTCATAGATAGCCTTAACACCTTCTGCAATTCCATTGATGTCCTTGAGCTTTTTCAGCTTCTTGTATTTATCGGTCTGTTCACGGAAAAAGCGTTGCAAGTTCCTTTCTTCCAAAGTACTGTCTTTGGAGTCTTGAAATAGATATACAAGATTGGCTATGTCTTCCGGCTTGTTATTCAGTGGGGTTGCAGAGATGAGAATTACTCTTTTATCGTGCAAAGAGCCGTCATAACGGATTGTCTTGGTCTTACACAACTTTTGCAACTCATTATACATCGAAGCTGTGTCGCTTCTGAATTTGTGGGCTTCATCAACAATAATCAGATCGTAAGCCTCAGGCGATTTGATTTTATGCAGACTTCCATTGGTTATGACCTTAAAGTTATCAAGTTTGAATGCCTCCAATGTCTTAATCCAATCGCCTTTCAGGGCCGGCGGAACGATAATCAGTGTATGAGACCTGTGAGTAGGAAAGCCGTTGGAAAAGAAGAATCTTTTGGCAATGAGAGCTGCCATGACAGTCTTTCCCAATCCGACGACATCGGACAGGAAGAAACCGTTATATTTTATCATCTTGGAATATCCGTCATTGACGGCATCAATCTGATATGATAGTTTCTTATACCCCTTAGGCAAATCTGATATTGAATTCGGGTCGAAATCAATGCTCTTGCCAAAATACTCCAGCAGGAACTTCAGATATATTTCGTAAGGGGTAAAGTCTGTATTGAGATATGATTCTTTCTTAATCTTTTCAATATGAGTCAAATCTATTTCAACTGATTCTTCCCATAACCGCTCAAACGTTTCAGTAGCAAATTTGATGTCGTCATCATAACGAAGTTCCACATTGAATTCAAAATTGTTTTCCAGTCCGGCTTCGGTCAGATTACTGGAGCCTGTGATAACCGAACCATATCCGTGCGGGTGGTATACTTCCTCGCGGAATATATAAATCTTGGCATGGATGTTTTGTTTGGGATGGATACGCATGGTTATCCTACCGGACATTATGTCTTTGATAAACTGATACATACCATCTTCAACTTCTTTATCATACTTCGCTTCTTGAATATTCTTCTTAATATCATTGAAGAATTCTTCTTGGGATTGCTCTGCATTTGGATTAAAGAGGATCCCTTGTTGGTTTGCCTGATAAGTGAGTTTATCTACATTGATGCCTACCAATATGCGTATATGTGGGGTCTGCAGAATAAATTTGCGGATTTTAAAATAACCGGAGGCACGAAAATAGCCGACAAGCGCATCGAAGAAATGCACCTGCTTATATTTGAATACCCCTTCAATCTTTTCAAGGAGTGTATTATCCTTTTCGTTCGTAAAAAAGTTCGTGCCCATTTTTTCAGACTTTTTTCCGGGTATTTATTAAATCCTTAGTTTCAATATCTAAAAGTTCTGCAATTCTCACAAGCATATCAAGGGAGGGCTGCATTTTGTTAGAACACCATCGGGAAACTGTGGCTTCATTCTTCCCGACCTGTTCTGCCAACCATTTCCCTGTCTTGCCATTTTCGACTAATACAACTTTAATCCTATTGATTTTTTGCGATTCCATAACATTTAGCTTATCGATAAATTACAATACTTTGATGTTGAACGCAAAAATACATATTTTATTTGAAATATACACCTTTGATAGATAAAAAAGCAGCTTAATCGGCAAGATTTTGTCTGTTTCCCCCATTCTCCTGCTTCAAAATGAACACATTTAATACACACTATACTTTATATCAGAATCTATTGGATTGAAGTTATTAAGACAAGCATTTGTTTTAAAATCTTTAATTAACTCCGGAAGAATTTTATTCCATTAGGCATTGAAGCTTGTGATAAATAGCAGAGATTCGGATAACGATTAGACCCCGTAATTATTTCGGCGCTTTGTGATAAGTTGCTTATCACAACTGCTCGTTTATTTCCAACGTGCAGTTGCGAAAATAATTTGTTACTCTATTGTTACTTGATTCACTGAAATATAGAGATATTTATTTGATATTCAATATAGATATGCCTATTATAAGGCTATTAGCCTAATCCCCCGGCAGCATAATGCAGAATCTTGTCAGCGGTCATTCGCTTTTCTGATGCGAAATTTCCAAGATTGTCGATAGGTTGCCCCTGTTGTAACTTGCATGGCAACAGTCCCAATGACAATCGTCGCTTGGAGTATATTAATCTTCTGATATATAACTATTTTTTATCATTCAAATCAATAACGTAGATATTGATTTGAAACATTGATGAAATTAATAAAATTCTAAAAATGTCACTATAATGTTGCACTATTGGACGAAATAGCAGAAAGTAGAAATTACAAATACTACAGGTAGACAAGGCGAATGAAATACACTGAAAAACCGTAATGGAATGTTGAGCAAAATCGTTCTCTCGTTAGTTAAGAGAAATACAAAAATCAAAACAGACGATGAATCAATGATTTCCTTCTCACAAAATCCATCCTTACTTGATATTTTACATTTTATTAAGGTCTTTTCTTACTAATGAATGATGGAATTCTTGATTATTTAGTGTATTTTTGCATTCATGTATACTCCTCTTAGCGAGAGAGTACAAAGTGAACAGATAAAATCCGTGTCGTCCATGCAAGGGAGGGGGATGGTCTATGCGGAATGTCAATCATAGCCCCTCTTCAACAATAAGAAATATGGAAATAGTAAAACATTTTTTGTTTGTGGTTATCATGTCCGCTTTTGTTTTCGCAGGATGTTCGGATGACGACAAAGATTTGATCGCGGATCAGGAAAAGGAAATTTCAGATTTGAAAGCAGACCTCAAAAAAATGGAGGCAGACCTAGATCAATTAAAAAAAGCCTATGATGAATTGGAAAGGATCAAAGCGAGTCTAGAAGGAGAGAAAAGCAGTTTAGAGGAGGAGAAAAGCCGCTTGGAAAGTGAAAAAAACAGTTTGGAAACGGAAAATGCAGAGTTGGGAGACCAAATCGGGAATTTGAACGATCAGATTGAGAGCTTGGATGAGCGTTTAAAATCTTGTGAGGAGAGTATAGAGGATTTGAAGAAATATAGTGACAAACTCAAGAAACTGCTCGGAGACACTTCAGAGGAAAATTATACAGGTCTTGTAGAGAAAGTCTTAGAAGGACTTGAAACTCTCAGCAAAGTGGAGGCTCTCTGTGCCGGTGACTATGAGGGGAACAGCACGATCAAGGAATATATCGACAAGGCAGTGAAAGGCCTCAATTCATCACTTGGCAATTATGTGTTAGAAAGTGCTTTTGACGAATTTAAAAACGGATATGAGGCATTCAAAGAAAGAATTGAATCAGCAGGATATGCTACAACGGAAGAAATTGAGAGCATGTTTATAAAGGAAAACGAAAGCTTCAAGAAAGGTGTTTTGGGGGTTGTGGAGGAAGCGATTGAACAAGGAAAACTCTCGGACGCACTGCGAGAAGCCATCAAGCAGTTAGGAGACACCTATACCTCGAATATCGATGACCTCCTGACTAGGGTGCAAAAATTAGAGGGGCAAGTCGCAGGCCTGCTCGGTCGCATTCAGTCCTTGGTGTATGTGCCCAAAACTTCTGACGGGAAAATCCATATCGGCACCTCCACGACGGCCCCTTTATTTACCATACATAGTTTCGTAGTACTTTTGGTAATCCCCGCTCGTTACGTTGTCCATCCATTCCTGATTGTCTAGATACCAGCG
>CANQTW010000043.1 GCA_947626845.1 uncultured Oscillospiraceae bacterium | reverse complement strand
CAGCTTGGGCAACGAGATGCCCCTCGCCCGTGGCCGCCTGCCACGAAGTTGGGGTAAATTTATTGTAACAGGAGGAATTATGGCAAGCCGAGAAAAATACACCATCCTCTATGGACGACTGAGCCAGGAGGATATGCAGAAACGAAGCGGTAAGGAGGATGACTCCAACAGTATACAAAACCAAAGGCTATTGTTAGAGAAGTACGCCGCCGACAAGGGCTTCACCAACACACGCTTCATATATGACGACGGCTACACCGGTACCAACTTCAACCGCCCCGGCTGGCAGGAGGTCATGGAGCTCATAGAATCGGAGCAGGTAAGTACGCTGATCGTCAAGGACATGTCCCGCCTCGGCAGGGAGTATCTCCAAGTGGGCCAGTACACCGAATTGGTATTCCCCAGCTACGGGGTGCGGTTCATAGCCGTCAACGATGGCGTGGACAGTCTCGTGGAATCCTCCAACGATTTCACGCCGTTCAGGAACATCATCAACGAGTTCTATTGCAAGGACTGCAGCAACAAAGGACGGGCCGTCGTGAAGCTCAAAGCGCAAACAGGCGCGCGTATCGCCACCCGCCCCAACTACGGCTACATGAAGGACCCGGAGAACCCCAAGAGCCACATCGTCCCCGACCCGGACACAGCGCCCGTGGTCAAACGCATCTTCACCCTCTGCGCTGATGGCATGGGCCCATCAAAAATAGCACAGCAGCTTGAGGTGGATCAAATCCCCACGCCGTCCTATTACTGCTATGAGAAGTACGGCGTGAAGCTCACCGGCCTCGACACCTCCCGTCCCTTCGCGTGGTCGGCGACTACGATCTCACGGATCTTGGAAAACGAGACGTATTTGGGCGTGACGGTCAACATGAAAACTACGACTGTCTCATACAAGAACAAGAAGCGCATCGACCGCCCGGAATCCGAACAGTTCCGTTTTGAGGGAACTCATGAGCCGCTGATTGACAGCCAGACATGGGAGATCGTGCAGGACAACCGCAGGCACAAGCGGAGATACACGAAATTCAAAGAGCCAAGCCTTTTCTCCGGCCTCGTCTACTGCATGGATTGCGGGGCGGTGATGACGTACCACAGAACCCACGGGGAGAAGGAGGCCAAAGCCCGGTTCATATGCTCCAATTACCGCAAGAACAGCAAAACCACCTGCTCGGTTCACAGCATCCGAGAAGAAGACCTCTACGCCATCGTCCTTGACGACCTCCGCCGCATCACCCACTTCGCAAGGCAGAATGAACGGAAGTTCGCGGAATACATCGGCATGAAACGCACAAAGGAGGCCCAAAAGGAAATCCGTGGTCTTGAGAAACAGATAGCCGCGATAACAAAGCGCCAGTCAGAGCTTATGTCCCTGTTCAAGCGTCTCTACGAGGACAATGTCCTTGGCAGGATACCCGACGAACAGTACAGAATACTCTCCAACGAGTATATTACGGAGCAGGAGAACATCAAGAACGCCCTCCCGGAGCTGACCGCTCACTTGCAGGAACTGAAGGACTCCACCTCCAACTTTGACCGCTTTCTGGAGAACGCCCACAAGTACACGGAGATAAACGAACTGACCCCAGAGCTTCTCCACACCTTCATCAAACGCATCGAGGTCGGAGAACGGGCCAAGAAATATTCCCGCAGCGCCCCACAGGAGATCGTCATCCACTACCGGGACATTGGCATCTTAGATGACATGCCCCAGGAGCTGGAGGATATTCTCGTACAGATCGCTGAGCTGGATCTGGAAATAGCATGACACAAACCAAGGAGCCTGTGGATCACAGGCTCCTGACCGAGAAAATTTATAGTTAGGCAGGTTCACAATGTTTCCCTATACCCACGTGCAGATGTGCGTCGGAAAAAATCCCTTTTGTCACGCAAGTGTACGGGCCATGCCCGTGCGCGCGGCATGACGGCAGGGAAAAATACCTGAATTTCGCAAAATTCAGATATTTTTCCCGCACGTTCCCCTTGTCGGAAAAAGCCCGTCAGGGCTTTTTCGACAGTCCCAATCGCCCGACGAAAGTCGGGCGATCCACAAACCGCTGTACAACTGTAAAGGGGAAAGGAAATTATGGAGAGAAAGGGAGTAAAAGAGAAGAAAATGGAGGGAAAAACAGATTTTCTGTTCAGCGGTTTTGGGAGGGTTTCGAGCTTGTATGGCACGTTCCCGCGTGGGGACAGCCGCCGCAGCCGCAGGAGCAGCCGCCCTTTCCGCGCTTTTTATCGCGGATCATCTTCACTGTCACAAGGGCCAGAATGGCAAAGACAATGACGGCGACGACGATGGTGGCGAGATTTTCTGAAAGCCATTGGATCATACGTTGACACTATCCTTTACATGAAGCTCAAGGCGATTTTCATTGTACCTGTTTTTGCGGAACACCAGATAGAGGAGGCCGGCCAGCAGCAGGGCGGCGACGACGGTGAACACCCCGAAGGATGCCTCGCCTGTGAAAAGGCCGCCGATCTGATAGACGATCATGGCGACGACATAGGCGAAAACGCACATGTAGCCGATGGCGCCCAGGGTCCATTTCCAGTTGTTCATCTCCCGCTTGATGGCGCCCATGGCGGCAAAGCAGGGGGCGCACAGGAGGTTGAAGATCATAAAGCTGTACGCGGTAATGGCGCCGAAGTCAGCGCCCACCATCTGCCAGATAGGGGAGGAATCCTCCACAAGGTCCACCTCGCCGGCGTACTGGTAGAGGACGCCGAAGGTGTTGATGACCTCCTCCTTGGCGATGAGGCCGGTGAAGGTGGCCACGGCGGCCTTCCAGGCCATATCGCCCATCCAGCCCAGGGGATAGAAGATCCAGGCGACGCCGCGTCCTACCGCGGCCAGCAGGGAATTGTTGTTGTCCTCCACGGCGCCCCAGACGCCGCCGGTAAAGCCGTAACCCTGGAGGAACCAGAGAACCACGGAGGAGATCAGCACCACGGTGCCGGCGCGCTTGATGAAGGACCAGCCCCGCTCCCAGGTGGCCCGCAGGACATTGCCCATGGAGGGGACATGGTAGGGGGGAAGCTCCATGACAAAGGGGGCCGGGTCGCCGGCAAAGATTTTAAACTTTTTCAGCATCACGCCGGAGACGATCACCGCGGCGATGCCGATGAAAAAGGCCGAGACCGACACCCACACGGAGTTGCCGAAGACCGCGCCCGCCAAAAGACCGATGATGGGCAACTTGGCCCCGCAGGGGATGAAGCCGGTGGTCATGATAGTCATCTTCCTGTCTCGGTCCTGCTCGATGGTGCGGGAGGCCATGATGCCCGGCACGCCGCAGCCCGTGGCCACAAGGAGCGGGATGAAGGATTTGCCGGAGAGGCCGAAACGGCGGAAAATGCGGTCCATGATGAAGGCGATACGGGCCATGTAGCCTATATCCTCTATTATACTCAAAAGGAAGCAAAGTACAAGTATCTGCGGCACAAATCCCAGCACCGCGCCGACGCCGGCCACGATGCCGTCCTGAATGAGGCCGTAAAGCCAATCGGCCACAATGGGCTCACCGGCATCGTTGAGGAGCGCCTTGTCCACAAGTCCCGGCACCCATTCGCCAAAGAGGACGTCGTTGGCCCAGTCGGTGCCCCAGGTGCCGATGCCGATGCCCCACTCGCCCATCTCCCCGTTCTCGTCGGGGCCGTCGATGAGCGCCTGGGGGGACGGCCCCATGGCGATGGCGTAGATGATGATCATGACCACAGCGAAAATGGGCAGGGCCAGGATACGGTTGGTGACGATCCGGTCTATTTTGTCAGACGCGCTGAGCTTCGTACCGGACTGCTTTTTCTTCACCGCCTTGTTCACAACACCGGCTATGTAGGCGTAACGCTGGTTGGTGATGATGCTCTCGGCGTCGTCATCCAGTTCCTTCTCGCAGTCGGCGATGTGCCCGTCGATGTGCCTCAGCACATCTTCGGGGATCTTCAACTCCGCGCGGACTTTCTCGTCCCGCTCAAAGAGCTTAATGGCAAAAAAGCGCAAAAACCGCTTATCCACATACTCTTCGATGGATTCCTCGATGTGGGCGATGGCGTGCTCCACACTGCCCTGGAATACGGCGGGCAGCTCCACGGTCTTCCCGGCCTGGGCCGCCTTGACGGCTGATTCCGCGGCCTCCTTGGAGCCCTCGCCCTTCAGGGCGGAGGTTTCGACAACCTGGCATCCCAGGGCGCGGCTGAGCCGTTCAACGTCCACTGTGTCGCCGTTCTTCCGCATCAGGTCCGCCATATTGAGGGCCACCACCACGGGGATGCCAAGCTCGATGAGCTGCGTGGTCAGATAGAGGTTGCGTTCAATATTCGTCCCGTCCACTATGTTCAGGATGGCGTCGGGCTTCTCGTTTACAAGATAGTTCCGGCTGACCACCTCCTCCAGGGTGTAGGGGGACAGGGAATAAATGCCGGGCAGGTCCTGAATGATCACGTCCTTGTGGCCCCGAAGCCTGCCCTCCTTCTTTTCCACCGTGACGCCGGGCCAGTTGCCCACATACTGATTGGAGCCGGTCAGGTCGTTGAACATGGTGGTCTTGCCGGAGTTGGGGTTGCCGGCAAGCGCGATTTTGATTTCCATCGGTTTTTCCTCCTGATTAGCGTTTGATAATATTTATTAGGTCCTGCTAACTTTTTAGGCAAAAAATCAGAGAATTTCAATGTTTTCCGCGTCGCCCTTGCGGATGGAGAGCTCGTATCCCCGCACCGTGACCTCGATGGGATCACCGAGAGGCGCTACCTTGCGCACGTAGATCTCCACGCCTTTCGTAACGCCCATGTCCATGATGCGCCGCCTGAGAGCGCCCTCGCCATGGAGCTTTGCCACCGTCACCGTGGAGCCGACGGCGGCCTCCTTCAATGTTTTCATGTATTTTTCCTCCTTTTTATGGGGGTTTACCCCAGATCTACCATGATTCGATTGGCCATATCCCTGTCCAGCGCCACCCGCGCGTCCCGGACGGCCACGATCAGATTTCCGCCCAGCTGTCCGGTCACCGTCACGCCGGTGCCCACTACGAAGCCCAGCTCCGCCAGATGCCGGCGCGCCTCGTCCTTTCCCGTGATCTTTACAATGGTATTCGTCCCGCCGTTTCCGGCCATGGTCAGCGGCATCATAGAAGTTACCTCCTGATAACTAAAATTAGCAACAGCTAATTTTCTGGCAGTATTTTTGGTTAGCATCTGCTAACCGTGCTCAAGGATACCACCGCCGGACGGATTTGTCAACCCCCTTTTCTAAAAATTTTTTCATTTAAAGAAATGGCACAGATTGGACGCTTTTCCAATTGACAAATCACATGGATTGCGGTACATTATCTATGTATGCACAATATGCGGTGCCGTGTTCCGGCAAAGGCGGCTCGCCGCAAAAATACAATCACGGAGGCACACCTATGGATATATTTAAAAAGCTTGTCCACGGAAACGTCCAGGCGGAGGAGGCCCGCCGTCTGGGAATCTACCCCTATTTCCACGCGCTGGAATCCCGACAGGACGTGGAGGTTATCATGGAGGGCAAGCGCCGCATCATGCTGGGTTCCAACAACTACCTTGGCCTCACCACCAATCCCCGCGTCATCGAGGCGGGTATCAAAGCCATTGAAAAATACGGCACCGGCTGTTCCGGCTCCCGTTTTCTGAACGGCACCTTAGAGCTTCACCTTCAGCTGGAGGACAAGCTGGCAAAGTTCCTGGGAAAAGAGGGCGTTGTCACCTTCTCCACGGGCTTCCAGTCCAACCTCGGCATCATCTCCGCCGTGGTGGGCCGCGGCGATTACGTGATCTGTGACCGGGAGAACCACGCCAGCATCTACGACGGGTGCAAGCTCTCCTACGGCACCATGCTCCGCTATCGCCACAACGACATGGCGGATCTGGAAAAACAGCTCCAGAAGGTTCCGGAGGAGTCCGGGTGCCTCATTGTCACCGACGGCGTGTTCTCCATGGGCGGCGATATCGCCAACCTGCCGGAGATCGTGCGTCTGGCCAAAAAGTACGGCGCCCGCGTCATGGTGGACGACGCCCACGCCCTGGGCGTCATAGGAAAGGGCGGCAGGGGCTCCGCCAGCTATTTTGGCCTGGAAAACGACGTGGACATCTACATGGGCACCTTCTCCAAGTCCCTGGCCTCCCTGGGCGGCTACATGGCGGCCAGCGCCAACGTGTGCGACTATGTGCGCCACGCCTCCCGCCCCTTCATCTTCTCCGCCTCCATCACCCCCGCCAGCTGCGCCACCGCCATGGCGGCGCTGGACGAGCTTGAAAATCACCCGGAGCTGGTGGACAATCTCCAGCATATCTCCGCGTATTTCAGGAAACAGCTCACGGAGCGGGGCATCAAGATCCGCATGAGTGAGACACCCATCATTCCCATCTATACATACGAGATGATCGACACCCTGACCATCACCAAACAGCTTTTTGACGAGGGCGTCTACGTGAACACCTCCATCCCGCCTGCGGTGGCGCCCCATGAGTGCCTCCTGCGCACAAGCCTGATGGCCACCCACACCGAGGCCCTGGTGGAGGAGGCCGCCGAGATCATCCACAAGGTCCTGAAGGCCAACAACCTATGCTGAACGGGAAAAAGATCGCCCTGGTCACCGGGGGGACCTCCGGCATCGGTCTCGCGGCGGTGAACGCCCTCCATGAGGCCGGCGTCACGGTCTATGAGACCAGCCGCCGGGACGCGCGGCTTGAAAACGCCGTCCACCTCCCCGGTGACGTCACCGACGAGGCCGCTATGGCGCGGGTGGTCCAGGAGGTCCTGGACAGAGAGGGCCGGATCGACATCCTTGTCTGCTGTGCCGGCTTCGGCATTTCCGGCGCGGTGGAGTACACGGAGCTTTCCGCGGCGAAAAAACAGCTGGACGTGAATTTCTTCGGCGTGGTAAACGCGGTAAAGGCCGTCCTTCCCCAAATGCGGGAGAGAAGATCGGGCCGCATCGTTGTCGTCTCCTCCGTGGCCGGGGCCATCGCCATCCCCTTCCAGACCTACTACTCCGTCTCTAAGGCCGCGCTGAACGCCTATGTGGCGGCCCTGCGCAGTGAGCTTCGCCCCTATGGCGTCACCGCCACCGCCGTGATGCCGGGGGATATCGCCACCGGCTTTACAGACGCCAGGGAGAAGTCCCCTTTGGGGGACGACGTGTACGGAGGCCGCATCTCCCGATCCGTCTCCAAGATGGAGCGGGACGAACGCGGCGGTATGCGTCCGGAGATCGCGGGGAAATATATCCGCAAAATGGCCCTCCGAAGGAGCGTCCCGCCCTCCTCCACCATCGGCCTGTCCTATAAGGCGCTGGTGATGCTGTCCAGGCTCCTGCCCGCTCGGCTTGTGAACTTAGTGGTGTACCTTCTCTACGCGAAGTAAAACCGAACCTCTACATAAATCGCCCGAAGAATGGACAGTCTTGTAATTCTTTGGGCGGTTTTTAATTTTTTGGAAACCAATTGTAACCAGATTGCTCTCGCTTTTTAATTTCTCTCCGGTTATAATAAGGGCAAAGGATGTGATACCATGAAAAAGCTCATTCCCCTGATGCTGTTTTTCGCGCTTCTGCTGTCCGCCTGCTCAAAGCCTGGCGGGGACCCCACGCTGCCCACGGATACCGGCGACACCTCCACCGTCCGCGACACCGGCGGCACAAACCCGCCCGACACTGCCGCGCCGGACACGGCGCCCGACTACCCGGAGCCGGGGAAGAACGCCTACGGCGCGCCGCGCCTCACCCGTGAGGAGCTTCCGCGCTTTGACGGCTCCACCGCCACAGCGCCCCTGGCCACGGCGGTCTGCGCCGAGATTTTGGGCGAGAGCCGGGAGCGCGTCGGGGAGCTCATCACCTTCTCCCGTACCACCAACTCCTACTACAACCTGCTGGACGGCTTTGCCGATATCCTGATCGTCAGCGAGGGCAGCGCAGAGGTCTATGCCGAGCGGGAAAAGCGCGGCTTTGACTGGGAGCAGACGCCCCTGGCGCTGGACGCCTTTGTATTTGTGGTGAACGAGGACAACCCCGTGGACTCCATCACCGTAGAGGAGGCCCGGAAAATCTATTCCGGTCAGATCACCAACTGGTCCCAGCTGGGCGGCGAGGACCGGGAGATCGTTCCCCTCCAGCGCAACCCGGAGGCAGGGAGCCAGTCGTTGATGAAGAAGCTGGTCATGCAGGGCACGCCCATGCTGGAGCCAAAAAAGGAGTATATCGCCGACTCCATGGGGGAACTGATGGAGTTTGTGCGCGGCTATGACGATTCCCCCGGCGCCATAGGCTACTCCGTCTACTACTACGCCCAGGAGATGCGGGCCGCCCAGGGCCTGAAGCTTCTGTGCGTCGACGGCGTAGAGCCGGAGCCCTCCGCCATCCGCTCCGGCAAATATCCCCTCACCAACCCCTACTATGTGGTGATCCCCGCCTCCGTCGGGGAGGATTCCCCCGTGCGCCTTATCCGCGACTGGCTGCTTTCCGAGGGCGGCCAGAAGCTGGTGGCCGCGGAGGGCTACGTCTCTGTCGCGGACTACCCCACCGCCGAAAGCGGTTATCCGCCTGAGGTGGGCGGGCGCTTCTACCCCGATTACACCGCGGAGCTGATCCCCGGCGATTACGGCGGCCTGGTGCCCTACGCGGGCCTGCGCCTTTCTGATGACTGGTTCGTGGACACAGGCTGTCTTTACGGCCTGATGACCCGCGACGGCAGAGTCGTGGTGGACCCGGTCTACAGTCAGGTGTCGGTGATGGGCGGCGTCCTGGTGCTGACACGGGGGCAGAAGGACGGCCCCCGCTTCGCCGCGGCGGGACTCAGCGGCAAATGGGTCACCGGCTATGACTACACCGGTTTCCGGCTCTCCGACACCGGCGTCAGCCTGTTCACCGGCAAAGACGTGACCCTGATGTACTCCGACGGGTCCGTGGCCGCCCGCCTGACGCCGGAGGACATGGGTATCACCCAGGAGCTCTTTGAGGGGATGTTCCTCAATGAGGAGATATTCACCAGCCAGTGGATCGGCGACAAGCTGTCCGTGACCGAGCTGTACGATGAGAACAGCGGCGAGTTTTTTGTCCAATACTACAGCCTGACCTCCGGGAAGCTTGAGACAATGGAGAGCGATCAATGGTATAGCCTCACCCCCGGTTACCCCGATGAAACGCCGCCCTTTGAAAACACCTACGCCGTCTATGACGCCGCCCGCGGCTTTGACGCCCCTTATCTGTGGGAGCGGTGGGAATATGACGGCTCCGCCTCCCAGAGGACCTATTACCGTCAGGACGGAACGCCCCTTCCCGCGCTTACCATCACCGGCGTAGGCGACTTCCGTGTCGTCACCCTCACCGACGGTATCGTGGAGAAGATGGAGCTTGACCGGGTGGAGTATTACGACCTGGAGACCGGCCAGCTGATCTTCCGCACCTATCTTGGCTACGACGGCCAGTGAGACACTTTCGCATATGAAATTTTTCCCGCTTTTCCTATTGCAAAATTCAGCGATATAGTGTATAATATCTGTCGGTGGGAGCCACCTCCCGCCAAATCCCCTTCATAAGAGAGCACCACGTCTTCCGGCGCGGTGCTCTCCTTTTTTGTCCCCGCGGCGGGGAGAAATAATAGGGGTATAAAATTTTAATTATAACATACTGATTCTTATTTTGTCAATTTTTTACCAGTTCCTTACAAAGACACGCGCAAGACACAGGGAGTTTTGAAAAACGGGGAAAATGTTCGGAAAAGGTGGTTTGATTTGCTGGCTTTTGCTTTTTGCGCGTGCTTTATCGTCTGCTTTAGATGCTTCACGATGTTATTAAGGAGGAAACACTACATGAAGACTCTGAAGAAGACCCTGTGCCTGGTCTTGGCGGTAGTCATGGTAGTCGGCGTTCTTGTCTTGCCTGCCAACGCGGCGGCAACGACAACCGAGGACACCGATGCCACGGCGGCCTTCAAAACCCTGAACGAGTACGGTGTCATGTACGGCGTGGACGCCAACAATACGCCCGCGCTGAGCAAGAACATCAACCGTCAGGATATGGCTGCCATTGTCTATCGTATCATGACGGGCGACACAACGGACAAGTACAAGGACAACTACGCCAGCGCTGCTGACGAGTTCGCGGACAGCGCCACGTTTGCCACATGGGCAAAGGGCTACATCGGCTACGTCCGCAACCAGGGCATTTTCGTCGGCGACAACAAGGGCAACTTCAAGCCCACCGAGGAGATCGCCGGCAGTGACGTCCTGACCGTCCTGCTCCGCTGCATCGGCTACGGCAAGAACAACGAGTTCACCGGCGCCAACTACGCTCAGAACGCTCTGACCCAGGCCACCCAGATCCATATGTTCGGCGGCGTTACCGGCTACAAGCCTGTCGCTGAGAAGACCATGGATAAGGCCATCAGCCGCGGCGTCGTGGCCAAGCTGACCTTCAACGCCATCCAGGCCCCCATGGTGACCTATTTCAACGACACCTACAGCGCTTACAGCAGCCAGGGCCGTCCTGTTGCTCCCAACACTACGGGCGCCACGTTGAACCCCCGTCTGATTCAGGTGGTTCCCGGTACTACAACCACTGTCGTGTATGATGAGTGGGGCGTTCCCACTGTAAAGACACCGAGTACCCTTTACTTCAACAACCCCATCCCCGCTGTCACGGTTGACAAGTCCACCACCAGCAGCAAAGCGCTTGTTGAGTACAAGAATGCCGTGACCCAGTGCGACCTGGCTGAGGCGCTCGGTATGGAGGAGACCAAGACCTTCCTGACCTATACCAACGGTATCGAGAACAAGACCACGACCAGTGTCAACCCCCTGAATACCACCGCTCAGATCGGCGCCCAGGGCCGTTACACCGCCGTGTACGAGAACCCCAAGTTCGATAAGACAAAGAAAGACAGCGCCACCAACCCCACCTATATCCTTGTCTATAAGGATACCCTTCTGGCCAAGGTCACTGAGGTCAAGGCTCGCACCTATGACGCTGCCGGCCACCTGAAGACCCCGGCTACCATGAAGCTCGATGTCTATGACGCCGTATCCCCCGAACCTGTGACCCTGACCAGCAAGACTGCTGACTTCACCTGGACCAAGGGTCAGTATCTACTGATCAACTATCATCAGAATGACACCGTTGCCACCAACGGAAATATTACCGCTGATGTTGACGCTGTCCGTACTGCTACTCTTGCCAAGTCTTGGGAGAAGTATCAGAGTTATGTCACCAAGACCGAGGTCGGCAGAAGCGCTTCTTATGATATTGAGGACTGGAATGTGGACGGCACCATCGACGACAACGACTTCATCAAGGTCCTTCAGGAGGCTCCCTCCTTCGTCGGCGCTCAGACTCTGATTTCCTACAACAGCGACACCCACACCATTGATAAGGTCGTCTATAACGACAACAACCGTTACTATCTTGATGGCGCCAGCAAGACCATGAAGGTCAACTTCACCTGGTATCAGGATACCTACGGCAACGTGATCGGCTCCTCCGTGATCAACGCCGCTAACAGCTTCGGCGTCATCAACAAGATCTACTGGACCGGCTCCAACGGCGACGGATACGTCTACGCCGAGGTCACCTATGTGGACGGCACCACCGACAAGCTTGCTGTGAACCGCTTGTCTGTCTATGATGGCACAGCTGGTACTGACGCTGTTGAAGCAAATGCTCATGCGGACACCGGTATTGCCACCAACGATTACGGTGTTTCTGGCACCATGACCTTTGACACAAACCACAAATACTTCTATGTCAATGCCGACGCCAAGGTAAACGCCACGGCTGATGCTGCAGCCAAGAAAATAATCAACAATGATCTATTCAAGATCGTTGCTTCCACCACCGTGCCCGGCACTTATGACTTCACTGAGGTCGGCGGCACCAGCGCCAATGCGGCTTACACCGCTGGTGGAACCAGCATCAGCTTTGATGACCTCGCTAATGACTCCACTGATATGGTCAGCGGCAGGGCGAAGAACGGTGATGTCCGTGTCGGCTCCGAGACTGTGTTCCTGGTCCGTAGCGGTAGCAAGGCCCCCTACACCTTCACCTCCTATGTTGGCTATGGCAAGATCGGCGACTATGTCGAAGGTGAGGTTGACTACGCCTACACTGATGATGAAGATACCATTGCTGACGTGGTGTACATCACGGCTAACGCCAAGGGCGAGCAGGGCTGGCACCTGTTCTTCAACACTGCCGTTGCCACAAGTGGTTCAAACTATCTCGTAAATGTTGATTATGATAGCGCCAACTACATTGTCCACGGCATTCTGGACGGCGAGGTTGGCACCATTAAGGTCAAGGCTTCCCAGCAGGGCTGGACATCCGGTACTACTTATGATGGCGCTAAGCTTGCTAATACCATCGCCAGCACGACGAACGGCAACAAGCTGTGGATGGTCTACATCAAGGACGGCTATGTGATTGACATCAACGGCGGTGCTGCCAACGGAACTACAGCTGATGACATTCTGAAGAGCATTGCCGAGACGACTGATTTTACTTCTGACATTCAGGCTCTTAATGAAGCCGGTGTCGGCATGTTGAATGCATCTGCTGGTACTCCTCCTTACGGCACCGATCCTGATGAGCTTGGCGCTTACGAGAAGCTCAGCGCATTCGCCACAGTCGTTGAAGACGACACCAAGATCGAGGGCGAGACGATTACCCTGGATTCTAATGTCTTCAGCATTAACGGCAATACTCCTCTTGTTGGTTCTTGGTCCGATCTGGCAACCGCTGAAGCTGTTGACGGCGGCTATCAGGTGATCATCGTCTGCGACAAGGACAAGAAGGTTGTCGAGTCCTACATCTTCGAGGCCAAGGCTGTTGGCACCACCACCGGCACTGGCACCGCGCCCACTACCCCCGTTGCCGATAAGCTGACCGTCAGCATTTCCGGCAACACGGTTACTGTCAACTGGCACGGCGCGGAGTACAAGAACATTGCGCCCACCGTTGATGAGGCTGTTGCCGCAATCAAGGCCAAGCTTGCTAAAGACGGCTGGACGGATATTGAAACTTCCGCGGCTGGCGGAACGTACACCTTTAAGTGCGCTAAGACCGTAAGCGGCGTGAAGTACACCGACAGCTATACTTGGAATTCTACCGATACCACAAATAGCTTTGTGAAGTCCATCCGCATCAAGGTCGACGACGTTGATACGCTGATTGCCGAAACCGGTGTCAGCTTGAGCACCCTCGACTATTGGGGCAGCACCTACAAGGCCAATGCAAACATCTACGTCTACGCTAAGGTAAATGGCGCTGCCGAGACGCTTGTCCACCTGAGTGATAATACTGCTCTCAAGGAAGGCGACACTGTTAAGACGGATATGTATGTGAAGCTCAATGCTGGTACCATTAGCGCTCCGGTATATACTAACATCACAGATGAAACCGCCATCACGGGTGGAAGCGTGACTTCTGCTACGGCTGTCTACGATGGCAAAACTCAGCCGGACAAGGCAAGTAGTACCTACTATCTCAAGGTCGGTGAGACTTATAAGATTAAGATCACGCTTGTTGCTGGTGCCACTATGACTGTTGCCAGCGGCAAGGTGGTCAATGTCAAGGTGGAGGCCGCTAATAGCCTCAAGGCTGTAGAGGGCGTGCTTATGAAGGCCAATGACACAATAGCCACTGGCTCCGGCACATCTTATACGGTTGACTTCACTGTCACACTCGATAGCAGCGTTACCACCGATGCGACTCTTGCCATCACCCTGACCGGCGCAAACGCTGCTGCCTAATTCCCCGCACAGCATAATTCCCTGAAAACTTAACAGCTTTCAAAGCCCCTGGGCCTCGGCCCAGGGGCTTCTTTTTGCATGTGGGCCGCCGTGGGCGGCGGCCCCTACAAGGTTGTACGATGGATTTTCGGGAATTCGGTGGGGCGTATAGGGAAATTCGACGGTGCGGCGTGTGGGCCGATGTGGTCATCGGCCCCTACTCGTCGTCGCTCAAGCCGCTTAACCTCGCCCCGGCGTAAACGCCAGGGTTCAGGCGCGGGCTTGGCTCCTCCTCTCCCCGGCGGCGTCACGGAACGCGCGATATCTCACCGCCACGCAAAGCGTGACGGCTCAGTCGCAACGTTCGCTCCGCCTTTCCCAAGCGGCCAACGGGCCGCTTGGGTTCCCAGAGGCAGCCCGATGGGGCAACAAATTACGAATAAATTTGTACGGGCCGATGTGGGGACCATGAGGATACAGAAAACCCTCCCCCGTGACGGGAGAGGGTACGTATTATTTCGAGGCCAGCGTTTCCAGAAGCGCGCGTATGGCGGGCGCGGCGTCCTGGGGGATGAATTTGCGCTGGCAGGCCGTCATTTCCGCGCGGGCGGCGGGGTCCAGAAGCCGCTCCAGGGCGGCGGGAAGCTCTTTTCCTGGCTCCGTGACCGGCAGGCTCATGCCGTGGGAGGCGAAAAACGCCATGTTTTTCGTCTCACAGCCGGGGATGGGGGTCACGTGGATAAGGGCGGAACCCACATTGGCCGCCTCGGTGGAGGAGAGGCCGCCGGGCTTGGAGACAAAGACGTCACAGCACCGCATATAATCGGCCATCCGGGGGGTCTGGGTCAGCAGCTGGCATTGATCGCCGAACCGCTCCCGAAGGTGCTCAAAAAGGCGCGCGTTGTTGCCGCATATCACCACAAGCCGCCCGTCAAAGCAGCCGCGGGCCGTCTCCACCACGGCCTCCAGGCTCCCGGCGCCGATGCTCCCTCCGGCCACAAGAACGATCTTCTCCTGGGCGGGAAGCTCCAGTCCGGCCCGGAGAGCGGAGGCGTCGCCGCGGGCCATAAATTCCCGCCGGACGGGAATCCCCAACGGCGCGAGGCGCTCACGGGGGATGCCGCGGGAGACAAATTCATCTATAAATTCCGGCGAGGGGATCACATAGCGGTCACAGTCGGTCTCCTCGGTAAAGGGGATACAGGCGTAATCCGTGGCGATGAACACCGTCGGCGGGACGGTCCTGCCCCGCGCCTTCATATTGGTCAAAATCTCCGCCGGAAAGAGGTGGGTGGTGACGATGACGTCGCAGGGGTGCTCGTCCAGGTATTTTTCCAGCAGGGGGACCATGGAACGGTTGGCGAAATAGACCGGCGAGCGGAAGGGCAGACGCCTGTAGGCATTGCCCAGGGCGTAGACGGCCCCGAAGGCGTGGGGCGCCCGCTGGGCCACGCCGATGTAGGCGTTGTTGATGGCGGAGGACGTGCGGGCTCCCTTCAACAGAAAGGGGTCCATAAAGGTGACGCTGTGGCCTGCCGCCGCCAGCTCCTGCTCTATGGCTCTGCCCGCCGTGTTGTGACCGCCGCCCGTGCCGCAGGAGAGGATCAGCGCATCCACAGAAGCTTCACCTCGATCCGCTCTTTCTCTTCACGGCTCAAAAACATACGGACGCACACAAGCGCGGCCATCAGCAGGAAGCTGAAGCAGACCCAGCCGCTGACGCGGGCAAAGGGCATGATGGCCGTGGACACCACATACGCGGCGATGGTACGGTAGTAGTGGGGGGTGATCCTGACCACAACGGACAGGAAAATGAACATGGCCGCAAAGACCACAAAGGGCCTGACATAGGGGAACAGGCCAATCAGAACGCCGAAGGTCACCGCGATCCCCTTGCCGCCGTGGAATTTGTTGAATACCGGCAGGATATGTCCCGCCACAGGCGCCACCAGGATGAGGGGCAGGACTTGATGGGACAGCGCCGGTTCCGTGCGGAGAGCCAGATACACGGGCAGGGCGCCCTTCATAAGCTCACAGATCAGCGTCAGCGTTCCGCACCAGAAGCCCCCGTAGACATAGGCGTTGGACACGCCGGGATTCTTGTCGGCGCTTTCGGCGTAGCGCTCCTTTACCCCAAAAAGAGCGCCGAAAATATTGGCGTACAGGACACTGCCCGACAGATAGGACAGCATTAGAAGAATGATGATGTTTCGCATGGCTTGCTCCCTTTCTTTCTGTGCCGCAGCGAAAGCTTTCACTTGCGCGAGGGGGTCTCCCTCCCCATCGCCTCAAATCAGTATAGCACAGGGACGCCGGTTTTTCAATATGAACTGTGAGAGAAAAAGAGAAGGCGGGGAGGCTCATGCCCCGACGGACGGAGATTGACGCGGCGGGGGATTTGCCGTATAATGTATATTGTGAAAAAAGGGGTGGAATTCATGAAAAAAACCGGTAAGACCCTTCTGATGGCCGTCAAGATCGGCATTGGCAGCAGTATCGCCATTTTTATCGCCCAGAGCCTGCACCTCCAGTACGCCGTCTCGGCGGGCACGGTGGCGCTCCTGACGCTGATGACCTCGAAATTAGAGACCTTCCGCCTGTCTTTGAGCCGCTTCATCACCTTCGGGGTGACCCTGGCGCTGGCCCTGCTGATCGTCCCGCGCCTTGACAACATCTGGCTGGCCTACGGGCTTTTGCTGACGCTGGTGGTGTTTATCGCGGAGTGCTTCGGCCTGCGGTCCACTATCTCCGTCAACGCCGTGGTGGCGGCGCATCTGGTGACCAGCCGGGACCTGAGCGGGAAGTCTATCCTCAACGAGTTCCTGCTGGTGCTGATCGGCGTGACGCTGGCGGTGGTGCTGAATCTGTTCCACGCCAACTGGTCCCACCGCCGGCGGATCATCGCCAACATGCGCCGGGTGGAGGGGGAGCTTCAGCAGATTTTGAACGAGGTGGCCGCGTATCTCAGGCAGGGCGACAGGCCGGGGGAGGTCTGGCGGGAGATCGGCGGCCTGGAGACGGAGCTGCAGGAGTACATCAACAGCGCCTATGAGTATCAGGACAACACCTTCCATTCCCACCCGGAGTATTACATAGCCTATTTTGAGATGCGCCTGGAGCAGTTCAGGATCATCCACCGGCTCCACCGGGAGATCAAGCGCATCCGCTCCGCGCCCCAGCAGGCGGCGGTGGTGGCGGATTACCTGGAATATCTTGCCAAATATGTGGTGGAGGTCAACGCGCCGGGGAAGCAGGTGGAGTCTCTCAATCAGCTTTTTGAGAACATGCGCCGACAGGAGCTTCCGAAATCCCGCGAGGAATTTGAAAGCCGCGCCATTTTGTACCATGTCCTCATGGACTTAGAGGATTTTCTGGACTGCAAAACGCGCTTTGTGGCCGGCCTCAACGAGAAGCAGAGGAAACGCTACTGGAAGCAGGCCGCCTGACCGGAAGAGAGGGGCGTTCCGGCGATTGAAGCGACGGAGGGAAGCCAGCGAGGGACGCAAAAGGCAGCCGCCTTTCGGCGACTGCCTTCCAGTCTGTCAAAAAACCTCCCCTTTTCCCTTCAAATGTGGTAAAATAGTGCGAGAGGTGAGAATCATGGAGGAATGG
>CANQTW010000042.1 GCA_947626845.1 uncultured Oscillospiraceae bacterium | reverse complement strand
GAAACAAAAAATCACCCAAACACAGCCCTGCATGAGCTGCATTTGAGTGATGACATGATCGACGTATTGAAAAGCGGCAAGCTGAACAACCGGCTGCTCTGCGAGATGGTAACGCATGAGAACTTCCGCCGGTTCCTTGTAGATGCGGAGATTTACATAGACCGCATAGCAGATATGCGGATCAACGATATGAACACCGTTCTCGCCGCCGTGAGAAAACAATTATTAGAAAAAGATGGGGCAGACGAGAACAAGTTGGATGTGAGGACATTGGAAGTCGCACAGATACAGGAAACAGACTATTTCAGCCACATTGCTGCTGAAGATATGTCAGTGATCTTAAAAGATATTCGGGAAAAGCATAAGGCAGACACGACAACAGCCGATGAAGATTCCTATGTGGCAGGGGTACAAAAACAGCTCCAAGAGGCTATGAGCTTTGAAGGAAGTCCCCAAGAAAAACAGGTCCGTATTTTTTGCAACCAGCTTGGAATCCCATATGATAAGCTAACAAAGGAAGAATTTGTTACACTGATCGGGATTTTGAAAAAGTCGAAGCACATGAAAATCCTGAGCAGTCAAAGAGGTAAAACTGATGATATACGAATATACAAGAAAAAGAAGTTATAAAAGGTGTCATTGCTAAACACACCTATATTTGCTATAATGGAATAAATAAAAAGAAAGGCAGATGCAAAATGAGTGTAGTAAAATCTTTTTCAGTTGGCGAAGGAGACATGTTCTATATAGATCACAATTCTGATAATTTTACTATTATTGACTGTTGCTATGAGGATGAAGATAGCCGTGACGAGGATTTTGAGGAAATAAAGTTGCTTTCTGGAGAAAAAGGAATTCGGCGTTTTATTTCAACACATCCTGATGAAGATCATATTATGGGTTTGCCCCAATTAGATTCAGTTGTTCCGATTATAAATTTTTATTGCGTTAAAAATGAAGCTATAAAGAAGGATAGAACTGAAAACTTTGACAAATATTGTGAGCTTCGCGATTCAGCATCAAAAGCATATTATGTTTATCAGGGCTGTCGGCGTAAATGGATGAATGTTTCGGACAAAGAACGTGGATGTGCAGGGATTAATTTTTTGTGGCCTATAACAGATGATGTTAATTTCAAAGATGCACTAGCCAAAGTGAAAGAAGGATCAGGATATAATAATATTTCTCCAATTTTTACATACTCTGTAAATAACGGTGTATGTATGATGTGGATGGGGGATATGGAAAATGATTTCAGAGAAAAAATAAAAGACAAAATTACTTGGCCTAACGTGGATGTATTATTTGCGCCACACCACGGAAGAGAATCAGGAAAAGTGTCATCGGATATACTTGCGAAAATCGATCCAAAGATTATTGTTATCGGAGAGGCACCCTCCATATATTTGGATTACTACAAAGGATATGAAACAATAAAGCAGAACTCAGCAAAAGACATTACATTTGTATGTAATGATGATTATGTTCATATCTATGTTGAGAACTTTAATTATCCATATAGCATTGATACTTTAGAACAGAAATCCAAAGAAGACGTATCAATTGGATATTATATTGGGTCATTTAAGCCGCATGCTGTAAAATAAGAGAAAGGTGAGTTTTCAAGTGAACATAAAGGATTATAGGGAAAAGGAACTAAAAATATATGTTATAGCAAATATTATAGTAATTCTATATCTGAGTGATATTTTGAATGTTGGAGAACTTGTTTCTGAAAACAATTATATGAAATTAATCATTTCGATATTAAACTCAAGCTTGTTCTCAGGGATAATTTACTCCTTATGTATTGTATTTGATTCGTTAATTCCATCTAAAATCAAAGATTATTTTGTATATTGGTGGTGGCATAAGCCGGGAGAAACTATTTTTTCAAGAATGTATAATAATAAAATTGATGATCGATTTACATCTGAAGATGCGAAAGAAAAATATTCTGATATCTTTAACGGCCTTCAATCGATTAAAGATAAAATAAAGAAAAAGGAGTATGAAAACAGCAAATGGTATGGAATATACCGATTACATGAAGAAGAAATGAAAGTGTTGATTGCACAAAGAGATTTTTTGCTGTGTAGAGATATGGCATTAGTGAGCATGGCGACACTTGCGATATACATCATATTTGCTTCAATACTAGATTTCCTTACTGTCAAGGTATCACCAATTATATATTTAGTGCTGATGTATTTAATCACTATGTTAGCAGCTAATGTAAAGGGGAAACGGTTTGCAAATACAGTAATATCTTGTGATCTTCATTCCAAAGATGGTAAAAAATAAAGCTTTAGGAAAAATTATTGTTTCAGTTATTGACTTAATTGCTAAGGAACCTTTGGAAATAAGTGCAAAATCAGGAGTTTTCGTTGATTAATATTTGAAATGAAAAAGCCCACCTCAGCCAAACATTTCAGTCTGACCGAGGTGGGCGCTTCTACATTTTCAGGACTCCCAGCCGATGCCGCTGTATGGCCCGGATACCCGTTTCAGGTATCCATCCAGCTCTCCGCTGAGAACAAGTTTAGCGTAATCCAGCGGGGCGTTGTAGACGAGCCAATCCAACTCTGATCGTCCATTCATGGTCGTTTCGATGCCGTTCTCCACAGCAGCACAGTCGATGGCGAGCATTGACCCATCGGAAAAGCAAATCTCCACACAGCCGCTGTCGATATTGAACTCACAAGATTTTAGTCCTTTCATGGTGTTTCCTCCGTAAAACAGTTTGATTTTTAACCGATCCTGTACGGCGGTTGCCGTTCATTTCATGGTTACTGTTTTACGAACACTGCCCATTGGGGCCGCCGCCTTAATCTGTGGCCGTGGGAGGCCGGGGGCGTGGGGAGCGGATCAGAACTTTCTCTTTCCAATTTCAAATGGGAGTAGTATAATGGGGAAAGAGGAAGGGCCGGCGCGTTGGAGATGCGCCGGCGGACAGAAGAGCGGCGCACAGCGCGGTACGCCAGCCGCAATACGCAACCAAGTGATTTGGAGGGAGAGACAATGAGAATCTACGAAAATCCGAAAGCCACCAGCGAAAACAGACTGCCGCCAAGGAGCTGGTACGTCCCCAGCGGGATCAGCGAAAAAATCGACCTGAACGGCGTGTGGCGGTTCAAATTCTTCCCTGAGGACGAGCTGGCGGAGGGGGAGATCACGGATTGGGACACCATCCCCGTGCCCTCCTGCTGGCAGCTGCAGGGGTATGAAAACCCCAACTACACCAACGTGAGCTACCCTTACCCCGTGGACATGCCCGCTGTGCCGGACGCCAACCCCTGCGGCGTCTACGAGCGGGACTTTGACCTCGCAAGGCTCTGGGGACGGGTCTACTATGTGCTGGAGGGCGTCAGCTCCTGCGCCTTTGTGACGGTCAACGGGCGGTACGTTGGCTTCACCCAGGGCAGCCGCCTGAGGGCGGAGTTTGACGTGACGGGCTTTGTCCGGAAGGGCCAAAACACCCTGCGGGTCTACGTGCTCAAGTGGTGCTGCGGGAGCTATCTGGAGGATCAGGACGCTTTCCGCTACAACGGCATCTTCCGGGAGACCTACCTTCTCCAGCGTCCGGAGGGGCACATAGGGGACGTGGAGATGATCCCCAACGGCAGGTCCATCCACGTGAAGCTGGACGGGCCGGCCCACGCGAGAGTCCTGGACGGAAACGACGTGCTTTTTGAGACGGAGTTTGAGAACGAGTTTGAGTACGCGCCGGAAAACCCGGTGCTGTGGAACGCGGAGAAGCCGCATCTCTACACCGTGGAGCTGGGGCGGGCCGGGGAGACAGTCACGCTGAAGGCGGGACTGCGGGAAATCTCCGTATCGGACAAATACGAGCTTTTGATAAACGGCGTGCCCGTGAAGCTCCACGGCGTCAACCACCACGACACCGGGAAATACCGAGGCTGGTGCCAGACGGAGGAGGAGCTGAGGCGGGACCTGGAGCTGATGAAGAGCCTGAACATCAACTGCGTGCGCACCTCCCACTACCCGCCCCACCCGGCCTTTGTGTCCATGTGTGACGAGCTGGGCCTCTACGTGGTGCTGGAGACGGACATCGAGACCCACGGTTTTTCCCACCGCCGGTGCGATCCTCCCTGCGGCTATGACCACAAGGCGGGGGAGTGGCCCTGTACCCATGAGGACTGGAAGGACGAGTTCCTCTCCCGCATGGAGCGGGCGCTGGAGCTCCATAAGAACGCCCCGTCGGTGATCTTCTGGTCCCTGGGCAACGAGAGCGACTACGGCGATAACCACCGGGCTATGCTCCGGTATCTGAAGGAGCGGGACCCCTCGCGGCTTTCCCACTACGAGCAGGCCAGCGCCCAGGGGGATTTTGAGACGCCGGACGTGGTCAGCTGGATGTACGCCTCCTGCCAGCGTCTGGAGGAGGCGGCGCTGGACCCGGAGATCAAGAAACCGGTGTATCTTTGCGAGTACGCCCACGCCATGGGCAACGGCCCCGGCGACGTGTGGGCGTACAACGAGATGTTTGACAAATACCCCAAGCTGTGCGGCGGGTGCGTCTGGGAGTGGGCCGACCACGTGGTTGTCCGTGACGGCGTCCAGCTCTACGGCGGGGACTTCCCCGGCGAGCTGACCCATGACGGGAACTTCTGCTGTGACGGCATGGTTTTCGCCGACAGGAGCTTCAAGGCCGGTACGATGGAGATCAAAGCCGCCTACCAGCCCATCGCCACACGCCTGGAGGACGGGAAGCTGACGGTGCGCAACCGTCTTGATTTTACGAACCTCAATGAGTATACGCTTACCCTGGAGATGGAGCGGGACGGCGAGGTCGTGGACAGCCGCGCTCTTCGGCTTGACCTGCCGCCCCACGGGAGCTGGGAAATTGCTGTTCCCGCCCTCTTCTCCTCCTGCCGGTACGGCGCCCACCTGCGGTGCCGCCTGACGAAGGACGGTGCGGAGTGGGCCGCCACGGAGCATGAGCTGAGCGCCCCCCGCGTGGCCGGGACGGACGCCGCTCCCCTTGCCGTCACGGAGGACAGGCGCTTTATATACGCGGCGGGGGAGGGCTTTGTCTACACGCTCTCCAAGCTCCACGGAAGCCTTGTCAGCGCCGTGGTGGACGGCGTAGAGCGGCTGGCGGCCCCCACGGCGCTGGGGGTGTTCCGCGCCCCCACGGACAACGACAGGAACATAAAATACCATTGGGCCGGCGCCTGGAACAGCGAGAACTGGGACAAGGCGTTCACCAAAATATACGCCTGTACGGTAAACGGCAGCGCCGTCACCTTCCGGGGCTCCCTGGCCGGGGTCTCCCGGTCACCGTCCCTGTTTTTCGAGACGCGCTGGACGTTTTTCGCCGACGGCGCCGTGAAGGTGAGCTCAGCATTTAAGGTGAGAGAGGAAACCTTCTTCCTGCCTCGGCTGGGCTTTGAGTGGACGCTCACCGGCGACGGGGCCTTTTCCTATTACGGCAAGGGGCCGGGGGAGAACTACGCCGATATGTGCCACTGCGCCCTGACGGGCCTGTATCACAGCACCGCCCAAAGGGAATATGTGCCCTATGTCCGGCCCCAGGAGCACGGCAACCACACGGGGGTAAAGCGCCTCACCGTAAACGGACTGACCTTTGAGGCGGAGAACATGGAGGCGTGCGTCTCGGAGTATACGGCCCAGGAGCTCTATGCCGCCGCCCACACAAACGAGCTTCACAAGGACGGCTTTACGCATCTGCGCACGGACTACCGGGTCAGCGGCCTTGGCTCCAATTCCTGCGGCCCGGAGCTGGCGGAGGCGTACCGGCTGGACGAGAAGGAGATGAGCTTCACCTTCACCTTCCGGCCTGAAAAGAGCTGATTCGCTGTCTGTGTCCATTTTTCCTGGAGAGAGGCCGGAGACGCCGGCGCGGCGGCAAAGGTATCAACGAAGGACGGAAAGCGCGGCGATAAGGGGGATGTCGAGACCCCGGCGGAGAGTGCCGATAGTTTCCTCCACCTGCAAGTCCGGCATGATACCGCGACCTATAAATTCCGTGCCGTCAAGAAGCTTGTAGCCCACGGAGCAGACGCGGCCCGTGCCTCCTCCGGGGACGGGCTGCAGCAGGGGCGTGCCGCTGGAGCCGTAGGTCGGCGTGCCGATAAGCCTCGCCCTGCCGTTAGATTTGAACATCGCTGTCAGATCCTCCGCCGCCGAGACCGTGCCGCGGGAGGTGAGCAGGACGCAGGGACCGGAAAAGACGCTTTTGTGGTCCGGAGCGCCAAAGGAATCGGTGTAGTGCCGGAAGCCCTGCATGCGCCAGAGCGCCATAGTCCCGGAAACATCCTCGTCCCCGACGAGGGCGCGTATCTTCTCCGGACTCATCTGGGCGAACTGGCTGGCGGAGGCAAGGTCCACGCCCACCATGGTTCTTGTGCGCTTCCGGCAGCCGTGAAACTGGCCGTCGATGAAAAGCTCCGCGATCCTGGCGCCGTACATGGTCATCCCGCCCACGTTTTCCCGCAGGTCCAGGATCACAGCCCGTACGTTCCTGGCTTGAAGGGCGGCCCCGATGCTCTCGGATGCCCCGTCCCGCAGAAGATCATTAATTTTTGCGTACAATATCCCGCCGCCGTAGAGCCGCAGATGGGGCGCTCCGGCGGCGATTTGTTCGTAATCCTCCCCAGTGTCCGCAGGAGGGGAGGAGACAAGCGGCGTATCCCCGTGGCGTGGTGCGAAGCGGTAAACGCCGAGGTCCGTTTCCAGCTCGGTCTCCTCGCCGGACAGCAGCAACGGCAGGAGCGACGAAAGCCCAGATGGGGAGACATAGCCGTCCACACTGTAAAGATAGCGGGCCGCTTCGCGAAGAAGCTCCCCCATATCCCGCCCGCCGATCCGGCGGATGAGCCCCAAAAGCTGACTCTCGCCGCCTTTTTCAATGGAACGGACAAAGTAACCCTCGGCGCAGTACCCCAGTGTAAAGGGCAGTGTCCCGCGCTCCTTTCTCCAAGAGGCCGGAGGCGTAAAGCCCGTGTGCCCGTCGCCCAGAAGGTTCATGAACTCCATGAGCGTGAGCCAGACCTCCGGGTCGCTTTCACACGCCATGACCTTATCAAGATAGACGCGGTACTGTTCGTCCCAGTCAAGGTCCAGCCGGTCAAAATAGGGAAACACCTCGCACGCGCGCCGCCAGAGCAGGGACAGCGCGGCGATTTTGTCATTGAGCGTCATAAAAACCCCTCCTCGGCCATTATACCCCCGCGACGGAGGGCGTGCAAGACTTGAAAGAAAATGGGTTTTATGGTATAATATATAAGGTGGTAATATATGCGAAAAGCGGAGAAAATATACACAGGGGCAGTTTTACTTGAGGGAGTTATTCTTTTTTTAAATTCTTTGTTTTCCCTTGTGTGGTTATGGCGTCTTGAAATTGAACAGAATATGAACACCATCAGGCTGATGATTCTTGTGACGCTCATCATCTCCTTCGTTTTGATGCCCCTTGAGTCGGTGGTCTTCCACGTTTTCAGAAAACGCCGCGCCCCAAAGGAACAAACCGCCCAAACCGGAATCGTGCGGGTCGTTCTGCCTAAGCTGATATCTATCTTTATTGCCCTTTGGCTCATTCATGCTGCGATTTTTCAGATCATGGCCGCAAGATATAACTGGCACCATGGCAGCGATATCTATATGTACTATCTCCGGCCCGGAAGCCGCATCATTTTCCTGTCGGCGCTGGGCTTAGAGATTTCCAATTTGATCTTGAACAGAAAGAGCGAATAGGGAAACGGGGCAAATCACTCCCTTTAGGGATCGAAAAACGTCGATTCGCTGTCTGTGTCCATGACTTTTTCACGGCGTTGATGTACAATACAGTCATAACGCGGAAGGAGGCGGTCATGTGGATCAGGAAAAGGTGGGAAAATTCATCGCCCAGCTGCGCCGGGAGCGGGGCATGACCCAGGAGAAGCTGGGGGAGCGGCTGGGCGTCACCAACAAGACCGTGTCCCGGTGGGAGACGGGCAGGTATATGCCGGACGTGGACAAGCTACTGGAGCTTTCGGGGCTTTTGGGCGTCAGCGTCAATGAGCTTCTGTCCGGCGAGAGACTGGAGACGCCGGAACGGGCGGCGGAAAAGGCGGAGGAGAACCTGATCTCCGTCCTGTCCCAGTCGGACACCTTCGGCCTTGCGGACAGGATCGAATATTTCAAGCATAAGTGGCTTTCCGAGCATAAATTCGATATCGGACTCACCGTTATCCTGTATCTGGCCGCTGTCACGGCCACCCTCGTTTGGGTGGAGCCAGCGGTGTTAGCGGCGGTCATCCTGCTGGGGGTGGGCCTGTACGGCCTCACGCGCAACAGGATGATGGCCTATGTGGAGGCGAGGGCCTTTGACGGGGCCAATGGGAAAGAGGAGAGACAAGGGAATGGAAACAGCAGTCAAAGCGCCGCCGGTGAAGGCTGAACGCAACATGGGGATCGAGCTCCTGCGGGCGGTCTCCATGCTTTTGGTGGTGGTGCTCCACCTGAACGGGTCCATCCTGCCGGCGGAAAACGGCGAGGGGAGCGTCTATGAGCTGGTGTGGCTTGTAGAGGCGGCGGCCTTCTGCGCGGTGAACTGCTTCGCCATGATCAGCGGATATGTGGGCGCGGGCGCCGCGGCCTCTCCGGGCAAGGCACTGGGGCTTTGGCTCCAGACGGCCTTTTACACGCTGACGCTGACGGCGATGTTCGCCGTGGCGAGGCCGGAATATACGGACAAAAGCGCGTGGCTCTGCGCCGTCTCCCCTGTGCTCCACGGCCAGTACTGGTATATCAGCGCCTACTTCGGACTGATGCTTGTCATGCCGGTGCTTGAGCGGGGGGTGAAAAACGTCTCCTCTAAGACTTTGGGGGTCTTCTTCGCGGGGATGCTCCTCTATATCTGCGCCGCCCAGTATATCGGCGGGGTGAATACATACGCTGTCCTGTCCGGCGGGTACAGCCTCATCTGGCTTATTCTTATGTATATCGCCGGCGCGTATCTGAAAAGATCACGGCTCCTCCACAGGGGAGGCCCCTGGGCGGCGCTTGTGGCGTTTGCCGCAGCTGTCGCCGTGACCTGGGGCCTGAGAATGACGGGCAGGGAAAGCACCGTGAACTACACCTTCCCGACGGTGGTCCTGGCCGCCGCGGCGCTGACGGTCTTTTTCGCGAAGCTGAAGATCGAATCCGCCGCGGCACGAAAAGTCGTGGCTTTCCTGTCCGCCGGTTCCCTGGGGGTGTACCTTATCCATATCCACCCGCTTTTTTACAGGGCGGTGACGGGTGCGATTGCCGTCGGCTTTCCCCAATACGGCGGGATTTTATGCGTTCTCTTTACCCTGCTGGCCGCGCTGGGGCTGTTCCTGGCCTGTGAGGCGGCGGATGCCGCGAGACGCTTCCTTTTCAGGCTCCTCCGGCTCGACAGGGCCGGAAAGGCGCTGGACCGGCTGCTTTCCCGTTATTTTTCTCTTGACAAAGGCTGAAAAACCGCTTATAATACCCCCAAATGGCGTGGATGGGAAGAAGTAAGCGGGAATTGTCTCAGAGAGAAGCCGGACGGTGCGAGGCTTTGACGTGAACCGCCGAAAGGTCGTCCCGGAGCCGCGGGGGTGAGGGCTTTGCCGCCAGCCTCCGACGGGAGCTTCCGTTAAAGAGCGTTGAGCGCCCCGCCACAACGGGGAATTCAGGTGGTACCGCGGACACGTAACAGTTGCTGTTCGCCCTGAGCGATTGCTTGGGGCGAATTTTTTATGGCCCCGGATCGTCCTCACTCGAGCCGCTTTACCTCGCCCTTCCTTCGGTCAGGCTCAGGCGCGGGCTCGGCTCGTCCTCTCCCCACGCGATTTACAATCGCGCGGGGACCCCATTGAAAGGAGATAATGTATGAAAGAACTGCCGAAAGTGTACGATCCCAAGGCGGTGGAGAAGCGCATCTATCAGATGTGGCTGGACGGGGGATATTTCCACGCCGAAAGAGATCCGGAAAAGAAGCCCTTCACCATCGTCATCCCGCCCCCCAACGTGACGGGCCAGCTCCATCTGGGCCACGCCTTTGACGAGACCCTCCAGGACATCCTGATCCGCTATAAGCGGATGAAGGGGTATTCCGCCCTGTGGCTGCCCGGCTACGACCACGCCGGCATCGCCACCCAGATCAAGGTGGAGGAGCAGCTGAGAGGCGAGGGCCTCACCCGCTTTGACCTGGGTCGGGAGAAATTCCTTGACCGGGTATGGGAATGGAAGAACAAGTATGGGGACAGGATCGTGGAGCAGCTGAAGACCCTGGGCTCCTCCTGCGACTGGGAGCGCCAGCGCTTCACCATGGACGAGGGCTGTTCCAAGGCTGTGCGGGAGGTGTTCTGCTCCCTCTATGAAAAGGGCCTCATCTATAAGGGCAAGCGCATCATCAACTGGTGCCCCCACTGCACCACGGCCCTTTCAGACGCGGAGGTGGAGTACGAGGAGAAGCCCGGAAAGCTCTGGCACATCCGCTATCCGCTCTCTGACGGCTCCGGGTATGTGACCGTTGCCACCACGCGCCCGGAGACCATGCTGGGCGACTCCGGCGTGGCGGTGAATCCGGAGGATGAGCGCTACACCGGCATCGTGGGCAAGACCTGCGTTCTGCCCTTGGTTGGCCGGGAGATCCCCATTGTGGCCGACGAATACGTGGACAGGACCTTCGGCACCGGCTGTGTGAAGATGACCCCCTGCCACGACCCCAACGACTTTGAGGTGGGCCTGCGGCACGGCCTGGAGCAGATTTTGGTCATCGACGGCGACGGGAAGATCATCAACGGTGGAAAATACAACGGTATGGACCGGTACGAGGCCCGTAAGGCCATTGTGGCGGACCTCACGGAGCAGGGGTATCTTGTGAAGATCGAGGACCACGTCCATAACGTGGGCACCTGCTACCGGTGCCATTCCGACGTGGAGCCCCTGGCCTCGGATCAGTGGTTCGTGAAGATGGAGCCTCTGGCAAAGGAGGCCATAAGGGTGGTGGAGGACGGCACCATCAAGTTCGTCCCTGACCGCTTTGCCAAGACGTATCTCAACTGGATGCACAATGTCCGGGACTGGTGCATCTCCCGACAGCTCTGGTGGGGCCATCAGATCCCCGCCTGGACCTGCCATGACTGCGGCCACATGACGGTGAGCCGCACCGATCCTACCGAGTGCGAGCACTGCCACTCAAAGAACATCGAGCGCGATCCCGACGTGCTGGATACCTGGTTTTCCTCCGCCCTCTGGCCCTTCTCCACCCTGGGCTGGCCGGACAAGACGGAAGATTTGGAATACTTCTATCCCACCGACGTGCTGGTGACGGGCTACGACATCATCTTCTTCTGGGTGGCCCGCATGATCTTCTCCGGCATGGAGCATATGCACCGGGAGCCCTTCAAGACGGTGCTGATCCACGGCCTCATCCGCGATCCCCAGGGCAAGAAGATGTCCAAATCCGCCGGCAACGGCGTGGACCCCATCGAGATGATAGACCGCTTCGGGGCGGACGCGCTCCGGTTTAACATCATTACCGGCAACTCCCCCGGAAACGACATGCGCTTCTACGTGGAGCGGTGCGAGGCCATGCGTAACTTCGCCAATAAGATTTGGAACGCCAGCCGGTTCGTGATGATGAATCTGACGGTGGAGGACGCCGCTCTGCCGGAGAAGCTGGAGCTGCCCGACAAGTGGGTGCTCTCCAAGCTGAACGGCCTTGTCCGGGAGGTCAACGAGAACTTTGACCGCTTTGAGCTGGGCATCGCCGCCCAGAAAATTTACGACTTCATCTGGGACACCTTCTGCGACTGGTATATCGAGCTCTCCAAGCCGCGGCTTGCCGAGGGCGATGAGGACGCCCAGCGGGTGCTTTTGTATGTGCTCACCGACATCCTGAAGCTCCTGCACCCCTTCATGCCCTATATCACCGAGGAGATATACCAGGCCCTGCCCCACAAAAAGAGCGCCCTCATCATCGAGGACTTTCCGGAGTATCGGGAGGAGCTGAGCTTCCCCCAGGAGGAGGCGGACTTTGAGAAGGTCATGGACGTTGTGCGCTCCATCCGCTCCAAGCGCAGCGCCATGAACGTGCCGCCCAGCCGCCGCTCCAAGGTCATCATCTCCACCGTCACCCCCGGACCCTTCAAGGCCGGCGCGCCTTACATCATGCGCCTGGCTTCCGCCAGCGAGGTGGAGGTCATGAACATGAGCCAGGCCGGAAGCGACGCCGATATGGAGGCGCGGGGCATGGTGACGGTGGTGACCCACTCCGCCCGTGTCTTCCTGCCCCTGGCGGAGCTTGTGGACCTCCAGGCCGAGCGGGAGAGGATCGAGAAGGAGCTTAAAAAGAACAGGGGCTTTTTGGAGGGACAGATGAAGAAGCTCTCCAACGAGGCCTTTGTCTCCCGCGCGCCGGAGAACGTGGTGCAGGCCGAGCGGGAGAAGGCCGATAAGCTCAGAGCGCTCATAGAAAATCTGGAAAAATCCCTGGAAGCCTTGAAATAACGACAAGATTTGCGCCATAAATATGGTAGGATACCCGTGTACAGCCCGTACACGGGTATTTTTTTATTGGAAGTGACTTGAAAATGAAGCTTACCTCCACACAGGAGAGCGGGCGCATGACGCTGTCCCTCTCCGGGGAGCTTGACCACCACGAGGCAAGACAGCTGATAGGCGAGCTGGAGGAGAAGATCGACACCGGTATGCCCAGGGATTGCGTACTGGACCTGGGGGGCCTCAAATTCATGGACTCCTCCGGCATCGCCATCATCCTGAAGCTCCACAAGCGCATGAACGCCCTGGGCGGACGGCTTTTCGTTCAAAACGTCCAGTCCCAGCCCATGCGCGTGCTGGACGCATCGGGGATAGACCGGATCATCGAAATATCAGTCTGACCCATCCGCCGCCCCGCGGCAGCTCCCAGCCCGCAGGGCCGGAGGCGCGGAGGAAATCTGACAGGAGAAAAGGAGTTTACATAATCATGAAAGAACTGAACAGCGTGCGGTTTGAATTTCCGTCCCTCTCGGCCAACGAGGGATTTGCCAGGGGGGCGGCGGCGTGCTTTGCCGCCCAGCTGGACATGACGTTGACAGAACTGGGGGACGTAAAGACGGCGGTGAGCGAGGCGGTGACCAATTGCATCGTCCACGCCTATCCTGACAGCGTGGGGCCTATCCTGCTGCGCCTGCGCATCCTGGAGGGCGGAGAGCTGGAGATACAGGTCAAGGACCGGGGGCGGGGCATCGAGGACGTGGAGCGGGCGCGGCAGCCCCTGTTCACCACCGGCGGCGATGAGCGGGGCGGTATGGGCTTTACCATCATGGAGAGCTTCACGGACTCCATGAAGGTGCGCTCCAAGGTGGGGGCCGGCACCACCGTGACCATGCGAAAACGGGTGGAGAAGCGGAGAAAGGCCCGATGACCCCCACCCTTGCCGACACGCTCAGGGCCGCCCGGAGCGGAGACAACGAGGCCATGGAGCGGATGGTACGGGAAAATTCCGGCCTCATCTGGAGCGTGGCCCGGCGGTTCTTCGGCAGGGGCGCGGAGCCGGATGACCTGTATCAGCTGGGGTGCATGGGCTTTATCAAGGCGGTATGCGGCTTTGACGACGCTTTCGGCACGCAGTTTTCCACTTACGCCGTCCCGAAGATCGCCGGGGAGATACGGCGCTTCCTGCGGGACGACGGGGCGGTAAAGGTCAGCCGGAGCCTGAAGGAACGGGCGGTAGCCGTCCGCGCGGCCAGACTCCAGCTGGAGCAGCAGCTGGGGCGGGAGCCGGCGCTGTCGGAGGTCTCCGAGAAGACCGGCCTCAGTCCGGAGGACATCGCCGCCTGCGAGCTGGCCACCGCCCCCAGCGAGTCCCTGCAGCGGGAGAGCGGCGAGGACGGCTTCACACTGGAGCAGATGCTGGGCGACCAGGGCCAGGAGGAAAAATTGGTGGAGCGGGTGGCTCTGCGGGAGGCCGTCTCAAAGCTGCCTGACAAGGAGCGCTCCGTCATCGCTTTGCGCTATTTCAGGGCCATGACCCAGTCCGACACCGCCCGCGTCCTGGGCGTCTCCCAGGTGCAGATATCCCGCCTGGAAAAGCGCGCCGTGGAGCATTTGAGAGAGGAATTACAATAAAACTGGCCGCCCATCTTCCGATGGGCGGCCAATCCGTTGTCAAAAAACTCCAATATAATATTTTTACCGGCGGCTTTAGTCGCAGACCTTCTGCGTCCAGCCGCGGGTATCCGGGCGGGTGCCCCACTGGATGCCGGTGAGTTCGTCGTAGAATTTCTGGGTCAGCTCACCGATGCCGCCGTCGCCGATGGTCATATCCTTGCCCTCGTAGTAGATGTGTCCCACCGGGGAGACCACGGCGGCGGTGCCGGTGCCCCACATCTCCTCCATGTGGCCGTTTTGGGCGGTCTCCAGCACCTCGTCGATGGAGATAAGGCGCTCCTCCACGGTGTAGCCCCAGTCGCGGGCCACCTCTAAGATGGATTTGCGGGTGATGCCGGGGAGAACGGAGCCCTGGAGCATGGGGGTGACGATCTTGCCGTCAATCTTGAACATGATGTTCATGGAGCCGACTTCCTCGATGTACTTGCGGTGGACGCCGTCCAGCCACAGCACCTGGGAGTAGCCCAGCTTCTCCGCCCGCTCGCTGGCGCGGATGGAGCCGGCGTAGTTGCCGCCGCACTTGGTAAAGCCGGTGCCGCCCCGCACGGCGCGGACGTCCTCGTCTTCAATGGCGATGTGGACGGGGTTCAGTCCCTCCGGATAGTAGTTGCCGGAGGGGGAAAGGATGATGCAGAAAATATAGGTCTTGCTGGCGTGGACGCCTACGGTGCAGTCCGTGGCGATGATGAAGGGGCGGATGTAGAGGCTGGCGCCCTTCTGGTCAGGCACCCAGTCCCGCTCCAAGGCCACCAGCTGCTTCGTGGCCTCCACGCAGAAGTCCACGTCGATCTCCGGTATGCTCATGCGGACTGCGGAGTTGTTCATGCGCCTGAAGTTCTCCTCAGGCCGGAACAGCCATATGGAGCCGTCGGCGCGGCGGTAGGCCTTGAGGCCCTCAAAAATCTCCTGGGCGTAGTGGAACACCATGCAGGAGGGGTCCAGGCTGAAGGGACCGTAGGGGACGATGCGGGGGTCGTGCCAGCCCTTTCCGTCTGTGTAGTTCATCAGGAACATGTGGTCGGAGAAGAATTTTCCAAAGGGCAGGGGGTCCAGATGGGGCTTCTCCTTGGGGGTTTTCGTGAGCTCAACGCGGATCTTTTCCATGTATGTACACTCCTTTAAAGATGTTGGTTCACGGGGCCGGCGGCCCGAACCTCCGGGCCGCTGATTCCTGAGCGCCGCCGCTTTATTGCGGTAAAACGCCATTTGCAATATTGTATCACGGCTCCTGCAAAAACGCAACCACCATTCCGCACAATTATAGGCTCTTTTTTATCTGGTTTATCGCGTTTTTTTCAAGCCGCGACACCTGTGCCTGGCTGATGCCCACCTCCGCGGACACCTGCATCTGGGTCTTTCCCTCGTAAAACCGCAGGGAGAGGATGCGCTTCTCCCGCTCCGAGAGGGCATTGATGGCGTCAGACAGGGCAATCTCGTTGAGCCAGTCCTCGTCGGTGTTTTTCGTGTCGCCGATCTGATCCATGCCGCACACCGCGTCCCCGGACTCGGAGTAGATGGGCTCATAGAGGCTCACCGGCTCGGCCACCGCGTCCATGGCGATGACCACCTCCTCGCGGGGTAGCTTCAGCGCCGCCGCGATTTCCTCCACCGTGGGCTCCCGCTGGCTCTCCAGCATCAGCTTTTCCTTCACCTGCAACACCTTGTAGGCCGTGTCCCGTATGCTCCGGCTGACCCGCAGGGGGGAGTTGTCCCGCAGAAAGCGGCGAATCTCCCCAATGATCATGGGTACGCCATAAGTGGAAAACATTACCTTCATTTCCAGATTAAAGTTATCTATTGCTTTGATTAATCCTATACAACCTACTTGAAAGATATCGTCGGCGTTCTCACCTCTGCCCATAAATTTCTGTACCACCGACAGCACCAGCCGGAGATTTCCCTCGATGAGCCTGTCGCGGGCCGCGCTGTCGCCGGCCCTGGCCTTCCGCAGAAGCTCCATAATCTCGTCGTTTTTCAGCACCGGAAGCTTCGATGTGTTGATCCCGCAGATCTCCACCTTACCCTGCAAGAAACCGCCCCCTCGTCTTTGTGTACGAGGGTAGTATTTCCGGGAATGTTTTTTTTCATACCGCAACAAAACAGCGCCCGAATGCGTTATAATGGCAGAGAGGAGGTGATACGGTGCCTCGATCCAACCGGTTGGAAGAATTGATTTTATCCCACAGCACGGCGCTTTTTCGGGCCGCGCTCTCCGTCACGGGCCATGTCCAGGACGCGGAGGACGCGGTGCAGGAGGCGTACCTGAAATTTTTGGAAACCCTCCCGAAGCTTGAGGACCAGGGACGGGAGAAGGCGTGGCTCATGCGCGTCACGGTCAACGCCGCCCTGGATCGGGTGCGGGACAAGAAGCGCCATCCCACGGGGGAACTGCTGGATATCTACCCCGCCCCCGAAGGAGAGACACGGGAGCTTTTGGAGTCCATAGGCCGCCTGCCCGCCAACGAGCGCGCCGCCGTACATCTTTTTTACTACGAAGGATATACCACTGACGAGATCGCGAAAATTTTGAAATGCCGCCCCGGAACGGCCCGCTCCTATCTGAGCCGTGCCAGGGAGCATCTTCGACAGGAACTGAAAGGAGAAATTGAGCTATGAAGCGTTATGTAAACTACATGGATGCCGTCGAAGCCCCGGAGGGGCTTGCGGAGAGCCTGACGGAGCTGAAAGCCGAGAAAAAGACCGTTCCCCTCATTCGCTGGGCCGCCGCGGCGGCGTGTCTGACGCTGGTCCTGGGCGCGGGCGCCCTCTGGTATCGGGCACAGCCCGGAGCGGAGCTTGATGACCCCTCCGTGCAAGGGGAGGAGACAGGCCGGCGGGAGCTGGACGATGACCTGGCCCTGGAAACCGATGACACGCACATGACCACCCCCGTGGGGGGCTGGTACGACCTGACGGACGGGGAGACGGTGACGCGGTACGTGCTCCCGCTCCTGAATTTCCAGCCCGCCGGAGAGCGGGCGGTCCTGGACTACACCCTGGGAGACACCGCAAGGGAGGCGACGGAGGAGGAGATCGAGAGTCTCCTGGGAGCGCGCTGGCGGGAGCATCTGGGCATCCCGGAGGAGGCGGAGACGAGGAGCGCCAACCTGTTTTTCTCCAAGGACGGCGATCCCTGCGGCTTTTCCCTGTGGGCCGCGTGGGACGGTGGGCAGATCTCCATCGAACAGTGCGCGGGCTATGACGTCCCCAGCTGCTGCGTCTCTCCGGATGACGCCTACGGCCACACGGATGTGGACGGCGTGGACGTGGTCACCCTGACCTGGGACGACACCTGCGAGGCAAAATTCTTCACCCGCGGCACCGGCTGGAAGGCCACCGTCACCGGTGAGAACTATCAGGAGCTGACCGCCCGCTTTGTCCGCCTGGGCGTGTTCGGACATCCTGCCGGCCTGACCTCCGCCGTCCCTGACGGCGGAAGTGACGCCGCCCCCTCCTCCGATGGAGAAATCACCTCCGGTTACGACCCAACCAAATAAATTCCCGCGTGGGGGCCGGCCAATGTCCGGCCCCCACGGCGTTCAGGGGGGCGGGGCGGCCCTCTTTTCTTTCACTCTTGCGTTTCCGGCGCTGATTTGGTATACTGGAAAAAGAAATTTTCCCACGGAGGCCGGATATGGCGAAAAAGAGGCTTACAAATGAATACAGCCAATATCTGGAGAACTTGCCGGAGGATCAGCGGGCGCGGGTGGACGGTTTTTTCCGCGTCCTGGATCAGCATCTCGCTCTTTCGCGGGAGTGGAAGCGCCAGCTCGTCCGGGACTTTGAAAACGCCCTGCTGTGGTATCACAAAAACGGCGTGCCCCTGCCGCAGGCGCTGGAGCTGTTATCCCCTGAAAAGCTGGGCGGCTTTTACTCTCGGCCCGCCGATGACTGGTTCCCTCTGGACGCGGCGGCCAAAGTGTACCCCCTCAGCATGAGCCACAAGCAGATGGCGGTGTTCCGGCTTTCGGTGTACCTGGACGGGGACGTTGTGCCGGAGCTTTTGCAGATGGCCCTCACCTTCACCATCAAGCGCTTCCCCTTCTTCGCCACCACCATCAAAAACGGCGTCTTCTGGCACTATATCGACGCGGCAAAAAGGCGCTTTCCCGTGGAGCCGGAAGCCACGGTGCCCTGCGCGGATATCAACGTGTCCATGACCGGCTCCAAGTCCTTCCGGGTCCTCTACTATAAAAACCGGGTCAGCTGTGAATTTTTCCACATCCTCACCGACGGCACCGGCGGGATGGTGTTCTTAAAGAGCCTGACGGCGGAGTATCTGCGGCTTCTGGGCGGGGAGGTCAAGTGCGAAAAGGGCGTTTTGGATATCGGCGCCCTGCCCGACGCCTCGGAATCCGCCGATGACTTCTCCAAATACGTCTCCGGTAAAAAGACCTCCGGCTTTGTGGACAAGCCGGCCATGCAGATGGGCGGGCGGCTGGCCAAGGTCAAGCCCTGCCAGGTGATCCAT
>CANQTW010000041.1 GCA_947626845.1 uncultured Oscillospiraceae bacterium | reverse complement strand
AATACCAGCTCCCCGATGTAGTTCCACACCATGGATGCCGCCGCGCCGGTGGATACCGCGGGCGGAGATGCCGCGAATATGGAGAAAATGATGCAGGCAAGTACGATGACCGCGCCCTCCAGACAGACGGCGGCATAGCTTTTGAGGAAGCTCTTGCCCACGTTCTGGCTTGGCTCTCCCGCAAAAGAGGAAAGCGGGATTGGAGCGATAGCGGTATACATATACATTTTGAAAAAACGCCCATAGACACTGAGGATCATCACGAAGGACAGCACCCACACAAGCAATCCCCCTATGAGCGTGACCGCCCAAAGGGGGATACTTTCAAAGAAGCCGCAGTCCTCGATAGCCGTCACGATCTCAGATGGGAGCACGGTCGTCGTTGGCGCGCCAAAGCCCGCGGCATTCATGATGGAGGATACTACGCCCTGAATGATGTTCAAAAGGGCCATCATCAGCTCCATGCCGTAGGTGATGAGACACTTGGCAATGGCGAAGCGCACGAACAGCTTTACCGCGTGTTCCGGCTTTTTAAGCTCCGCAAAGCTCCCGCAGGTCTTGACCACACCCACGGCAAAGAACAGTACCAAAAGCCCGTAGCCGATGGCCTGGAGCGCGCCGTTGACGTTTACAATGACGCTCCAAATGGCCCCGCCTTTGAACGTCTGCAGGGATTGAGTCACAAGACTCCATATCTCACTGAGCTTGTCATTCCATGTGTCCAGCGCGTTTTCGAGGTTTTGAACTACCCAATTATCCGACACATAATACACCTTCTGTTACAATAAATTTGGACTCGGAAGCCGGACAGCCAGTCCGGCTTCCATCTGTCTCGTGCCTAAGCTACAATGAGAGGAGCAATCGGCTGACCTACACCTCCTGGGGCTTCTATGTCCGTTTGAGAGACAGTCAGCCATTCTCTCGTTGCGGCGTTCGATTTGAGCAGGTTGAGCCTTTGTGTTCGCGTCACCAAACAGATTGAATCGGCTTCGAGTAAAGATGGTCCCCGGTTGCGGATTCTTTGTACTGGAGTGATGTGAATGAACAGCATCGGCATCGACGTTTCCAAAGGGAAGAGCACTATCGCAGTCATGCGTCCCTTCGGAGAGACCGTCATCCCGCCCTTTGAGTGTACTCACACCGAAAGTGAACTGGAGAAGCTGGCAAACCTCCTCAAAAGCCTTCCGGGTGAGTCCCGTGTCATCATGGAGGCCACCGGCAATTACCACACCCCGGTGGCTCATTTCCTCCATGACGCCGGATTCTATGTTTGTGTAGTCAATCCCATCGTCACGAAAAACTACAGAAACAACAAAGTTAGAAAAGCGAAAACTGATAAGATAGACGCCGTGAAGTTAGCTAACTACGGCATTGAGTACTGGCACGAGCTGCGGCGTTTCTTCCCTGAGGCAGAGACACGCCTCATGCTCAAGACCTGTTACCGCCAGTACCAGCAGTATTCCAAGCTCAACACCATGCTGAAGAACAACCTGATCTCCATGCTCGACACCTCTTTTCCTGAGGTGAACCGTCTGTTTACCAGCCCTCCAAGAACGGACGGAAGTGAGAAGTGGGTAGATTTCGTGGCGGTCTTCTGGCATTGCGAGTGTGTCTGCGGTCTTTCAGAGAAAGCGTTCGTCACCAGATACCGGAAGTGGTGCGACAAGCACGGCTACAATTTCAGCCAGACTAAGGCTCTTGAAATCTACTCCGCCGCATGCGGCCATTTCAGCATCATGCCAAAAACGGATACCGCGAAGCTCTTAGTGGAGCAGGCTGTTTCTCAGCTCAGAGCCACGTCGTCAGCCTTAGCGACGCTTAGACAGGAAATGCTTGATCTGGCCTCCACGCTCCCGGAGTTCCCAGTGGTGATGGATATGTTCGGCGTCGGCCCCATCCTCGGTCCGCAGCTCATTGCCGAGATCGGCGACGTGCGCCGGTTCCAGTCCAAGAAAGCCCTGGTGGGCTTTGCCGGCATCGACCCTCCGCCCAACCAGTCCGGCAAGTTCAACGCTAACAGCCGAAGCATCTCCAAGCGCGGGTCTCCCTCCCTGCGCAGAACGCTCTTTCTGGTCATGGGCGTTTATCTCCAACGCGCTCCCGCCAATGAGCCGGTCTACCAGTTCATGTGCAGGAAACGTGCCGAGGGCAAGCCCTACAAGGTCTATATGATGGCCTCCGCCAACAAGTTCCTACGCGTCTACTACGCCACCGTCAAGGCGTATCTGGATAAGCTGGAGCAGGCGTAACCCCTACCCTTACATACACCCGCCCGGCCACCTTCATTTTTTGACTGCTAAGTGGCTCGCATGAGCATGCTCTTTTTGCTCTTTACATAATTTGATATTTCTTCTTGACTTTTGCTAGCAGGTCTCTCAAAAAACATATTGATATTTACTCATAATTTTGCTATACTATCTCCATAAGGAGGTGGCAGTTATGCCTATGATCCGTCCCATATCCGATTTGCGGAACAACGCAAATGAAATTTCTGACTTCTGCCATCAGACCCGTGAGCCGGTGTTCATCACCCGTAACGGTTCCGGGGATATTGTGGTGCTCAGTACCGAGGAATACGAACGTCAAGCCGCACTTCTTGAACTGTACGGTAAGCTCGCCATGGCGGAGCAGGAGATAGCGGACGGCGCCGAGGGGGAAGATTTTCAGACGGTGGCCCGTCAGCTTCGGGAGCGTGTCCATGGAACGGGAATATAAAGTTATCATATATCCCGCCGCCAAACAGGACCTTCTCAGCGTGATCGATTACCTGAACACACTCTCTCCGCAAGCCGCGTTGAGATATTACGACCTGCTTACGGGGGAAATAGCAAATCTCTCTACGATGCCGGAACGCTGTCCACGCGCCCGCGACCTGGCCCTCTCCGCCCATGGGTATCGGGTGCTTGTGGTGGAGAAGTACCTGGTCTTTTATAAGGTCGTGGACGACACGGTGCAGATTCATCGGATTATTTACGGAAAACGAAATTATAAGGCGTTGCTGTAATGCCAGGAGGGAAAGCCTACGGGTTTTCCCTCCTGTTTTTTCACCCGATGATGAGGTCCAGTATCTCCTTGGCAAAGGTGATGATGATACCACCGGCCAGAGTCAAAAAGCCGTTGGAACGCTGGGAGGGGTCGTGGCTCTGGAGGGACAGGCCCACCTGGACGACACCCCAGCCGAGAAGGATGAGGCCAACGGCGCGGATGAGGCCGAAGATGAAGGTGGACAGGTTGCCGACTACGGTGAGGGGATCGCCGCCGGTCGTGCCGGCGGCAAGAGCGGTCACGGAGGTGACGGTCATGACGGTGAGCGCCATCACGACGGCGCAGTAGGCGCGGAAGCCGCGCTTGACCTTACCAGGGACGGGGAGCCGCTCGGTGTTCTTCTTGCTCACGTTCTTTTTGTTCAGGTTTTTCATGGTTCTTTTCCTCCAATTTCATAATTCTTTCTTCCACTTCTTCCTCGGTGAGAAGAATGTAGTTGTGTGTTTTTGTATCCGTCACGGGAGCGGCTTTTACCTTATCCGGGTCGAGCCGGAAGGAGGCAATGCTCCGGGTGTCCTCTCCGTGCCGGTACGGTTTCGTCCCGCCGTCCGTAGTGAGGCGGACATTGGGGTGCTTGAGAATGTTGTACTTGAAGTCCATCACGGGCCTCTCGCCCCGGATGAACACCAGCGCATAGCGGTTATCCAGCATACGCACCTCATCGGGGGTCATAAGCTCCCGCCCTGTGATCTGCCAGTTGGTGGAGTAGCTGCCGCTCCTGCCCTTGGACTGGCCATAGGTGTTGGTGTCGATTGTTTCCTTGCCCAGCAGCTTGGAAACATACTCGTGGGTGGACTGCTCGTTGCCACCAAGGTAGACAAACTCATCACAGTTACCAACGATGCTCTCCCACTGTTTTTCAAACAGGGCCTTGAGCTGGGCAAGGTTCTGGATGATGATGGACACGCTTATCTCCCGGCTCCGCATGGTGGACAGGAGCTTATCGAACTCGTCCGGCAGGGCGACGTTGGCAAACTCGTCCATGACGAAGTGGACGTGGACGGGCAAGCGCCCGCCGTGTACCACGTCCGCCTGATAGTAGAGCTGTTGGAAAAGCTGGGTGTAGAGCATACCAACGATAAAGTTGAAGCTGCTGTCGTTGTCAGGGATGACCGCAAAGATGGCGGTTTTCTTTTCACCCAGGCTCCAAAGCTCCAGCTCGTCGGTCTGTGTTATCTTTGCGAGGGATTCCAGGTTGAACTTCTCAAGCCGGGATATGAGGGTGATCTGGATAGATTTCAAGGTCTTGGCACTGCCGGAGTGGTAACTGCGGTAATACTTGAGGGCGATATGCTCCGGGTTTTTCAGCTCAAGGCGGTCAAACAGCTCATCTAATGGCGATTGGTAGTCCTCGTTGTCCTCCCGGACTTCCCCGGCGCGGATCATCTCCATGACCATGGGAAAGTTCTGCTCATCGGCGGGGGCCTCATAATGAAGATAGAACACCAGCGCCAGCAGGAGCATTTGAGCGGCCTGATCCCAAAATGGGTCCTGTCCGCCCTTGCTTTCCTTGGGCGTGGTGTTCTTAAAGAGGTTCGTCACGAGGCGTTGTATGTCGTTGTCGTTGCGGAGGTACACAAATGGGTTATAACAATGGCTCCTGTCCATGTCGATGAGGTCAATGACCTTGATGTCGTAGCCCTTCGTCTTTAGAAGCTCCCCGGTGTCCCGCAGAAGCTCCCCCTTGGGGTCCAGGCAGACAAAGCTGGTGTTGGCGTTCATCACGTTCGGCTTGGCGTAAAACCTCGTCTTGCCAGCGCCGGAGCCGCCTACCACAAGCACATTGAGGTTGCGCCGGTGCTTGTGTCCGTCAAGCCCGATGGCCATGTTTTGGGTCAGTATCTTATTCTCAAATACACGGCGGTCGGCGTATTTCTGCCGGATAGTTTGGGCGCTCCCCCATCTGGCGGAGCCGTGTTCCTCACGTCTGCGGTAGTTGCGGTCAGTGGAGAGGTATATCCCGATCCCAATGCCATAGCACAGCAGAAAAATGAGGACAGTTTTTAGGCTGTCCTCACAAAGCGTGATGTTGAACGGGTCGTTAAAAGCCGTACCCGCGTTCTGAAGGAGGGCGATCATGCCCTCCCCCAGATACGGGGCAAACAGGAGCGCAAGCCAGACAACAGGGATGGCACCGCAGGCGTAGAGGATAAGGTGAGCTTTGGAATATTTATCTGTCCTCACGCTCAAACCACTTCCGTTTCTTCTCCGTCGGGGCGTCGATGGCTTTCAGGATCAGGTCCTCCACGTCCTCCGTGGGCTTACCCTCCCGCAGACACTCGTTTCTAAACTCGTTGAGGCCGTTGACCAGGAGGCCGTGTTCCTCCGCGTCCAGCGAGAGAATCCGTTTGCTTTCGGCCATGACCGTCACCTCGCCTCATTGTCCTTCTGCTTCTGGGCTTTCTCCATGTTGTCGAGACTGTGACGCATATCCGAGAGCATATCGCCGGAGATCTCCCTGACCTTGCCAAGTTCCACGCGAAGCTCCTGGGCATTCATCTCCCGGTAGGATTTCGGGAGCAGGTTGAAGTTGTATCCCTCCACGGAAACCCCGTAACGGGCGCTCACCATGTAAGAGACACAGTAGGCGGCGAACTGCGTGGAGGCCAGCTCCATGTTGTTGTGATCCATGTGGGCTTTGGCAAGCTCCTGCGACACGCCGCGGATGTAGTTGTCCCCGTCTAAGCCGGGACGGACATAGATGGTATTGGCGGAGGCGTCATATCTGGCGCTGACGTTCTCCGGGAGCTGTGTGGACACCGCGAAGTCGCAGGGGGCGTTTTCGATGAGCGCCTTGAGAAGTACGCGCGTGTCGCGTTTTGCTTTCATCACAGGCGGCTGTCTCATGGTGGTCTGCAACACGTCAAAGACCTTCTTGGGATTGTAAAAGACGCCGGTGGAGCCGTCTTCCTCGCGGGTAAACTCCTTGGGTTCAAGGATGGTGATAGCCTCGGCCCCGCGCCTGACATAAACGCCGGCATCCTTCCAGCCGACAAAGTCCATGAGCCGGGTGGCCTCCGGCATCTGCGCGGCGATCAGGATGGCATTGGTGGCGGAATAGCGGTCAAAATGGCTCTGCACGTCAAGATAGGTCTGAAACGCGCCACCGTCCGTCTGCATTTCCCCAGTGAACTCGTCCACCATGGCGTAGACCTCGTCACGCTCACGCTTTTTCCGGGCCGCAAATTCGTCCCGGTCAAAGGGCTCGTTGGGACGCCGACTACGGCTCTTCTGAGACTTTGCGCTGAAAATATCCTCAAAGTCTTCCATATTCAGATCTCCTTTACAGATGTTTTATATTTCTTTCTGGGTTCAATATGGGACAAGGGTGCTTTTCCGGGGGCGGGGGCAGTTTCAGCGGAACGCCGCTGTTCCTCCCGTATCTCCCGAAGCTCCTTTCTCACGGGCGGCCTACTACGGGCGGACTCGTTCTCAGAAGTACCCCTTTCGGCTGCTGCTTTGCTCTCGGAGGTAGGCTCGGACTGACGGGGTACTCCAGTCCCGGCCTCCGTAGGGTTTTCTTTCTGCGGTTCCTCCTGCGGCGTATCTGTGGGGCCGAACAGCGCGTCCAGAAAGCTACTCTTTTCACGAGCCGCTTTTTCATCCTCCTCCCGGAAAGTAAACACGGGTTCCACTTCTGTGTCCAGCGGAGGGGTATATACCGGCTCCTCCAGGTCGCCGCTTTCCGGGGGCGTGTATACAGGGGGTTCCTCCGCAACGGCTTCTTTGGCCTCGTTCTCCGGCGCTGCTCCCTCGCCCTCAGTCCGTGATTCACGGCTTTTTTCAATACTCTCGCGGATACTGGCCATATCCACGGTGGACAGCTTGAACCGCTCGAAAATACGGTTTATCTTGCCAGCGTCCTCGGTCCGTACCATGATGTCCGTGATACCGTCGTTGGCATCCCGGTCCTTCAAAACACAATAGAGTACACCGTACTGCTTTGCCTCCTTGCAGAACCGCTCCAGGTCCTCGTCCTTGACGGCGAAAACCTTCAGCTCCTTGCCGCTTCGGATCATGGACTCCATACGCACCTTCCCGCGTGTCCTTTTCTGATCCTTTAAAATGGAGTAGAGAAGTACCGCTATCTCCTTTGCCCCGGAGCCTGCCAGCTTGATGGCAACCTCGCCGGTTTCCAAGCTCATCCGTACCACCTGTTCGGCGGCGTCACCTGAGTAACTCATTTTTCTCGTTCCTCCTTTCTTCAATCTCCTGTTCTTCTATGAACCGCTCCAATTCTTCGCGTGTCTCGGCGGAGCGTTCCGCTATGCTATCGCACAAAGTAACCTCCTTTCGCAATTCCTTGAGTCTGGCGTTTATGAGCATCCGCCTCTCTATGAGCGGTGTGGTGCCGACTTCATCACCGTCACGAAAAAGGCGGCGTATGTCACGGTTGAGGGCTTGCCGTTCCTCCAAAAGAGCGGCGATCTCCTTTTTTGCCTTGGCACGGTGGCCGGATAGCTGCTCTCCCGTCTCTATGCCCTGGTTTGCGAGGAAACGTGTCTGGGCGTCCAGCCGACTGAGCTTTGCAAGGTCCTCACGCATAAAAATAGACACCCGCTTTGCGGATGCCGGGTGCTTGACGATGATGTGCAGCTCGTAGCAGTAGCGCAGATACAACGCCCGGAGGCCGGACACGCGCCGCGCATACGGCGGCTGGTTGGCCTTACGTTCCTGTCGGACTTCCTCGCGTTCTTTCTTGGGATAGGGGGTGGATCGTGTGTACTTGCCTGTCAAACGGGCCTCAATGTCCTCCAGCGAGTAGCCCTGCCCCAGCTTGTTGAACCGAAAGAAGCCCTTGGCTCCGGGCGGCTTGAGGCCGGGATATTTGAGAGGCTTTCCGCCCTCGCCGGTGAACTTGAACTCATAGCCCTTCGCGGCAAGAGCGTTTATGAACGCTCTTTGAGAAGTGGAGGACAGGATAGCGGCGTCAATATCCTGCCGGATGGTGCCTCGGAGTGTTGGCCGGTCGTCCTGCTCCGCTTTCCACTCTGCGTAGGATTTGGACTTATCTTTCGGCTTTTCTATGACGGAGATTCGGTACTCCCGGCAAAGCCGGTCAGACGTCTCCCGCATATGGGCATAATCCTCGCGAGAATTGTAGAACTTCTTCCCATCCGCGAAGGACACGGAGTTGATGACGAAGTGGTTGTGGTAATGCCCGGTGTTGCAGTGGGTAGCCACAAGCACCTCGAATCTGTCCCCCCAAAGCTCTTGCGCCAGCTTAACGCCAATCTCATGTGCGGTTTCCGCTGTGACTTCATTGGCCTTAAAGGACTGATACCCGTGGTAACACACCCGGCCTCCCGTCTTTCCCCACAGCTTTTTGGTACGGCTGAACTGTACTGCGGCGGTCTCCTCCTGGCAGTTGATACCTGTCACAAAGCTCCTCCGCTCTGTTTTCATGTCATCGGCGGCGTACTCCACTACATTCCCAATCGTTTGAAGGGATGCCAATTCCTCATAGCCGCCCTCGGTGGATTTCTCCGGGTTCCTCGCGTAGTTGAGAACCTTATCCAGCCGCCCCTTTATTGGCCAGATGGACGTGACGGCCATCTCATTCGCCGCCTGTGGTGTAGGCATCCATAATGGCCTTGTCCACTGCGTTTAGGCTATCCAGCGTCCTGCGGAGCTGGGGAACGTCAAGAAGGCCAATGGCGTTGGCCCGTTTCAAAATCTGCTCTACATTGCTCCCCACGCGGCGTATCTCGCGAATCAACGCCGGCACATCAACGGGCGGCGCCTCCTTTACTATGGAGCCATTGAGGACGGAGCGGCAGTATCTTTCCCGGTTCATGCCGGACTTCCTGACCTTCTTCATGAGACTCTCCAGCTCGCTCTTGGTGAAGTATATCTCTACTCTGCAATTTCTGGTTCTCAGGATATATCCCTCCATTCTGAATAATGATGTTGTTGTGTGTTGGGGGTCATAGGGGCAAAGCCCCTGTCAAGCTGAATTTGCGCAAGCAAATTCGTTGCTTGCTAAGACAACGCCATACTTTTGCCTCCGGCGGTCAGAGTGCGCGTTTATGAGGGCGCTCGCCAAGCCAACGCTCCCGTTTAGCCTGCATACGCTCGTCATACACAAGCTCCCGGATCATGTTGTCCAGCCACGCGCGTTCTTCAGGAGAGACGTATTTAGCTGAAACGGGAGGGGCCTTGTTCTGCGGGGATTTTTTAGCCGTGGATAACACCTCCTTCGATGTGACGGCAAAATGCCGTCATGGTTTAAATCAGGCCAAAAAATATGACGGCAAAATGCCGTCACGAAAAGCTGTCCAGAAAATCCATGATTGTGGTATCTGTCTCATCGTCGCTATTCGAGTCTGTTTGAACCGGCTGAAAAGGCACCGCCTTCATAGCCGCAGAAAGTTCTTCCCGGAGAACGGCACGGAACTCATTCAACAGAAGGTCGGTCTGCTCGGCCCGGTTGATAAGTGTAAGCACCGCCCGGTTCATGGACACCGGGTTCAGCCTTTGAAGGTACTCCCACGCCTGCCTGTCCTCCGGGCGATCCAGGTCAAAGCGCAGGGTCATCTTTTTACATGGCATGGTCACTCTTGTGGAGCGCCATTTCACAGAGGTACTCATACCCCTTTGCTGTGGCGCAGATGTCATCGCTGACGGTCACGCGCTCCGGGTCGTACTCCCCGAAGTTTCGGATAAGGCACCCGCCCCCTCCCAACACATGGAGACGCATGAGGGCGGGGTTGTACTCATGCTCTCGCAGGATACGGAAGATCTCACGGACGTACTCGGCAGCCGTTGCCCGGATGGTTTCAAGGTAGTCCGCCTGAATGTCCGCCGTACCGAACCGCAGTACCCGGTTGATGATGGAGTCGTCCACCGTAGCGTGGTGTGTCCGCATGACGTTCTCCCGGATGGCCAGCATACACTGTTGGGTCCCGTACTTTTCCGTGAACATCCGGCCAGTGACGGGCTTGCGGTCGGTGATGAACATGATGTTCATGGTGCCGTTGCCAATGTCGCAAAGCATATTGACGCCGGTGAACTCCCGGAGCCGGCTGGCCACCGCCGCAAACCCCTGGGGAAACACGTCCACGCCGGCGATCTCAATGAGATATTCCTTGCCGCGGAAGGTGAACTCCACGTCACGGTTCCGCAGGAGATATGCCTTGAAATCCTCCCGCTGGCGGCTCACCCAGGTCAGGGGCAGGCCCACGGCAAGACTGACGGTGGCGGTGGTAAGACCATACACATTCAGCTCGCGGGCGATGGCGGCCAGAGTGAGGATATAATAGTCGTCGTCCCCGGTCTTGTCCGCCGCGAACTCCTTGTGGCCCGTGCCGATGAGGTAGTATTTGCCGCCGTAGACAAGCAAATCATCCTTGAATACCGGCTCGGTGTCATGGCAGGTCAACCCAGCCGGAAAACAGCAGTTTGCGGTTTTCATGTTGCCGTAGCCGTTGTCGATGCCGATGATCTTTACGTCTTGATATTCTTTCATCTCTCTTTATCTCCTCCTTCCCGTATGGGGTCTTTGATGGCTATGATCTTGCCCCTTGCCTGCACGACCCGCTCCGGGTATTTGTATAACTGCGTGTACCTCTTGAGCTGGCCATCCGTGAGGCCGGAGAATCTTTCGCCGCCGCATCCACAGATGAAGAACGTCCCCGCAATAGCGTCACAGACATCGCCCTTTCTGTCATAGAGCGCCCGATTTAGGGGAAGCCCCTTTAACTTGCCTTCCTCGTTGCAAACAAGGCAGACTTCTTCCTTGAAGGGGTAGACGGCCTCAATATCCCCGCCGACGATTCTCTGCATCCCGGAAAGAGTGCAGTCGATGTATGCCGGACGCGCCAGCTTTCCCGGCTCCACAATGACCACGCTGATGGCCCCTCTGTCCGCCAATGTTTTAACGGCGTTGGGGTCGAAGGGAACATTTTTGAAGCCGAAGGTGTCGCAGAAGTAGAAGCTGGGTTTTCCTCTGCCCCCGTCCACCACCTCCACCACATCGGACACCGACAGCGAATGGCCCATGAACTCTATGGGATGTTCAAGGTTGAAAACGCGGTAAACGTCCTCAAGGCTCTTGCCGTCCACCTTTCCCTCATAGATAAGGTCGTAGATAGAGCTGTCCGGCGTGACACCTCCGACCTTGTGAACGAGATAATCTGTGTCCATGAACATGAGGCGGTTTTCGTCGCGTTCAGGGTTTATTTGGTAAATGCGGATATTCATCACAGTGTCATTTCCTCCTTTCCATGAAAAATGCCGAGCCTCCTCTGGAGCAGCTCGTTTACGTCCTTCCCGCAGGGTGGCGGTTCATTCAAAACCTTAAATCTATCCTGAAATCCATGGGAGATTCCTGCCGCCGCCTCCCGGCCAACCACGTCATTGTCCAGGTGCAGATGAAGCTCCCGGACTTCCGGGTGGTCTTTGAGATACTGCTTAAGCGCCATCGGCAACACGACCTGTTGCCGGTTCTTATACACTCCGGCCAGGGATAATAGCCCGTCACGCCGCCAGTCCCGGCCCTTTATTCGCAGAAGGGTGGCGTAACTCATGGCGTCGATGGCCGCTTCAAAAAGGTGAAGCCTGCCGGTAACGACGTCGGGAGGGATAGCGAAGGAATAGTGCTTGTCGCTCCCCGGCACCTCGCCCTTGAAATCTCCCACCGTCCCACGGAGCGCCCCGTACCTTATCTTTCCGCTGGTATCGTACCCGGCGAACAGGGCATTGTGGTATTTGCGTGTCTCAAAGAGCAGTTTGTTTTCCATGCAGTAATTGATGATGTCTGGATGGATGCCGCGGCCCATTAAATACTCCCGCACTCTATGCGTGTCGGCTGTTGTCTCAGGCATTGTAAAAGCCTTGGACGGTTCCGGCTTTGGGGTATGAAAAACGGGCGGCATCATTGCCGCCCGCCCTGTGAGCACCTCCACCGCGTCGGTGAAGGTGTAACCCTCGACCTTTATGAGATAGTCCAGCGCCGTCCTGCCCCCAAACCCACGGGAGAACCAATGCCACTTGCCGTTGGAGATTTTGAGCGAGTCATGCTCGCGGGTACAGTAGTTTTCCCCGCCGAGGTGAACAAGGTTGTTGGGCTCGAAGGTCTGGAGATAGGTAAGCAAGTCCATCTCTTTGGCTCTGGAAATGGTGTCCGCCGTTACATAGCCCATTATCGCTCCTGCTCCTTCTCCCGCTGGATAATCACACGAGCCCGGTCCAAGATGGTGTCTCGAATATCCTCCATATAGGTGGGGTCCCGCTTCTGCCAGTCCTTGTAGATGTCCGCCAGAGGGGTGGGGGATTTTAAGAGCGCCCTGGCATCCTTGCCGTCAAAATCAACGTCCTCCAATGAGGCGAGAACATCCTCACGCACAGAATACTCATAGGCGTGATTCAAAATCTCATCAGGCGGCTGGGACAGGAGCCATTCCTTGTAATGATCCTGCTCCTCCTTCATTCTTTCATACAGCTTGTTATTGGCTTCTTCGCTTGTCATGGGTATCAACTCCTTTTTATCAAATAAAGAGCGGGAGATTTCCGGATAGAAATCTCCCGCCTAATTTACAAGCCAACATAATATTCTTATTATAAATTATCTATACTTTTTTGCTATTTTTACCTTGGATCGCTTCACCGTCGAAGTGCCGGAATCTATTTTTCCTCGAATTGCACTTCTGCCGATTTTTTTCACCATTCTCTTTTCTCCTAGTAGTTCGTCCGTTGTCATCATCGGCATAATACATGCAACAGATGCACTGGGAGATAGCTGAGTATCCATGACGGAGCGAGGCATCTTATTTCTACTTCTAAATTCTTCCTGCATTGCGATTTCAGCTTCCTCACTATCTGCTAATTTACAAATCATACGGGAACATGCACGATAAATCGAAGGGTATTCGTTTAAGGCAAATTTTCTACCGCGGTCTCCATTATATACCAACCACGACGATCTCTTTTTTTCCAAACACACCTTGTCGTCAGAAAATCCATTTACAGAGTAATCCGTTTTTGAAATCCCGTGGTTATCAAGGATATTAATCATTACTTTTATGCATTTCTTTTCTTCTTTGGAATAGTTCTCTAAATTATAATTTGTCATTTCCATAGCGGAACCCTCTTTAACACTTTCTGTCTCAGCAAGTCTCTTACAGAACCATGAAGATGCATATATTGAATGCCCCCACCAACACTATTAAACATCGGGGCTACACGTCCCCTTTTCACAACGCATACTACCGTAATTGAGTCTGCAATTACCTCATACTCATGATATTCCTGCGATTTTTCGGTATACGGCAACGATAATTCTTCATATTTTGTCCCAGCCGGTGCGGTATACCTGCCACCTTCTGCCCCAAATCGAATCAAAGGTGTTCCTCGCGGAAGTTTCATCTCCACATAATATTCCCCATTGTCCTCTTTATTACGCACATCAAAGCCGTTTGAGTCGGCAAACTCCGGTTGCCATTTTTCCCAATCAACAATAGGATCTCCTGAACTGTCAAACTTTCCAGTACCAAAAGACGGATCCCGAAGGATACGCGGACCGTGAAGCAATTCCCCTGCAGAATTTCTTCTTCCTTCCTCTGGCATACCATTTCCACTCCCGTTTATTTTATTCATATTAGCTGTAAATGCTACTTAATCACATCTTTAGTTATAATTTAACAGATGACAGGTCAAAAATCAACCTTTTTTACTTTTTTAATCAGAAAATAGGGGAAAAATAAGGGACAGTGCCATTCTGCCCCTATTTATCTTTCCTGATCCATTTTGTTTCTGACGGATGTTCCGTCTTCACTGTTCTCCTAGTCCTCATCGGCTGTTTTCTGACATGATAAATAATCTTGGAGACCGACATTGTGGTATGAAAAGTAGGCAATATTGCTGCTACTCGCCCTATAATCACCTCCGCCGCGTCAGTGAAGGAGTATACTTCGACCTTTAAGAGATAATCCAGCGTCGTCCTGGCCTTGATGCCGTGGGAGAACAAGTGCCACTTTCCGTTGGTTATTCTGAGCAAGTCATGCTTACGAGTTCAGTAATCGATCCAGCCAAATTGAACAAGGTTCCCTGGCTCGTAGCTCAGGAGATAGGTCGACAAGTCCAGCCCTTTGGATCTGTTCGCGATTTCTGATGAAAATTATGGTATAATAATCGCCTCCGTTAATGGCGCAAATTGGCAGGCCTGTGTCGTTCAGCTATATATGAAAAAATTGCTTAATTCTTAACCGGCGCAAAAAGAAAATTAATATCAAACTATTATGGTATAAAGACATATTGATTTAAGCAAATTGTGTTTCGATTATCCTAATCTTCTCTCTCAGCGATTTATAAATTTGAGCAGCTATTTCATAGCCATAAATTTCCTATTTTTTTAAACTAGGAGCCAATAGCGATGCAACAATGTAGATAGGACCGATTTGTGTTAACTGTATATTTACTTGTCTTAAGTATTTTTTGAAATTTCTATTGCTGTATCATAAAAGACATGGTAGAATTTAATTATGACTATAGGTTATTGGATGTAGCCTGATGGAAATGAGTAAAGATGCAAGGAGGGCGTTGACTGCTGAGAGGTAGAGAGAAGCATTTTTTCTGTTTGCTGAGCATCTAGTATGACGTCACTTTATTTTAGCTGGTATTGTTTTGCGATGCATCGGTGCCAAAGGGAAATGAGTAATATGGAATCAAATAATGAAAAAAGCTTTTTCGCAGACTATATGGATTATTCTGTCGAAAAAAAGGGTAGAATAATTTCTAACCCTTTTGAAATACTAACATTTGACTTGCTCTGCTTTTTTCCTTCAACTACCGTTCTTACGTTAACATCCACATTGATTGGAGATTCGGCTAAAAGGTTTGTGGAATATGACGATTTCTGGAAAGAAGGATTGCTGAAAATTCATTTTTCAAGAGGTGATACAGCCGATAAATATCTTAGTAGGAAACTCTCGTCATCAAATAGTAAATTCAACAATTATGAAATAGAATTATATAAAGCTGATGGCACAGATTACTTTGTAAATGGTTATTTGAGAGGGCTATTATATAATAATATTGATTATGTTTTTCCAAGGACTTCAAATGCTGATATAAATAATAGAAAAGCTTTTCTCGATAACTTGGCAAAATTTGAAAGAAGAATAATTGAAAACCCGTATCATCCCATGCCAATGCGCTCTTTTGACAGTCTTGCATATGAGCTTGAAAAACTTGCTGACGATATTTCGTTTACCTTTCAACGAAGTAAAATTATTCATGCCCTTATAAAGAGGAAGATTTTTAATAATGCTTCGTCAATTTCAGACGAACTTCTCGCAATTTTTGACTTAAGCTATAGTCAGGCAATGGCGAAATCTATTAATGCTACTAGTATTTCTTCCATGAGGCAACAGCTTAATGGTGAAGGGCTGAAAAATTTTATAATGGATTTTAGTCAAGAACTTTATAGAGAAATCATATCGATGGAACCGCGGCAAGTGTTTTTACTTGCTAAAGATAGAGAATGGCAAATTTTTCGCAACTATATTTGTCAACTATTTGAATTATTGTCCTCAAAGGGATTTTCTAATCAGAGCAACTTATTACATAAAATTGTAAATAAGACGCGCAGGAAAAGGGAGACCATCGAAGAATGTATTGGCATCATGGCGGATGTTGTTTTTGACTCGGTTAAACAAATGAACCCCGTACTATATTTTGAGATTCAAAGGGCGAAAGATTCAGCCATCGCTCTTTTTGAATATCAAAGAGAAAAATATATGAAGCAAGATGAGTATATTTCTGAACAGATTGTCAAGAGGATCAACTTTATTCTTCAAATTTGCAGGGATATTAAGGCATCTATATATTAAATGGTGGTGAGTTAAAATGCGAGAGTACTGTAATGGCTTTTTGTATAGTGATGAAAAAGATTTGCTTCAAATCAGTAGAATATTCGAACTTCTTTCTACTACTTACTGGGCCCATGATCGTTCGATGGAACAAATACAAAAATCAATAAATAACTCAAAATGTTTTGGCGTGTATAAAGATGGAGTGCAAATCGGATTTGCTCGGTGTGTTACGGACTATGCTGTTATTTTTTGGCTGTGTGACGTAGTTATTGATCAAGCATATAGGCATATGGGCCTAGGGCAAAAGTTAATAGAATTAGTTAATCAAAATGATGATCTCAAGGAATTGCGCGGTATTTTGACGACAAAAAAGCATCAACAATTCTATACACAATTTGGCTATAAGTCGCAATCAGGATTTATGTTTAAATCCAATAAACCAAATTCGAATCCAAACATTGTGAGTGATGAGAAGAATACGCTTGAGATAAGTAAAAAAGGTTAGGGCATACGTTAGCTCAAGACTGTGGGTATGTCAAACTAATAAAGGAAGGGGGCGGCAATTGCCGCCCCCAAAGTTACCTTTCCGTATCCAAGCATTCTCTGAAAGGCGGAAGTTCTTCATCCTCCCGGCCCTCGTCCACAATCTCACTTTCGTGCTTATCCAGATTGAGCTGGATGTTGAGTTCGTCGAGACGGGCGGATTTTGTGGTCAGCTCTTCCTCTTGGGGGAAAGGCTTTTCCGCGTCTACCTTGGCGTTGGCGAGCTGGACCTTGACGTTCTCCAACTCATCACGGCAGGCGGCAAGCCTTGCTTCAAAGCCGGACAAAATGTTGTCTATCCGGGTGATGTTTCCGAAAACGTCCGCGCCCAGCTCCGCAACGTGGCTGAGTTCGTTTTTCAGCGTCATAAGATATTTGCGAGTGAAGCTGTCAAAGGACAGCTCCATAGTAAAGCCCCGGTACTGACCAATCTGGACAGCATCAGGGCTGGTCATTGATTGCATGGCGGCGAGGATGGCGCTGCCTGCCTCTTTTTTATCCGTGTAGACAGCTCCCTTGACCTCCATGGGCGAGAACCCGTCCTCGTTTGGGTGGGTATGTTCGGCAAGATGGGCTTTATCCGCCTCATAGCCGGCGATGCGCTGTTCGCAGGACGCTATCTTCTGCGGGAGATATTTGTAGATCGCGTCCTCCAGCGCGTACTTCTGGCTCAAATGGTTAGCCTTCAGGAGTTTTAGCCGCTGGACGTCTATATCCAGGTCCATCTTCTCTTTTATGCGCGGGTCGCCGGTACACAGGGCTTTGATCTCCGCGTAGGAGAGGGCTGTCTCGTCGATGTCCTCGGCGGAACGAACAGGGCTTTTTGAGGTCATAACCTGTCCGATGAACTTCTGCTTGCCCTCCACCAGCTGGTAAAGGTAGCTGTCGAAGGTGTTCTCCGTGACGTAGGTGTAGATGTCCACCTCCGGGTTCGTGTTCCCTTGCCGGATGATGCGCCCCTCTCTCTGCTGGAGGTCCGAGGGCCGCCACGGGCAGTCGAGATGGTGCAGGGCAATGAGCCGGGTCTGGACGTTGGTGCCGGCCCCCATCTTCTGCGTGGAGCCGATGAGTACCCGGACCTGCCCGGAACGGACCTTACCGAACAACTCCTTTTTCTGAACCTCCGTGTTGGCGTTGTGGACGTAGGCTATTTCTTCAGCCGGTATGCCCATGGCGATGAGCTTATCCCGGAGGTCGTCATATACGTTGAAGGAGCCGTCATTTTTGGGAATGGACAGGTCACAGAACACCATCTGCGCTGACCGCTCTCCTGCGGTGCGCTGCCAAATCTCAAATACGTTGTCCGCGCAGGCCCGGACCTTGCCGGTGTCACTGTCGGGGAGCATGGGGTTTAGGAGCCGCTGGTCAAGAGCCAGCTTCCGCCCGTCATTGGTGATGAGAAGCATATTGTCCTCACTGCTGTTCACCATCTTGTTGCGGACACGCTCGGCCCGTTCTCCCAGCGCCGCCACCATCTGCTTTTGCTGTTCGGACGGCTTCAGGACAACATTGTGGTAGTTTGCCTTGGGCACGGGGAGAGAAAGCATATCCGCCGTCTGTATGTCCGCTATCTCCTTAAACATGGTCATAAGCTCCGGTAGGTTGTAGAAGCGGGAAAACCTGGTTTTAGAGCGATACCCTGTCCCCTCCGGGGCCAGCTCGATGGCGGTGACAGTCTCGCCGAAGGTAGAGGCCCAGGCGTCAAAGTGGATAAGGCCGTTGCGGGAAAGTGCGCCGTACTGCAAGTATTTCTGCATGGTATACATCTCCAGCATGGTATTGCTGATGGGTGTTCCCGTGGCGAAGATGACGCCCTTCCCGCCTGTCAGCTCGTCCAGATAGCGGCACTTCATATAAAGGTCGCTGGATTTCTGAGCCTCGGTCTGGCTGATGCCGCCCACATTCCGCATTTTGGAGAACGCGGCAAGGTTCTTGAAATAGTGGGCCTCGTCTACAAAGAGCCGGTCCACACCCAGCTCCTCGAAGGTCACAACGTCGTCCTTGCGGCTTTGATCGTTGAGCTTATCGAGCTTTGCCTCAATAGATTTCTTGCTTTTTTCCATTTGCTTGATGGTGAACCGCTCGCCCCTATGCTCTTTTAGCTCCGCAATGCCGTTGAGTATTTCCTCCCGTTCTTGCTCCAGAATAAACCGCTGGCGTCCGACGCTCATGGGTATTTTCTCAAACTGCGAGTGTCCGATGATTATGGCATCGTAGTCGCCGGTGGCGATCCTGCCACAAAAACGCTTGCGGTTCTTGGTTTCAAAATCCTTTTTCGTAGCCACAAGGATATTGGCCGAGGGATAGAGCTGGAGCCACTCGCTGGCCCACTGTTCCGTCAGGTGGTTTGGCACCACGATGAGGCTTTTCTGGCACAGCCCCAGCCGCTTGCTCTCCATCGCCGCCGCTACCATCTCGTAGGATAGCGATAGGTAAGGTTTCCAGCGGCGCGTCAGCGCCGCTATTCACCTTTTCCCCCGCTCCAAACCGTGCGTGAC
>CANQTW010000040.1 GCA_947626845.1 uncultured Oscillospiraceae bacterium | reverse complement strand
GGGTTTGCCTCGGCGGCATATTTGTAGACTTGGATCTGGCCGGTGACGGGGGTGTTCTTCCATGTAATAGTCGCACACCCGCCGTACTCGATGTATATGGTCTTGGGTTGGGTGTCCAGAATGTACCCCTCGGCGCACTCGATCTCCCGGATGGTGTATTTTCCGTCCGCCAGCTCTTTATCAATGTAGACATAGCCGTTGTTGTCGCTCTGATAGGTGCCGACAGGATTGCCCTTGGCGTCGCTCAAGAGGAAGGTGACACCATAGATGCCCTTGCCGGTCACGCTGTCTACCTTGTGGATGAGGGCACTGGCGGATTTCCTGTTGGTGATCTCCAGTGTGGCGGTCTGACCGTCCTTGACTTCGATGCTGTGGGGCGTGTCGTCCAGCTTATAGCCATCGGCGGCGGCAAGCTCCGTTACCACATACCACCCTTTTTCAGCCTCCGGCAGATAGATGACGCCGTTGGAATCCGTGGTGTACGTGCCAACAATCTCGCCGTTCATCTTGCGGACCTCAAAGCAAACGCCCTTTATTCTCGCGCCTGTCTCAGCGTCCTTTTTTATTATGGTAAGGCCGCCAACCTTAGTGTTGTAGACTACGATGGTCTGCATATCTCCGGGATTGACCACCACAGTCTGGCTGCGGGTCCCCTCGTCCATGACGTAGCCGGGGAGCGGTTTTGTCTCAGTGACGACCACCGTGCCCACCACGCCGGGGATGCGGATCTCACCATTAGCGTCGGTCTTGTAGAGACCCTTGCTGGACAGGTGGCCGTAGTCCGCGTCCACGTAGCTCCCATCGGAATAGGTGATCTCAAACTCCACGCCGGCAAGGGGTTCTCCCGTCTGCTTGTCCTTCTTCTGGACTACGAGCGTCCCGGCTTGCTTGTTGTAGAAGCGGAGTGTCTGAACCTCGCCCTCTTTGATGAGAATAGACTTGGGAGTGGTGTCCAGCACAAAGCCATCCGGAACCTTGACCTCTTTTGCCGTGACGGTGGTGCCGGGAGTCAGGTCCTCTATGACGATGCGGCCAAATTCATCGGTGATATACTCGCCATTGGACTTGCCGACAACGGCCCCGGAGGAATCCGTCACGAGGAAGGTGACGCCCTTGAGGGGCGTCGTGGTCCCCTCAATGTATTTCTCGATGACCAAAGTCGTGGACGGCGTGTTCGTGAAATACACCGTCTGTGTGTCGTTGGGATCGACCACCACGGTCTGGGGCCGGTTGTCCATGGTGTAGCCGGGAAGCGCCACCGTCTCGGTGACCACCAGCGTTCCCACCACGCCGTGGAGGACGATCTGACCGTCCTTGTCGGTGAAGTAGAGGCCGTTGCTGCTGAGCCTGCCGTTTTCATCGGGTACGAACTCGCCGGACGCGGTGGTGATCCTGAACTGTACGCCCTCCAAGGGCTTGCCGGTCCTGGAGTCCCGCTTGTCCACAATGAGCGTACCGGCCTTGGAATTTTTGACGGTGACGATTTGCGTATCCCCGCCATTCCCAATGACCACGTTGGTGGAGGCCCTGTCCATAACGTACCCGTCAGGGGCCTTCAGCTCGGTGAGGACGTAAGTGCCGGGAGCCAGATTGCTGACCTTTATCTCCCCGTTGGAATCGGTTGTAAAGATGCCGTTTTGCGTCAGGGTGCTTGTGCCAATGACGCCGTTCAGCCCGACCTCACAACCGGCGGAGGTGGTGATCCTGAACTCCGCGCCGGAAAGGGGCTTGCCGGTGGCGCTGTCCACCTTCTTTATAGTAAGCGACCCCTTGGGCTGATTACGGAAGGTGAGGCTTACAACTCTGCCTTCCTTGATCTGGACCGTCTGGCTCTGTCTGTCGATGATGAAGCCAGCGGGAGCTCTCGTCTCGGTGACGATCACGCTCTTTCCGGGCTTCAGGCCGGTGACACGGATCTCGCCCTTTTCATCGGTCACGAAAATGCCGTTGCTGTCCCCGATGAGCGTGCCATCGGCATACGAGATTTTAAACTCTGCCCCCGCCAGCGTGACGGAGGGATTTACGGAGCAGACCTTCCTGACGAGCAGCATCCCGTCAGGGGAGTTGAGGAAACGGACCGTCACAACGCTCTGCTCCCCATTGTCCGCCAGCAGGATCGTCTCGGAGGACTGGATGATGTTGTACCCATCAGCCGGGTCGATCTCCTCCACAATGTAGGTGCCGGGGTTGAGCCCCGTCCACATGGCTACGCCGTTCTTTCCCGTAACCTTCGCGCCGATGACTGTGCCTCCTGTGCCGGAGGTGCCGCCAAGATACCGGAGCTGGAAGGTACATCCGGCAAGGGGCTCGCCGGTGACGCTGTCATATTTCTCCACGATGATGGCGTTCTTGGGGGTGTTCTCGAAGGTGACGGTCTTGCTCTCGCCGCCCTTCAGGTAGAACTCCTGGGTAGAGGGTTCCTTCATCGTGTAGCCCGCGGCGGGCTCCAGCTCGGTGATCCTGTACCAGCCGTCTCTCAGCTCATCCAGGAAGAACTGACCGTTTTCATCGGTATAGAAGGTTCCGAGGTCGTTTACCTCCCCGGTGGTCGTACTATTGCTGCCGTACCACGCCTGGAACTTCGCGCCCTTGATGGGGCTGCCGGTGATGCTGTCGATCTTGTTGACCGTGATCGTGGGCCTCTTGTGGTTCTTAAAGTAGACCGTGTGCTCCCGATTGGGATAGAGCGTCACCAGCTGGCTCTCAGCGTCCATCAGGTAAGGCGCGGGGACATATTTTTCGGAAATCTCATAGACGCCGGGGAGCAGGAAGTCTATGGAGGCTTTGCCGTCCGCGTCGGTCCTGATCTCATTGACGCTGTGCCCGTCAGCGGCTTTTACCTGGAAGACGGTTCCGGGGACAGGCTCTCCCGTGTCGGCGTCATGCTTGAAGACCGTGAGCTTGGGCCGCTGGGCGTCAGACACCACCAGCACCGCCTGCCTGCCGGGAACAAGCTCCACATGGTATTCGATGGGGTTCCTGACGTACCCGTTGGGAGCCGCCATCTCCTTGACGGAGTAAACACCGGGCTCAAGGTCGTAAATGACGACCTCACCGCTCATGTCGGTGACACGGTCCAGGTAGTGGGCGCCGTCCTGAATCCTGGCGATGCGGAAGGTGGCGTTGGGGAGCCGCTGGCCCGTGAGCTCGTCCAGCTTTATGAGCTTGAAGCTGGGCTTCTTCGTATCCGTGAATACGAACTGCGCGTACTCGCCGCCCTCGATCCTGATGATCCGCTGGGCGTCGTCGATGAGATATCCATCCGGGGCGGCCAGCTCCTCCACGGTGTAGGTGCCGGGTTCCAGACCGGAGAGGTCGATCTCACCATTGGCGTCGGTAATGTACTCCTGAGAGAAGTCCCCGCCCACCTGGGTAATACGGAACCTGGCATTTGCCAGCGGCTCCATGGTCTGGCTGTCCAGCTTCACAAGGTAGATACCGGGCTTGAGGTAATTTAGAAACACCAGCGTCCCGGTCTTTCCTGCCTCCAGCTCGATCTCCTGCGGGGTGCTGTTCAAGACATGACTATCCGGCGCGGAGACCTCCTTGACCAAATAGGTGCCGGGGTCCAGGTCATAAAGAAGGATCTCGCCATTGGCATCGGTGGTGTAAGTGCCGATCAGCTCGGTATCCCTGTAGACCTCAAAGGTGATGTCTTTGAGCGGTGCCTTCGTCTGCGCATCATACTTGACGATCCGCAGGGCGGGACGCTTTTCGTTCTCAATAACGATGGTACTTGTCTCACCGGGCTTGAGCTTCACATGGTATTCCGTTGCGTTGAGGACATACCCCTCCGGGGCAGATACCTCCAGGACGGAGTACACCCCGGCGTCAAGGCCCTCCAGCGTGATACGCCCCTGGTCATCCGTGACCTTGTTCACGAAGCTGTCGGGGTCGTCGATGGGAGCGATCCGGAAGGTGGCGCCCGCAAGAGGCGTCCCGTCCTTGGCGCTCCTTTTCTCTACGATGAGCTTGGGCCGCTTGGCGTCTGTGAACACGAACTCCGCCGTGTCATTGGCATGGAGATGGATGATCCTCTGAGCGTCGTCAATGAGGTATCCATCCGGGGCGGTGATCTCCGTCACCACATAGGAGCCTTCGGGCAGGTCGGAGAGGTCAATTTCCCCGCTGGCGTCCGTGGTATACTCATTGGGCCCAAAGGAGCCGTCCACGGCCTCGACACGGAACTTCGCCCCCGCCAGGGGCGTCATTGTCTCGCTGTCCACCTTGACCAAACACAGGCCGGGCTTGGAATCGTTAAAGAAAATGAGCTCGCGCACACCGTCTCCGGCGGCAAGCTCGATCTGCTGGTATGTGCCGTCCAGGATATGGCTGCCATCCCCGGTATCCACCTCAACGGCGGCGTAGGTACCAGGTTCAACCTCCTCCAGAACGATCTCGCCGTTGCTGTCCGTCTCGTATCTGCCCAGGGTGCGGGCGTCATGAAATATTTCAAAGGTCACGCCCGCCAAGGGGGTATGGGTCAGACGGTCATACTTGACGATCTTCAGACCGGGCTTTTCAAGCTCAGGCTCCGGTTCGGGGTCCGGCTCAGGATCAGGCTCGCCGCCCTCCCCGTTGGTGAAGGTCACGGCGACGGAACCGCCTGTACCGGTGAACTTGCCGGAAGCGAGCTCCGCCGTACCGCCTGTGCCGGTGAGGGCGGTGAGCTCCGAGTAATCGTCCTCCTGGACATCATACCGGAACTCTCCCTCCACCTCGAAAGCGATGCGGACAGTCTCGCCGCCACGGAGGGAGAATTGCAGGCCGGTGCCGTTATCTGTGATCTCATCGGTGCAGTCCTCACCGTTTCTGGTGGCGGTAAAGCCGGTGGGCTTACCGGCGGTGTAGGTGACGGTAAAGCTCCAGGGCGTGTCCGCGGACACGGAGCTGTTGGCCACCTTCTTGACCTCAAGCGTAGGCCGGCTGGGTGCGTCGCTCTCGCCGCTCTCAAAGTTGAAGGGACTCAGGATATGCAGGCCGTAGGAGCGGCGCTCAGAGAAGATGGTATTTCTGACCTTGGCGGGAGAGACGGAGCTGACGAAGCTGTCACATTCCCTGAAGCCGTTGGTGGAGTGAAGCTCCTCCCCGGTGGGGACCCCACTCTCATCCAGGGGATACTCCACGAACTGGTTATCTACGGACTGGCGCATCCACTGGGCCGCGTTGATGATCGTCGGGCCCTGATCCCAAATGAGCTTGTACTGCTCGTTCTTTTCATTGTTGTAGAGCGAGTACGCCATCATTTCCCGGAGCGTATACGCCCGTCTGACCTTATCCGGGTCGGTCAGGACAGCGCCGGTCTCCACGATGACACGGTATTTCGTCCGCAGATTGCCATCGTCGTCATAGGTCTTCTCGCCCCATTTGGCGATGGCGTTGTCCTCGTTCCAGCCGGCGTCCTGACCGAGACGCCCAAGAAGATAAATAAAGGCTTTATTGGCCGTGTAAACGTTATACTCATTCCCATCGGTCACAGGATGGGGATCGTCGCCCCACATGGACGTGTAATCCCCATACAGCCAGCCGGAGGACCAGGACTTGGAGTTGAGATGGAACATCTGTTCCTTCTGGTCATGCGTGAGTCCTGCCGCGTCCGCGAACTCGCTGGCGGACATGACCTTCTTTTGATTCGCTCCCTGGGACGCATTGTAGGAGACAATGGTACTGCCCATGAGCTGGGGGGCGTTATTTCCTCGACCGTTGAACTGCATGGCGTTGGAGTCATACCAGTTGATCTTCTGACGGATCTCGTCACCGCTCATGTTCGTGACGGTCTTCTCATCCCAAACGACATTCAGTGTGCCGATGGCCTTCCAGATGCCGGGGTCGTTCGTATTGAGATCCTGGACGACGCCCTTGGGGAACTCAATGAGGGTAAAACGCAGGAACGTCCTCTCAGGGTCAGTCGTCCACGTAATATCTCCCTTTCCCGGTGTGGCGCCTCCAGGGCTTCCGGGGTTGCTGCCGCCGGTATCTCCCGCGGCAAGTCCCGCAAGAGGAAAGACGCCTATGATCGCGATCACGGCCAGCAGGAGGCAAAGCGCCCTCCATGTGCGCGTTGTTTTCTTCATGATGGTTCCTCCTTAAAATGTGGATTTGAATAAAGAAAAAGAATATATAAAAGGACCGCACATTTCTGTGCGGCCCTGTAGATATGGGATCGGGGATCATCCCCACGCTTCTGCGCTCTCGCCGGTAAAGGGCACGTCCTCCGGATACCGTGTCCATGCCTCTATACGGTAGGTCTTTCCGTCCTCCCCGTAGCAGTCCAGGCATTCACGGCTGTACGGGCTCTGGCCGGACGGCCAGTAGACGGCTTCGCCGTTATTCCCGTCCGTATAGTGGAGCGCGTTCTTTGCGTTTGGCGATTCCAGCGCCACTGTCACATGCCAGACCTTACCGGAGTTATTGCGGATGAAGATGAGTATATCTCCGGGGCGGATCTGAGAGAGATCCTCTACCCGTCTCGCGGGATTCCCTTCATCGCCGAACAGCAGCGTGCTTACCATGGCGGCATATCCACTGCAGCCGTATGTCCTGCTGACGCGGTAACGGTCCATGACCTCCCCGGCTTCTTTGCAGGGGAGACTGTCCTTGCAAGTCCCCGGTGTGGACATGGTGCCCCAAACGGTTCCCGTAGGCCAGTCCTTCTCTATTTGGCGCAGGAGCGTCAGAACGTTTTCCTCCGTCACGGGCTGGCCGTTCGCAAGGAAGCTTGCTTTCGCGGGGGCCACGCCGGTGTAGGGCTTGTCCGACTCGATCTGCACCGTGCCGTCCCAGTAGACATTGAAGCCCACGACCTCGCCCACATCCCGAAGCTTGACGTAGTTATTGCCGTTGATGGCGTAGGCAGGAAGCTCAATCTTGTGCCCGTCCACATAGAAGCTACAGGTACTGGGGGTGACGGCAAGGACAGCAGATACATTAGGTTTGCCAACGACAATTCCAACCAGGACACCGGCAACAACCAGGGCGATTGTCTTAATTATTCTCATGATGATCCCTCCTCGTTTTTTATACCAAGTTATACGAAAACAGGAGGGCTATTTCAACAATGAAATCAGCTTATCTCAACGCCTTGCACGCAGACGCGCGATTCGGGGTGGTCGGCAAGGCAGGTGGTGATCGTAATGCGGTTGTCAACAGTGGCCTGAAGGTATGACCAGTCATCGTTGGAGATAACCCCCACGAAGGTGACCTGATATGTACGGGATCCGTAGATCGTGGTATATGAGATGACCTCCCCGGCTTTCAGATCTTTTATAGACCCGATGACGTATTTCGCGCCGCGATTGTGTCCACAGACCCCCACGTTGCCGTCCCATCCGGAGGTGGAACTATAATGGCCTAAGCCCTTCGCCATGCTGGCGTTGGTCTCGCCCTCCCAAACCTTCAGGTCGATTTTCAGTGAAGGAATACTGACCGTGCCGATGCTACCGTCGCTATATGCCATACCGGAAACCGAGGTATACTTGGGTTCCTTATACTCGACGGCATAGCCCGTATCAGGTATCTGTACGCCGGGGAAGAAGGAAGCGCCGGATCCCTCCGATGTGATCCCATAGTCTCCTCCGCCGTCTGCAACATACGCCTGTAACCCAGGCAAAGTGACCCGTTCCATCGATCCTGCTTGTGTAGAGCTGAAGCTTCCGTAGTTAAGCGACGGGAGCATATAATCTACCACATTCGGCCCGCCGTAGTTGTACTCTGCGCCGTAGACCTCCTCATAGGCGGTCGGATCGTAATAATCCGTGTCATCCGAGGAGCTGAATTCGTAGTCCGCCGCATAACAGTTGACCGCCAACGCGGACACCATAACGGCGATCATCGCAACGGCAATAATAGTTTTTTGCATTTGTCCTCCTTATGTATTGGGCTGTAACGCCTCGATATGGAACGTGTGCCAATCCTCACTTACATCCGTAGGAACCTTATAGTAGTAAACACCGGCGTTGCATATGATTTTCAGTTTTTTTCCCGCCAGAGCCTTGACCGCGGATCTTTTCAGCTCGATCGCTACGATATCAGTGGGATAGGGATCCGTATTCTTCAGATTGATCCTTCTTATCTTTTTATCGACCCTGAATTTATCAATGAGCCTGTAATCCCCCTCGTCTTCGTCGGGAATATAAATATAGACGTTTTTCCTTTTCTTATAGTACAGGAACCCGCCGAGGCCGACAAGAAGTGATCCCGCCGCAACGATGCCAACCGGCAGGAGACGGTCGCCGCTGTTTTTCCGCGGCACATCATCCCGGTCTGAGCCTTTGATGGGATCCGTATCAGTGGTGGTGGGGGGAGCCGGATCAGGATCTGTTTCCTGAGCTTGCCCCGGCAACGCTTCCGGGTCTCGATCCGGCTCTGGATTTGACTCTGGGGGAACGATATCCTCGCCGGCATAGACCACGGTGTAGATAATACTCTCAACCCCTTCGGCTACAACCTTTCCCTTGTATTCCGCCGTGGAGACATAGCCGTTGGCGGACTTGTAGCTGTATTTCGCCGAGTAGGAGGCCACAGCCTGATAAGTGCAGGGCATAAGAGTATCCCCAACCAGATCTGTACCGGTGACATGCCATTCCACATTTTTAAGGGTGAGCGTTCTGCCGTCTTTGACAGTTGTGGCAGGGATATATGACATATCGTTACTGTCCAGATTGTCGATTGTTTTAGTTGCCGTCGCCGTAGCAGATTTGGTGGTGTAGCCGGAAGCCTCAGTCTTAATCGTCGTGTGGTCGAGGGCAAGTACCCCTTTAAACTCCCCATCATCATATTCGATGGTGGGCTCAAGAGCTGCCAGGACATCACTGAGATCCTTTGACGTTGTTTCGACCGTTACCGTCTGCGTGACCTCTTTCTCTTCCCGGTAAGTCTTTTCCTCTTTGGTGGTATATGCCCAGGTGTAATGGTAGCCCTCATAGTCAAAGGGTTCTCCTTCCAGCGCCTCAGGATCAGCGTCCGGCGGAAGTACATATGTTTTGACAATGCGCTGTTGACCGTTCAAGCTCTCCACTACCAGATCGTTGGGAACAGAGCTGGCAAACGCGCCTGTTGCCAGGGCAAATGCCAAAATCGCGGTCACCACCGCGTATCTTAGAATTTTCATTTGCGTCTCCTTTACAAGTTCTGCTTGATAATGCGGGTTATGAGACCGACGGCAACACCCTGTTCCTCATCAAGGCGTGTGACAGAGAAACTGACGTCATCTCCTTTGCCGGGGGCACGGCGGTCATAACAGGAGTGGGCGATGGCGTTGACACCGTTGTTGAGGCGAATAAAAACTACACCGCCCCGCACATCTGTGACCCGGCCGGCGTACCGTCCCTGCCTCACACATTTTTTGAGATCGTCGCTTGGAGCGGAGGAGGACACGCTGCGGACATCCGCCGAGATGGTCAACTCCTCCGGGGTATCGCCGCTGATTTTGTTCACCCTCACGAGGATGCGCTGACCCACATGAAAGTCGTCGGCCGCGTTGCCGACCCAGGCCCTTGACAGGGCGCGCGCCACGATGGGGCACTCCACGCCAAACACCTCAACCCGGACGATTTTTTCCGCCACGGCCACCACACGCGCCTGTACCACGCGGCCTTCATAGATCATGGGCTCGCCCCGCTCGTTTTTGTCAAGATAGAAGGTCTGACGCTTGCGGAGCATGGCGTCCCGGCGACTGGCGACCACGCTGTGATTCTTGTTCTCGTGGCCCTTCACCACAAAGTCGATTTCCGAACCCAGACGCGCGGTGAGGATGCCGCGCATACGGCTCATCAGCTCCTGGTATTCAGGCCCGGAGGGCATTCTCCCCGTTATGAGCATCATCTCCTTTACGGGGATCGCCACCCGGAAGCCCTTGTAGTTGACCACGGCCACGGTCAGGCCGGATTCCGTGCGCTCCACGCCGTCCAGCGTCCCGGTGAGGATGCGCCGTGTCCAGTGGGCGTTTTGGATCTCGTGCCAGATGACGGCCTCCCGCTCCTCATCTGTCTGGACTTCGGCGCCCGCCTCGATGGTCAGGACGCGGTCACGTCGGAGCGCAGCGGGCTCAGTGGACCTTTCCTGGACAGAATGCTCTCCGGATCGGTCTGTACCTGTATCCGGGGATACCTCCGGTTCCTCAGCGAGCAAAGCGCCTGATGCATAATCAGGGGGAAGCTCAGGGGGCGGGTCAAGTGTCAACGGTTCGTCATCAACGCCGTGCGCTTCCCCGGATTGCCCCAGCTCCTGAAGCAGCGCCCCGTATTCGGGATCATCGCTCTCCGCGCCGGTGTCTTCAGGCGGCGGAACGGGGACAGTCTCAGTTTCCGATCCGGCCACCTCCGTTTCCTCGCCGGCACCGGGTTCTGCCGCCAGCTCCGTTACCGCTACAGCTTCGTGTTCACCACTCTCGCTGCTCTCTGTGATCTGGTCTTCGGTTATTTCTGCTTTCTTTCTGGGCATAGTAAATTACTCCTCCTTTTTCGGTTTTAACAAAATTGATTCCTTCGAGGCACTGATGACCTGCTGTGATCGCTTCGGGGCGGGTCTCGCAGGCGGTCGTTTTACCAGCGGGGGCGTTGTCTCTGTGGCAGGCTCCGCCATAGGTACGGGCGGCAGCGCCGAGGCGGTGTCCTCCGCCTGCTTTTCCGCCTCCCGCATTTGCGCCTGCCATGCGGGAATATGGGAGGCGGCCTTGGCGGCCCGCAGCTTCTTCGCCTCCGGGTGCTTGGAATAGTCGTACTTGTCAACCTCCAAAACCTTTTTGCCTCGCAGGATCACCAGCGCCTTATCGATGTCCATCCGCAGGACTTCATCCATGGTCATGAGCTTACGCTTGCCGACGCCGCTGGTTTCCCGGTACTCCGGTGTGTAGTTGGATATCCGCCAGGTTCCCAGCTGCTTTGCACGGCTCGTAACGGAGATACTGGCCTCGCCCGTGCGATCCGAAATAAATTGGGCCGTCAGGGCGTCCGTACACCCTAAAAACAGGGTGATGTCGCAGTTTCCCAAAATCTCCTGCCATTGATTGTTGGGGTAACGGTTTTGAAGGCCCGCCAGATTCTGAAAAACGCAGGACATGCTGATGTTCCTTGAACGGATCACGCTGATCTTTCGGCTCAGGTCCGGGATGACGCCGCAGGCGCACAGCTCCTCGCCCAGTACATGGACAGGAACCGGGAGCGCTCCGCCTGGACACTTCTCATCCGCGTACCGCACAAGCTTTATAAAAATGAATGAGAGAAACAGCGAGGACAGGAAGTCAAAGGTGCTATCCTGGTCGCTGGTGATACAGTAATATGCGCAGGGTTGCTTGCCTGGAAGCTCCAGGTCGATTTCATCGTAGGCCGTGATGTTCCGGATGTCCTGATTCTGAAAGACCTGGAGACGGGAACCGAGCCCGATGATCACACCTCCCCGGACGCTCTCGCCTGACTGCTTGAATATGCTGTAAGGCGCCTTGGCGGGGTGCCCGATGGGGAGTACGTCAAACAGGGCGTTCAGTTCCTTCTCCTCACTGGTGGCAAGGAACTGGTATACCTCCCCGATGTTCCTGCGCTCCTTGGGGTAGTTTCGCTCCACATAGAGCACCAGTGCCTTGAGCAGGTTCATCTCCGCGCTGTCCCAGAAGTGGTCGCCTCTCTCACTGCCGGTGTTTTTGATAATGACGTCGCAGAAGAGCTGTGCCAGAAGCTCCTGGCCGTTGATCTCGGAAAGGCAGTTCCAGGAGTCTGACGCCGCCGGAGTGACCAAATTGAAGACCTTCACCGTGTAACCCTGCTCTCGCAGGTAAGCGCTGGTCTTTTCGTAAAGCTCGCTCTTGGGGTCGCATATCACCAGCGAGGACTTGCGCGCGGCGCTTTGCAGGATCATGTTGACGCAGAACGCCCTTGTCTTTTTGGAGCCGCTGGCCCCGTAGACCGCTAAATTTCCGTTGAATCTTGTCTTTAACGGAACACAGACAATCTCGCCCTCCAGCTCGCCAAGGATCGTTCCGGGGTGCCGCAGGATATTGGGAACAAGATCCAGAACCTCCCGCACCTCCTTCTTGCCCATGAATCCCGCAGTCCCGTAGGTGCCCTTGCTGGAGTAAATCAAATTCCGCTCCCGGTCATATTCGCCGGTGTCACTGTACCCCATCCGCATCACCATGAAAATGAGAAGGGCTATAACCGCCGCGCAGATCCCCACGCCGTAAAAACCGTAGGGGAAATGAAACGCCGCGGCGAGGCAGGCAAAAAAGCCGGCATCAGGCGATTGAGGGGAGGTTCCGAAAGCCGCCCCGGAGGATTGCCACGCTTTATAATTTGCGATGAACTGGGAAAGAAATCCGCCTCCGTAGAGGAGCGCGGTGATCGCGGCGGGAATGGCGATACACAGCTTGACTACTTTTTGCCGGGAGATAAAAATACGCTCCTTTCATACGCTTCAAAATCAATACACGAAACGGAAACGTTCGGGCCGCAGACACGCCGCAAAACGTCTTCCTGAAAATCAAAGCAGTAAAGCGCCCCGTTTCGCCCGGTCAACTCCAAAGCGGTGTTGAATCTGTATATGCGTGGCATATCGCAGGTGTAGGCGAACAGCACCGGCTGATCGCCGTCCATGGCGTCGTTCTCCCCGCCCCAGCCGGGGCGGGGAGAATCAAGGCCCTGTTTGAGTATGCTGTCCAAGTCAGCTCTCTTGCCGGGATCGCAGAGCAGCCGCAAAACGACCTCCCCGTGGTGGTCGAGGGGCAGACAGAAAAAGTGCTCAAAGCTTCCGTCCAAGACGAAGCGGCAGTTGGTCCTCCCACCGTCAGCCCCCATCAGTCCGGCCATCAGCCCCATATCAGCGGCAAATACGATCGCCGACAGACCAGTTCGGGAATATTGCGCGGAAAGCCGGGACAGGCAAAGTTCTGTTTCCAGAAGGGCCTTGAGCCGCATCTCGGCCCTGCACTCCCACTTCATAAGGCCGGAGCCGGTGTTGTAGACAGCGAAAATATCATCCGCCGTCAGCAGTACGCCGGTAGAGCGGGAGCCGCGGATCTTGACCGCCTGTCCGCCAAGTCCTTTGACCTCCCTGGAGCTGAAGTAGGTGGGCCTGTCCATGACCGTCAGGCCGGAGGGAGGCACGGGGGCAAACAAAGGCGGCTTTTCCCATGGCAGAACAGAGACGTCAGCGTTGTACACCGTCACCAGCACCTCGGCCATACGGTGGAGGCGCAGTCGGCGGGTCACCTCGGACTTCAAACGGTTTGTTTCCGTGTCGCCTGTGAGGAAAGGGGAAAACTCATCGGGCCACTCCTCTGTCAAGAGGCGTTTGGCGGTGGAGGTCAGGCGCAGACAGCGAAGGCCGTCACGGTAGAAGGTGCGCAGAAGCTTGTCCCGCTTGAGATGCTTTATGGCGTACTCCTTGTAGGAACCGGCGGCGGGCAAACGGCTCACCAGGGACGTTGGAAGCTCGCCTGACAGGGCGGTGAGCGCAAGAAGCAGGCCGGGGAATGTGTTGAACCCTGGAAGCTCAGGGCGGCCTTGATTTTCCACGGCGTTTGCCTCCTTCTCCATCGTTTTGCACCGAGGGGTCTACAACCTCGGTGTTTTTTCGGCCCGGCGTATCTGAAAAAGTCCGCACGGGGCCGGGATCATTCAATCGGAAAGACCATATCCCATTCAAAGGAAAGAAAAAACGCCAAAATGGGATATGGTTTTCCTATGCGGAACCGATGGCCTGAGCCGCGATCCCCTGTGAATCAAGCCATACGGGGAAGCGGGAAGTGTCCATGACGAATATCCGCGTACAGTCCATATCAGCCAGCTTTGTGGTATGATACACATCGCACAGCAGTCCTCCGTCATCCACCAGGAGATAAGCCGCCACCGCGTCCAGGATCTGTTTGACCTCCAGATTGTCGTAATCCCTGACGCGGCGTTCCGGGTTTTCCCGGCTGTAATTATGTGAAAAGCAGATCGTACAGCGCCGAAACCTTTGGACTGCGTGTCCCATGACATACCGCTCCAACGCAGCGGTGAGCGGATCGATCAGATATTCCGTGCTGTGGGACTGCTTGCGTTTTGGAAGGAGGCATGGCAAGGTGATCTCCACAATGCCGCCTCTTTGCCGGATCTCCACCCCCTGTGTCTCGGCGGCGGAGGTGAGGTACTCGCTCTTTCTGACGCCAGTGGTGACATACAAAAGATGACGCAGACGGCACGCCACTGTCTCCGCCCGAAGAGCGGCGTCGGTGGACAGGACCTCGTAGTTGTCCGGATATCGCTGGATATCGGTGGCGTTCATGGCATACAGGGCGCTTTGCAATCGCTGTATGTCGTTCAAAATGGAGGATATTCTCTGGGATACGGCGGAACGGTTCAAGGGCCTGCCCCTTCCTTCCTGTAATATCGAACCTCACCCTCATCGGAAACGGTACAGTACCCGCTGACGTTGGGAATGTCGATCTCCGAAATCTGCTTCGGCTCCTCCACGATCACCAGATACCGGGAAGCTTGACCCCCACTGTTCGCCAGCACACGGGACAGCAGGATCTCCTTGCCCCGGACGGCCTCCACGATCTCGTAGATCTCCCCGCCGGCGAAAAAGATGATTTTGGCGGGATAGTCTCCGGCGGCGTGGTATTCCACATCCTTGATGAAATCTAACAGCACCCACACGGCCGCCATAAGCCCCCGGTCAACCTTTTCCAAGCTGTCCGCAGCGGCGCAGTAATATCCGTCCACCAGCCAGGCCCGGTTTTGACGGACCAGGTAGGAGAGCAGGTTTTTCGTTTTTTCATCCCTTCCGGGGTGAAGCCCCAGAAGCTGTGCCTCCGTCAGGACACGGTACATGGTGATGTCCCGCAGAAGAGCGCCCGCATCGCGGGCATAGATCTGATCTCTTGTTTTCATGGATTCTTACCTCAGTGTTTATGTATAATCGCCGTATTACGGGCGTACAGCATTGAACATCCGGCCCTCTGTGCGTATTAAGTCCGTATACGCTCCTCACAACCTTTATAAAATCGTATTGCCTGCGCATTGCGGGCGTATTGCTTCTTTCACTTCGGAGCCGGCGCGTATAATCGCCGTATAATCTCCACATTACGCGGAACCCTTTTCGCCTGTTCTTCCCAAAAGCTCCTGAAGCTCCCGCCGGTCGGTGGTGATTAGCTCCTTCTCCATCTGACTGCATTTGATCTCAACGGTCACGTTGTTATTGTTGGTGCTGATGAGGCCGCTTCCTCGCTCAAAATGGGTAATCTCCATGACCTCGGCCTCGGACAGGTGAAGGATCGACTGGACTCTGCGGGCCTCTTCCTCCTCCAGATTCAGAAGGATCTTCGTCTTGGCGTTATTGATGATGCCCTTGCCGTATTTGCCATCCTCCAGGGCAAAGAAGTCGTTGATGTCCTGAGTGGCGCAGATGGCGGAGCCGCCGTAACCGCGAATGATCTTGAAGATCTCCAGCACGAACTCCGCAGCCATCCGATTGCTGTTCGCGCCGATCAGCTGCCAGCACTCGTCGATGAATATGGCCTTTTCCACAGTCCTGTTTTCCTTCGCCTTGTCCCACACATAATCCAGCGCCACGAACATCCCCACGGTCAGAAGGTCGCCGGTGAGCTCCGAGATATCCAGAACCGTATACTTGTTGTCCAAGGACACATTGGTCTGCTGGTTGAAGGTGCGGGCGGAGCCGTTGACCAGGCGGTTTATGATATTGGCAAGCCGCCGTGTATCGGGGGACTCCTTCAGAACCTCGTAAAGGTCGCCCAGCACCGGCATCGTCCTGTACCGTCCGGGATGCTCAGGGTCATCCAACGAACTGTTTTCGTGGGTAATGCCGAGATTTGCGTATGTACGGATCAGCGCGTCGTCGAGAAGCTGGCGCTCCTCGTGACTCATATCGGGGATGAGCAGGCTGAAAAAGATGTGGAGGCGCTGGATCTTGGCGGCCAGCAGGGATTTTTCCACACCGGGGCCGTCAAGCATTTCATCCACCGTCCTGTCCACCTTGCGTATCTCCATGACGTTAATACAGTTTTGCGACGCGGGGGAGATCTGAATGAACTCGCCGCCAATGTTGGAGCAGGCCCGGTGAAACTCATGGCCTTTAAGCGGGGCTACGATAAACACCTGGATGCCCTTGCGCCGCATCCGCGTTGCCATCAGCTGCATGGTAAAGCTCTTGCCGGCACCGCTGGTGCCGAGAATGGCAATATTGGCGTTTTTGTAGATGCGGGAGTCAAAGATGTCCACGATGATTAGAGAATTGTTGTGCTTATTCACACCTAAAAGAATGCCGTTGTCGTCGCACATCTCATAGGAGGTGAAGGGATAGCAGCTTGCTGCGCCGAGCGTCAGCACATTTCGCTTTGACCTCTCGTAGAGGTGTTTTTCCAGAGAGACAAGGGGCAGGGAGGACAAAAAAGCCTGTTCCTCGCAGAAGGAACAGGGCTGCACGTCCATGTCCTGGGACAGCAGGAGCTTTTTCATCTCCGCGCATTTCCACTCCAGATCCTCCACGCTCCCGGCGGTGACCGTGACGAGCAGATTGAGGTAGTAGAAGTCCTCGTTGTTTCCCAGGCCGTCCTTTAGGAAATACCCGCTGCGGATGGCTCCGTCCAGGTCGTCAAAGTCGGTGTTGGTGTCGCTGGTCTCCTTGATCTTGCTCCGGTTGATGCGCAGCTGCTGTCCCAGCTTTCGGATCATCCGATCCTTGGGCTGGCGGGTAAGAAACATATCCAGGTCGATCCCGTCCCCGGCGTTGACCAAAAGGCTCAGCCACCCCGCCGGGGCCTGAGATTTATAGCCGCCGGAGGGAACCAGCATATAGGCGTAGTAGATGCCGTCAATGCAGATATACCGGCCATGGGAAAAGTCGATGCGGGAGGGGGCGTAGAACTCGTTGACAGGCACATCATCCGGTGAACGACCGGACGCCATGTACTCCGCTGTCACACGGCTGAGTTTTTCTTCAAAGGAGTGCTCATTGCTCTCCTTCCGGCAAAGAATATGGTAAAGAATCTCCGCCGCGGCCTCGCTTTCATCGTCGTAGTTGAGGACAATGCTGTTCCCGCACTGTCGCAGATAGTTGGCGGCGGAACGCGCCGCGGTCTGGAGCTCAGCTATAGCCTCTTCCTCCTCGTGCCCCCGCTTGGTTCCTGGCAGAGGTTCATACTCAAATATCAGGAAGAACCGGCGGGTGATGGCTTCCCTGGAACCGAGCCGACGGATGAGCCTCAGGTAATCCTCTTGGAGCGTCCGGCAGCGCGGGTCGGTCTCCCTCTCGATCTCCTGGCGCACTGCCTGCACATGACGGTCAATGTCCGCCCGCTTTGTCAACACCTTAAACTGCACCTTCGCCGGCGCAATCTTCAGGTAGCTGATAAAGGACCAAATGATGCTCCTCTGCTCCTGTGCGCTCCGAAGGAGGAAATTTACCGGCACCACCTCCACCACCTTGACATAGCGGTGATCACGGGTGTATATGACCCCATGCTGGATCTTTTCGATTGGCACATATTCAGCAAGAGGATTCAGAGGCTTTTTCTCCTGCGGAATAAAGGTCTTGTACTTGTTGACCTTTCGCTCCTTTACATCCACCCGCATACTGTTGCGGTTTCGGGGAATGTTGCTTTTCCTCACTTTTCTGCCCCTGTTTGGCGTTGGCTCTTTCTTCTCTTTCTCCGCATTTTTGTCCAGTGTCCTCCGATTGCGAAGAAAAGCAAAGAATTGAATCACAAATTCCGAGAGGCTCCCGCCGCCGATTCCGATGAGCGCCACCAGCGCCAGTGGCAGGGCGGTGAGGCAAAGAAGTATGATACGGGCGGTAAGGGACATTGCCAGACCCATGACGGGTACCCCGGTCACAGCTACCAGAATACCCGCCTCGATCACGTTGCGTGTCTTGAACATGCCGCCCAGCAGGGTGCCGCCCTCAATGAAATTCGGTGGGATGTAGTAGATATCCCGTTCGTCTTGTCTCATAGGAACTCCTTATATTCGGTCTTTGCGCTTCGGCGGGGTGGGCAGCCTTTTGACGATGCTCTCCTGGTAGGCCACCGTGTCGTCGGGAGCCTTGTACGGTTTTCGCTCGACTGCGTCCTGGGCGTACTGCTTGTACCACAGCGTCCCGTCGGCGGACGTGACTTTTGCGTATTCGCCTGTCGGCGCGGTGTACTGTTCCGCATGGTACATGGCAAACTCCCGCCCTTCCGGGCTGCCAGGCGCGGTCTCCACGCCCGTGATCCTGCCCCGGCCTATTTCCACATCCGAGTAGGAAGGGGCGTCGCTGTTGACAATGCCTTTACCGGCATAGCCCATGTAGGAGATCATTGACCGGGAAGCTATGTCCCCGGTGATGCTTCCCGCAACCTCCCCACGCGCCACAGTTCCGATCACATTGTTGGCAAAGCTTCCGCCGGATATAAGCGATTTGGAGAATATCGCTCCACCCAGGGAGGGTAGAGCCGCCCCGCGCACAAATGAGTGATTTGATTGAGTGACTTGATGATTCGACGAGGAGATACGCGACTCCTGTACGCGTTCGCTGTCACTGTGAGTAACCCGCTCACCGCCTTCCGACGGATCGGCGCCGTTATTGACAACAGAAACAGGGCTGCCTGACGGCGGCATGTATACGAGGGTATTGCCGCTTACATCGGTATTTTCCATTTGAACAGGCGTTCTGTCCGATGGCAAACTGTCTTTTGGGCCGCTCTCAACTTCCGGCGACGGATCCGCCTCATAAGCGGTCACAGGCATTTCTGCCCCCGTCAAAATAACCCCCTCCTGAGGAGGCTCACCGGGAGGGACTGTACCACTAAGGCTTGCCGCCTCAACCGACGAACCTTGGTGGAAAATATCTTTATCGGACCTTGTGGAATCATTTTGCGCTATAATGCCGGAGGTCGCGTCAGGCGTGGAATCGACTGCTGTACCAACCGCTGTATCGGCGCTCATGTCGGTCATTGCTCCGGAAGCTACGCCGGGCGTTTCACTGGGTACATGATCAGGCATCACATCGTCACCGGCCGCGTTTCCGTGGGAGCCGCCATCCGTTCCGGCGCTGCCCGCCGCCTGTTCCGCCTGGCTGCGAGCGGTGTAGATTGCGGAGGTCTGCGCGGTAGCGGTTTTGACCGCGCTGTTTGTGATATGCCTTCCTGCCATCCCGATCAGCCCTCCCTTAAAGAATCCTGTCATTCCGGTAGAAGCGGCCCGCCCGCCGCCACTGCCGGCGGAGGCTTTAACTCCGCCCGTACCGCCTCCCTTACCGCCCACGACCATCGTTAAGGCCCTCATAGCAATCATTGCCTCAGAGAGCAGCGAGCCTCCTGTCCGTCCCACATTGACCCCCAACGATGCCATGAAGCTGTCAATTTTCTGTGATACCTTCAAAAACGCCACGGCGCACAGGAACCAGATTAACACGTTCCCGGTGACAGCCGCCTTGCCGGAGGATGCCACTTGAGCCTCGACCTCACTCTCTGTAATGGCGAAGGCCGGCATACACAGGCTTTGGAAGAACACCGCCGCCACAAACAGAACGGCAAGAAGCTTTACACATTTTTTCATCGCGTTTCCTCCGTTCAAATGGAAAGCGGGTTGGCGATAAACGTACCCACCATACTCACGAACAACCGCAGACACCATGCGTTCATCACCAGCAGGAACATCTGTCCTGCAAACATCCTGCACCAGCTTTTGAAAATATTGGACGTAGCCTGTGATGCGCCCATAGCAAAAGCGACGGGCGCGGTAAAAACAAGAACACCCAGAAGAACGTATCTCTCCGCCGCTTCAAACAGGAGCTTTATGTAGTTCCAAGCCAGTATGAGCAACAGTATGAGTACGATCAAAGCCACGGCTCCGTTGGCGCAGACGCCGATGATTGTGAGCAGGACAGAGTTAAAATCCGCAAAGCTCAAATCAGGGAGCGCGGAAGTCATGATCCAGCTGTACGGCGTCCCGCCAATGTCCAGCGCCATGTCCACGATTTGATCGGAGTACAGGGCCAGAAGGATGAAGAGTACGGCCCGTATACTGAGTTTTACCGGATCCTCCGCCTCGCCGCCTCCACCGATGCCAAAGTTTTTAAACAGATTCCAAACCCATAAGAGGAGGATCAGTCCGATAGCCAAGGCTACGAACACCTCATACATGGTTTGTGCCGCAGGAAAGTACCGCAGAAACACACTCATATCACAGCCAAGCGCGCCCAAAACTGATGTGTTGATCAAATCCAGGCCATGCATGACTTGCTCCGCGATCCACTCTACGATTCCATCAAGAATACCCATACACTGTTACGGCGTGTATTGTCCGCCGGTAAAGAAGGGCGTGATGTATGCCATAATGAAGCCCAGGGAATTGAGAATGA
>CANQTW010000039.1 GCA_947626845.1 uncultured Oscillospiraceae bacterium | reverse complement strand
AGGTGACGCCGAACACCGCCATGAAGATCTACGAATATTTTGGGGTCGAAGCGGCGGAGCTTCTGCGGGAGAGCCTGTACAGGCTTTGCGAGGTACCAGGTTTCGGATTCAAAAGAGTGGATGCCATTGTCCGGAAATCCGGCGGCAGTCTCTGCGACCCGGTTCGTGTTCGCGGCGCCCTGTTCTACACGCTGGAAAAGGCCAGAAGCGAAAGTGGGCACCTCTTTCTGGAAACGGATCACATGCTGAGAAGCGCGTTGAAGCTCCTCAATGAATCTATGGAATTGGGAGAAATCCCTGTAGACCAGGAGCAGGTGGAGCGGGAACTGGAAAACATGATCCTGAGCAATGTGGTGGTGTCGAGTGATAGTAAGCTCTATCTTCCGCAGGTGTTCCGTCAGGAGACAGAGACGGCGTACAAGGTAGCGCAAATGGTTATGGAGATCCCAAAGCCCGTGGATCTTCGCCAGGTGATGCAGGAAGTCAGAGGGAAGCTTGGCATTACCCTGTCTCCCAGACAAATCGAGGGTGTGGAGACGGTCTTTCGGCACAACCTGTCCATCATTACGGGTGGACCGGGTACAGGGAAAAGCACGATCCTCCGCGCCGTGGTGGAAGCATACCGTATGCTCTTTCCCGACAAAAAGATCGCTCTGGCGGCGCCCACCGGAAAGGCCAGCCGGCGTATGGCGGAGACCACGGGAGTGGAGGACGCACAGACCCTGCACAGCTTGCTGGGACTCCACGGCGACGGCGACGGGCGGAAGAAAAGGCAGCCGCTGGAGGCCGGCCTTCTCATCGTGGATGAGACATCCATGGTAGATATGTGGTTGGCGCATCAGCTGTTTTCAAGGCTTACCCCCGGAACCAAGGTCCTGCTGGTGGGCGACGCCGACCAGTTGGAGAGCGTGGGGGCAGGAAATGTGTTTCACGAGCTCATTGCGAGCGGAATTGTCCCTGTGACTGTGCTGGATCGGATATTCCGACAGGCTCAGGACAGCCGAATTGCCTACAACGCCAGATTCATCAATGAGGGCAACGGAGAACTCCTTTACGGACCGGATTTTTCTTTTGTCCCTGCGGCGACCCAGGAGGAGACCGCTGAGACGATCCGCCGCCTCTATCGGGAGGAGGCCGCAAGGATCGGCGTCGGGCAGCTGCAGATCCTCTCTCCCTTCCGTTCGGAAGGAGAGGCGTCCTCAAACAGTCTGAATACAGCCATCCGAGAGGATGTCAACCCGGATGCGGAAGGCAAACCGGACGTGATATATGGGAGTAGGAGCTTCCGGCTTCACGACCGGGTGATCCAAATCAAGAACAACTACAACATGGTCATCTATGACCGGCAGGGCAATCAAATCGGAAAGGGCGTTTTCAACGGCGATGTAGGTACGATACGGGAAATCCGCCCCGATACCGTTATTGTCAAATTTGACGGGCGGTACGCCAAGTACCCACTGGAGGCTCTGGAAGAATTGGAGCTGTCCTATGCTATGACGATCCACAAGGCGATGGGGTCGGAGTACGATACGGTCATCATTCCGCTTTCGGCGGCCCATCGGATCCTGCTGAATCGGAATCTTCTGTATACCGCCGTGACCCGCGCCAAAGGTCGGGTGATCCTGGTGGGACAGAAGAAAGCTTTGTACATGGCGATATCCAAAACGAGAAAGGGAAAGCGGAACACGCTCTTGGGTGAGCGGGCGAGACTTTACCTTCAGGAATTGAACCGCAGGGCGTACTCTCCTAACGAAGCGTTGAAGCGGGCGGGATGACAGATGCAGGTGCCGGGGAAACCGGAACATGCGTCTTTTTTTGTTGTCCACAACGGTGTATCCGTTAAAATACATTATTTGAAAGGAGATCCAGAAATGAACAAAAACACGATCATCAGCACAGTCCCCGCCGCAGGAGCCCTCCACAAGGTGCCGGGCTTCGATCCTTTGAAGTACCTGAAAAGGGTCGTTGGTTCCAACGGAAAAACAACCTGGCGGTTGGATCCCGCCTACCAGCGTCTTTGGTTCCGCCTGGCGTGTCCAAACGGCAGAATGCTCCTGACCCCGTTGAGAGTCACCGGTCAGCTTGCGATCTTTGAGGCGAAGGTGTTCCTCAATAGGGACGACCCCGTTCCCGCCGGAAGCTTCACCGCAAATAAATCGGCGCAGGACACACGAAACTACATCCGTGACGCGCAGGAGGAGGCCCTCAAGGAGGCGCTGGACAGTGCCGGCTTCGGCATCCAGCTCTGTGATTTGACCCATACAGCCGCGGATGATGCTCCCCTTTTGCCCGCACCTCCAACAAAGGCGAAAGAAACTGTCCCCGTTCCGACGGGCAGAACCTCCAAGGCTGTCCAGCCTGACGCCGGGGAACCGGCCCCCGTCCCGCCGGAGAACGCCGCTCCCACTCTCGCGTCACCTGAACCCGCTCCAATCGAGGAGCCGAAGGAAGAGATTCCCCAAGGAACCTCCGATGAAGCGCCTCAGGAGGCCGTTGGTACCGAAGGCAGTCAGTCATCCCTGCTGTCGATGCTGGAATCGCCTCCGTCGGCGGAGAAAATCACGGTTCAGCGATCCCCCGAAACGCCTACCGCCATCACGGAGTTGGAAGTCGAATCCACTGAGCCGCCTTATACGGATGACACGCCCATAGAGCAGATCCTCCAGTGTATGACCATGGAGGAGGCCGGGAATGTCATGGTGCAAAAAGGCACCTGCAAGGGGATGAGAATGGAGGAGATTGCGAGGCGCCGGCCCTCCAGCCTCCATTTCTTCCTCACCCAATTCTGCGAGTGCGGCAACATTCAGAAGGCCGCCGCGCATCTGCTGATTCAGGATCTGGAGCTGAAAAAGGCAGGATAAACCCGCCGCGCCGCCCCGCGTTAGATGGAAAGGAGTGAGGCACTCATATCATGTCGGATTTCCCCTTTACCATTATGGACGTGGCTTACCTCCTTCGCCTGAATATCAGGCGAAGGGGGAATCCCCTGGTGGTGTACGCTGACTGTCCCATCTGCGGCGAGCACCGTGGAAGGATGGGCCTTTACCCGCAAACGAATACATGGCATTGTTTTCACTGCGGGGAGAGCGGCGGGATGCTTCCTCTTTACGGCAAGATCCACGGAGTCAGCAATGCCCAGGCTTACCGTGAGATTTGCGATGCCCTGTCGGTGGGCGGATTCCCTGCGGAAAGCGATGCGCCGGCAGTCACCGGCACCGGGAAACAGCCGCAGGGGGCTCCCGCTTCGGACAGAGCTCCTGAACGGGAGATCCATCGGACGCTGACAGCCCTGCTCTCCTCGCTTACACTGACGCAAGCCCACAGGGAGCATCTGCGCACGGTGCGAGGACTGACGGATGAGGAGATTGACGGCTTTGGCTTCAAAAGCACCCCGCCGTACCGCCTTTGTCGGGAGCTTACTGAGGATCTCATGGAGCGGGGGCTTCGTGTGCAGGGCGTTCCCGGCTTCTATGTGGATGACAACGGTGGATGGACTGTCAAGTTCTATCAGCGCACATCGGGGTTTCTCATTCCTCAACGGGGCGTGGACGGTCTTTTGCACGGCTTGCAGATCCGTTTGGACAACCCCATCCGGGATGATAACGCTCCTCCTGAGAAGAAGGGAGCAAAATATCTGCCCCTTTCCTCAGCCGGTAAAAAGCTCGGCGTCACTTCCGGAAGCCCGATTCATTTTGTCGGAGATCCGCACGCGCGTGTGGTGTATGTGACAGAGGGGGCGCTGAAGGCGGACATAGCCAACGCCCTGACGGGGCGGACCTTCGCGGCCACCGTCGGAGCTAACAACACGGGCGGCCTTGATGAGCTGTTTTCCTTCCTCAGTCGGAACGGCACCGAGGAGATCATTGAGGCGGAGGACATGGACAAGCACCACAATGTGGGTGTTTATCGCGGGGCGTGCGCCGTACACAATTTGGCATTGAAGCACAAAATGATCTGCCGCCAGCTCAACTGGGATCCCGCTTACAAGGGAATCGACGATTGGCTGTTGGCGCTTTATCAAAAAAAGAAATGAAATAAGGAGTAATCTTATATGGGAGCATTTTCAGAGATGGATATTGAATTCCATGAAGGAAACACGTCAGCGGACGGCTTTGATACCTCCGCCTTTGACGACGACGGGGTGGATGTGGATGTTGAGGCTGATCCTTCACCGGAAAATATACCCGCAGAAACCGTGCCAGTACAGGATGCCACCGCTTCCGCTTCGGTGAGTGCGGCTGAGGAAACGGAGGAAGCAAAGCGTCAGGCGCATGAGGAGGCCGAGGCAAGGAGGAAGGCCGAATTTGACGCCCGGCAGCGTAAAAAACAGGCAGATCTTCAGGCAAAGCTTGACCGCCTGGACGCTATGAGCGACGAAGAGGTGATGGCCGCCTCTATGAAGCGGGTCAGCGAGGATACCGAAAAGCTGACCCGTCGCAACATGAAGGAGTGCGTTGCCGAGTACATCCAGACCTTGTGCATTGAGGACCCCGCACTTGCGAGAAAAGCAATGCACCCCCGCAAAAGCATGGTCCACTGCTTCCAGTATATCAGTCGGAAAGCATGGGAATATGTGCAGGATGAGCTGAAAGCAAACGGAATACAGCCCGGTACCGGTTCACAGGGCTACGGCTGTGACGTACCGGATGACCTGTGCTACCAATGGGCTGTGGACTACTTCAATGATCCTGATGTCAAGGAAGATAAGGAGGAAGAAGAGAAGTTCGTTCCAAATCCCTATCGCGGCAGTTCCGGTTCAAAATCCAAAGGCTCTGCGAAAGGGAAGGCAAAACCCGGAGAGAAAAAACCTGAAGCACCAAGGAAAGAGGATAAACCTGTCCCCAAGCCTGCGGATGACATGAGCCAGATTTCCTTCGGGGACTTTCTGATGCCGGAGGAGAAGGCCGGATGATTGCGTATAAGGGTTTTGACCGGGGACTCATCTGCCGTGGCTACCAGTTTGTGATGGGACTCAACGTGACCGATCAAGCCAACTGTGCCGCGAACGGATTCCACTGTGCGGAGGATCCGCTGGATTGTCTGACCTATTACAGCAACATAAGACGTTCCGAATACTGCCTGGTGAATGCCGGCGGCGACGTTGACGAGGACGAGCATGATTCCAAAATCGCGTGTACAGAGCTCACCATCATTAAAAAGCTTGACCTATCCGAGCTTGTCCTGCACGCTCTGGCGTACATAGCGGATCATCCGGGCCGCAAATGGAACAGATATGTTCAACTGAACCGTGGCCGTGCGGAAAACGGCTTCGTGATCGTTCGAGGCATCGATCCTTTGGCCTCCGGGAAAAAAGGAGACGTTCTGGGCTTTGCCAAAGAGTCGCCGGACGGCGAAAAGATCGTCCAGATTGCCATGGTGCGGGTGGATGGTGAAAAAATCATTTCCGATCGCTGGTATGACACTGATTTAATAGAAAGAAAGGCGGTGTAAACGTGAAGAAAAAGGAACTGCTGCAGATGCGGCGGTTGATGGCCACATCCAAAATGATAAAAATCGCGAAGGAAGATGTGCCTCAGAATACTAAGTCCAATGATTATTACTCCAAATCTTATCAGGCGCCGCGCAAATACCAATTATATCTGCGCTGCCAAGTAGAGAACGGCATTTTGAAAGCGGCGCTGTATTATCCGGGTAGTTTGAGATCAGAAGGACGGCTGCCATCTTATATGGTCTACATAGACGGCGAGGCCAGGCGGTTTGTCACCTACGACTGCATCAATAACAAATGGTTGGAGGCTAAGGTAGACAGGTTGGATTGGCCCCATTATCTTCCCTGTTGGCCGAGTACATGGATCCCCGACAGGGATTCCAAAATGGTGGGACAGTATCTTGGCTCGGAGAAAACGGGGTATGACGCGATTCTTGAATACCAGATGAGGCTGCGGCTTGAAGAGCGTTATAAACGCTATCGGAAAGAGACGGCCAAGTGGGATGCGGACATGGCTTTGACCCCCGCCCTTCCCAAGGATTGGGGTCGATGGGTGGATAAGGTGGGCATCCCTCAGAATTTCATATTCTACGAGTACCGCAGAGGCGGCGCCAAGACCGGCTACTGCACATTCTGCGGTAAGGACGTCCCGATCCAAGAGAAACCTCACCACTGCAAGGTCGGTCACTGTCCGCGCTGCCGGCATGAGATCACATATAAGTCCCTTGGCAGACTGGGCCGGTTTATGGACACCAATGAAGTCAGCATATACCTGATTCAGCCAAGACCCGACGGCTTTGTTGTCAGGGAATTTTGGGCACGGCGCATGTACTCAAAGGAGACATACAGACAGCCGGAAATATTCTGCTCCGAGCATTGGCGCGTGATCTATGACGGCAAGTTATCTCCCCGTACATACTTCTGGGGGGTTTACAAGCAAAGCACAAACCGGTGGATCGCCGGAGAGCCAAACTGTAATTGGATGAGTCCTAACAGAATTTACGCCACGCATGGCAATCAGGACGGACGGGTCTATGGAAAGACACTGCCCCACCTTGTCAGAAATGCGTTGAAACATACAGGACTCATAGAATGGCTGCGTGCTCGCGGCTTCACAGGAAATCCGGACAGGTATCTGGCACTAATCAAAAAATACCCGCGTTTTGAACAGCTTTGGAAGGCCGGTCTCCCAAAACTGACAGAGGAAAGCTGGAAACAATACTATTACTTAAATGAAATCATCCGCTATCCTCAAGCATCCAGTTTGACAAAAGCATTGGGAATCGATAAGCAGGATCTTTCACGGCTGCGCAACCTCAATGGAGGTCATCTCATCCTGCGATGGCTTCGGGAGGAAAAGAATAGCGGCCAGGTGATTCCCGATGAATCACTGGTGTGGCTTGAGGAAAACAAAATCGAGCCTGTCCATGTCAGCTTCATCCGGCAGAAGATGAGCGTTCCTCAGATTTGCCATTATCTCAGGCGGCAGGCACTGGAGAGCGGCGAGACTATAAAGCAGGTACTCACCACCTGGCAGGACTACCTTTCCATGGCTGAACAACTGGGGATGGATACGGGAGACGAGATCATCTATCGGGTGAGGCTCCTGCGCCAGAGGCATGACGAGCTTGTTCTGCGCTGTAAACAGGAGGATCTTAAAAAACAGGCCGACGACATACTCAAGGCCCATCCAAATCTGGACGGCATTTGCAAATCGCTCAAGGAAAAGTATGAGTACGCAAACGACGACTTCGCCGTTGTCGCTCCCTGCGGTGTGTTGGACATTCTTGTAGAGGGTGACGCGCTCTGTCACTGCCTTAGCCGTAGTGACAGATATTGGGACAGGATCGAGACGCATGAGTCTTATATTCTCTTCCTCCGCCGTGCGCCTGCCCTGAATGTTCCGTATTACACCCTGGAGGTGGAGCCGGACGGCACTGTGCGGCAAAAGCGCACCAAGTATGACCGCCAGGAGGCCGACATTGAGAGTGCCAAAGTGTTCCTCACAGAATGGCAGGGCGTCATCAACAAGCGCCTTTCCATCGGAGACCGCAGGAAGGCCGCGAAGAGCCGCATCTTGCGTGAGCAGGAGTTTGATCAGATGCGCCGGGATAATGTCATCATCCACACAGGTGAGCTTTCCGGTCACAGACTTGTGGACGTGCTGACTGCCGACTTGATGGAAGCGGCGTAAAAAAACAAAGACTGGCGTACCGTTTTCGGCACGCCAGTCGATTTCATTTGAAGAAAGGGGAAAACATATGTCACAAGACAACGCATATTTTGACCGGATTCGGGCGCTTACCGCTCAGCTGAACCGGTACAGATACGAATATTACAGTCTCAACGCTCCGACAGTGAGCGATGAGGTATACGACAGGCTCTTTGATGAACTCAAATCTTTGGAACAGGAGTTGGGGATCAGGATGGGAAACTCCCCGACTCAGACTGTGGGATGGCCCGCTGTGGAAAAGCTCCAAAAGACCGTTCATACCATCCCGCTCTTGTCTATGGACAAGACAAAACGTGTGGAGGATCTCTGTTCATTCATGGGAGACATGAAGGTTATGCTCATGCCGAAGCTGGACGGGCTTACCGTCAAGTTAACCTATCTGGGCGGAAGCCTTCAGGAGGCCGCTACCCGCGGGAACGGCAATGAAGGAGAAGCCATCACGCACAACGTCCGGGGCATCAGCGGTATTCCCACGCAGATCCCTCACAAGGGCAGGCTGGTGGTTACCGGTGAGGCGTTTATTCGGACAGACGATTTTGAGGCTATGAAGGCGAAACTTCTGGACAGTGGCGGACAGCCTTATCGAAACGGGCGTAATCTGGCAGCGGGTTCCGTCCGGCTGCTCAAGTCAGAGGACTGCCGGGATCGGCACGTGACCTTCATACCGTTCAGCGTTCTGGAGGGCTTTGATGAGCTGGAGAACAAATCCGACAGGCTGAGGGCTCTGGATCCGCTGGGATTTCAACGCTGTCCCTTCCTCGTCTCCAACAGAAAGCTGACGAAGGAAGAGATGGAATCAGGCATTCAAAGAATACGGAAGGTGGCGGAAAATGCCAGGCTTCCTATAGACGGCGTCGTTGTGACCTACAACAGCGTTGCGTATTCCAAAGGCTGTGGACGCACCGGGCATCACTATAAGGATGGAATCGCCTTCAAGTTTGAGGATGATCTGTCCGAAACAAAGCTCCGCAGTATTGAATGGACGCCCTCCCGCTCCGGTGAGATCGCCCCTGTCGCCATATTTGAGACGGTGGAGATCGATGGCTGCGCCGTGTCCCGCGCCAGTCTCCACAACCTGTCTTTCATCGAGGATCTGGAGCTGATGCCCGGAAACCGCATTCTGGTCTCCAAGCGAAACATGATCATCCCCCACGTGGAGGAGAATCTGGATCGTGGCGGCTTCGATATGGACAGGCTGGTCATCAAAAACTGTCCCTGCTGCGGCCAGCCCACACGCATCCATGAAAACAACGGCACAAAGACGTTGTTCTGCGACAACCCAGACTGCGCCACCCGGCGGTTAAAACAGTTTGTCCACTTTGTCGGCGAGAAGGCCATGAACATCGAAGGGCTCTCCGAAAATACTCTGGAGAAGCTGATAGGTCGGGGGCTGTTAAAGGATCGTCTGGACATCTACCGACTGGATGAACACCGGGACGTTATACTCGACATTGACGGCTTTGGGGGAAAATCCTGGCAAAAGCTTTGGGAGGCAATTGGGCGTAGTCGTGACACCACCTTTGAGCGGTATCTGATCGCCATGGATATTCCCATGATCGGCAACACAGCCAGTCGCGCGCTTGCCAGGCGTTTTCACAGCAGTCTCGACGAATTTGAGGCGGCTGTCTGCGGCAGCTTTGATTTTACGACCCTCCCCGACTTTGGTGGAACTCTGCATCAGAACATCACCGACTGGTTCAGCCGGGAGGAAAACTGGTATCTGTGGTGGGAGCTTCGCAATTACGTCACTGTCCGTCCACCGGAGACAGAGGCTGTCGAAGTGTCCGGCGGTAATCCGTTTGCCGGTATGACCATCGTAGTCACCGGCAAGGTGGAGCCATACACCCGGAATGAGATCAACGCGAAAATTGAATCTCTCGGCGCTGTCGCCGGCAGCTCGGTCACGCGAAAGACAAATTACCTTATTTGCGGCGACAACGCCGGAAGCAAGCTCGACAAGGCCAGGGAGCTTGGCGTCCCGGTATTGAAGCCGGCCCAATTTTTTGAAATGGCCGGAATATAAAGAAAGGAGCGCAATATGGCAGACTACAGAAGGTATAAAACCGAAACGCTCAAAAAAATGCTGGACACCACTAAAGCCAGATATTATGCAGAGACAGAAAAGCCCTGTGGAAACTGGGGAGACGGTATGCGCCGTTCCAGGCTGCCGCAAAACAAAGCCTGGGAACGGGCAAAGGACAGGTACGAGGCTATCAGCGCAGAGCTGAATCGGCGTACAACCGAGGACAAGTGCATAAACTGTGTCCACAATGTCGGTGTTGAGGAGATGAATTGCGACCACTATTGCTACGGTGTCGAGGAAATCGCGGATGAGGGCCGGATAGTCGTCCGTTGTGATGACTACAAAAAACGTGCTGACAAAGAGGTGCGTGGCAATGAGTGACAGGACCCTTGTGAAAGTATTTTCCGATGGGGACTTTATCGGATTTAAAACCTTCTCCCGGAAGTGGAAGTCAAGTCCCAGATTTTTGGTTTCACGGCATGAGCTTGATGTCCTTGAGCGCGAGAATTCCGTTATCAGCAAGGATATAAATTCTTTTGCTGTTCTGCGGCGGAATACCGCCGACGGTACTCTGAGTGTTGAGTTCTCATGGCTGCGAAGGAGAAGCCATGACCTCTTTGGGCGCAGTGAAGCGGTGACCCTCCCTTATGACAAGCTGGCGGAATTCATATACGCCAGCACTCAGGAAGACGGGCCGAAAACGTGGAGTACGCTCTCTCTCGAAAGGACAGCAGAGCCTGAAATAATATTCAACGACACTGCAGGACTTCGCAAGTGCCTGGAAAACAGGATTGTCAGGAAAAAGCTTTCCCACGCTCTCCGTGACTGCTTCTGCGGCTACGAGCGGGTCATTCTCTATAACGATTTCGTCCCATACTCCTTTTTCTTCCGCACCTTTATTTCAGGAGAACTGTATATCAGTGGAGGACTCATATTCCACAACTGCGGAGACATGTCAAAAGCCTACTACTCCATACATACCTGAAGCTGAGTCGGCCAAATATCCGTTCCAAATCCAGACGACAAAGACCGATATACCTTGTAACTGATTGTAACTGATGGCAGTAAAAAACAATCACAGCAATATACATTTTAAGTCTGCATTTCCATAAAGGGGATGCAGGCTTTTTCATTATTTATATTAGGATCAATCCATATTCGTGGCTGCCCGCTTTTCGTGCTATGATAGGTTCAATTCTTTCCCAGCTACGAGGTGCCTATGGGTATAATATGTCATGTTGATTATTCCATTACAGCCCCTTGGAAGATTTCTTTTCTTCTTTTTTGGCGTGTAAACGGTCACATTGTCGCAGGTAAGAAACATCTTGCCAAAATACTCCTTGCACTCTCCCACGAACAGCCCTGAATCATAGTAAAAATTAAAATCAATGCCGTCTTCCAGTTGGACGATATCCATGTTTATTTCAAAAATATTTGCAATTTCTTTTGCTGTGGAAATCAGGTCATTCACCTTACTGAGTCGTTCCGGAATGGGAATATACTCGCTTTCTTCTTTGACTTTTCGGATAAGCTCGTCGCATTCTGCTTGATATTTAAAACGGATCCTCTTGGGAAGCATGAAGCGGTGCCAGCGTCCGGCTGATTTGACTTTACTATCATATCTGCACGAATATATGATTTCTCTTGACATTTTTATCCTCCCTGACATTCTGCATAGCTAATGATTTTTTCTTCTTTGTTAAGGCGTAATCGAGCGTTTTTGCTGCCCCGCCCCAGCTGTAAAGCACATAGGCTACTACCACATCTGCTTCTGACACCATCCACCGGTTTCTCGCCGATATGGCGTACCGCTTAGGCACCTTCTCAATAGGGGGATAAGTCGTGTAGTCGTAGCTGTCAACATCGGTTTTTGCATCAAGATAAGGAAGCACCAGGACAGAAACAATGTTTGGATGACTTTTCTTTGCGTCCCATACCACGGAAGCCGCGGTACGGTCAAAGGAGCCATATCCGCCAAGATAGAACTTAGTTGCCCCCTGATCTATAAGACCTTCTACTGTCATTTCAAGCCAGTGTACTACGTCATAACCAATTGCGTCACTTCCGTGGCCACAAAATGTTACTGTCATAAAAGTCCCCCTGAATCAGTATACAGTATTGTGGACATAATCACAATACTGTTTTTAAAAAACCCGCCCTATAATTAATTTGGTTCATTAAGAGTGAATGGGGTGGCAACGTGATCGATTACAGCCCTCTATGGGAAACAATGAAACTGCGCAATATAACCCAGTACCAGCTTTTAATATCCGGCATTGACAATAAAACGCTTGATTCTCTGAAGAAAGGGAAAAACATAACAATGCTGACGCTTGAGAAGCTGTGCTCCATAATTGGGTGTACTCCAAATGACATTGTTCGTTTTACGGATTGACCGGCCATGTTGAATGGCCGGTTTTTCTGTCGCTGCTGTTGAAAAAGGCGTTTTGCTTCCGTATAACAGGAGTATAAGGAGGAGTGAAAATGCTAATTTCAATCGACCATGGGAACAAACAAATCAAGCTCCTGCGGAGCGAACCCTTTGTATCCGGGCTGCGGGAGAGCGAGGTGCGTCCATACGGGGCGGATGTGCTGAAATACATGGGAAAATACTATCAGATATCTGACCAGCGCATCCCCTATCGCCGGGACAAGACTGAGGATGACAGGTTCTTTATTCTCAGCCTTTTTGGCATCGCCGGGGAAATCAACGCCGCCGGGGCATATTCTTCGGATATGATCCGCGTACAGCTGGCGGTCGGACTTCCGCCTGCCCATTACGGGACGCAGCATGAGACGTTCTCCCGGTATTTCACAGGACGCGGTGTCGTCAGCTTCGTCTATCAGGACAAGCCCTACTCGATCTGCATCGACGGCGTTGCCTGCTATCCGCAGGCTTACGCGGCGGCTGTGTCCATTCTGCCCACCCTGACCACTATTCCAACAGCCCTGATCGTGGACATCGGAGGGTACACCATGGACTATCTGCGGATCAAAAAGGGGCGGGGCGACCTTTCACTGTGCGACTCTTTGGAAAGCGGGGTCATCATGCTCTACAACAGGATCATCTCTCAGGTCCGAGCGGCGCGGGATATTCTGCTCACCGAGGAGGACGTTGACGCCATACTCACAGGAAAACCGATTATGGGATTCGAGGATGTCACGCCCATAGCGGAGAAATGCGCGCGGGAATTCGTCTCGGACATTCTGAGTACCCTGCGGGAACGGCAGTTGGAGCTTCGGACAGCTCCTGTGATATTCGTTGGCGGCGGCTCCATCATCCTCAAACGGTATATCGAAGATTCCGGCAAAGTGGCCCATCCTGTGTTTGTAGAGGATATCCGCGCCAACGTCAAAGGGTACGAAACGCTGTACAGGCTCGCGCATAAAAGGTGAACGGTATGAGCGATAAGAAAAAGCCGGGGCGCTTTACCATACAGTTCAATCTGGAGGATCCACAGCAGCTGGCGGTCTCCCGCCTTCTGGAGCAGCAAGGCAGGCGAAAAGCGCAGTTCATCACAAGCGCGGTTCTGTGTTACACACAGGATCGGGAACAGCAGGTCAAAAACGACGACGCGTTGGAGCAAAAGATCCTTTCCGTCATACGGAGCCACCCGGAGATCTTGCCGTCCTCAAAAGACGATGGGGCTGTTCGGTCAGAAATCTCATCCCCAAAGCAACCGGAAAGACCCTGGGACAATTCGGAGGACAATGACACAATGAGAGCTATTGCGGAGACCCTTGCCGGTTTTCAGAGAGGTAAAATGACAGCCTAAGGGGTCTACCGGCGCAGAAAATGCTACCTCGCAAACATCAAAGCTATATTGTAATTATAAAATGCTATTTGTAACACGTCAATGACGTGTTACAAATTATTTAAATTATTTCTCCCTTTGGATAAAATAAACACAAAGATCCAAAGGGTGGTGATTCCTTGGAGGCACACTTTGACAACAGCCAGCGGATGGAAAACCTTTCTTACGCTATTGGATATTACCGCAAAAAGAAGAACCTTTCGCAGGAGCAAATGGCAGAGATGTTGGGGATCAGCCGTCAACATCTATCCGCTGTTGAGGCGCAGGGGGTAAAGCGCGGCCTTTCGCTGGAATTGCTGTTCAATATAGCAACGGTTCTTGAGATCGAACCGTATATGCTTTTGAAGTTTAAGCTGGAGAAATGAGCCTTGGGACTGTATTGCGTAAATACAGAGGAACAGCAACACAATATACAGAAAAATATTATTGACATACGCAATATATTGTGGTATAGTGACCTTAGCGATTGATTGTTTGTGCGTTCTCCGCTTTAAATGTGGAGCCAGGTCCCGGTGACTTGGGAACGGGGCGGCACCCGGATTGCACACGTTGTTAAGGTTGTACGCAAGTACCGATCGGACGGACTGCGCTCAGATGGGAGCAGTCTGCCCGGATCGGTATTTTTTATATAAATTTATTTTGGCCGAAAGGCAGAGAGGATGATGTCAATAGCGTGTATACCCACGAACCCATGTCCTGCTGAGTTAGGACACAGCCGGAGAAAACCTCCGGCAAAATGAAGAGGCATGATACCTCATCTCCCGGAATGGGAGTGAGTATCATGCCTCTTTTTTTGTTTAAGAAAAAAGTAAAGGTGGCTCAAAGAAATGAAAGAAAGAAATCCCATTTGGAACAGTGTCGGTCTGTTGATCGGCGTTTTAATCGCAATACTCGCCATCGTGCGTGGACGTTGGCAGCTTCCGCTGCTGATCCTCGCAGTTTCCGTGTGGGCGCTGTGGGTCGTGTACTCGCTTGTCGTCCTTCCACGGAAAGGTAAAGCCGGCTATAAAAGGCACGGCAAAAAAACTGCCGGCATTGACCGGACCATGGCGGAGATGGTTCTACGTCATGTCAACTACCGTATCACGGATCGTCTAAAGACGGCTTACCCCAATGCACGGTGGGAATGGTTGATGCGTGACCCTGCGCTGTTTGTTGTTCAAGGCGGAACGGGGCGTATCCGTGTTTACGGTGTCCCGAAATATGATTACGCCGATATTACGGTGGATCAGAGCGGCAAACTTTCCTGCTCATTTATCAGCATGACGCCGGTAGAACGCTTGGCGGAACAGTCTGAACCGCCCAATCGTCAGGAACAGGATCCCCAGGCATGGTATGACGTCCACGCCGAGAAAATCCTGGAGCAGCTGACGTCCGATTTGAACTCCAGAGGTAATAACAGTCTGCTTCTGAAGGAAGATGGCTCGGTAATTGCTTGCTACGGCGAGGACGAAGGTGAGACAAGGAAAGGCGTTTTATCTCGTCTTCCGCCCAAAGCCAATTGGGGCGCGTTGGCCGAGCTCATAGAACAGGATGGCCTGACGGCTACGGTGCGGGACTCCTGTATTGCGGTCACATGGTAAAAAGCGAGGTGTGCTTGTGAAGAAAGGAATGACGATTCAGGAAACGCTGACTGAGATTATGCGTCAGAGCAACGCCAAGGCCGACTACATGGTAAATCTCAGCAACATGCACCTGGAGACTTGCGACGGAACACCTGTCCTGCGCCTGCTGGATGAAAACGGACTGGATCGAGTGGAACCTCTGGACATTCTGCCTACCGCTCACCGGCAGATCGGTGAATTTCTGAACATTCCCCGGAAGTATTATGACAAGATGCTTCAGGAGAACATCGGCCTTCTTGCCGAGAACGTAAACAGTTGGCTTGGCCGTTCTGAGGGCGAGCGTATGGTTCGCACAATCGACGGCAAGGCAAGGGCGTTTTTAAGCAACCGTTACCGGCGCATCGACAATCTGGATATTGCCCGCATCACCCTTCCCATTATTGAGAAGATGCCCGGCGCCATCTATGAGAGCTGTCAGATTACCGATGACGCCATGTATATCAAGGTAGTCAATCCCAAACTCACTGCAGAGGTGGTTCCCGGCGATGTGGTTCAGGCCGGAGTGGTCATCTCCAACAGCGAGACGGGCCAGGGCGCCGTGAGTATCCAGCCTCTGATTTTCCGCCTTGTCTGCACCAACGGCATGACGGTGAATGAGGCCGGCACCCGCAGAAACCACATTGGCCGGATAAACAGCAGTGATGAGAATTTCCTGCTGTATTCTCAGGCGACTATTGAAGCCGATGACCGTGCGTTCATCATGAAGATCCAGGACACAGTACGAGCCGCGGTGGACGAAGCCCAGTTTGCCAGAGTCCTGGATAAGCTGCGGGAGAGCAAGAGCAAGAAGCTGAATACCACCGATCTCCCCGGCGTGGTCAAGCTGGCAAGCTCCAGTATGGGCATCACGGACGCGGAGAGCGACGGGGTACTCCAGCGGCTCATTGAGGGCACCGACTACACCCTCTACGGCCTTGCCAACGCCGTTACCCGGCACAGCCAGGATGTGGAAAGCTATGACCGCGCCTCCAAGCTGGAGGAGATCGGCTATCAAATCATCACCATGTCGCCGGAGCTTTTCCGGCGCATTAACAATGTAACTCGCATGGCCGCCTGAAGGCTGTGCGGAAATAAAAATACGAGGAGGAAAACACATGAATACTCAGGAAACTAATATGATGCAGTGCCCGCCTTTCGTTCTGCCCGATCTTGAACCGGTGGCAAGCGACTCTGGCTTTACCAAGGAGGAACTGGAAGGAGATATGGACGGCCTCCGGCTGAACTTCCAGCGCGTGAAGATCCCCAGCGGCGGCCAGGTTCAATTCGAGCTCCCCGGCGACGATCCGGACAACCCGGACTACGCCAAGTTCCTGGACGGCGTCATCGTCTACAGCCACAACTCCAACGCCTACTGGCCTGACGGCGATGACTACGACGACAACACACCGCCCGCCTGCCAGTCCACAGACGGTAAGTTGGGCTACGGCACTCCCGGCAGTATCTGCGCCGACTGTCCCATGAACCGTTTTGGCAGCGACAGGAAAGGCACCGGAAAAGGCAAAGCCTGCAAGAACATGCGCGTCCTGTACCTGCTCCGCAGCGGGGACTACATGCCCATCAAGCTCTCCCTCTCTCCCACCAGCATCAAGCCCTACACCGATTTCGTCAATGCCGCATTCATCTCAAGGCGCCGCGGCGTTTGCGGAAGCGTAGTGCGCATCGGCCTGAAGAAAAAGAACAACGGCAAGGATGACTACAGTGTGGCGACCTTCCAGAGACTCTACGACTTCACCGGCGAGGAGCTGTCGCGGGCCAGGGCCTACGCCAACAATTTCAGGCAGCAGATCGAGCTGATCCTTTCCCAGCGTACCGGGGATATCGAGGCGGAGGCCGGCAGCGGTGTGGAGATGGAACGCCCTGCCAAAGTTATGCCCAACAACGCAGGGCACTTTGAAGTTGGCACCATCAACGGCGACGCGGAAGACTTGCCGCTGTAATTCGGATGACCCCCCTGACAGATGAGCAGCGCCAATTTGCGGCGGATAATCACGCTCTCATCTATTCCTTCCTTAATGAGGAGGGCCTTGATGAGCGTGAGTACTATGACATTGCCGCTTTGGGGTATGTATCTGCGGTCAGGCGGTATTTGATGCGGTCAGAACTGCGCCGCTACGCCTTCTCTACCGTTGCGTGGAAATCCATGCGGCGCAGCATTACGGCGTTTTATAAGGCTGAGTCCCGCAGAGTGAAAGCGGAGCAAAGCTATTTGGAATCATCCGCCTTGGAGGATCCCATGGAAGAAATGGAGGCCAGATTGATTTTGCACGACCTGGCCTCTGTTGCCCACAGGGCTCAGTACGAGCTGGCGATCCTGCGTCTGCAGGGGTATTCCATCGCCGATGTGGCCAAAAAGCAAGGCATTTCCCCTAAAAAAGTGCGGAGCCTGCTAAAAAATCTGTATCGAGAATGTTTTCAAAAATATACAAAGAAGGAGGCAAAAATATGATAACCAAGGCCCACAGGACTCTGAGCGGGTCACTGATGCACCCACTTTGCGTTGGCAACTGTGCCTTTATCCGCCACGAATCGGGATATACTCGAACGTCCCGTGTCGTTGCTATCAAAAGCGTGAGCCGGGAGGAAATCTGTTTTGAGACGCAGAACACCCACTACCGGCTTGTACCGGAACCTACAACCGAATGTGCTGACGGCCTCACCGTTATGGGCTTGACGGCCTGAAAGCTCCGGGAGCGCACGAAGGGATTCCCTTTGTGCGCTCCCTTTTTTGAGAGAACATCCAAACGGCGCAAGGCAACGGAGGTAACGACAATGTATACGATTCAAAATATCCGAACAGGTAAATTTCTATTCGGAACAGCGTTCGGTTACGGCGCCGGCTCCAGTAAGCAGAGAACCAGTTTTGAAATGATGGTCACTTACGACAGCCTGTTTTCCGCGAAGGCGGACTTTTTGCACCGGCAATGCGGTCATGATTACCGAATCGTCCGTCTCAAGCCGCCTGAAGTGGATCGCGTCATAATGTACGATACTCCCAGCGGCTATGATACCGGCGTGCGTGAGGAACGATCACGAAAAGCGAAACGGAGGAATAGACAAAAGTGAAAATCACCGATTCTGACGCCCCTAAGGGCGTCATCTGGTACCACGACACCGCCTGCCACAAGTGTGGTACGATGCCGGTCAACTCCTGGGACAAGCGGGTGTCCCGCGCCCTGGGCTACAAGCACATCCACTGCGAAGCCTGCATCGCCAAGGAGTACGACATATCGGTTGACGATCTTCGGGGTGTCATGCAGGAACACTATGGGCTGGTGCCGTGTTCTGGTCTATGAATGAGCTGACCAAGGAGCTTCTGGCGGAGGGTTGGACGTTGGAGAAACACCCGGACTATGTTTATAGAGGCCGTTATGACGAGGGACTTGAGTATAAGTGGGAACACAAGCTCAAGCTCGTCTGGCAGACCGGCTGCGGGCTTTTGGTGGAGGGTCAGACAGTGGCGACTTCCGATGCCTGGTTCATGGGCGTCCAGTACAGCCCGGAGAACGGGAACCCGCTGCTGCGGTGCCCGTACAACAACCGCAAATGCGAACACATTCCGGAGGGGTTCCCGCTCCCCATGTGTCCGTGCCGGCTTACGGATCAGCCCTATGACTACGAAGCCAGCACGGAAAAGGTGTCCGACGGCAGAGCCAAGGCCCGGCGAAAGCAGTACATGGAGATTACGGGCGGACAGTATTGCGCCTGCGTCGTGGACTGCAACGGCTATGAAGGCGGCCAGCTGGAGGTCAAGTATGATGTAGACCGGTGCATACGAACCAGGTGCAAGAATCAATTCTGCTCCATCCGCAAAAAGCCCCATGACCTGACGCCGGTGAATATCTTCTACGACATCCGCCGGACGTGGATAACCAGGGTGGGATTTCTTGAGGAGACGAAAACGGTTATTGAAAAAGGACAGAAGGTGTTTCCAAGGCCCGTGGCACAGACGGACGCGGAGATTTGGCTGAAGGTCAAAAAGGCCGAGTACAACCCGCTGAAGGACCAGACCATTATCAGACCGCATCTGACATGGGAGGATCGGCGGCAGAGGCACTTTTCCGACTACCATAGGACGTGGCCGGGGTACGATTACTTTGAGTTCCACTACCAGGTGGAGAACATACGCATTGAACGGCGTGAGACGCGGGATCTGTTGCAGGACCTGCGGGACGTGGAGGACGGTATCGAGGTGGTCCACGCCTCAGACCTGCAAAAGGCGGCAAAGGCCCAAAAACGGGAACGACTTGCGAAGGCGAGGCAGGCCCGTGAGAGGAGGAAAAGCCGGCAGGATCCGTCCGTTTTATCAACGCAGAAATTTGAACAAATGAGTTTTATGGAAGGAGTGCTTGAAACAAATTATGGAAAATCACAGCAAACTGATGACCCCTCTTTTTGTTGGAGGAATGTTCAATTCTGAAGGTCGCAGAATGTGGGCAGATTTTGAAAAGGAAATTACCGACGGCACTACGACCTACAAGCTTTGGCGGAGCGCCGGGAAGCCGAATGTGGAGTACCCCAGGGCGGAGAACGACAGGTATTATCTCCATGCGGAGGTCAATGGCCGGCTCCTGCCTCTCGGTATGACGGAATGGTTTTTGATTGACCGATGCGGATTCGATGATGCGGTAGTGAAGCTCTACGGCGGCAAGGAAGCCCGCCAGCAGTATTTCAACCGGCTCCGTGATTCTGGGAATGAGGCAGGGATCACGACCGCGCTTGACACCGAGAGAAAGGAAATCGAGCTTTGCGGCAGTGACCCTGCCTGTCAGACGCAATATATCCGAAAGCTGCTTGACGGTCATGTTAGCGCCTATCTCGCTTCGAATGCTGACGGCGGCAAGAGCTTCCCGGACTTCATCGGAGCTCTCATCATGGACGATCTGGCCCGTTGTTCAGAACTGTCCGCCGTTTACAAGTCTTTGCGTGCAAAGGAGCGCGAGGAGTTTGTGGCCCGCGAGGCGGCAAAGGCAAAGGAATACGCTGACAGCGAAAACGAAAAACTGGAGCAAACGGTTTCGGATGCCGTCCAGATCATTAAAAGCGGTGGAATACTGGATAATAAAAAGGTCGTTTATTATGAGACTCCAAACTGCGGCAAATCCTGCTCTCTCATCAATTACCTGATGCGCCGCTACAATGTGAAGGTTCCTCTTCGGACACAGGGATGGATCGAGACAAGGCTTACTGGTGTCAGGATCGAAAACGGCGAAAGTAAAGAGCTGTGGTACCGCCGTACAAAAAACGGGCGAGGGTCACAATTGTTCTTCCAATGTATGAATGATTTGATCCACACTGTCACCGCATGATTGCCGGAGGACGAAGGTTGAAACATTGTAATTTGAGTACCATTCCGAAAAAGTGCGCACAAGACCAAGCCCCCCGAAGCGGACCGAAAACCAAGATTGAAGGTAAGACTACGGGGAAACAGGGGCAGTCACGAGATAGCCTTGGCGCTGGAGGATAAATACAGCCTCTTCCACAGAGACCTCACGATGCTTAGGCGGGCGGTCCGCATTGCGGTAGAGTCGCGGGTCGTAAGGCTCGTTTTTCTTGAGCATGTTGTAGATGGCCGTCAACAGCATTCTGGCAATGGCGATGATCGCTTTCTTGTGCCCCCGGCGTTTTTTCAAAGAGAGGTAACGATTGCGGACCTCCGGGAACTGCTTGGCGCGAACGGCGCAAAGGGCACA
>CANQTW010000038.1 GCA_947626845.1 uncultured Oscillospiraceae bacterium | reverse complement strand
TGTATCAGGCAATGGATGTGTTCGTATTGCCGTCGAAATATGAAGGCCTGCCGGTTGTAGGCGTTGAAGCACAGGCGACAGGCCTGCCATGTGTGTTGTCGGACAAGATAACGGTAGAGATGGCAATGACGGAGTGCGTTACGTTTCAAAGTATTGAAACATGTCCAAAAATATGGGCAAGCATGATACTTGGGTACGAATATAATAGGAATGTTAGCGGATTGTCTCAACAATTCGATATATGCAGTCAGGCCGGCAGATTAGAAAATTTTTATAATAATACATTAAAACAAATATAAAGATAATTTTCTAATCAATTCTAATATTCTTTGAAGGTTCATGCACTCACTGATTCTATGAAGGGTGCTGTTCATAGATGAAAAAGATATTGACAGATGGTGAATACAATGACCAAAACTTATCGATATCGCCCAACAAACACTGTATACGGAGTTTACAGGAGCCCTTTGTTTGGACGAGTGTTCAAAGAAATTCTCTATCCGCTTCTTCGCAAAGTTTTCCAGTGTTCGTTCTTTTTGTCGGGAAGTTTACGAAAGATTGTCACGGACTACGAAGTCTATTGACAACGCAAGATTTCGACTCACATTCTGGCGACATTATGTATAATAAATTTATGATTGGAATTTGAACATTTTCTAAATTATGATAAATATAACGAACAAGGTCGATTGCTGCGGCTGTAATGCTTGCGGGGACATCTGCCCCAAAGATGCCATCGCATTCGAGACGGATATCGAGGGCTTCTGGTACCCGAAAGTCGACAGGAACAAGTGCATCGACTGCGGATTGTGCGAGAAGAGCTGTCCGATTATCAATATGGGATCCTTGAAACACAACGACTTTCCGCAGTCGGTCTGCTATGCCGCGGAGCATAAAAATCTGGAGGTCGTTTTCGACAGCACTTCCGGAGGAGCATTTTCCGCTTTGGCCGACATCATGTATAAGAGCGGCGGATATGTCGGCGGTGCAGTTTTCAACGAGGATTTCTCCGTGCGTCAATATATCTCGGACGACAAGGAGGACTTGCCCCGCTTGCGGAGTTCCAAGTACTTGCAAAGCCGGTTTGACGGATTTTACCGGCAGGTGCGGGAGTTGCTGAAAGCCGGCGAACAGGTTCTGGTCTGCGGCAGCCCCTGCCAAATGGCTGCGTTGCGGGCATTCCTGTGCAAAGATTATGAGAATCTGATAATCGCGGATTACATCTGCCGCGGCGTCAACTCGCCGAAAGTCTGGCGGAAATATCTGGACTCGTTCGAAGAGCGCTACGGGCACAAGGTCGTGTATTGCAAAGCGAAATCCAAGGAATACGGCTGGCGTAATCTGACGCAGAAGGTGATATTGGACAACGGCAAGGCCTATTATGAGACCAAAAGCCAGAATAACTTTACCAAAGGCTATTTGCAGACCAACGCCTACTGCCGGCCGTCGTGCTACGCATGCAAGTTCAAAGGCTATCCCCGCATCTCGGATATAACATTGGCGGATTTTTGGGGCATCGAGCAAGTCGAGCCCTCCATGGACAAGAATCTGGGAACCTCGCTGATCATGATCAATTCCCACAAGGGAGAAAGGTATTTTGAGCGTGTAAAGCCCCGTCTTAACTATGTGTCGGTGTCTTTTGAGGAGAGTACAAGAGGGAATCCGGCATTGACCCGGCCTCTCGATTCGCCCCGTGTGGACAGACAGGCGTTTTTTCAGGATTTGGATTCGATGACTTTTCTGCAAATCGCCGAAAAGTACATACATTCCAATACGTCGTGGAAACACCGGATGAAGGAGAAGTATTGTTCCCGGGCAAGGCATGTATTAGGCATCGTGAGAGATATGGGGTGGAACCTATGTTCCCTCTATAAATTTTTCCGTCATAATACGCTGAAAGAGATTTGGGAAGGCCATACATTGATTCCAAGGTCGCATACAAGAGTGCGTATTCACAAACAGGCCGCTGTCAATAAAAAAGCCTCCGTTGTACTGGGGAACAAGGGACGTTATAAATGCTCTTCGCTTGAAACAAGACTGTATGTCGACAAGGGAGGCACACTGAATATCGACGGTGAGGTTTTTATCGGCTATGGAGCCGATATAGAGGTATTCTCGGGTGCGACGCTGACGTTCAAAGGGGGAAGCGGATCCAATATCGGGCTGACGATTATCTGCGGTGAGAAAATCGAAATCGGCCGCGATGTCATGATGGGGCGTCATGTCACCATACGGGACAACAACGGCGGGCACTATCTCAATCGTGCAGGCTATAAAAACAGCCGTCCGGTGATCATCGGCGACAAGGCATGGCTGTGCGAGGGGTGTACGATTATGCCGGGCGTGAAAATCGGTGATGGGGCCATTGTCGGAGCGCACGCCTTGGTGGTGTCGAATGTCCCCGCCCATGCGATGGTTTCGGGGAATCCGGCAATCGTTGTCGATGAAAATGTGTTGTGGAAATACTAACAGTTTAACTTCAATAAAACAAAAAAATGGAATTGAAAGAATTTATCGAGAATTTCAAGGAAGTGTTCGATGATGAGGAATTGACGGGTATCAATGGAGATACTTTTTTCAAGGAGCTAGATGTATGGAGTTCCCTTTCAGCCTTATCGCTGATAGCGATGGTCGACGAAAATTATGATGTCTCCATTACGGGAAATGACATCCGCAAAGCCGACACGATCGAGGATTTGTTCGCTTTGGTCCAATCCAAGAAAAATGTGTAATCTCCATGGCGCTGTTTACCGTTCCGCATATCGAGGTTAAAGGCGTTTCGGCGTGCGTGCCGCCGACTGTCGACCGAAATAGAGAATCACGGATTCTGTCCGATGAGGAGAAAGAGAAACTGATCGCTTCTATCGGGGTCGAGGAAAAGCGTGTTGCGGATGTCGCGACGTGTACCTCCGATTTGTGCTGTACAGCCGCCGAGCGGCTGCTGGCGGAGTTGGGCTGGCGGAGAGATGATATTGAGATACTGATCTTTGTTTCGCAGTCGCCCGATTATATCCTGCCTGCCACAGCGTGCATTCTTCAAGACCGTTTGGGGCTGTCGCAGGAGTGCTATGCCGCCGATATTTCGCTCGGCTGTTCGGGTTGGGTCTACGGACTGAGCACGATAGCATCGATTATGTCTGCCGGCAAGATGAAGAAAGGTTTGTTGCTGGTCGGCGACACGACGACCAAACTGGGGAGCAGCAAGGACAAGACTTACGAGCCCTTGTTCGGCGATGCGGGAACCGCTACGGCGTTGTCGTATTACGAAGGTTATCGCGGACTGACTTTCCATACGGCGACGGACGGAAGCGGCAAAGATGCCATTATCATTCCCGATGGAGGCTATCGCAACATGGTGAATAGCAAATCATTATCGCTTGAAAATTCTGGGGGGGGGATTTTGCGGAACCGGCTGCATTGCCGTTTGGAAGGAATGGACGTCTTTTCGTTTGCCATAACCAAAGCCCCGAAAAGTGTCAGGAAAGTTTTGGAATCCGTTGATATCGAAAAGGAGGCGGTCGATTATTATTTGTTTCATCAGGCGAATCTGATGCTTAACGAAACCATTGTCAAGAAACTGAAATTGGATCCGGAACAGGTTCCTTATTCCATTCGGGAGTTCGGGAACACCAGCAGTGCAACGATTCCGCTGACTATGGTAACAGAACTCAAAGAATCTCTGCGCACGCGGCATTTGAAGATGATAGGCTGTGGATTCGGCGTCGGTCTTTCTTGGGCGACGGTATATTTTGAAACGGAAAATATTGTGTGTCCGGATTTAATCGAATACAAACATGAATAATTACAATCCTTTTTCGCTTGAAGGGAAAACCATATTGGTAACGGGCGCGTCATCGGGCATCGGACGTGCTACGGCCATCGAATGCTCGAAAATGGGTGCGACAGTAGTCATTACGGGTCGCAATGCCGAACGGCTGCAAGAGACTTTCGATGCCCTCGAAGGCGAAGGTCATCGGCAGATTACCGCCGATTTGGCGGACAGAGATGGAATTACCTGTGTATTGAATCAGTTGCCGGAAGTAAATGGTGTAGTAAATGCCGCCGGCATCAGCATGACCGTTCCATTCCCTTTTATAAAACAACAGGAAATAGAAAAAATCTTCAATATAAACTTTTATGTCCCGACGCTTCTGGTGAAATCTCTTGTCAGGGCAAAGAAACTGAAACACGGCAGTTCTGTTGTGTTCCTGTCATCCATAGACGGTCCGGTCACCGTCCATATCGGCAATTCTGTATATGCAGCGACCAAGGGAGCCGTTTCGGCCATGGCGAAGGGGATGGCAGTCGATCTTGCGGCAAAAGGGATCCGGGTGAATTGTATCTTGCCGGGCATGACGGAAACCCCCTTCATTCATGGGGATGCGTTTTCAGAAGAGGACTTTGAGAAAGACAGAAACCAGTATCCGTTGAAACGCTATGCACGGCCCGAAGAAGTAGCCTACGGCATCATTTATCTGCTCTCCGATGCCGCCTCGTTCGTTACGGGTACAGGCATCGTCATTGATGGCGGTTTCACTTTGCAATAATCAAACAATCTCATGAAAGCCATAATCAAGAATCTGTATATTCGGGCAGTCAGCTCATGGTTGCCGGAGAATATCCTGACCATGTCTTCGCTTGCGCCGGTTTATGGAGAGGAGACGGTACGTAACATTATCAAGACCACGGGCATCGAACAGGTGCGTATTGCGGACAGGGATATGACGGCCTCGGACATGTGTCAGCGTGCGGCGGAACATCTGATTGAGAAAGAAGACATTTCAATAGCAGATATAGACGGATTGGTCTTCGTTTCTCAAACGGCGGATTACATCTTGCCATCTACGTCTGTCTGTTTGCAGCACCGTCTGCATCTGTCGAAAGAAACGGTGTGCATGGATATACATTACGGCTGTTCTGGATACATCTACGGATTGTTTCAGGCGGCACTGTGGATTCAGAGCGGAGCGTGCCGGAACGTACTGGTTTTGGCCGGCGATACGACGTCGCGTCTGATCAATGAGCAAGACAAGTCCTTGCGCATGGTCTTCGGCGAATGCGGCACGGCGACACTCGTTTCGGCTGGAACGGGTGTCATGGGGTTCCATATCGGCTCCGACGGCAGCGGTTACGACCGTTTGATTGTGCCGGCTGGCGGTTTTCGAACGCCGGCTTCACCGGACACAGCAGCACTTGTCTATGATGACGACGGCAATGGACGGACTCGCAATGATTTGTATATGGACGGCATGGGTATATTCAGTTTTTCCGTCACGCAAGTTCCGCCCAACATATCGACCCTGATAGAGATGATGTCATGGAACAAGGAGGAGGTCGGCTTCGTGGCACTGCACCAGGCGAATGAATTCATGGTCAAATACATTCGGAAGAAGCTCAAGGTTGCAGAGGAAACAGCCCCTATCGACGTGAGGGATTTCGGCAATACCGGTCCGGCGACGATACCGCTGCTTTTCTCCGATTTGTGTAGCCAGGGAGATGCGTATGACCTGTCGAAAGTCGTCATGTGCGGTTTCGGCGTGGGTCTTTCACTCGGCAGCGTTGCGACGGATATGACAGAAACAAGATTTTACGAACCGATTAACAAATAATTATGGACAAAGAAAAAATTCAGGAAATAGTATTTAATACTATTGAGACGTATTGCGCCAGCAATGCGATTGCCTTGGCAGAAGAATTGACGGAACACACTCCGCTGATAGGCAGCAATCGGATCTTGGATTCGATGGGCTTAGTCAACATCATTGTGGATATAGAGACCGCGTTTTTGGACGAGGGTATAGAAGTGTCTTTGACGTCAGAGACCGCCATGTCGGGACGCATCAGTCCTTTCCGTTCGATTGGTTCCTTGTGCGGGTTCATCGCCCGACAACTCGGGGTGGAGGAGTAACTATGAAACGCATCATTATCATTACCGGAACCCGCAAAGGCATCGGGAATTATTTGGCAGAAAGCTATCTCCGGCAGGGCGATATTGTTTACGGCTGCAGTCGCCGCCCGTGCGATATTGTACATCCGAACTATCATCATGTATGTTTTGACGTTTCCGATGAAACGCAGGTGGTACAGTTTGTGCGGGAGATTTACAAGGAGTACAAACATATCGACGTTTTAATCAACAACGCCGGCATCGCCTCAATGAACCATTTTCTGCTGACGCCGTATACGACAGCACAAAAGGTGTTCAACACCAATTTTATGGGAACTTTTCTGATGTGTCGGGAAGTTGCCAAGTATATGGTCAAAAACAAAAGCGGACGGATAGTCAATTATTCCACGGTGGCGGTTGCCTTGAATTTGCAGGGCGAGTTGGTCTATTCCGCATCAAAAGCTGCCATAGAACAACTCACACGGGTGTTGGCCGGAGAAATCGGGACGAGTGGCGTTACGGTAAATGCCGTAGGTCCGACACCGATCGATACGGATTTGATTAAGAATGTCCCTTCGGATAAAATCCGACAGCTCATAGACCGCCAAAGCATCAAACGGCTTGGGAAATATGAAGACGTGAAGAATGTCATTGACTTCTTCCTCAAACCCGAGAGCGATTTTATTACGGGACAGGTGATTTATTTGGGTGGCATAAACTGACGACCGATGAATTGGCTGATAGAAAAAATCAAGGAACGCGGAGAACAGACCGCAGTAATTTTCAAGGAAAAAGAATATACCTATGGTGGTCTTGCCTGCCGTATAGAAGAATACGTAGGACTACTCTTGATGCGGATTCCGCACGGTGCCGTCGTGGCAATCGTTTCCGATTACAGTTTTGAGTCCATAGCGATGTTTTTCGCCCTGTATGAAAACCGGAATATCATCGTACCTATAACGACGAAAGTAACGACAGAAATCGAAGACCGCGTCCGAGTTGCAAAATGCGAATACCGTATATGCCTTCAGGGGACGGATGTTCAGATTCTCGAAGAGCCACAGACGTCAGAGCGATATGAGTTGGTTTCCCGATTGGTCGGACAGGGTCGCGCGGGACTGATTCTGTTCAGCAGCGGTTCTACGGGAGTACCCAAAGCGATGATTCACGATTTGGACAATCTCATCGATTCGTATCGGAACAAGAAAGGCAAGAACCTGGTGTTCCTGATATTCCTGATGTTCGACCATATCGGCGGATTGAATACCTTGCTGAATTGTCTGGCGATGGGCGTTACAATGGTGTTTCCGGAAGACCGGAATCCCGAATCGGTCGCCCGCCTGATAGAAAAATACAAGGTCAATGTGCTGCCGGCTTCGCCGACATTCTTGAATCTGTTGTTGATAAGCGGAGCACAGGAACGCTATGACCTCTCGTCGCTGCGAATGATAACATACGGCACGGAGCCGATGCCGGACAGTTTACTCGTAAAATTGAAAGCGACTTTTGAACGGGTGAAATTCCTGCAGACCTTCGGGACCAGTGAGACCGGGATCACGCAGACTTCGAGCAAATCATCGACAAGCACCTACATAAAAATCGACGATCCGGAAACGGAGTATAAAATTGTGGAGGGTGAACTATGGTTGCGGAGCAAGACGCAAATCATGGGATATTTGAATTTTTCGATGGAGCGTTTCACGGAGGACGGATGGTTCAAGACGGGAGACATGGTGGAAACGACAGAAGACGGGTACATAAAGATTGTCGGCCGCAACAAGGAGATTATCAATGTCGGCGGCGAGAAGGTGCTACCCTCGGAGGTGGAATCGGTCCTGTTTCAGATGCCGGGCGTTCTGGACTGTTTGGTGTATCCGGAAAGCAATCCGATAACGGGACAAATGGTCGTGGCGAAAATGCTGTTCAAGGAATCTGTAAAACCTTCTGAAGCAAAAAAACAGGTTACGGAATTCTGCAAGACACGACTGGCCAAATACAAAATCCCTGTGAAAGTGGTCTTGATGACTGAATCCGAGTATTCCGAACGTTTCAAAAAGAAAAGAGTGTAAAGGCAGGTACTAAATGCTATAACCTCTATTGACTTTGGAAACCATTTCAAAAAGGTATTGATGTCTAATTAAATAAACAATATGAAAGTCCTAATTATCGGAGGAACCGGAGTTCTAAGTACTGCTGTAACGAAAGAAGCATTAAAACACGGGATAGATGTTACAATGATTAACAGGGGTAATCGTATGTCCCGTATTCCGACCGGCGTTACATTGATTAAGACGGATAAAAACAACCGCCAAGCCATAAAGACGGCTCTTGGTACCCAAACTTTCGATGCGGTAATCGATTTTTTGTGTTATACCCGCCTGGAACTTGAATACAGTTTTGACTTGTATTCCGAATATACAGGTCAATATTTCTTTATCTCCTCCTGTGCTGTCTATAAGACAGAACAAAACGCCATTGCTGATGAAGATGCACCTAAAATAGAGCCTGTATGGCCATATAGCATCCATAAATGGGAGTGCGAGCAACGCCTTATGAATTTGGCAGATGAGAAGGGGATAAATTATACGATCATTCGCCCTGCTGTAACTTACGATGACACGCGAATCCCTTATGGAATATCGCCGCAATATGGTTATCATTGGACTTTGATTGCCCGCATATTAGCAGGGAAACCCATCATAACATGGAACAAAGGTATGAATTATTGTTGTATGATGCGTGTAGAAGATTTTGCTGCCGGTGTCATTGGATTGATTGGAAACCCCAAGGCTTTCAATGAAGCATTCAATATATGCGGAGATGAAGCTCCGACATTCAAGGACGTTCTCGATGCGATATCCGACTATTTGGGGCACCCTGTAAAAACAGTGGATATTCCGGCGGAATATTATGCCAAAAAATTACCGGAAAGAGCAGGCGAGATTTTGGGAGGCAGAGCTGTTTCCCAAATTTGCAGTAATGCTAAACTTAAAAAAGTTGTTCAGGATTTTAAGCAAACTATCTATTTGCGGGAAGGAATCCGAATGACGCTTGATGCCTATAAAGCACTGAATTATCAACATGGAATAGATTGGGAATTTGACGGACGGACAGATAGAATATTGCATAAATACATGAGAGACAATAATTTAATAGCAGTTGAGGGGGGGGTAAATTCGTAGATTATTTGGGTAATGCCTCTTTCTCGGATCGAATATTGTATTATACTCAATATTATTCCCCCAAATGGGCATGGAGGATTTGGAGATATATTGCTCCAATAGTACGTAAACTTCGAAAACTAAAAATAATGCACAAAGGCTGATTTTATCTGTTTGTGATACAATCAGCCGAATTGGTTAATTATCACAAACAATAAAATCATGCAACCAAATTTTTCATTATCAGACGGAACGCAAATTCCGTGTATCGGATTTGGTCCGGGTATATTAGGCTATTCTGCCAAATATACGAAACTGCCTAAAAGCAAAATAGGAAATTTTGTGTATCGTGCCTATAGAAAATTTATTTCTCGACCGCTGGCAAGCATTGATTATATAGATTCTATATCCAATGCTTTGTGTCGGGGATTCCGATTGCTGGATTATTCGGCAGCATACGGAAACATGAAATTTATAGGCAAAGCCATACGAAAAAGCGGGGTAGGCAGAGAAAACATCACATTGACGTCGCGAGTCAGCAACAGGGCGCAGGTTGAGCATGAAGTCAGAGAAGAATTTTTTCAGTCATTAAAGCAACTTCAGACGGATTATATTGATATTTTGCAATTCCATTGGCCCGTCACAGACGCTTATCTCAATACGTGGGACGAGATGGTAAAGCTGAAAAATGAAGGCTATGTGCGGATTTTGGGTGTCGCCAATTGTCATCGGCACCATATCGAATCTCTCATCGCTCACAATGGAGAGAAGCCTCTCATCAATCAATTTGAAGTACACCCGCTATTTTCCCAGAAGCCTTTGATAAGTTATTGTAAAAGCGAAGGGATACAAGTCGAGGCATATACTCCGATTGCGCGTTATGACGACAGGCTCGTCCGTCTGTCATTGTGGAGGCAACTGGAACAGAAATATCACAAAAATTTTGTACAGATAATCCTCAGGTGGCATATACAAAACGGTGTGATTCCGGTCATCAGGTCGTTGTCGAAACACCATCAGGTACAAAATTTAGATATTTTCGATTTCGAGTTAAGCCCGGAAGATATGCAAAGGATTGACGGTATCAATATAGATTCCCGATTGCGTTATAATCCTGACAATTGTGACTTCAGCATTTTATAAATTTCCATGGGGTATAAAACCATAGCCAAAAATACGCTGTTTTTGTATATACGAATGTTCCTTGTCATGGGAGTGTCGCTGTATACATCGCGAGTCGTATTGCATACGCTTGGCGTTGAAAATTACGGTATATATCAGGCGGTAGGTGGAATTGTCGAATTCCTATCATTCCTTAATGGCGCGCTCAGTACGGGAACTTCACGTTTCCTTGCATACGAACTGGGAGCCGGTAATTTCGGAAAACTGAAAAGAACTTTCTCTACTCTTCTTTCGGCGCATCTGCTGTTGGCTTTTATTATCGTAATAATATCCGAAATTATCGGCCCATGGATCATTTCCAATCGGTTGATACTTCCGGAACAACGAATGGATGCCGCGTTGTGGTGTTTCCATATATCGATTGCGACGGCTTTCTTCAGATTAATAATGGTTCCCTATAACGCTTGTGTGATTGCCCATGAGAGAATGTCTTTTTTTGCTTATATCAGCATCATAGAAGTACTTATGAAATTGGGCGTTGTCTATATGCTCGAGAGGTGCCCTTACGACAAACTTGTGTTTTACGCCCTTTTAATAGCAATCGTCCAATTGGGAATATTACTTGCATATATCCATTATACGGCAAAAAGATTCGCAGAGACACATGCGCGACTGTCTTTTAATAAAAAAATCTTCAAACCGATACTGAGTTTTTCGAGTTGGAGCTTATTTGCAAGTGGTTCCATAGCCCTAAACAACCAAGGGATACTATTATTGTTGAACACGTTTTATTCACCTGCCATAGTGGCTGCCCGGGCCATATCAATACAAGTAAATATGGCCATAAATCAATTTATCAACAATATCCGCACCGCTGTTACCCCACCCATCGTCAAACAGTATGCAGATGGCAGTAGCGATGCGTCCGAACGCTTGTGCATTACTTCTATCCAATACACCTATTTTTTGATGCTCATGCTCTGTTTTCCCGCCTGCCTTGTCGTGCCTTTTTTGTTGAGATTATGGTTGGGCGATATTCCCGAATACACTGTTATATTTGTACGGATTATCATTATACAATGTTTTTTTCAGGTTTTCGATTCTTCTTTATATACCGCCTTGTATGCCGTAGGGCGGCTTAAAGAGAATGCCCTGCTGTCCCCACTTCTCGGATTTATCCAGTTCCCTGTGATTTATCTGCTTTTTAAGGCCGGTCATTCGCCGGTTGTCCTATCTTGGTCGAATTTGATTGTGTATGCCATACTCGGATTAATTGTCAAGCCGGTTCTGGTGGTAAGAGTTGCCCGATACGACTGGCGGAATCTATATGTCATGTATAAAAAATGTCTGATGGTTACCTTGGCGGTTCTTCCAATACCGATATATCTTTATTGGGTACTGGAAATGTCATCATGGCAGGCAAATATTGGCATGGTCGTGACGACCTTGATTATATCTGTTCTATGTATCTATACGATTGGTTTGGACCGAGCGATGAAAAACAAGGTACTATCCTATATTAAAAATCAATTCTGAAATCTTATGCGTATCGGAATCATAACGCAGCCGCTGCGGAATGATAATTACGGTGTAATCCCGCAAAACTAAGACTTTTAAGTAAAAAAATTGTTGCGATATGAGACAGGTAAAAGAAAAGATTAAGATTACTATTGCTTGGATAAAGGAAAAGATTCTAAGAAAAACCGTTTTATTCATTACGATTGGCATTTGGGTTCTTTTCCAGTTCATGTGGGTGGCACTATTCGGATATGATGAGCTGGTGAGTGATCCGGGTTTTTATGTTTATTATGCCGAGGAATGTATCAAGCATGGTACCGTGTTTCCCGATTATTCAAATTTCCACAGTGAATATATCTTTAGCCCCGGATGGATTAACTTTATAATAGTTTGGATCAAGATATTTGGATCTGTCCATTTGATTCCATACTTTAATATATTGCTTAATATTCTGATATTTTGGTTGCTGTATAAGATCGCAAAAATAACGACAGGAAGCAGAACCATAGCGTATCTGGTATGTTATATCTTTATGACTCTTCCGTCGAACAGTACAATTGTACTTCATTTATTCACGGAAGTTCCGTTTGAGGTACTCTCTCTGTTGTCATTTTATTTGGTATTGTCTAAAAAATATTGGCATATAGCCGTAGCAGGTATATGTATCGCTTTGGCACAATGGATTCGACCTTTGGGGGTGGCATGGATGTTGGCTGCGATATTTTATTTGGCTGTAAAAAAAGATATTATAAGATATAAGGCGATTATTGCGTATGTCGGAGGCATACTGATAACGTGTGGCAGTATCGGCTTGATGACATATCAGTATTTCCCCGAACCGATTTTTCAGGCCCAAACGGGAGGGGTAAATCTGATTATGGGGGCAAACGATAAGGCTACGGGAGGCTATTGCAGTGAAGCGCGCTTCAGCTCCGACGGATTAGGATATTTGCCCGGATTAAAGGACTCGGCCAGTTATACAAGAGTTAAAGCATACAAGGAAGATACCGTGTATTGTATGAAGTATTCGGATAAATACACCTTTTTGGAGGTTGACAGCATTTATAAAGCCCGTTCTCTTGGATGGATAAGAAATAATTTCGGGAAATGGATGTCTCTTGTTCCCCGAAAGATATACGGTCTGTATAAAACAGCTCCATCTTTTGCTTATACGTGTGATTTGGATAATCCACATCAGCAAATCATGCGAATTATTTCCGGTATATCGGGAAAAATGGGAAGGGTGTTTCTTCTAATAATACTTGTATCTTTCGCGGGGTTGGCTATGCCGTTCTGGAAAAACCGTAAAATGATTTATACGCTCATTCCCATCATTGTTGCTTCTGCGATGACTGTGGCAACGTGTACAATGCCGCGTTATAATTTTATTTTGATCCCCTTTATTTTGATTTTTGCTTGCTATACGCTGAAGTTGCTAGTCAATAAATATATATCTGTTTAACAGAATCCTATATTATCAGGATGGATTGCTGTCAAATCCAATAAATATATTTGTCTGAAAATAGCGATACCTCCAATGTCGATACAGTGTCTTTATGCTCAAGATAGAACCTGGCCAAAAAGATGAAAAGAATTAAAGTTTTGATACATATTGTCCGTGTTCTGCGGCCGCATCAGTGGGTGAAGAACGCCTTTGTATTTTTGCCGCTGTTTTTTCACGGCGATTTGTTCGATGGCGGCAAATTTGGCGTTACGCTGTCGGTCTTTTTCGCCTTTTCTTTTGCTGCCAGTGCCATATACTGCCTCAATGATATCGTTGATATCGAGGCCGACCGTGCGCATCCAAAAAAATGCAAGCGTCCGTTTGCGAGCGGCACCCTGTCGAAAACCTTCGGGTGGGTGATGCTGAGTCTGCTGCTCGTGCTGTCCGGAACCGTTGAAATTTGTTGTGGGGGGGGTATTATGCTGAACCATTATCCGTTATCGTAATTTACATCCTTCTGAATGTTGCCTACAGTCTGCGACTCAAGAGAATCGCTATTGCCGATGTGTTCATCGTGTCGTTGGGCTTTGTACTCCGCATTCTCGCCGGTTCTATGGCCACACATACCGCGCTGTCGCATTGGATTGTCTTGATGACTTTCCTGCTGGCGCTCTTCTTGGCTTTCGCCAAACGCAGGGACGATGTCCTTATATACAATCAGTCCGGCGTCAAGGTACGCAACAATGTCGCCCGTCTGAATCTTCCATTTTTGAACGCCTCCATCGTTATTGTGGCCACGATGACAATGGTTTGTTATATCATGTACACGGTGGCTGACGATGTGATGGATCGTCTTGGTTCTGATAACCTGTATGTGACCAGTCTCTTTGTCTTGTTGGGCATCCTGCGCTATTTGCAGCGGATATTGGTCGACGATGCCAGCGGGAGTCCTACGCAGATTCTGTTGAGAGACCGTTTTATACAGTGCGCCATTGTGGGCTGGATTGCCACATTCTGGATTATCATCTATTTTTAGACTATGCAGACGATTGTGGCTTTCGATTTCGACGGTACGCTGACGACGCATGACACTTTCCTCGCTTTTATCCGTTTCAGCTGCGGTTTCTGGCGTTTCGCGGCGGGATTCGCCCGCTTTTCCCCGATGCTGGCGGCCATGAAAGGAGGGTTTTATCCCAACTGGAAAGCCAAACAAATGATTTTCAGCCACTTTTTTCGGGGTATGCCCGAAGCGCGATTCTCAGCGTATTGCGAGGCCTTCTGCCGTGAACGTCTGCCTCGTATTTTGCGCCATTCACTGCTACACACGGCAACGGAGTATGCCGAACGGGGATATGAGCTGTGCATCGTCAGTGCTTCGGTCGATCTGTGGATCCGTCCGTGGGCGGAGACTGCCGGATTTTCCCGTTTGCTGTGTACGGAAATCGAAGTTAAGAACGGCATACTGACCGGACGTTTCACCACGCCGAACTGCTATGGTGCAGAAAAAGTAAACCGCCTGAAAACGGCGTATCCCGACCGGCAGAAATATCATCTGATTGCATACGGCGACAGCCGCGGCGATCGGGAAATGCTGGCTTATGCAGATGAATATTATTTAATGTAAACGAATATGATAAACATTGTATTGATTTTGGCGAGCGTGTTTTTGAACAGCGTTGCGCAGATTCTGATGCGCAGGGGCATGATGGCCGTCGGGGAGGTTCATGTTTCCAACATGCTCCAAATGGTGGTGCCGATGCTTACCAATATCTGGCTGTGGCTTAGTATGCTGTGCTATGCGGTGAGCATTCTGCTGTGGATGGCGGTCTTGTCGAAAGTCGAAGTGAGTTATGCCTACCCGTTTTTGAGCATCGGCTACATCGTCGCCGCAGTCGGCGGGTATTATTTTTTCGGTGAGGGAATCAGCCTGGTCCGAATGCTCGGCATCGGAGTGATTTGTTTAGGAGTCTTTTTGATATCGCGGAGTTGAGATGAAATACTGTATTGTTGGAGGAAACGGCTTCGTTGGCCGTTATTTGGCGGTGGAACTGATCCGTCAGGGGTACGAGACCGTGGTGTGCGACCTGCACTCGACCCCGCATGCCATGATACCGTCTGAATGCACGTATTGTCGGGTGGACATCCGCGACAAAGCCTCGTTCGAACAGCTTTTCCTGCTTTTGAGGGGGGGGATTTTGCAGTGATTAATCTTGCGGCGAATCAATATCATACGCGTGTGCCGCGAAATGCGGAGGAGTATTTTTTCAGTGTGAATACGACCGGCACGGCCAATCTGCTGGAGGCGGTGTACGAAAAAGGCTGTCGGCATTTTCTTCAGTTTACAACAGACATGACCTATGGGAAACCGAAGTACCTGCCGGTGGATACGCATCATCCGCAGGAGCCGTTCGGCCCGTATGGAGCGAGCAAGAAAGCCGCCGAAGAGATATGCCGGAAATACCGCGACAAAGGGATGCACATTACCATCATGAGACCTCGTATGATTAGCGGCCCGGGGCGTGCCGGAATTCTGCTCAAACTATTCAGACTGATAGACAAGAATATGCCAGTTCCTACGATTGGAAACGGGAGGAATCATTATCAAATGGTTTCGGTATTCGACTGCGTATCTGCGGCAGTGGCTGCAATGGAGAAAGGTTTTCCGAACAAGGAATATAATTTGGGTTCGGAGCAGTCACCTGACATCCGACATCTGTTGCAGGAGGTAATACGCGAGGCGGGGGCGCATTCGTTTGTGCTGCCGACGCCGGGACGGTTAGTGAAGTTCGTACTCAGTTTATTCGTAAAACTCGGCATTCCGCTCATGTACCGAGAGCAATATATGATTGCGGACGAAGAGTATGTGCTGGATATTTCCGAAACGGTCGCCGATCTGGACTGGCATCCCCGTTACAATGATGCGGATATGCTGAAAGAAGCCTACAAAAACTACAAACAAAAAAATTAGGGAACGATATCCTGATTACCTATTAAAAATCAATTCTGAAATCTTATGCGTATCAGAATCTTAACATATTGGTCTTCAAATGGCAATTATGATCAGTTGTTGCAATACTATTCCATGTAAAAATAATACAAAACTCAAGAGCCCATGAACATATATCCTCAGAACCTGACATCACAGACCATATCTTCCTTACGTTTTCCATTAGCCGTTATGGTTGTTACCATTCATGCAAGGACGCTTAATGATATGGATTTTATTCCTGTGTGGCCACCCTCAGGAATGGACATTGCCCTTGGATTACAAGTGCTATTCTCGTCGGTTGTCTGTCATGTGGCAATGCCGATATTTTACGTCATGTCGGGATATTTGTTCTTTTATAAGTTGACCACTTTTGATGGCCGCACATACAAGTCCAAACTCCGCAAACGGATTAAGACCTTGTTTGTCCCTTATTTGCTGTGGAACCTGATGCAGATCCTATTTACCGTTCTCCTAAAGGTGGCCGGAGTGGTGGTGAAAGGCAAATCCTTAGGCGGCATAGCGGATTATTTACAGGAACACGCCGGCATTGCCACCTTTTGGGATTGTAATATGTGGGGACTGTGGCGGACTAACTGGATTGGGCAAATTACCCCCCCCACAGGCCCGATTTTAGTTCCGATGTGGTTTTTGCGGGATTTGATGGTAATCGTGGTTCTTACGCCAATTATATATTTTCTATTGCGACATTTTAAGCGCTGGGTGTTGCTGCTGTTTGCCGTTTGCTATGTCACCGGCATTTGGCCATATATCCATGGCTTTTCTATCACTGCCATGTTCTTTTTCTCTTTAGGCGCATATTTCAGTATCAATGACAAAGACCTGGTTGGTGGATTGGATTGCCTGCGGTTGCCTGCATATATCATCTATGTGCCAATGACAATGGCAATGTTACTGCTTGACAGCCGGAATACATGGTGGGGAGATCATCTTTATCCGTTTTACATCATGATTAGCGTGGTAGCTGTTATTTGCCTATTCGCTGACCTTACATCACGAGGCCATTGTAACAGACTGAGGGATATGCAACGTTATGCTTTCTTTATTTATGGCGCACATGCAGTGTTTGGTCTACCAATAGCACATGGTATACTGCAACTTGTTCCCGGCCATGATGCGCACTGGACAGGCATTTCTGCAAGCTATTTACTCAGTATAGCATTATCCGTGCTGATATGTATCTGCTCCCAGAAACTGCTCCTTCGTTTTTGTTCTAAATTGTTAAGTTCACTGGTGGGTAGCAGATAATATATTGATTTGTGTGGAATTCCGGGATCCGGATTTATATTTCAACAGCTTCTTCCTGAATCTTCGCGGTCGGAAACTCTTTACCCGCAGGGTGCTGGAGGATTTGGGGATTCAATAAAAAAGCATTTTGTTCTTTCACTTTGCAATTTATGCACATTGGAATCGTAACGCAGCCGCTGCGGAATAATTATGGCGGGATTTTGCAGAACTATGCCTTGCAGCAGGCGCTGAAACGGCTGGGACATAGTCCTGTAACCATAGACTTCATCCCTCAAAAATCCCTATGGAGGTTTGTTCTATCGACTTGCAAGGCACTCGTTTTGTATTTTATTCCCGGGAGAAAGCGACCGTTTGCTCCCTATCGCTTCAGGCGAAACCCGAGAATGGCGGCATTTGTCGAAAAACACATCATGTGTACACGCCCCGTCAAAAAATATACGTCAAAATTATTGCGTACATATCATATCGCAGGTTTGGTCGTCGGCAGCGATCAGGTCTGGCGACCGTGTTACAACCGCAATCTCGAAGATATGTTCCTGCGTTTCGCACGGCATGTGGAAATACGGAAAGTCGCCTATGCTGCCTCTTTCGGAGTGGGCGATTTGGAGTTCGGCAAGCGACAGTTGCAACGCTGTGCACCCTTATTGCAGCAATTCGACAAAGTCTCCGTCCGAGAGGCCTCCGGCGTGGACTTATGCCGAAACTATTTCCATGTCGATGCCGAACATGTATTAGACCCCACACTGTTACTGAACAAGTCGGACTATGAACGACTATGCGTGGATGTGCCATGTCGTACAGAAAAGTTCATTGCCTGTTACCTGCTCGACCCGACCGGAGAGCAACAGCGGCATATAGACCGTATGGCGCGACACCTGCATCTGGCACCGATATATTTTACGGCAGATAAAAATGCATCTTTGTCTGTGGAAGAGTGGCTGGCGATGTTCCGCGATGCCGCGTATGTGGTTACGGACTCGTTTCACGGAACGGTTTTTTCAATCGTCTTCGGTAAGCCGTTTATCACGATTGTCAATAATGCACGTGGGGCTGACCGCTTCGTCTCGTTGCTGCAAACAGTCGGATTGGAGAATCGCTTAATCTCTTCGGCAGAAGCATTGATCGAAGAATTGTACGGCAATCCGATTGATTGGCAAACGGCGAACGCCGCTCTGCTGGCTACACGAGAAAAATCTATGATTTATTTAGAAAAAGCCATAAACTGAATGCTATGGAACAGCCCAAAGTCTCGGTCATTATACCAGTTTATGGAGTAGAGAAATATATTGAGCAATGTGCGCGTTCGCTGTTTGAGCAGACGATGCAGGAAGGCATCGAGTTCATCTTCATCGATGATTGTTCGCCGGACAGAAGCATCGGGATATTGGAAGAAGTTCTCAAGGAATATCCGCATCGCGAACCGCAAGTAAAAATCATTCGGCATTCTAAGAATCAAGGTGTTGGATGCACCCGCAATACAGGCGTAGAACATTCGATGGGTGAATATATTATTCATTGCGACAGCGACGACTGGGTTGAGGCGGATATGTATGAAACGCTTTACCGAAAAGCAACGGAGGAAGATGCTGATATAGTGCTGTGTGATTCTTGGTGGCATGAACGAGGAAAATGCTCATATTGCAGTCAATATTTCTCTGATTTGACAAACCAATATCTACTTGAGATATTATCGGGAGTGAAATTCTCCCCCAATGGAGTCACTTTACCTTCTTTTTGGAATAAACTAATCAAGACAGCGTGTTATGATGGGTGTAGATTTAGAGAGGAGGGCAACACATGGGAAGATATTCTAATGTTAATGCAGATATTGCGGGGTTCCCTTTCCCTAAAAATAGTACATGTAAATAAAGCATACTATCATTATCGAGCCGATAATGCCAATTCTCTCACACATAGCCGATTGGATTTCGATGTTTTATCAACAGATCCCCGAATGGTCGATATGTTGCACAATATACTATATGACTCTTCGGATATCGGATTACAACAATGTTATGGCGCTGCTGTTACATTAATTGTTTGGCGGTCTTTCATCACATCGCATTGTCTGTTTTCAAATGCAGAATGGATGACGAGATATGGAAAATATGTTTCATTAACTGAATGTTTGAATAATAATGATAAATGTATTGTCAAATCCTTTCTGATTCGTTTGGCGGGAGCCGGGTTTTATAAATATGTTTTCTACATGTGCAGGATTCTAAAAAAAATACAGGCCTGTATAAAACGTTTATACTTATTTTTTACTTAACATCGCCCACCGCTATCAACCACTAAACATTTTCTGCGAGCCAATCATACACAATCCTTATCTATCTAATCATATAATCTACAAATTACTCAACGAAACTCATCTGATCTGCCGCCAGAACCGCTTAGATCGGACGATTTATTATAGACTTTTGCAGGGATAATCTTATTTGGTATGACATATTTCGGTATAGTATTGTGCATTTTGTTTATCTATTCACTATATAAACCATATAGATATACGGTCGGGTTATTGTATATAACGTGTATTTTTCAGGCTTCTAACACATTAAATATCGGGGAGAATGGTGTACAGCCATATGTATTGGGAGAAGGATTTATAATAATAAGATGTATTTTACGAACTCCTAATCTAATACAACGTTTCTTCAAGGACAGGTTTGTACATATAGTCTTGTTTTTCATGGTATATGTTTTGGTTATTACTTTACTGATGCCGTTTTATTATGAAGGGATGGATGTATTTGCCAATAAAAATTTAGATTATAGTGCGATATATGGACCCGAGCCTCTTAAGTTTGGAGTGAATAATTTAACACAATTGGGATACATTTTTGTTAATTGCATAACTTTATGTTGTTTATGGGTAAACCGGCATAGAGTACAGCAGGAACAACTGCTTTCTTATTTTTATTGGTCTATTATTATTTTCTTGGCAATAGGTTTCTGGGAATTTATTGCTAAACATTGTGGTCTGTATTTTCCATCTACCTTTTTTTATAATAATTATGGTCTGGATGGAAGGGCATATACGATTGGAACGTCTGATGGAGTCATGCGCATGAATGCGACTATGACCGAAGCATCTTATTGTGGGGCCCTGCTGGCCTCTATTTTCTGGAGTGTAATGGCGATTTATTGCAGAATCGGTAGATTAAGAGATTTGAGTGTGGTATGTCTCACTGCTATTGCATTGATATTTAACCTTTCAGGCACCGGACTCCTCGCTACTTTGTTGGGTGGAGTAGTCTTTCTCGTGTTGGAAAGAAAACGCAAGAACGTTTTCCGTACTATGGCAATCATGATAATTTTTGCATCGGGAATTATATATATCAGTGGCTATTGGTCTTACATTGTTGATATGATTTCAACTAAGAATAGTAGCGTTTCAGGAATACATCGAGCAGTAGTGCTTTTCAACAGTTGGGATGTATTTTGCCATAGTTTGGGTTTTGGCGTCGGCATGGGAAGCAATCGGGGAAACAGTTTTCCGATGGATTTATTAGCCTCAGTTGGGCTGATAGGCACTGCCCTATTTTATTTCATATACATAAAGTTAATTTTACATTGTAAGATGTATCGTAGGGGAGAATATATTGTTGTGTATATGTTAGTGTTAATGATGGCACAAACTCTTGCTATACCTGATTTTTCGTTCTGTAGCATGTGGTTGGGAATTTTTATGGCAGCATCATTTAATGGGGAGAATAATAATCTTATAGAGATAGCTAAAACATAACCTTAAGTTGGTTCAGAAAAAAATATATATATCCCTATTACACTCTTTGAGATTAAATTAAACCACCAATACCGAACGACATGTACAGTTATGTGAAAGGAAAGGATATGAAAGTAGGCCATAAAATCTTTCGTATCCTATATTCATTTGCAGTTTCTGTTCCGGTTATACTTTTATCATTTTACTGCTTTCGTATTCGTAAATACCAATAATTATTCGATTCATAAAATATAATATAATGAGCGATTTGGTTGTAAAGCATTCCTCTATCATTCTTGTAGTTGATGCACGCTTTCTCACCCAAAATATTACAGGTGTACAGCGTTATTCCATTGAATTGTCATTGCAGATTAGAAAAAGGTTAGGGAATGCGGCTTTGTTTGTAACACCTCGTGGAATACGGCATAGTGATATTGCTCGGCAATTAGGTGCTGTAACTATCGGAACGAGGTCCGGTCATGTTTGGGAACAATTGGATCTGCCAAATTATTTGAGAAAGATGGGTACTCCATTGTTATTATGCATGGGGGCAACAGCGCCTATATTGTATAAAAATAAAATTATCACATTGCACGATGTTACGTTTTTGCGTTATCCGGACACATATTCTAACAAATTTCGTTGGTTTTACAAGGTCCTTGTACCCTGCGTGCTATGTTCATCAAAGCATATATTCACAGTTAGCTATTTCTCATTGAAAGAAATAGCCGCCGTCTATGGGGTTGATAAGCAGAAAATGTCCGTTCTATACAATGCGGTAAGTTCCATATTCAAGCCCATCGTGGACTATAGACTACAAGATAAAAAGTATGTGCTGGTGGTGTCGAGTGTCAAGGAGAATAAGAATTTTATGGTGGCTGTTGAAGCATTTAATATGGCACGGCAACAATATCCTGATTTGCTTTTGTATATCGTGGGTGATATGGAAACAGAAAGTTTCAGAAGCATGAGGGTTTTGGTGGATGAATGGCGGAAGAGTCCATATATAAAATTGTTAGGGCGCATATCGGATAGCGATTTGACACGTTATTATAGTAATGCGGCCGCTTTCATTTTTCCATCGTTATATGAAGGGTTTGGAATACCGGCGATAGAAGCGCAGGCTTGCGGTTGTCCTGTCATCTCCTCCAATGCCAGTTCTCTGCCCGAAGTGCTGGGCGATAGTGCGTTAATGTGCGATCCTCACCATGCGAGTGAGTTTGCAGATGCAATAGTTAGGTTGGTAAGTCAGCCAGCATTGAAAGAGAAACTTATCAGCAAAGGCTATGCAAATGTAAAACGTTTTTCATACGAAAAGAGTGCGGATGACTTGTTGAAATATATACATACTTTCGTAGAGAATACAGTTCGATAGGAAGCATTCACTGAACCCCGTCTGGGAGGATTTCCCAAAAGTGCTGTATCTTTATAAATTTTTGGAGATTCTTCTGTTTAGGCAGGAGTTTCTACGGTTCGGCAAGTGCGTAATTCGGTCAATATAGGGTCAGGTAATCCAGTGAAAGAGGGACAAACAGGGACAAAGCGCAGAGTCTCTCGGTAGTGGTCAAAAAAGGGCATAGTGAGGAAGCGAGATATCTTTGTGTCAAAAAACAAAGAAGTACAGCAGTGAAGACTTGGAGAAGTTCTACCTCGATTTACAAGACCGAAAAGGATACTTGCCAGCTTTGGCACGATAAAAAATCAGAAAAACAACAAGGAAAAAACAACATGAGCAAACGTCACTCGA
>CANQTW010000037.1 GCA_947626845.1 uncultured Oscillospiraceae bacterium | reverse complement strand
ACCTCATACACCATCTCCACGTAGGTGTGGCTGTGGCGGGGAAAGGCCGCGAAGCGGGTGTGGGTGCGGATGCCGAAAAGCCGCCCCCCGCTGAGCAGGCCGCCCGGCTCTAAGACGTTGCCGCCGGCGCGGTTATATAAGGTCATATCCACGGCCTCGCCGCTCAGAAGCTCCTGCTCCTCCGGGGAGATCCGCGACAGCCGTTCCACAAGCTCAGGGCGCATATCCTTCACCTCTGTACCTTTTGGCGGGAGCCGAAGCCGGCGCGCGTCCCGCTCTCCCCCCATGGTATCCCCCAGGGGCGGAATTGTCAACAGGAAAACGCAAAATCGGATATATCAAAAAGTTTTTCCGTCATTGCCGGACGGGAAAATTTGGCGTATAGTCATGATATCAGGGAAAGAAGGGGTGTTACGGTGAAATACTATCTGGCCATTGACATCGGCGCCTCCTCCGGCCGCCATCTGGTGGGCTGGCGGGAGGACGGGGCGTTGAAAACAAAAGAGGTTTTCCGCTTCCCCAACGGCGTACAGGAGGTGGAGGGCCGCCTCATCTGGGACATGCCGGCCCTTGCCGGATACGTCCGGGAGGGCATCGACAGGGCCGTGGCGGAGTTCGGGAAGATCGAGAGCCTGGCCATCGACACCTGGGGCGTGGATTACGTGCTCATGCGCGGGGACGAGCCGGTGCTGCCCTGCGCCGCCTACCGGGATTCCCGCACGGAGAAGATCATCGGCGAGGTCCATTCCATCGTCCCCTTTGAGGAGCTTTACCGGCGCACCGGCTGCCAGTTCCAGCCCTTCAACACCGTCTACCAGCTCTACGAGGACAAGAAAAGCGGGCGGCTTCAGGGCGTGACGGACCTGCTGATGGTGCCGGAGTACCTTCTGTGGACCCTTACCGGCGTCAAGGCCAGGGAGTACACCAACGCCACCACCCAGGGGCTCATCAACGCCGGGACCGGAGCTTTTGACACCGAGATCACGGATAAGCTGGGCCTGCCCCGGTGCCTGTTCCCGGCGCTTTCGGCCCCCGGAACGGTCATCGGCGAGTACAAGGGCATAAAAGCCGTCCTCTGCGCCACCCACGACACCGGCTCGGCGGTGGAGGGCATCCCCATGGAGGGGAGCGAGCCCTACATCTCCTCCGGCACCTGGTCGCTGCTGGGCGTCAAGACGCCGAAGCCCATCACCGACGCGGGGAGCATGGCCGCCAACTACTCCAACGAGGGCGGCGTAGGCTACAACCGCTACCAGAAGAACATCATGGGCATGTGGCTCATCAACCGCCTGCGGGCCGGGCTCTGTCCGGACACGGACTTTGGGACCATCACGCGCCTGGCGGAGGAGAGCGCCAACACCGCCGCGGTGGATTCGGCAAGTCAGGCGTTTCTGGCTCCGGAGAGCATGGTCAGGGCCTTTGACGAGGCCACGGGCGGCGCCCTCCGCACGCCGGGCGACTACTTCAACTGCGCGGTGCGCTCCCTGGCGCTGGGGTACAAAAAGGCCCTTGAGGAGCTGGAGGCCAACACCGGCAGGCGCTACACAAAGCTCTACATCGTGGGCGGCGGGGCCAGGAACGGCTATCTCAACCGTCTCACGCAGGAAGTCACAGGGAAAACCGTCGTGGCCCTCCCCATCGAGGCCACGGCTATCGGTAATCTGAAAATTCAAATGGAGGTAAGCAAATGAGCTACACGGAAGCGAAAGAAAAGTACGCAAAACTGGGCGTGGACGTGGAGACGGCTATGGCGGCACTGAAGAGCGTGCCCGTCTCCCTGCACTGCTGGCAGGGCGACGACGTGCGGGGCTTCGATACCGACCCCTCAAAGCCCCTCACCGGCGGCATCCAGACCACTGGCAATTATCCCGGACGCGCCCGCACGCCGGAGGAGCTGATGGCGGACATCGACGAGGTCCTGAAGCTCATCCCCGGCAAGGTGAAGATGAATCTTCACGCCAGCTACGCCATCTTTGAAAACGGCGACTGGGCCGACAGGGACAAGCTGGAGCCGAAGCACTTCAAAAAATGGGTGGACTTCTGCAAGGCGCGGGGCCTGGGGTGCGACTTCAACCCCACCTTCTTCTCCCACCCCATGTGCGACCCGCTGACCCTCTCCTCCCCCAACGAGGAGACCCGCCGCTTCTGGATCGACCACGGCAAGGCCTCCATCCGCATCAGCCAGTATCTGGCCGAGGAGCTGGGCGAGGAGTGCGTCATGAACATCTGGACCGGCGACGGCTTCAAGGACGTGCCCGGCGACAGGCTGGGGCCCCGCGTCCGCTACCGGGAAGCCATCGACGAGATCCTCTCCGAGCCCTTTGATTTCAACAAGGTCAAGCCCTGCGTGGAGTCCAAGGTCTTTGGCATCGGCGTGGAGGCCTACACCGTGGGGAGCGCCGAGTTCGCCCTGAGCTACGCCGCCGCCAATCCGGGCCGGTGCATCCCGCTGATGGACAACGGCCACTACCACCCGACGGAAGTTGTCTCCGACAAGATTCCGGCGCTGTTGGCCTTCTTCCCGGAGATCGCCCTCCACGTCACCCGCCCCATCCGCTGGGACTCCGACCATGTGGTGCTCTTTGATGACGAGACACGGGAAATCTGCCGTGAGATCGTCCGCTGCGGCGGTCTGGACGGACGGGTGAAGATCGCCCTGGATTACTTCGACGCCTCCATCAACCGGGTCTCCGCCTGGACCACGGGCTTCCGCAATCTCCAGAAGGCCCTGCTCTTCGCGCTCCTGCAGCCGGACGAGGAGGAGAAGCGCCTCCAGGACGAGGGCGATTTCACCACGCTGATGGTGCTCCAGGAGGAGCTGAAGACCGCCCCCTTCGGGGACGTGTGGGACGAGTACTGCCGCCGCCAGGGCAAGCCTGTGGACGGCGAGTGGCTCCCGGAGATCAAGAAATACGAAGCCGATGTGCTTTCCAAGAGAGTGTAAGGAGGATTCTGACATGGCACTGAAGGACATCAATTTAAGCGAGATCAAGGACGCGGCCCGCGACGTGGCCGGGCGGGTCGGCGAGGCCGCCCACGACACCGTGGAAAAGCTCAAGAGGCGCGATATCCTCACCGCCCCCTTCATGATCGAAATGATTCGCACCGCCACCAACATGTATGACCACGGCTGGGACGAGCGCAACGGCGGCAACATCAGCCTCATGGTGGACGAGGGGGAGGTCGCCAAATATCTGGACCTGAACGCCGTCCTCCGGGAGATCCCCACCGGCTTCGACGCCCCCACGCTGGATGGCAAATATTTCCTTGTCACCGGCACGGGCAAGTATTTCAAGAACGTCCAGTACGCCCCGGAGGTCAACCTCGGCCTCATCCGCGTCACGGACTCCGGGCGCACCGCCCAGCTCCTGTGGGGCTACGCCGACGGCGGAAAATTCACCAGCGAGCTGCCCGCCCATCTGATGAGCCACGCCGCGCGTCTGGCGGTGAATCCGGAGAACCGGGTGGTCATGCACTGCCATCCCGGCAACCTGCTGGCCATGACCTATGTGCACGACCTGGACGAGAAGGCCTTCACCCGCACCCTCTGGCAGATGTGTACCGAGTGCATCGTGGTCTTCCCGGACGGGGTCAACGTCCTGCCGTGGATGCTCTGCGGCACCAACGAGATCGGCGTCGCCACGGCGGAGAAGATGAACACCGCCCGCCTTGTGGTCTGGTCCCAGCACGGCATCTACGGCGCGGGCAAGGACCTGGACGAGACCTTCGGCCTCATCGAGACGGCGGAGAAGGCCGCCGAGATCTATATGAAGATCGCCCATCTCCCCTTAAAGACCACCATCACCGACGACCAGCTCTGGCTGCTGGTTGACCGTTTCGAGGTGGAGCCCAGAGAGGGTTATCTCAGTCCGAGAGAGGCGTAATCGCCCCAAAAAATCAATAAATTTTAATATAAAGGAGTGTATTCACTATGGCATCTCGCATCGTTCTGAACACCATTTCCTATCACGGCCACGGCGCCATCGAAAACATCGTCCCGGAGCTCACCGCCCGCGGGTACAAAAAGGCCTTTGTGGCCACCGACCCCGACCTGCTGAAGTTCGGCGTCACCGGCAAGGTCACCGCCCTGCTGGAGGCCGCCAATTTCCCCTATGAGGTCTATTCCAACATCAAGGCCAACCCCACCATCGAGAACGTCCAGACCGGCGTGGCCGCCTTCCAGGCCAGCGGCGCGGACTGCATCGTGGCCGTGGGCGGCGGCTCCGCCATGGACACCGCCAAGGCCATCGGCATCATCGTGGAGAACCCGGAGTTTGCCGACGTCCGCTCCTTGGAGGGCGTGGCCCCCACCAAGAAGCACGCCACCTTCACCATCGCCGTGCCCACCACCGCCGGCACCGCCGCGGAGGTGACCATCAACTACGTCATCACCGACGTGGAGAAGAAGCGCAAGTTCGTCTGCGTGGACGTCAACGACATCCCTGAGATCGCCGTCGTGGACCCCGACATGATGTCCACCATGCCCAAGGGCCTCACCGCCGCCACCGGCATGGACGCCCTGACCCACGCCATCGAGGGCTACATCACCGCCGGCCACTGCGCCATCTCCGACATGTTCCACTTAGAGGCCATTCGGCTCATCTCCGCGAACCTTCGGGACGCCGTTCAGAACGACCCCGACGGACGGGAGGGCATGGCCCTGGGCCAGTATATCGCCGGCATGGGCTTCTCCAATGTGGGCCTGGGCATCGTCCACTCCATGGCCCACGGCCTCTCCGCCCTCTACGACACCCCCCACGGCGTCGCCTGCGCCATCATCCTGCCCACCGGCCTTGAGTACAACGCCCCCGTGGCCGGCGAGCGCTACCGCGCCATCGGCAAGGCCATGCACGTCCCCGGCATCGACATGATGACCGACCACTTAGCGGCCAAGGCCACCATCGCCGCCGTCAAGAAGCTCTCCGCCGACGTGGGCATCCCCGCCGACCTGAAGGGCATCCTGAAGGAGGAGGACATCGACTTTCTGGCCGAGTCCGCCTACGCCGACGCCTGCCGCCCCGGCAACCCCAGAGAGACCTCCGTGGAGGAGATCAAGGCGCTCTACAGAAGCCTGCTCTAAACGGAAAAAGCCCTGACGGGCTTTTTCCGACAAGGGGAACGTGCGGGGAAAATATCTGAATTTTGCGAAATTCAGGTATTTTCCCCTGCCGTCACGCCGCATGAGCCGCAAAGCGGCACACTCGCGTGACAAAAGGGATTTTTTCCGACGCACATGTCGCCGGGAAAAAATTGAATTTGAGTTTTTTGACAAGCTGTGCCGCCCTCCCGGTCGGGAGGGCGGCTGAGACTTTGTGTTTCCGGTCAAGATCATGACTTTTCAATTCGTGCGCGGTTGTGATGCTGGCAAGGGAAGAGGTGGACTGATTAGGATTTAATGAGGGTTAAAATGAAACTTTTCGTTTCTTTCTCGGCAAGAAAAACCGGTAATTGCGCTCAGATCATTGATTTTTTAAAGGCGTCGCAGGATAAAGTGATTCATTATGCGGATTTGGACACACACGGGTGCAGTCATTGCGGTTATGAGTGTTTCAAAACGCAATGCAGATATCGAGACGATGATGTTTACCGCCTTTATAGCAGTTTTGAGCGCTTTGAGAAAGTAATTCTGCTTGTCCCGATGTATTGCGGAAACCCTTCCTCCCTTTATTTCGGCTTTAACGAAAGAGGCCAGGACTTTTTCATGCACCATGAACATGAATACAGTTCCGTTGTGGAGAGACTTTTTATCATCGGCGTCTATGGAAGCGAGAAAGAATCCCCAGATTTCATAAGGTGTTTGGAAAAATGGTTTGAGGGGACTCCTTATCCGCATCATGTTCTGGGAATCGAACGCCACTTGTATCAGCAAACGATGAAGGACAGCGTCATAGATATTGAACCGGTTAAAATGGCGCTGCAGGGGTTTATTCGATAAATCCCCGTTTGCCAACGATCACTTACACCGGGCATGGCTCTGATCCTACGGGAACGCGAAAGAGAATCGGGTAAAAAGTAAAGGCGGCGCAAGCCGCCTTTGCTTTTTTGGAGATGTACGTCCTCGCGGGGATTTACGCCTCTTCGATGGCGCCGACAGGGCACTCGCCCTCGCAGGCTCCGCAGTCGATGCAGACATCGGGATCAACAACGTGCTGGCCGTCACCCTCGGCAATGGCGCCGACGGGGCAGACGCTCTCGCAGGCTCCGCAGTTGACACAAGCGTCGGTAACTTTTCTTGCCATAGTATGTACCTCCATATTTATAGTTTTTTCTCTTCACAAGAAGGGCGTCCCGCGCCCTTCAATAGCATTGTAACACGGATTTGTGAAAAATCAATAACAATTTTACTGAAACGCCGTCGAAAATTGGAAAACTTTAAGAATTTTCCCTTTTGACCAACGCCGCGGGCGTAAAAAGCAAAAATCAAAGAAAATCCGCGAAACTTTTTGAAAATCGAAGAGAACGGGAGATAAATCAAGGTCAGGGAACGTCAAAGGTCAAAGATAGTCAAAAATCCCCCTTGCGTAAGAGGCAACGGGGCGGTATAATACGGCCATAAGGTCAAGGAAAGTCAAAGTCAAGACCGATTGAACAAAGGACAAGGAGATGACACCGGTGGGTATTTCGGACGTAATCGCGGACTTTATCAATGAGCTTCTGGACGAGGGCTCCACGGCGGAGGTACAGAGGAACGAGCTGGCCAACCGCTTCAACTGTGTGCCCAGCCAGATCAACTATGTAATCTCCACGCGCTTTTCCCCTGAGCGGGGGTACGTGGTGGAGAGCCGCCGGGGCGGCGGCGGGTACATCCGCATCCGCCGGGTACAGGCGGACCCCTCCCTTCTGGTGATGCACACGGTAAACGCCATCGGCGGGGCTGTCGATCAGCGCACGGCGGCGGCGCTGCTGGAGAACTGCGTGAGCGCCGGGGTGTTGGAGGAGCGGCTGGCCCATACGATGCTGGCGGGCATCTCCGATCAGGCCCTGCGGCCCGTCGATCCGGCGGGGCGGGACATTGTGCGGGCGGCGGTTTTAAAACAGATGCTGCTGACCGCGGTATGAGCCTCCGGCCAAAACGGCGCGGGAGGACAGGCAACCGAATTATTTAAGGAGGAAAAGACTTATGAAATGCACGAATTGCGGTAAAAATAACGCTGTATACCATTATCACTTCCAGCTGAACGGGGAGACCCAGGAGGCCCACCTGTGCGCCGAGTGCGCTAAAAAGCTGGCGCCGGAAAAGGAGTTTGCCGCCAAGTCCAGGGAGCTTTTTGGCGGCATACTGGACGACGGCTTCTTCGGCGGGCGGCTTTTCGGCCAGACGCCTATGGGCGGGAGCCTTCTCAGCGGCTTCTTTGGAAGCGATCCCTTTGAGAGCTTCTTCGGGAACGGCGCCCTCAATCCCTTTGCCCTGCTGGGGATGCCCAGGATCGAGATCAGCTTCCCGGAGGCGGGAGGACGGAGCGAGTCTGTCACCGGTAGTACGGAGACTGCGCCGCAAAAGGCGGAGGTGGACCCGTATCTGGCGAAAAAGCGCCGGATCAACGAGCTTCGGGCGCAGATGAAGGCCGCCGCGGACAGCGAGGACTACGAGAAGGCCGCTTCTCTCCGAGATCAGCTTCGGGCGCTGGAGGACGGGAAAGAGGCGTAAAACGCCTATCCCCGCCATTTACAGGGCCGCCCCAACGGCGGCCCGTTTGCGTGAACTTTCTGCTTGCACATAGGAGGTGCTTATCTTATGAGAAATGATGACCGTTTCACCGAGAGGGCCAGGAACGTGGTGAATCTGGCCCATGAGAAAGCCGCGGAGCTGGGCCACGGGTATGTGGGCAGCGAGCATATCCTGCTGGGCATCGTCTGCGAGGGCGGCGGCGCGGCGGCCCGTATCTTGCGGGATAACGGCGTGGACGAGGAGCTGGTGCGCCTGTCCATTGAAAAGTTAGTGGGCCGGGGCGAGAGCGCCGACACCACCGTTCAGGGGCTGACGCCCATGGCCAAGACCGTCATCGAGCTGGCTGTACGGGACGCCATGCGTCTGGGCCACGCCTATGTGGGCACCGAGCATCTGCTGATGGGGATTCTGCGGGAGGGCGACAGTGTGGCGGCCCGTATCCTCACCATGTCCGGGGTGGACCTGAACAGGGTCTACACCATGCTTGTGGACCTCTTTGACCCGGCGGTGCGCCGCACCGCTGACCGCCAGAGGAGCGTCAGCCATCCGGAGACAAAGACGCTGGATCAGTTTTCCCGCGACCTGACCGTTCTGGCCGCCCAGGGGCAGCTTGATCCGGTGATCGGGCGTGACCGAGAGGTCCAGCGGGTCATCCAGATCCTCTCCCGCAGGACGAAAAACAACCCCGTCCTCATCGGCGAGCCGGGCGTGGGCAAGACCGCCATCGCCGAGGGGCTGGCCCAGAAGATCGCCGCCGGGGATGTACCGGAATGCCTGCAGCAGAAGCGGGTGGTCTCTCTGGACCTGACCGGCATGGTGGCCGGCACCAAGTACCGAGGGGACTTTGAGGAGCGCATCAAGAACGCTCTGGAGGAGGTGCGCAAGGCCGGGGACGTGATCCTCTTCATCGACGAGCTCCACACCATCGTGGGTGCCGGCGCGGCGGAGGGGGCCATCGACGCCTCCAACATCCTGAAGCCCGCCCTCTCCAGGGGGGAAATCCAGGCCATCGGCGCCACCACCCTCAGCGAGTACCGCAAGTACATCGAGAAGGACGCCGCCCTGGAGCGGCGGTTCCAGCCGGTACAGGTGGACGAGCCCACGGAGGAGGAGTCCGTTCAGATCCTGCGGGGCCTCCGGGACAAATATGAGGCCCACCACAAGCTGACCATCACCGACGAGGCCATCGAGGCCGCGGTGAAGATGTCGGCCAGGTATATCAGTGACCGCTACCTGCCGGACAAGGCCATCGACCTCATCGACGAGGCCGCCTCCCGCGTGCGGATGGACGCTTTGAAGCTGCCGCCCGATCTGAAAACGCTGGAGGCCGAGGCCGCGTCCCTCAACGCGGAGAAGGAGGCCGCCGTTCGGGATCAGGATTTCGAGCGGGCCGCCAAGCTCCGGGACGCGGAAAAGGCCAAGCGGGCCGATTTGGAGGATATCCGCAGAAAGTGGGAGAGCGGCAAGGCCGGACCCGGCAAGCGGGTTCTCAGCGAGGACATCGCCGCTGTGGTCTCCGGCTGGACGGGCATCCCCGTCACCACCCTCACCGAGGACGAGGGACAGAGGCTTTTGCGGATGGAGGAGACCCTGCACAAGCGGGTGGTGGGCCAGGATGAGGCCCTCACCGCCGTGGCCAGGGCCATCCGGCGCGGGCGCGTGGGCCTCAAGGACCCCCACAGGCCCATTGGCTCCTTCCTGTTCCTGGGCCCCACGGGCGTGGGCAAGACGGAGCTGTGCCGCGCCCTGGCGGAGGCCATGTTCGGGGACGAAAACGCCATGATCCGGGTGGATATGTCGGAGTATATGGAAAAGCACACGGTCTCCAAGCTTATCGGCTCGCCTCCGGGCTATGTGGGCTTTGAGGAGGGCGGACAGCTCACCGAGAAGGTGCGCCGCCACCCCTACTCCGTGGTGCTTTTTGATGAGATTGAGAAGGCCCACGAGGATGTGTTCAACATCATGCTCCAGATCATGGACGACGGACGGCTCACCGACTCCCAGGGGAGACGGGTGGATTTCCGCAACACCGTCATCATCATGACCTCCAACGTGGGCGCCAGGAACATCACGGAAAAGGCCAAGACTCTGGGCTTCTCCACCGGGGAGCAGTCCGGGGACGCCATCAGCGACCAGCGCATCCGCGAGGCGGTCATGGGCGACCTGAAGCGGACCTTCAAGCCGGAATTCCTGAACCGCATCGACGAGACCATCGTTTTCCACCAGCTGACCAGGGAGGAAATACGCCAGATCAGCCGGAACATGCTGGATACCGTCGCCAAGCGCGTGGAGGCCATGGAGCTGAAGCTGGAGGTGACGGACGCGGCGGTGGACGCCCTGGCGGAGGCGGGCTTTGACCCGGTGTACGGCGCCAGGCCCCTGCGGCGGAAGATTCAGTCCACGGTGGAGGACGCGCTGGCCGAGCGGATGCTGGAGGGCAGGATCAAGGCCGGAGACAGCGTCCTGGTGGACGCCGCGGAGGGGAAGGTCACCGTGGCGGCTAAAGTACCCGCGGGGGTTTAATAAGGTTTCCGCCCTTATAGGGCGGAGGGGGTACGCTTTCTTCTCTTTTGTATTGACAAAAGAGAAGAAAGCTTCAAAGAAGAGAAAAACAACCAGAGGGGGGATTTCCTCGTCGTCGCTCAAGCCGCTTAACCTCGCCCCGGCGTAAGCGCCAGGGCTCAGGCGCGGGCTTGGCTCCTCCTCCCCCCACCGAGCTATCGTTCGGCGGGGGCCCCGCCCCCTCTGGACTTCCCCTTGAAACGACCACACAGGGGCCGCGGCCCCTATGTGGAGAACCCCAGGGGAACGCCCGCACGACGGCGGGCGCGGAAAACGGGATTTGCCACGCACGGGGTTTGCCGGTAATTCGGTGGGCCGCCGTGGGCGGCGGCCCGTACGGCGTTTAAATTTAATTTTCAGAAATTCGGCGGGCGGGTTTGGAACCCGCCCCTACGGCTTTTCTTCCCTGCGGGCGCTCCCTGGGGGGAATCCAGATGGGGGGCTCGCAAGCCCCCCTCTGGTCGTTTTTAAAAGGTGGGGTCCAGGGGAGGGAAAATCGAAATCCCTCCCCTGGTTTCTTTTTCCCTTTTGTTACCTTTTCCCTTTTTGGAAAGCCAAAAAGGGAAAAGTAATTCCCCCTCTTGACTAATGCCCCTGAAAAAAGGTAAAATATAAGGTAGGCCAATTTTGACCGCAGAGAGAGACCGGGGGTAAGGCTATGAGGATCGGCTTTGACAACGACAAATACTTAAAGCTCCAGTCGGAGCATATCAACGAGCGCATCTCCAAATTTGGCGGGAAGCTCTACATGGAGTTCGGCGGCAAGCTTTTTGACGATTACCACGCCTCCAGGGTACTCCCAGGCTTTGAGCCGGACAGCAAGATCAAGATGCTGGCGACCTTGCGGGACAAGGCGGAGATCGTCATTGCCGTGAACGCGGGCGACATCGCCAAGAACAAGGTCAGGGGCGATTACGGCATCACCTATGATCTGGACGTGCTGAGGCTCATTGACGCCTTCCGTGGGTTTGATCTCTACGTGGGGAGCGTCGTCATCACCCAATTTGCCGGTCAGAGCGCCGCCGAGGCCTTTCAGAAGCGCCTGGAGGCCCTGGGGATGAAGGTCTACCGGCATTATCCCATCGAGGGGTATCCGGGCAACATCGACAAGATCGTCTCCGACGAGGGCTACGGCAGGAACGACTACATCGAGACCACCCGTCCCCTGGTGGTGGTCACCGCGCCGGGACCCGGCAGCGGGAAAATGGCCACCTGCTTATCCCAGCTGTACCACGACGGCAAACGGGGCATCCAGGCGGGGTACGCCAAGTTTGAGACCTTTCCCATCTGGAATCTGCCTCTGAAGCACCCGGTAAACGTGGCCTACGAGGCCGCCACCGCGGATCTTAACGACGTGAACATGATCGATCCCTTCCATCTGGAAGCCTATGGGACGCTGGCGGTGAACTACAACCGAGACGTGGATACCTTCCCGGTGCTGTCGGCGCTCTTTCAGCGGCTCACCGGCGGGGAGTGCCCCTACAAATCCCCCACGGATATGGGCGTCAACATGGCGGGCTTCTGCATTGTGGACGACGCGGTCTGCCAGGAGGCGTCCAGGCGGGAGATCGTGCGACGGTATCTGTCGGCCTGCTGTGCCCGCACCAAGGGCCAGCCCGCGGGCGGAGATGTGGACAAGCTGAAGCTGCTGATGAACACCGTGGGCACCTCTGAGGCTGACCGTCCGGGCCGGGCGGAGGCCCTGAAAAAAGCGGAGGAGACCGGCGAGCCGGCGGCCTCCATGGAACTTCCCGACGGCAGGATCGTCACGGGCAAGACCTCCAAGCTGCTGGGCGCCACCAGCGCTGCCCTGCTGGACGCGCTGAAGGCCCTGGGCGGCATCGACGATAACATCCGCCTTTTGGCACCGGCCATTTTGGAGCCGGTGCAGGATCTGAAGGTGAACCACCTGGGGAACGTGAATCCCAGATTACATACGGATGAGGTGCTCTTGGCCCTCTCCATATGCGCCGTGACAAACCCGCTGGCGGAGATCGCCATGCAGCAGATCGAGCGGCTGGAGGGCAGTGAGCTCCACTCCACGGTGATCCTCTCCCAGGTGGACGAAAATCTGATGAAAAAGCTGGGCGTCAACGTCACCTGCGAGCCGGTGTACGAGACGAACAAGCTCTATCATAAATAAAGGAACAGCTGAATAAATCGAAGTGCCGGGATCGGCGAGCAGGTTTTTCGCCAGAGGAAGGCAAAAAACGCAAGAATACCTTGTGCATTTCAAAATTTTTTGACGAAGTATGGCGGAACATATGCCGTCAAGAGCGGTGCGGCGATTTGTTCAGAGATTTCTACATCTGAAGGGGTCCCCCGTCCGTGGGGGGCCGCGGTGAGGCATTTATGGAACTTTCCGATCTGGCACAGCGCCTTGGCTCCGGGCGGCTGTTTCACGCCTATATTGTCACCGGAGCGGACACGGAGACCCGTGAGCGCGCCGGGAAGCTGATCGCCAGAGCGGCGGTCTGTCAGGCGGAGCGGGGCGTCCCCTGCGGGATATGCCGGGACTGCGTCAAAGCGGAGCGGGGCATCCACCCGGACATCGAGACAGTCCGGCGGGAGAAGGACGCGGCCTTCCATAACGTGGAGTCCATGCGGGCCCTGCGGACCAGGGCGGCGGTGATGCCCAATGAGGCGCGGCGCGGCGTACACATCATCGCCGAGGCGGATCTGATGAACGCCCAGGCCCAGAACGCCATGCTGAAGGTCCTGGAGGAGCCGCCCAGCCATGCGGTGTTCGTCCTGCTGGCGGACAATCCGGAGATGCTTTTGGAGACGGTGCGCTCCCGGTGCGAGACCGTTGTGCTGACGCCGGAGGAGGCCGTTCTGGAGGACAAGCTCCTTGAGACAGCCGCGGCGCTGACAGGGGCGTATCTGCGGGAGGACGATCTGGGGCTGACGCGGGCGGTCAGGGAGCTGGAGAAGCTTTCCAAGACGGAGTGCTTCGATCTGGTGACGGCCCTCCGCCGGGAGGCCTTGCGGAGAAGCGGCGAGATGGAGCCGGAACGGCGGAAACGGCTTATGGACACGCTGGACACCGCCGACAAAATGGTTTTTGCCAATATGAAGGGGAACGTCCTGGGCGGATATCTGCTCGCGGCGCTGTGCGGGACGGAATAATAGGAATTTTTCCTTGAAATCGCCGGCGCAATGCCGGAAAGGAGTGAGTTTGCGTTGACTGAGGTAATCAGTGTAAAATTCAGAAACAAGGGGAAGGTCTACTTCTTTGACCCCAACGGATTCACCGTGGAGAAGGGGGACAATGTGATCGTGGAGACCGCCAAGGGCCTGGAGTTTGCCGAATGTGTGACGGGGAACCATCAGGTGGATGACGAGACGGTCCATCCGCCCCTGCGTCCGGTGGTGCGGATCGCCACGGCGGAGGACGTGAAGCGCGCGGAGGAGAACCGCCGGCGGGAGAAGGAAGCCGCCGAGGTGTGCCGCCAGAGGATCGCCAAGCACGGCCTGGACATGAAGTTAGTGGACGTGGAGTACAATTTTGAGGGGAGCAAGATCCTCTTCTTCTTCACCTCCGAGGGGCGAGTGGACTTCCGGGAGCTGGTGAAGGAGCTGGCGGGCATCTTCAAGACGCGCATCGAGCTCCGGCAGATCGGCGTTCGGGACGAGGCCCGTATGCTGGGGGGCCTGGGCATCTGCGGAAGGCCCTTCTGCTGCGCGCAGTTTTTGGACGATTTTCAGCCTGTGTCCATCAAGATGGCAAAGACCCAGGGGCTGAGCCTGAATCCCACCAAAATCTCCGGCTCCTGCGGCAGGCTTATGTGCTGTCTTAAATATGAGCAGGACGCCTACGAGGAGCTGGTACAGAGCGTCCCCAAGGTGGACGCCTTTGTGGAGACTCCCGCGGGCGTGGGCACGGTGGTGGACGTAAATCTGCTGAAGGGCACCGTACGGGTCAGGCTGGAGGATCAGAGCGACATGGCCATGAAGACCTTTGACGCCGCGGAAGTCACGGTGCTGGGCGGCAAGGCCAAGCGGGCGGAGTATCTGGCGGCACGGGCCGAGGGCCTGATTGAGGCGCCTCCGGCGCGGCTGGCGCCCACAAGGTCCAGGCGGCAGAGCGCGGAGCGGACGGAACCCCGTGAAAAAACTGAGCAGGAGCGGACCGTGCCCGATATCCGAGAGCGGGATGATATTGCGGAGACGCCGTCCTCCGGGACCGCCGAGGGTGAAAAAAAGACCGGCAGCCAGGCCAGAAATCGCGGCGGAAGGCCCCGCCAGGCCCAGGGCAGAAAGCCCTCGGCCACTCAACAGCGCCCCCGTACCGCCGAGCAGGACCGGCAGGCCGGCCAGCGCAGGAACGACGGACAAGCCGCGGACGGCGATCAGCGCCGGAGCCAGAACAATGCCCGTAGAAAACGCTACCGCCATTCCGGCCCGCGCCGCGATTCCAATGGCGGCCAGAACACTGAGGGGAGCAAGGGCGAATAAGAGCGGAAAGTTTTACTCGAAAACCACTTGACACACCTTAACCGGTGTGGTATCATAATATAGCTGAGGGAAACCTCACTATATCGCGGGGTAGAGCAGTTGGTAGCTCGTCGGGCTCATAACCCGGAGGTCGTAGGTTCAAGTCCTTCCCCCGCAACCACAAAACAGGCCGTTTTTCAATGAAAACGGCCTGTTTTTATAACTTTTTCGAGATATTGATTTTTCATAAGGCGGGTTGAGTTCAACAATAATTCAACTCGCCTCTTTTTTTATGCCTTTTTGAGAAAAATATTGGAGAGAATATCGGCGTTTGTTTTGTCCGCCTCCTCTATGACGTGGGCGTAAATATCCGCCGTGGTGCTGACCTGAGCATGACCCAGCCGCCGGGAGATGGAAACGCTGTCCACGCCGTTGAAGTAGAGCATGGAGGCCATTGTGTGCCGGAAGGCGTGAGGGTTAATGTGGGGGAGGCCGTGGCGCTTTGAGAACTTGTCCAGCCAATCCGTCACGCTGTCCGGGTGCATGGGTGTACCGTCGTCCTGAGTGAACACATAGCCCTGATATTGGTAGTACTCCCCCAGCCGGAGCCGTTCTTTGCCTTGCCATACCTTGTATTGCCGGAGTAAATTCATTGTCTCTTGCGGGAGGGTGATATATCGGTTTGACCGTTCTGTTTTGGGCGTGTCCTCATAGATACCAACATCGGGACTATACAAAATCGAATTGCATATATGGATTTTGTTGGCCTTGAAGTCCACGCTGTCCCATTTGAGGCCCAGCACCTCCCCGCGCCTTGCGCCGGTGATAAGGAAAACGTGTGTCAACGTCCTCCATTTGATAGGCTCTTTTTCGAGAGCGTCCCGGATCGCGGCGACTGTCTCCGGCTGGAAGTAGTTGACCTCTTTCCGGGCGGCTTTTGGAAGCTCAGTCCGGGAGGCCGGGTTGAATGGAATGATACCCTCTTTTACGGCCTGTTCAAGCACCGTAGAAATGAGCCGGTGATGCTCTATGACCGTTTTGGAGGACAGGGGGCGCATATCCCGGCCCACGGTGAAAGCGTCCTCAAATTGCAATTCCAGGGCCTTAGAGACGGCTTGCGCCACGTCCACGTTGACGGGTTGACCCTTGATAGCCGGTGACACGTTGCGGGCCGTCACGCCGGAGCGGGCGGCGATTGCCGTAAAATTCAAGTGTTTTTCCCGGCAGACGGCGGCAAGGTCTATTTTCGCCGTGGCCCGTGTGCCGTTCTTTCGCCCGCCGCTTTTGGCAATTTCAGTATAAAGGCTGTTGAGGTGGTCGGCCCGGAGGTCTTTCACCCGGATATGACCGATTGCCGGGTAAATCCGTGTGGTCAACTCCTTGTATCTGACAATGGTGGAGTGCTTCACGCCTCTTTGCTCTTTGAGGCCAATCACATAATCGCAGTATTCATCAAAACGCTGTCGGTTATCGGAAGTGAGGCCCATTTTACATTCTTTCTCAAAGGTCGCGGCGAAAGCCTCGGCCTTTTTTCGTGCGCTCTTTTCCGTCCAGGTGGGCTGAACCTCAAAGGTCGCCGTCCAGGGCTTGAGCTGCTTGCCGTCAGCTCCCCGGCCCCGATGGACGCGGATGGAATAGGAAATCAGCTTGCCGGACTTGTCCCGGCGCTCTTGAATGTTAGCCATTGTCTTTTCCCTCTTTGTATCCGATGACCCTTTCCCCAGGTCCCGCGGTATATCCGTCTATTATCTCAAAAAACAAGTCGATTACAACCATTTTAAACAGAGATTTCATGTCTGTGTGATAGTCTTTTCCTTCTACATAAAGTGTAGCAGATTTTGGATCATCGATAAACTGGTTCATACTCTTTATTGCCGCTATCAATTGGGAAGTGCGAGAATTAACAACTAAATAGCTTATAAAATCGCATAATTCGTAATCCTTACAGACTACTTCAGTCATTAGAGCGGCTATAGAATCCTCCCAAAGGCCGGTCTTTTGATGGATGCCCTGTATTGTCTCGTTCCGTGTGGGCACTTCCGACAATCCCAAAAGATAATCCGACGACACATTTAGTGCAATAGCAATCTGTGAAATAATGTCACAATCCGGCTTTCGCTTTTCGTTGATATAATTGCCAATCGACTGTTCTGAGATATTTGCATCAATAGCAAGCGCCTTTCTTGTAACCCCCTTCTCTTGTAATATTTTACTCAGTCTGATTCCAAATGTTGATTTTTCCATAGGCTTACCTCCCTTTTTTCACCATTGTTTAACCTTATTGCAAAACCTGCAAATGTTTATTATAATCAAATTCGGCAAACAATCGTTTAACATCATTGTACATCGTCGGCGCTATGTTGTCAACGATAATTTATGAAAAGGATGGTGAATCACTATGGCAGAGTTTGAGAAAAGATTTCAGACTATCAGGCAAACGGCCAGGGCGAAAGTTCTGCCGGAGTACACCTTACGGCTCATGGAAAAGCAAGGCCGACTTCCCGGTGTTCGTTCCGGCAATCGTTTCCTTGTAAACGTCCCTATGCTCATTGAGCAGCTTGACCGGGAAAGTTTAGCCCAGGCCGGAGGGCAGCACTAATTTTTTTGAGGTAGGATTAGCCATTCGGATAAATCATATTGTCCGCTTGGTTATCTGCAAAAACAAGGGAGGTGAAAAAGTGGCGCAAAAGGAAAGACGTCCGTCGTGGTTCAAAATGCTCAGAAATCAGAGAGCATTGATTGACGCCGTGCCTGATGTCGCGGTCGGGAAAGCGTTAAAAGCGATTTTTGCGTATTTTGACAGTGGAGAAGTACCTGATAATCTTGATCCGTTGGAATTTGCGGTTTTTTCCGCTGTTAAGCCGTATGTTGATGACGCATATAGGGACTACGAAAGGTCTGTAGAGGCGGGCCGGACCGGGGCAACCGCTCGATGGGGGAAGTAGCCCTTTAGGGTGTTATAGGGGGGCTATGGGGGGCTTACAGAAGAAGATGTAAGAAGCAGAAAATAGAAGATAAGAAGAAGACACAGACTCGGAGGAAGAAGGGGACCGGGGGAGGAACCCCCCGTATTTTCCCAAAAACGAAAAGAACCACTCAAAAATGAGCGGCCCACCGGGGCGTGAGTTGACTTGAAACTGTTTTACTGACTTTGTCATTGGAAAAGCTGTCAATAATTGTCCCGCTCCAAGAGGGACAGGAAAACAGCAAGAGAATGGAGGACTAAAAATGAGCATTTTTGAAGATTTTTCCTGTCTGTGTGAGGACTTCGCCGTTTGCGAGGCTGCATTTAACGAGGCGCACAATAACACAAAAGAAATTTTAAGTTCTGTCAAAAGCCGGCTGGATGCCGAGCGGGCTCAGACAGCGGCAAGGATCGCAGAACTTGAGGCATGTGAGCGGGACCCGGAGAAATCCGCTACAGTGCGCCGTATGATCGCCCTGGAACTGGAGCAGCTTCGGAACCGCGCTGTGCCCGCTCCAACGGTGGAGGAAGCGGAGGCTTTTAACCAGGAAGCCGACGCTGCTGAGGACGCTATCCGAGATTTGCGAGCGCTAAAAGTGAAAATCAGGGAAGCGGTTGACGCTGTAAACGCTGAAGTGCAGCGGCTCAGGCTTGAGACGCTTGGACACGATACGGATTTACACGAAAGATGGCTCGATGGAATCCAGAAGGAATTTAATCATTTGGGCAAGGGATGACTGGGCAATGATAGAACGACAAAAGAAGTTTGCCGAATTTTACGCGATGAGCGGGAATGCGGCCGATGCGGCGCGGCGGGCCGGTTATTCCGAGAAGACCGCACGATCACAAGGGCAGCGGCTGTTGACAAATGCCGACATATCGCAATACGTTCGAGAGCTTCAGGACAAGGCCGCTTCTGACCGAATCGCAAATCTTGAGGAAGTCAAAGCGGTATGGACAGAAGCCCTTAGAGATAGTAACGAAAAAACTTCCAATAGGCTCAAAGCCGGCGAATTGCTTGCCCGCTCAGCCGGAGAGTTTATAAAAACAGATCAATCACATGGTGTCGTTCGTGGTGGGGATAACAACATTTTTTCAGAGGAGAATGCCGCAGAATCGGTGGTTATATGCCTGCCCTGGGACGGGAAGCAAATCATTACGGCTACAGAGAACGATGAAGGAAAAATAACACCTTTACCCGGCGCCGAAGGTGACGATGTTCTGATTTACCTTCCGCGTAAATCTGTAAAATCTTATTTTGAGGGCGAAAAAAATGGTTAATGTTCGTTGGACAGACAAGGCCCTTTTGCAGAGGGATCACGAGCTTGCTCTTGAACTTGCGCGTGAGCAAGGCATTAAACTATGCCTTGACCCTGCGGAGCGGGAAATCGCAAAACAGACGTTTTCGCAAATATCGTCCATATTTTGGGTGGACCTGATGTGTTCGGATCTTGCGGCGATATATGTGTATGACATGGACACTCAGCCGCCGGAGGTGTCAAAATGTGACGGTTACGCAAGTGTCGGTAAACGGCAAAGCGACGGGCGGCGCGTGGCCTCCATCGGGATATCAATACAAGCACTCCACGCCGGGGCGAATTACGCTGTAATGGTTTTTTTGCATGAATTGACTCATGTTCTTTCCGGTTTTCCATCTGAGCACGGCCCAGAGTATCACGCATATCTTGACCGATTAATTGAGAGATATAACCAGGCTGCCGGCACCGAAATAACCAACGATTATTTTGGACTTTGTGAAACTGCCCAGAAAAGCCCCTGACGGCCGCCGATTGCCGGGAATGTACTTACACGTTTGAGTACATTCACCCACTTTCTCGGTCATTTTGGGGAATTTTACAGGCACTTGAAGGGAGGTGAATTTACAGATGGCTTTAATCAGAAACCTGACCCGGTATGATACGGCGGATCCCGATTTTCCAAAGCGCGTAAAGCAAGCCCTTATATCGACTGGACAAGCAAGGCTGAGAAAGTACAGGAAAAACGAATCAAGCGGCGCTGAACTTGCCCGCCGGCGGATGCTGACACGCATGGGATTGATAGAGGAAGACAACAGCGCGGAAGATGTCCGCCGCCATATGATCCAGCGGCGGGAGCGGCGTGGTCAATAGATGATTGTAACCGGAGCAGGGAAATAATAACCTGCCCCGGTTTTGCTGTCCTATGGACTATCCATGTGACATTCCGCTGGAGTGTCATATGGATAGTCCGCCTATAACCGTAACCGTAACCTAACCGTAACCTCTATAGTGTTTTTTCTTAGAAGAAAAAACACTTGCCCGAAAATCATTTTTTACGTTTTGAAAATGTTTGTGGATCTGAAGGCGCAATGCTGACAAACGGAGCGAGGTTGATAAACCCTAATTTTTTTATAGCCTCATTAAGCTCTCTCTCGGTCGTAATTCCAAATTCCTCTCTCAATATTTTGGATATGACGTCCTCTCTGCTTTTATTATCAGCTTCCACAGTTACACGCCCTTTCTTGAATCTTAAAAAACCGCCTTGCCCCAAATACGGCAAGGCGGTTTTTGTAGTTATGCCTCCTTCACGGCCTCTGAGGCCCTCTGAGCGGCCCGCGGCTCTTGGAATGGATTTATACCATCTCAGTGATAGACAGGCTTTCCAGGTCCTTTCGTGCAATTTTAGAGGGTATGCCGTTGTTGAGGGCCGGAGCCCGCATAGATTGCCAACTCTCATAAACTGTCCTATGCCCGTTCAAGCCACACCCTTCTCATAGTCAATAATAGCAACCTCTGACATGATGCTGTTTTTTACGGCGTTGACAATGCGCTCAAGCTGTGCTGAAACATCATTGCTGTAGGATACCTCACCGCATTGTTGGCACACGCGGCCGGGGACACCCTTCACGATGACGACGCACTCCCCCAAATCGACAATAAACTTGGTCTTTGTCTCGACGGTATCACCCTTGCAATAGAAACACTTCATAACATAACCTCACTTTCTTTTCTCAAAGCCTTCGGCCCACTCTTCAGGGTCAGGGCGATAGGCGGTTATAATCCATACCTCATTCTCACATACGCCGCACACCACATGAAGCCCGTTGCCCAGAAGAAGGCAGCTCGGATATGGGTAATCATCCGGGTATTCTTCGATTATTTTGCCACACTGTACAGCGGAAATAACCTCGGATTGAGATATTCCGCGCTGTAGGATCCGCTTTAATGCATGGGTAGTCCAGCGTATATGCCCCTGATGTATCAATGCCTTTATGTGTTCAAGCCCCATTGGAAACCTCACCGTCCCGCTCCATCCTCTGATCTACAGCGGCAATAATGTATTGATTCATTGATTCCCCAGCGGCGTCAGCAGCTGCTTTTATTGTGTCCTTTTTGCCCTTTGGCATTGCAATTGAAACCCGGTCAAGATTTGCGGCGTCCCAGCGCCTATTTCCATCCTTGCGGGCTTCTGTGTATTTCTGAGAAGCCATTTTACACCTCCAATTTATTTGAGCGGGGCGACTTTTGATTGCGCTACCCTCTCCGATTGTACATATTATATCACAAGAATAATCACTTAACAAGTGAACAAAATGCACAAACATTCACTTAATAATTTGTGCAACATCCCATCTTGCATTCACTTAATAAGTGTGATATTATAATATCATCAGGAGGGAACAGGAGAAAACAGCGAAAGGCACCGGCAAGCGCGGACGATAGCATCAAGAACGGCTTGTAAGCGTGGGAAATGGATTCGGTAAGACGGCCCAACGAGGCGCACGAAAAGTGAAAGATAGCCACTCACCGCCGGCGTTCTCCCCTGATAATACATGAAGGAGGTAAAAGCAATGAGTACCAACGAAATCAACTCCACTGCCCGGGACCTGATGAACGTCCGGGCCATGATTGAGGAACTCCAGGCCGAGGCCGAAGCCCTCACCAACCGGCTCAAGGCCGTCATGGTGGAGCGGGGCACCGAAACCCTCCAGGGCGACGGCTGGAAAGCCACTTGGAAGAACGTGGTGGGTAGCCGCTTCGACAGCAAGGCTTTCAAGGCTGACCACGCAGACCTTTACGGCCAGTACAGCAAGCCCACCACCACGACGCGGTTTGTACTGAGCGTATGAGAAAAGGTCCCTTGCAAGCGCCAGCTGCAAGGGACCATCTCCGGGCGGGGAAATGAACAGCCGCCCAAGTGACCATGACCACTCTGACGGTATTGTACAGTGAAATAGGGAGAAAGTCAATACAGCGTCCCTGAATATGCTATTACCATAAAACACCTGATTCAATGCACGGCCATATAATAACTTTTGGAGGTATTTCTGCATGAAAACACTTGAAGATGTCATAATCGAAGTCGAGCAAGCCAATGATCTCATGTACGCCATTGAAGGCGCCATGATTGATGCAACCCCCGACGAGCAAGACGTCAGCACACGGCGGCTTCACAATCTAACATACATTCTCATGGGCCTGCTAAAAAACATTGGAGAGGATCTTGAAGAGGCCGCCGGCCATGTCAAAGTATGTAATGTAATTCTTGCTTCCGCCCATGTGCGGGAGATGGAAAAAAAGCTCAGGGATCTTCAGTCGTAGAGCAATGACAACTCATAAAACTTCACCGCCGGACGGCATTGATCCGGCGGATTTTTGCTGTCAGAAAAATTCAACAAAAATTCAACTCCATTACAAAAAGAGGCTTTAAGATACAACACAATACAAGAGCTAAAATCCAAAAAGTCCGCTGTTTTCAACACTTTCCGCAACATTACAAAACGATAGAAAACGCAATAATTGGAACTCATAACCCGGAGGTCGTAGGTTCAAGTCCTTCCCCCGCAACCATGAAACACCGGATTTCGTGAGAAATCCGGTGTTTTTTATAACTTTTTGAAGCGATTTGTTTTACATGATGTTCCAAATCGGTTTTTGATGCTTATCTGATGCAGTTTTTCGGATTTTTATTTGGAGTGGTGATGCAACTTGCATTACCACTCCATAGTCATCCACGGGTCCTTTGGGGCCGGTTGCGGGTCCGGCGGCTGGGGCGGGGCGGCGTAGAGGTCGTCGAGGCGCTGGACGCTCTGGCGCTTGTGGTCGTCGATGGCGTGGCCGTACTTGTCCATGGTCACCGAGGGGTTGGCGTGACCCAGGAGCTTGGAGAGTGTGACCACGTCCATGCCCTGCTCCAGACTTCTTGTGGCGAAGGTATGACGGAGGGCGTGGAAGTTTGCGTCCTTGATACCAGCCTGCCGCACGCACCGCTTGAACAAGTCCTCGTAGGTTCGTGGCTCGTAGGGGTCGCCGTTCTCCTGGCAGAAAACGTACCCGTCCGGGTTGTAGGACGGGTACTGTTTCTTCATGGACAGTTGGATATTCATGTACTGCTGGAAGTCCCGGTAGAGGCTGTCGGTCATGTAGACTGTCCGGCGGGAATTGGAGGTCTTGGTGCTCTCCACGGTCCTGACACTGGTGGCTGTCTCTATTGAATCGTCGAAGTTGGGAAGCCTGTTCCTCGTCTCGCAGACCCTTATTGAGTGGTCTTCCATGTTGACGTTCTTCCACCTCAGCCCGCACAGCTCACCGATCCGCAGGCCAGTGAACAGGTCGAAGATGATCCCGAAGGCGGCGGGCTCCGGGGCGAGACGGGCCGCGGCGATGAGACGGCTTTGCTCTTCCCGGTCCAGGACGCGCATCTCTTTTTTCTCCGCTTTGGGGAGACGGACGCTCTCGACGAAGTTGACGGTGATCATACCGTTCTTCAACGCCTGATCGAAGGCGATGTGCATCATGTTGCGGATGTTGGTCAGCGTCTTGGGAGACAGGCCGCCCTGCCGCTGGAGGTTGCC
>CANQTW010000036.1 GCA_947626845.1 uncultured Oscillospiraceae bacterium | reverse complement strand
CAGCCGGACGGCTCTTTCCGTATGGAGCTCTACGCGGACTACCGTGACGAGATGGACGCCAGGACAGCGGCCGAGATTTGCCAGTCCGCCGACCCGGAACTGGCGTTTCAGGAGAAACTGGAGGAATGGTATTTCGAGGCTGAGTGTGTCTATCAGGCTGAACTGGAAAAGGAGATCCGCCAGGCGCTCACCGCGCCAGACGGTCCGTACCCGGATGGTCTGGGTGACGATGAAGACGATCTCAGCGACATCATCACAGAGCTGACGTACTGGGCTTATCCCGAGGACCATTTTCTCAATCAGGAGTTTTGCGTGAATATCCTGCTGGATACCGGGGACGGAAACTATGACTTTACGCTGAACTCCCCCTATCCCTGCTGGTATGGGGACTATAACGCCCGGCTGGACGAAAAGAGCTCCCTCCTGTGGCTTGCCCGCCAGCAGGGGTATACCAAGACCCAACTTTGGCGTGCGCTCCGGGAGGGGGATATGCGGGACCCGAAGGGATTTCTGGAGAGCTGCCGCGTGGAGTGCGCCAACCTTCCCTCCAGCATGGCCGCCGTGACCTTCCTTGTGCGCATGACGCTGGCCAAGCTGATGGAACTCAACCGCTGTGTCAGGCTCCAGGACCGAAATGGGCGCTTTTATGATGCGCGGAAAAATCCCTACTGCGGCACTATCACGCTGGGCAAGGATACCATGTGCGGCCTGTTCGACCCGTGGGACGGCGGCGGAAGCATTTTGGATATCCAGCTGGAAAAAGAAGTACGGATACCAATCCGGTACATCTGGTCTGCGCTTCCCGACGGCTGCGGCCGGGGCCGTTACGATGTGGGGGACGTCTACGGGATGTGCGCGTCGGCATGGCAGGACACACTTTTGAAGATTGTAAGCCCCAAAAACATTGACAGAATGGAGGTGATCGCTGTATGAACCGCTACGCGGATATGAAGCGCCGGCACCAGGAGGAGATAAACAGACTCCCCCTCGGCTTTGCGTTCAATGACCGGCAGTTTGGTGAGATGATGCACGGCTGGGGCCTCGACCCGGAAAAGGACACGGACAAGCTGTACCGCCTGCCGGGCGGCGGCTTCGTCCAAAAGAAGGACCATGCCCTGCTGCATGAAACGCTGGAGCGGCAGGAGGCGGAGCTGCAGGAGGCCATCGGGGCGGATAAAACCGGGGAAGGATTCATCTATGAGATGTTCCTCCAGGAACTCAGCGACCATGAGTTTGGCTGCACCATGGATACAGAGGAGGCACTGGACGCCCTGGGCTATACAGCGGCGGAAGTCCTGGGGGACCCGCGGCTCAAACGAGGCATCGAGAAGGCCGCCACGGAGATCTGTAAAGGCGATGAGTAACTCCGGGTACAGGCCAGACAGATATACAGCCGCTGAAATCGAGGCTGCCAACGACACGGATCTGCCGGAGCTACTTTCCAGCCTCGGCTACCATGTCGGGCGCGCCGGCCGGTTTTTCACGACCAGCGAGATGGACAGTCTGCGCATCTGGAACCGGCATACATGGTACCGCTACTCGGAATCCGTCGGCGGCGACGCCATCGCGTTCCTGCGGCATTTCCAGGGCATGTCGTTCCAGGAGGCCGTCCGCTACCTGCTGGCATTCAATGGCTGTTCCGCGGCCCCCTCCCCTTCCCCGGTCCAGCGCATAGACACGCAGTCCCGGAAGGAACGGCCAGACTTTGCCCTTCCCCCAAAGTACCACAACAACGAACGTGTCCGCGCCTATTTGGGCAGCCGGGGAATTGCCACCGAGGTCACAGATGACTTCATCCGACTGGGCCTGCTCTATGAGGACGCAAAATGTCACGATTGCGTCTTTGTGGGGTATAACGGGGCCGGAAAGGCAGTATTCGCCGCCAGAAGGGGCACCCTGGGGAGCTTCAAGGGCGATGTGGCCGGCAGTGACAAGCGGATCGCGTTCCGAGTTTCCTGCGGCTCCGCCCCGGATAGCGTTTCCGTGTTCGAGGCCCCCATCGACCTGATGAGCTTTTTCACACTTTACGGTCAGACCGGTTCCATCGCCCTGTGCGGCCTGCATGACGCCCCGCTGGCAACATATCTGAATGATAACCCCCACGTCAGGAGGGTCATTTTCTGCCTGGACGCCGATAAATGGGGCCGGGCCGCCGCGGAAAGGCTCAAAACCAAATACCGGGCGCTGGGCTATGACACGGCGGACCAGGTGCCCCCGAGCGGTAAAGATTGGAATGAATATTTGCAGAAGAAGGGAACGACAGAAAATGCAGTCATTCACAAGACAGGAGATCACATGGATGGTCAGAGAAATGTCCGAGGCATCCGACCGGCTGAAACAGGCCGCGGAAGTGGCGGCGGCTGAGATTGAGCGCGGCCTGTGCCTGCTCCGGGCGGAGCAGTTCCGCAGTATCGCGGAGAAGCTTACCGCAGCAGTAGAAAATGGGGACCGGCGAATCGCGGTCCGATAGATCGAATCGAACACCGGAAAGGGGTGATACTGTGACCACAAAAGTTGAAACCTACACGCAGATGGCAGACCGGGCTACAAAGTCCCTGACCGCACAAATCAAGGACTGGAGCCGTTTTCTGATTCTGGCGGGCCATTTCTATAAATACAATTTCCTCGACCAGGTCATGATCTATACACAGCGGCCCACCGCCACAGCCTGTGCCGGGTTTGACCTGTGGACCCGCCGCATGGGCCGCCGCATCCGCAGAGGCTCAAAGGGCATCGCCCTGCTCTGCAAGAGCGGTGGAAGGACGTTTCTCCGCTATGTTTTTGACGTTGCCGACACGCAGCGCCTGGAAAACGCCCGCGACCCGATGCCATGGGTGTACCGGGAGGAATACCAGAGAGCCGTCACGTCCCGTTTGGAGGAGTGCTTCGGCGTTCCTGGCGGCGATGGCCTGAACAAGCAGCTGATCAATCTCGCCGTCCAATTTTCAGAGGAACGCTGGCACGATTTTAAGCAGGATCTTCTATATTCCGTCCACGACAGTTTTCTGGAAGAACTGGACGAGGAAAACGTCGCCATGCGTTTTCAGGCGGCTATGACGGTCAGCCTGGCCTTCCTGCTGCTGGCCCGCTGCGGTTTTGACCTGGACAGCTATTTCTCCCCCGAGGACTTCGACTGTATCCGGGAGTTCAACACCAGGGACATGGTCCTGGCCCTGGGCAGCGCCGTCAACGAGAGTGCGGGAGTGATCTTGCGGCAAATCGAGTACGCCATCCGCAAATATGAGTACGACCAGGCCGCCGGGGCCTTGCCTCCGGCGGCTCCGCCCAAGGACATACCGCCTTCCCGCATAGAGATACCGGCGCCCAAAACTTCGGACACAGGGGCGGCGGCAGGTGATGAAAAACCTGCCGCCGCCCCTGTTTATTTTTCTGAGCCCGAGCCGCCTGCCCACAACTTCCGCATCACGGACGACCATCTGGGCGAAGGCGGCCCCAAGGCCAAATACCAGATGAACGCAGCCGCCATCCGCGCCTTGAAGCAAATCGAGGCCGAGGGCCGCAGCGCTACCACTGAGGAGCAGGAAACCCTTGCCCGTTATGTGGGCTGGGGCGGCGTTCCAGACGCCTTTGACCCGGACAAACCGGAGTGGGCAGCGGAATACGCTGAGCTGAAATCCCTGCTGACCGAGGATGAGTACGCCGCCGCCCGCGCCTCCACCCTCAACGCCCATTACACCAGCCCCACGGTCATTCGGGCCGTCTACGAGGCCCTGGGCAGTATGGGCTTCACTGCCGGAAATGTGCTGGAGCCCTCCTGCGGCGTGGGCAACTTCTTCGGCCTCCTGCCGGAAAGCATGGCCGCATCCAAACTGTACGGCGTGGAGCTGGACCCCATCACCGGGCGCATCGCCCAGCAGCTCTACCCCAAAGCCAACATCGCTGTCCAGGGCTATGAGAACACCTGCTTTCCAAATGACTTTTTTGATATTGCCGTTGGCAACGTGCCTTTCGGGCAGTATCAGGTCAACGACCCCGCCTATAACCGGTACGGCTTCAGCATCCACAACTATTTCCTCTGTAAAACCATGGACCAGCTGCGCCCCGGCGGTGTCATGGCCTTTGTCACCAGTCGTTACACTATGGACAGCAAGGACACCGCCGCCCGTAAATATCTTGCTGAACGCGCCGACCTCCTGGGAGCGATCCGGCTGCCAAATTCAGCCTTCAAGGCAAATGCCGGGACGGATATCGTTTCCGACATCCTGTTCTTCCAGAAACGGGCTGAGCCTCGCACAGCATTGCCCGACTGGGTGAGCACCATAGAGAATCAGGACGGCTATCCGGTCAACAGCTATTTCATGGATAACCCAGAAATGGTGCTGGGCTGCCCCGGCTCCGAGAGTACCCGGTATGGGCAGGACTACACCGTTTTCCCCACCCCCGGCGCCGATCTGTCCGAGCAGCTCCGCGAGGCAGTTGCCCGCATCCATGGCACATACCGTGGGGCCGCCGTGACAGAGCTGGACGGAGAAGGTGCTGACTCCATCCCGGCTGATCCTGCCGTGAAAAACTACAGTTTCACGATTGTCAATGGGAAAGTCTACTACCGGGAAAACTCCGTCATGGTACGCCCCAAACTCAGCGTCGCGGCGACGGACCGTGTCAAGGGCATGGTGGGGCTGCGGGACTGTGTGCAGCGGTTGATTGCCCTCCAGATGGAGGAAGAGATCCCGGACAGTACCATACAGACCCAGCAGATGGACCTAAACCGCCTTTATGACGTCTTCACACACAAGTACGGCCTGATCAACAGCCGGGCCAACCGTCTGGCGTTCTCAGCGGACAGCTCCTATTACCTGCTCTGCTCTTTGGAGGTCCTGGACGATGACGGCAGGTTGGAGCGCAAGGCGGATATTTTCACCAGGCGCACCATCAACCGGCGTGTCCCCGTGACCCATGTGGACACCGCGCAGGAGGCTCTGGCCGTATCCATCGGCGAACGCGCCCGGGTGGACTTGCCCTATATGGCGCAGCTGACCGGGAAAACAGAGCAGGAACTGACTGTTGACCTGTGCGGTGCGATCTACAAAGACCCCCTTACCTCCGCATGGCAGACCGCCGATGAATACCTATCCGGCAACGTCCGCCGCAAACTCCGGGAGGCACGGCGGGCCGCTGAATCTGACCCGGCCCTCCGGCCCAACGTGGATGCTCTGCTTGCCGCCCAGCCCAGGGACCTGGAGGCCGGCGAGATCGAGGTGCGCCTGGGCGCGACGTGGATCGCCCCGGAATACATCCAGCAGTTTATGTACGAGACGTTCCAGACGCCAAAATACCAGCAGAAGGACATCTGCGTTGTATTTGTAAAGGCCACGGCGGCGTGGTTCATCACCAACAAATCATGGGTATCCAGCAGGGACATCACCGCACGCACCACCTACGGCACGGACCGGTACAACGCTTATGAGATCCTGGAGGAAACGCTGAACCTGCGGGATGTGCGCGTCTATGATACGATTGAGGACCCCGACGGCAAGGAGCGCCGCGTCCTCAACTCCAAACAGACCACCCTGGCCGCACAGAAACAGCAGATGATCAAGGATGCATTCAGAGACTGGATCTGGAAAGACCCGGAGCGGCGGCAGACGCTGGTGCGCGTATACAACGACACTATGAACTGCATCCGGCCCCGCGAGTATGATGGCAGCCACATCGTCTTTCACGGCATCAACCCGTCCATCCAGCTCCGGCCACACCAGCTGGGCGCCATCGCCCACGTGCTTTATGGCGGAAACACCCTGCTGGCACATGAGGTCGGTGCGGGAAAGAGCTTTGAGATGATTGCCGCCGCCATGGAGAGCAAGCACCTGGGCCTGTGCAGCAAGTCCATCTTTGTGGTACCCAACCACCTGACCCAGCAGATGGCCGCCGAATTCCTGCGGCTGTACCCCGCCGCCAACATCCTGGTCACGACAAAGCGTGATTTTGAAACGGCCCGGCGCAAGAAGTTCTGCGCCCGCATTGCCACCGGCGACTGGGACGCGGTCATTATCGGGCACAGCCAATTTGAGAAGATTCCAATCAGCTTCGAGAGGCAGAAACAAATCATAGACGATCAGATCGACGATATCACCGAGGCCATCAGCGAAGTCAAGGCGAGCAAGGGCGAGCGGTTCACCATCAAACAGATGGAAAAGTTGAAGAAGGACCTTCTGGCAAGACTGGAGAAATTAAAAGCCGATTGGAAGAAGGACAACGTCATTTCGTTTGAGCAGCTCGGCGTGGACAGGATGTTCGTGGACGAGAGCGACATGTACAAAAACCTTTTCCTGTACACAAAAATGCGGAACGTGGCCGGACTATCCACCGCGGAGGCCCAGAAATCCAGCGATATGTTTGCCAAATGCCGGTATATGGATGAGATCACCCGCGGGCGTGGGGTCGTCATGGCCACGGGTACGCCCATCAGCAACTCCATGACTGAGTTTTTCACCGTCCAGCGTTATCTCCAGTATGACCTCCTGCAAGAAATGGGGATGGGTACATTCGATTCCTGGGCGTCGCGGTTTGGGGAGACTGTCACGGCGCTGGAGCTTGACCCGGCGGGCACCGGCTACCGGGCGCGGACACGGTTCGCTAAATTCTTTAACCTTCCGGAGCTGATGGCCATGTTTAAGGAGGTGGCGGACATCAAGACCGCCGACCAGCTTGACCTGCCCACACCGGAGGTGGAATACCATACTGTCGTCAGCAAGCCTACTGAACATCAGAAAGCATTGGTTCAAGAACTGTCCAAACGGGCGGAACTTGTTCATTCCGGCGCCGTGGACGCCCGCACCGACAATATGCTCAAAATTACCAGTGATGGGCGCAAGCTGGGACTGGACCAGCGGATCATCAACCCCACTCTGCCAGATGAGCCCGGAACCAAAGTCAATATGTGCGTCGCCAATATCCTCCGGCACTGGCGGGAAGGTGAAGCAGACAGGCTGACACAGCTGGTTTTCTGTGACATCAGTACGCCCACATCGGGTAAAGGCGGTTTCAACATCTACGATGATATTCGGAGCAAGCTGACCGCCGCCGGGATGCCGCCGGAACAGATCGCGTTCATCCACGATGCCAACAGCGACGAGCAAAAAAAGGCCCTGTTTGCCAAAGTCCGCAGCGGACAGGTGCGCGTCCTGATCGGCTCCACCCAGAAGATGGGCGCAGGTACCAACGTTCAGGACCGGCTCATTGCCAGCCATGATCTCGACTGCCCGTGGCGGCCCCGGGACCTGACCCAGCGGGCCGGACGCATCGTCCGGCAGGGCAACCAAAACCCGCGTGTCCACATCTACCGCTATGTCACGGAAGCCACGTTCGACAGCTATCTCTGGCAGACCGTGGAGGCCAAGCAGAAATTCATCTCCCAGGTCATGACCAGCCGGACACCGCTTCGCTCCTGTGAGGATGTGGATGAAACGGTTCTGTCCTTCGCGGAGATCAAAGCTCTCTGCGCCGGGGACCCGCGCATCAAGGAGCGTATGGAACTGGATGTGGACGTTGCCCGGCTACGGATCATGAAAACGGACTACCAGTCCAAGAAGTTCCGGCTGGAGGATGATATCCTGAAACGGTTCCCTTCTGAAATCAGCCGAAATGAGGCCATGATTGCGGGCATCCGGGCCGATATGCAGACCTTGGCGGCACATCCGCACCCGAAGGACGGCATTGCAGGCATGACAATCCACGGGCACGCCTACACGGAAAAAGGCGAGGCCGGAGAGGCCCTGCTGGACGCCATTGCCGGTGTCACACAGTCGGAGCCGGTAGAGATCGGCAGTTACCGCGGCTTTACAGTCACGGCTGCGCTGACCATGTTCGGTGAGCACAAAGTATCTTTCAGAGGCGCCGTTGCCTATACGGTGGAACTGGGCGGCAGCGCCACGGGAAATATCTCCCGCATAGATAATGCTCTGGCAAAGCTGCCAGAGCAAATTGAAGAAACAAAAGCCCGACTCACGGACCTGAAGCAACAGTTGGAAGCCGCCAAAGTCGAAGTGTCGAAGCCCTTTTCCATGGAAACGGAGCTACGACAAAAATCCGCCCGGCTGGCGCAGCTTGATGCCGCACTGAACCTGGCAGACAGGTCCGTGACAAAGCGACCGGCCGCGTGAAGCAGGGCGGCCCAGCCACCGTTTATTACAGCTTACGGCTGAGGGCCGCCCTCTTCCTTTTTCTTCTCCTCCCGCTCCAGCTGCTCCAGACCCCTGCGAATAAGCTCGACGGTCGCTTCTGAGCGGGTCTGGAAGCGATGTTCAAAGCGGAAATCCTCGATCTTTTGAAATAACTCGGCATCTACGGATACCGTGTAACGCGGTTTGTCAGTGGCCATTCCCCTCACCTCCTCTCCTATTATACGACAGTGAACCAAAGATGTAAAGAACCATTTTCAGATAAGGAAATTTTATATCGTTATCGTCAAAAACTGGCTTGACAGTGAACCGGTGAACCACTATAATAAATCTGGGTTCAGTGAACCACCAAAACCGAGGAAAGGAGACATGTATATGGCAACTGATCTGAAGCGGTTCACTATTTCCATAACGCCGCAGATGGAGACCGACCTCGACGCGGTAAAACAGAGGCTGTATTACAAAGACACGCGAAACGCCATGATCCGGGACCTCATCAACCGGGGCCTGGAGGCCCTGGAGGCTGAAAATAAAACGCGGGAGAAGAATGAGGGCGGGTGCTCCAAAACCGCTCCGTAGGGCAACTTACGAAAGATATGAACTCCGAATTGGTTTTTGACCAAATCAAAACGCATCTGGGAGGGTCAAGCTGAATGAATGAGAAATATCCCCTTGCGCTGCCGCAGGGGACTGTCCTTGCCGGACAGTACATAGTAGAGAGGGTCCTTGGCCAGGGCGGCTTCGGCATCACCTATGAGGCCACGGACCACAAGACCGGCCAGCGCGTGGCCGTCAAGGAATTCTTCCCGGACACCATGGCCGCGCGGACCGAGCAGACCACCGTCGTACCCTTCTCCGGCGAGAGGGGCGACAGCTTCGCCTACGGGAAGACCTGCTTTTTACAGGAGGCGGAGACGCTCGCAAACTTCATCGGAAATGAGAATATCGTCCGTATCCACAGCTATTTTGAGGAAAACGGGACGGCCTATTTCGTCATGGACTTCATCGAGGGGACCAGCTTTGACGAGTATTTGAAAAAGCGCGGCGGAAAGATCCCGTTTGACGAAGCAACGCAGATATTAGTCCCCGTCATGGACGCCCTCAGTGTGGTACACAGCAAGGGCATCGTCCACCGGGACGTGACCCCGGACAATATCTACATAACGAAAGAGGGCGTTGTCAAGCTTCTGGATTTCGGCGCGGCCCGCTACAGCCTTGGCGACCAGAGCCGGAGCCTGGACGTCATTTTGAAGCACGGCTTTGCCCCCAAGGAGCAGTACACCCGCCGGGGCCGCCAGGGGCCCTTCACGGACATCTACGCCCTGGGCGCCACCTTCTATTTCGCCCTGACCGGGAAACGCCCGCCGGATTCGGTGGAGCGGATGGACGAGGACGATTTGGTCCCGCCAAGCTCCCTGGGCGTGCAGCTGAGCGGCGCGGCGGAGGACGCGATCCTAAAGGCCCTCAGCGTCCAGCCGGGCGACCGGTTCCAGAGCATGGCGGAATTCAAGGCCGCGCTCCTGAATGTCCAACAGCCCGCTCCACAGCCGGCCATGGCGGCGGTGGGGGCCGTGGGCCAGAGCCAAGTGGTACAGACCTATTTCACCGCCCCGGCCGATGTTCCCCCCGCCGCGCCAGTGACGGCGTCCGCTCCTGCGGCCGGACAGGGTGTGCCGCCGGCGCAGACGCCTGTGACCCCGCCCGGCGGCGGCAAGACGGGGAAGAAGTTTCCCATCGTGCCGGTGGCGGCGGCGGCCGTTGCCGTGGTGGTCCTGCTGACGGTCTTCGCGCTGAAGAAGCCGAGCGGCGGGAACCATGACAGCACGTCGGACGGCGACACGAGCACCTCGGAGCAGACGCAGCCTCCCTCCGGCGGAGAAGGCCAGGACACTTCGCCGGATACGGGCGGAACCGCGCCCGACACGGGGACCACGCCTGACACGGGAACCACGCCTGACACGGGGACCGCACCCGGCACGGGAACCACGGCGCCCAGCCTCCCCACCGGAAGCCTGAAGGTGGTGGGCAATGAGCCCATGAACATCATGAACCAGGGGTTTGTCGTCTACGACCCCAACGGGAAGGCCTACTGGATCTACGACGGCGGCAAAGCGCTCAATTCTGAAGTCGACGGATGTCTGATAGAGGCGGGCGCGGTCGAAGCCGAGATCACCAACCTGCTGTTTGACGGCGGAAAGCTGTATTTTCTCAATGAAGCTCCGGTCCTCTACGATCCCGTGACCAAGGAGATGGGGCATGTGCCGTACCTGGAGGACTTTGAGGATCAGAAGTGCCTGTGCATGTTCCTGACCGAGGACTACTATGTCATCGGCGTTGATGTCAAAACCAAGCTTGGGCTGAATGATCAAACCGGCACAACCGTGTATCTCGTTTCCCGGACCACCGGTCAGCAATTTGAGTGCTGTACGGCCATGGGTAGGAACGGGGTGACCATCTCCGACGACGGCTTTATCTATTACGTCGGCAATGAGGGGGATATTACCGATGGCTGCCTGGGGATCTACCGCCTCAATATGGCCACGCTGGAAAAGAGCGGCGCGCTGGTCGTTGCCAAATTCCAGAACATTAAGATGACCTGCCCGGTGGTGCTCGGCAGCGAATTGTTCGCTTTCATTTACAACGAGGCCGATACCAGTGATTTCAACATTGTCAAATACAACCTGAGCAATAACGACATGGTCATCTACGATCTGGGCCCGAAGCTGGATACGACGGTGGTCAAGAACAGCATGGACTCCGAGGAGAGAGTGGAATTTGCCGTGAATCCCCATCTGGGGGTCATCTATCTGTCCATTATGGACAGCGAAACGTTCCAAAGCAATCTCTATAAAATTACGTACCGCGACGATGGCACGTTTGACGCGAAAATGCTCTATTCCCACGCCTCCTGCCCGAACATCATCTATCGTACGGACGGTTCGTTTGAGCTGAATTATATGCTTTATAATGATGATACAAAGAACTACGGGCTTTTCTACGACACTTACGACGCCAACGGAAATGTCTTAAATTCAAATTAACCAATAAATCATCAGGAGGAAAAAAACTATGGCACTGACAGAATGCGCGAAGGGACACCTGTACGACTCGGCACTTTACCAATCCTGCCCCTACTGCGAGGGCAACATGAACCGGGTGGAGTTCTCCGCGCCGGCGGCGGGATCCGGCGTGGGCAAGACCGTGGCCGGCGGCGCGGCCGCCCCCGCCCCGGCAGACGAGGTGGGAGCCACCACCGCCCCGGCGGCTTATCGGGCCCGTCAACAAAACCCCGAGGACAGCGCCGGAAAGACGGTGGCCGTGTTCCAGAAGAACTTCTCCAGAGAGCCGGTCACCGGCTGGCTCGTCTGCGTCGAGGGGGCGGAGAAGGGCAAGGACTACCGCATCGCCGCCAGGAACAACTCCATCGGGCGCAGCGAGAGTATGGACATCTGCGTCAAGGGCGATATGGCCGTCTCCCGGGAGAACCACGCGCGCCTCTCCTATGACGGCAAGCACAACGCTTTCTATCTGATCCCCGCCGAGAGCACCAACAACGTATACATCAACGACGAGCCGGTCTATGTGCCCACCAAGCTGAGCGCGAGAGACGTCATTGAGCTGGGAGAGAGCAAATTCGTGTTCATCCCCTTCTGCGATGACTGGTTCGATTGGCAGAAGGGCATGAAAAAGGACAAATAAAATGGCGATTTTCAGCTTTGGCCGGCGGAAGGAGAAGAAGAAATCCCCCTCCGCCGGGGAGAATGCCGACCAGCCCTATCTGGTGGCCAATCTCCAGGGCCTGGGCGCCCGAGAGCGGCAGGAGGACTCCTTCACCGTCTCCGGAGCCGTGGACGGCGCCATGATGCGGGAGAAGGGCCTGCTCTTCGCGGTGTGTGACGGCATGGGCGGCATGAAGGACGGAAGACTCGCCAGCGAGACCGCCGTACGCAGTCTGCGCCAGTCCTTTCTGGATATGGACCGGGACGGCGGCCTGGCCGTCCAGCTGGAGGATGCCGTATTCCGGGCGTCCGCCCAGGTGGAGGCCCTCATCGGCGGCGACGGCGGCAGCACCGTGGTCATCGGAATCCTGTATCATGGCGGGCTCTATTACGCCAGCGTGGGGGACAGCTTCCTGTACCTCCTGCGCGACCGCCGGCTGCTGCGGCTGAACGCCGAGCAGAACATCCGCGCCCAGCACTATCTGGAGGCCGTCCGGGACGGGGACATGGATCCGCTCCCTTACCGGGATCTGCCGGACGGGGCGGCCCTGACGGGATTTCTCGGCATGAGCGGCCTTGCGGATGTGGACTGCAGCGCCCGGCCCCTGCCTGTGGAGAGTGGGGATGTGCTGCTGGCCTGCTCCGACGGCGTAGGCGGCGTGCTCAGCCCGGAGGAGATCACGGAGGCCCTGCTGAAGCCCACGCCGGCGGAGATGTGCGCGGATCTGGAGGAGAAGATCGTCTCCTATGGCCGGCCCCATCAGGACAACTACACCGCGATCATTGTCAAATGCGTCTAAAATAATTTGAAAGGAAGAGACAGAACATGAAAAAGACCTTGAAAACCTTATCGGCGGCCCTTTTGGCGGCCCTGCTTATATGCACCATGGCGGTCCCGGCCCTGGCCGCGGACTCGAAGGGGATCGAATACGCGAAGAACGGCGTCGTCTCCATCCAGTTTTATCTGAAAAATGCCGGCTTTTACGCAGTCGTTAACGGAGGGTACAAATTGCAGCAGCAAATCGGCGACGAGTTCCGATACGCGAGAGGCAGTGGGTTCTTTGTGGGCAAAACAAACGAAGATCCCACCTACATCGTCACCAATCATCATGTGGTGGCCGATTATATCAATGCGAATGAAGGAGGGATCACTACTATTGACACGGGAGATTACTATACCGATGGACAAGGAAATCAATATAAAAAGGTGATCCGTGCCGCCAGCTGTGAACTGCGGGTTTATTACGATGAGGAGACCTATGATGTGGCCTATGTGGACTGCTACGGCGATCAGGAGAAGGTCGACCTGGCGGTTCTGACCATCCGCAATCCCACTGATAAGCGGCACGCGCTGCAGATCCGCGTTCCCTCCAGCGACATGGTGGGCGAGACTGTCTACACCGTGGGTTTCCCCGGGAACGCTGAAAATGATTTTACCAGCGCAAGCAGCTTTGGCGTTGACGATATCACGGTGCGGAAGGGCTCCATCACGAAATTCGCCGCCAATGACAAAGGTGTGGAGCGAATCCAGACCGATGCCATGATTTCGCCCGGCAACTCCGGCGGCCCTCTGATCATGGAGGATGGTGCCGTCGTTGGTATCGACACCAACCATATTACCAGGGATGACCTGACAGATTACTACGCCATCAACTCCAGCGAGCTTGTAAAATTCCTGGACAAAAACAGCATCCCCTATGAGCTTGCAAAGAAGGGCGGCACATCCCCCGCCGTCATCATCGCCATCGTGGCGGTCGTGGCCGTCGTCGCGGCGGCCGCCGTGGTCGTTGTCCTCAAAAAGAAAAAGGCCGCTCCCGCGGCTCAGGGCGCCCAGCCCGCGGCCAACGCGCCCGGCAATGCCGGTCAGGCCCAGGCCGCCCAGCGCGCCTTCATCCGCTCCCTGGCCGCCCAGCACAACGGCATGGCCATGGTGGTGGGCGCGGAGCCCCTTGTCATCGGCCGCGACCCCAACAACTGCAAGCTGGTCTACGCGGAGGGCACCGCCGGCGTCAGCGGACGCCACTGCGCCGTGGCCTACGACGCGGCGAAGGGCGATTTTATCGTGACCGACCTGCGCTCCACCTACGGCACGTTCCTCATGACGGGGCAGAAGCTGGAGGCCAACGTCCCCTACCGTCTCAAGCCCGGCGATGGATTTTATGTGGGCGACCGGGCCAACGCCATCCGGGTCGAGCTGGGGTAAGCCGTGGAATTCGATACATATGAATACACCAGTCGGGGCGGGCGGCCCTACAACGAGGACTCCGTCGGATCCCGGATCGAAGGCGGCCAGGGCATTTTCGTGGTCGCCGACGGACTTGGAGGCCACTCCTTTGGCGATCTGGCCTCCGCCTGCGTCCGGGATACTCTGCTCGGCGGGTTTCCCTGCTCCGACGGTGACCCCGCCCGGTGGCTGGAGGCCCAGATCGCCGAGGCCAACCGGCGGGTGCTCGCCCTCCAGCGGGAGAAGAACACGGTGCTGAAGAGCACGGTGGCGGCGCTGTACATCATGGGCAGCAGGGCGATCTGGGCCCATGTGGGGGACTCGCGCCTGTACTATATCCATGAGGGCCGTCTGAAGGCAATTACCGAGGACCATTCGGTGGCCTACAAGAAGTATAAAGCCGGAGAGATCACCAGAAGTCAGATCGCTTTCGACGAGGATCAGTCGAGACTCCTTCGCGCTGTCGGCGGGGAGGATCACAACGAGCCGGTGATACGGGTCTATGATGAGCTTCTGTCCCCGGGGGATGCGTTTTTCCTGTGCTCCGACGGCGCCTGGGAGTTTCTTGACGACGCGGAAATAGCCATAGACCTTTTGAAATCCAAGAGCGCAAAGCAGTGGACGGAGTATCTTCTGCTGCGTATGATGGAGCGGATCGACGGCGGAAACGACAACCTGAGCGCGCTGGCCGTTATTCTGAAATAGTCTGCGGATCTTCTCGGAGCCCGCACAGACTTCAGCAAAGCCTTGACCAAATGATCAGATATTTTGTCCGCAAAGCCGGGTGAACCTTCCGTTCCCCGGCTTTGCGCCAGGTTGCCCGTAAAAATTACATATATACATCCGCTAAAATGATATAATCTTAGCATAAGGCTCGCGGTGATGTGGAGTTGTTCATAGGACGATAGATCCGTGGGCCTTTTCCGGGTTTACTCAGGGAGAGCAGCCGAGTAAGGCACCTGAAAAAACAGTAGCAAAGGGGATGATAAAATACGTCGTAAAACCACACTTGCATTTTTTAAGCATGGTTTCCGAGCGTCAAAAATGAACGTTACAAGAATGTGTAACAGTTCTTGCACTTTTTAAGTTTGTAACGTTCTCACGTTACACGCCGTTACAAAAATTTTCGAAAAACTGTAAGAATTATAGCAGAAATTTTTTTGTAACGTCTGTAACGGAGTTTTTTAAGACCCTTTATATGAGTTTTTCTCATGCGCGTATATAATACTAATTTTAACGTTACAAACGTTACAAAAAAATTTATGTAAGGATTTCTACAGTTTTTGGTGACACACGTGTAACGTCGTGTAACGGAGTTGAAAACATAAATGCAAAAACTGTAGAAATCTTCAGCACTTTCTTGTAACGTTTCCATTTTCAGGGTCGAAGACCCCTTCAAAAAAATGCAGGTCCATTTTTCAAAGATTCCAACGGAAAACTGTAATGATTCTTACACTTTTTACGATTTTTATATAAAACACATGGGTCGAAATCAGTACCGAAATGTAACGTTTGTCACCGGCCGATTTTTCGGTTTTGGGGCTTTCCGTGCCCAAAATGAGCCCCTTTTCACCCGCCGGTTCAGCCGCGCGACAGCTCCGACTGCCTTTTTACCTCGATTTTGGCAGCCGGAACCGCCCCAACCGGACACGGCAGCCCGGTAGACTGCGGTACTCTGACACGGGCGCGGGTTCGCTGACGCGCCCCGCACCCGTGCAAAGAAAGTGAAGGAGTCAAGGAAAGAGCTCCTGGAAACTTCATCACATAGAAAGGGATAAACTGGTTATGGAGAAACTGATGAAATATTATGTAGTTGTTCTGGCCGCCATTCTGATGACTGTCACGCTCGCCGGTTGTGGTGAAAACTATACGGAGGACGCTCCGACGGCCGATCCTGTCGCCCAGACCGAGTATGCTGGGGACAGCGACACCTCGGCGACGGACGATCCTGGTGACACGGAAGATGAAGATACCGGGGATACTGATGATGCCGACGATACCGGAGATACTGGGGACATTGGGGATACCGGAGATACCGGCGATGCCGATGATGCCGACGATGCCGGGGAAGACGGGACAGAGTCCGAAACGCCCGCCCCTACCGGGAACGCCGACGGCACGGACGAAGTCGAATCCAACGAGTATCCGCCCATCATCCAGTGGTACATTGACACCAAATGTGATGATGTAGGCCGCGCCAGATGGGACGAGAAATGGGCCGAGTTCACAGATGAAAGACGCAGCGAGATCGTAGAGTATTACGAGAGAGAATATGGTGACGAATATCAGGCATACCTGAATGGTGAAGACTACGTTGACCCTAAAACGAAATTCGGTTCCGTTGAAGCCGTCGCCGCTCTTGGCGGCAAGGAGGCCACCGTTCAGAAAAACAAGAACGAATGCCTCGTCTTCATCTTCGACGAGACCAAAAATCACGGCAATCCTTACGACGTGACCTGGGATTATGGCAAAACCTACGATTCCTACGTCGCTGCTGTTGACTGGTCTCTGGTGTTCGATGCGGATTACTACAAAGCTACATTCCCGATGCTCGCTGTCCTGTATCACAATGATGACGCGCTGCTCCTGAAGCACTTCCAGACCGTCGGCATCCACGAAGGCCGCCAGGGTTCCAAGGATTTCAACGTAGCCGCCTATATGGACAACTGTGATGAATCTCTCCGTAAGGCCTTTGGTGACAACTATGAGTGCTATTATATCTACTACCTGCTCCACCAGGACACCGAGTCCGGCATCAAAACCACCGGTTCCTACAAGAAGCAGCTCGCACAGGAACTCACGTATATGCAGGCCAAAGAACTCGAAGAAGTAAACAAGTACCGTACCAGAGCCAACGTAGAAACCGTAGAATTCGACTCGGAAATGGCCGCCCTTGCCAACTACAGGGCTTATATGGACTGTACCGAGGGTTGGGACGCGCACGACGGGCTGGAACATATGATTGAAACGGAAGAGCTTTATGACTACATGGACGCGCTCGACATGGGCGCCTACTGTGAAAACAAAGACACTACCGGATGTTACACAGGCAGAGAGCGTGTGTTCAACGCGGCCCTCGACTACCGTTCGTCCCCAGGCCACTATGAGACCATGACCGACCCGGAATACGCTTACGTGGGCTGCTCCAACTTTTATGTGTCCGACAAGGACTACAACTGGTCTGGTAAATATGACACCAACGTCATCACTTTCGATTCCTACGCAAAGGCCGCCACGACGGCCTATCACACCAAGTAACACACAGCCCGTCCCGGGAAACCGAGGCGGGCAAATATATTTATAATATTTTTTTCTGATGGGGAAGGAGAATCACTATGTATAAATGGGTTTTGGTCAAGCTGGAAAACATCGGTGACACTGTAAGCGACATCAACTATCGCGCTCCCGCAATCTTCACCATGATTGGCCGTATCCTCGGCTTCGCGTTCATGTTTGGCGGCGGTTTTATGATCGGTCAGGTCGTCAGGGCGTTCATCAACGCTCTTCTGATCCGCTTCGGCATCATGTAACCATCGCAACCACAATCCCCGCTCCGGAAATCGTGACGGACGGCAGAGCTTCGCGTCTGCTGCCCGCTGTGAAAACCGGGGCGGGGATATTTTTTTCAAGGAGTAACTGCACATGGAATTATCTGAGAATGAAGATTGCAGCCAGTCGCTTCGGAACGGCAGGAAATCCATCCACGACCAGCGCAAAGCGAATACAACCGTAACGCAGAAAGCGGCGATGCGCCAAGCATAAGTGCGACGATTACTCCCTTTGATGTAGCAACATAGCAAGAGCCTCAGTCGATGCCCTTACGGGTGTCGGCTGAGGCTTTTTCTTTTTTGTTCATGCTATATTGTTTATACATACACTCTGTATTAACGTTTCTGTATAACTGTGCTGCTAATCCTATTACAAGCGATATAGCGTGCCCCGGAAGATAAAAAATACATCATGCGTCCCATCGCCAACCCGAAAACGCCATGGGACGGCTCCAAGGCAGCCTCGGCCAGGCTCCGGAACAAAGTCCTGTTCGGCGTCATCGACGAATCGGACTACCTCGGAATCTACGGCCCAGGCACTGTCCATACCATCGGGGAGTACCTGAACTACGCCGACCTGGACCCGAAGAGCCACATGGTGCGAAAATTCGCAGCCGAAGCCAGGTACAACGATTTCCACACGACGGAAGACATGGGCTCATTCATGACCAGTGACCGGACATAACCAATCACCACCGCCCCAACGCCGGGGCGGTTTTTTTACACCGAAATAATATGGACAGTCATAGGCCATATTCCAGAAGCGCCGGCCCGAAGCGACACTAAGATCCGAACTGCCCTACTTTTTTCGCAGTGCTGCCCTACTGCTATTCTAAAATCCAAATCATGGACGGCCATAGACCATATTCCAGAAACACCGGCCCAAGGCTGTTTCAACCCAGTGCCATGGGCAGTCACCGACCATATTCCAAAACCAGCTTCACGACGGCCCATTTCCTGACCAAGCCGCTCCAGCCGGGACGACAACATACACTCGCTCCGCGGACGCCGCCTCACGGTGCCGTCCCGTTGCGCGAGCCCACTGTCGCCTCAAATCCAGCCCAATTTTCGGAGCGAACGATGCTTCATCTATGGACGGTCACCGACCATAATGAGTCTCACCGGGCCCGCCGCCTCACGGCGCTGGGCCCGGGACGGGGCTGGGACGGCCAATTCAGCGCCCCAAAAGCATTTTGTTAATGTTTTTCGAGGTGACACACCGCCGGCCCATTTTTCGCTCAAAACTTTTCCTAAGATTTCTACACTTTTTCCACTCTTTTTAAGTTTTTTGAAAATTTTAAGCGATCTCAAGATTTTTAGTGATTTCAAAAAGTGTAAAGATTTTTACATTATATTAGAATTTTCAGATCTTCTTCTTTGTTTATCCTCTAACCAAAAAGGGCATAAGGGGGCGTGACACATCCCCCGGTTCAACCGCTCACGCGGCCGTCCCGGGGGATGTGGTCGGCGTCGCCGACCGCCCGGACCCGCTGACGCGGGTCCGCCCTCGCTGCGCTCGGGCCCTTACGGTCGCCAGAGGCGACCGCCCCCGGAACCGCTGACGCGGTTCCGGGGGTGCCGAGGCTCCGTGTTTAAGGTAGCTAACCTGTTAATAAAAATTTTACAATTCTAATTCACCTCGTCAGGGACGCGCCCAAATAATAGGCTACGTTTGGGCACGTCAGGGACGTGCCCAAATAAGACGCCACGCTGTTGCCCCTCCATTGCTGAATCGCCACTATCGTGCTAATATGGTGTCAAATAAGGAGCACTTACCGTGCCCTCAACCAAAATATATTGTAATGGAGGAAATCACAATGACCGCAGAAAAGATATCTTCGACATCCGCTAATATGCCTGTGGAACTCACTACGCACGAACTGATCCAGCATAATGCACCAACTAATATTGTCGGTGACCACAGCGATGCGTATCCGTACATAAACGAATACTTTAAGAGGTGGGAAGTTACACACCAGGAAATCTTAGAATATTATGATAGAGGAGGCGTAGATAGAGATGTCGCAGTGATGGACCAATATTACAGTGAACAGCAAAAGATGTTCGATGATGAGCCATGGCGCAACCTTGGAATCTTCCAAGGTATTGACGTAATATCAGATTACAAAAAAGCGATTGACTATTTAAAAAAAGCTGAGGGATGTTACCGTCGTGTTGTGCTGTGCTACCTCGAATGTTGCTATACTTATGGCACAGGCGTGAAAAGGGATTACAAAATAGCGGGAGAATGTTTCTACAAGCCTCAGCTCTGGGGCCGCGCAGTCGCGTCGTATATCCTTGGGCTTATGCATTATTATGGTAAAGGCGTAGACAAAAATTACGCAAAAGCGAATAGTTATTTTCACAATGCTGTGCTGGGAAAACTCGCTGCCGCATATTACAGCCTTGGACTCATGTATTATTATGGTAAAGGTGTAGACAAAAATATTACAAGTGCGACCGAATATTTCCGCATGGCCGAAAAGGAGGGCTTCACAGAGGCTTCGTATGCTCTTGAATACTGCAATAATGAGGGCTATGCCCACAACTGAACAAGAAAGCTTGCCGCCACTTTTGCACTGGGCTCCATAAGGAATTAATTTGAAACCAATCCTCAAGCATTGCCAAAACGAGCGTTAAATACAGCACATTTATTCTGCACCACACAATTTCTAAAAGATATAAGAACTCTTTGATGAGGGGCACAGCAGGCCGGCGCTGACGCGCCGGCCTGCTGTTGTAAAAAACGCGTGAAGTAATCCGAATAAGGGGCGAAACAGGCCTGTCCTTCGGAAAGCCAGCACCCCCACACGGATCATTCATTACGAGAAAGGACATAGCGATATGATATGAAATGTATTCTGCCTCTAATCCTGGCCCTCTGTCTGCCGGTCCTGGCAGCCCCGGCGCTGGCGGCGGAGGCTCCCGCCCAGGGCACCGAGCTTACCAACGTGGACAGCGGTGACTGCTTCTACGCGCAGGTCCAGTCGGCCGCGAAGGGAAAGGTCACCACCGGTACCTCCACCAAGGAGTTTTCCCCGACCAGCCCTAAAACCGGATCCGAATCAACACCTTCCTGTGTAGGGACACTGGCTCCCCGGCTTGCCTGTAATTTTTACGGGCAGCCGCTTGACGTGACAGTGCGGCGGTGATAGGATAGTGAAAATAATGCGTAAGGAGTGAACTGCATGGAAATATCCCGGGATACCTTGGACAACTACCAGAAAAATCTCTGGTGCCTCCGAACGGTGACGGAGGAGCTGCTGGGCCAGATGAAGGGGCACGGCCTCTCTTTCCGGGCCGCCGTCACGGACAAAAGCGGGAGGCCGGATCAGGAGAAGCTTTGCGCCCTGGTGACCGAGCTCCTGGATGGCTGGGCCGACTATGTGCGGGACGGGCTGTACCCGGACCAGCCCGGCGGGGAGAGCCCGGCGGAGTCCTATCTCCGGGCGCGGCGGGAGCTCTACAGCCTCTACCTCTATCTGACCATGCGGACCAGCCTCTGCGAGGGGGCCTTCGCCCTGGCCCGGGACCGGGAGGATGTGCGGGAGAGGACGGACTTTGCCTTCCTCTTAGAGCAGGCGAGGCGGTTTTCCCGGGCCTGGTGCGTCATGGCCGGTCCCGACGGGACCCGGCGGAACGAGCCCTACGAGGGCTTTGACGCCTACTTCGGGTTCCACCTCTACGGGACCCTCACCGACCCGGAGGGCAGGAGCCGCGACAGCGCCCTGACGCCCTGGTGGAGCGCCCCGGCCCAGGACCCCTCCGGCATGACCAACGAGGGCGCCATGAAGCGCGTCTACCTCAAGCGCCTCTCTCCCCCGCCTGAGGCCGAGAAGCCGGAGGAGGAACCCGCGGGGGACGCCGAATACGACTACGACTACGACGACGAGGATTATGGCGGGGACATGGCCCCCGAGGAGGACGGCTGGGAGCCGACGCCCTTCGGGGACATCCTGGCGGCCGGGGAGATGGAGCGGCTTTCGGAGGAGGACCGGGCCTCGGGCCTTGCGGCCCTCGCCGCGGGGTTTCGGGAGCCGGAGGACTACATCGAGGCCTGCCAACGCTTCGCCGCCCTCTACCGCCGGGCCCCGGCGGAGGTCCTGCGGGGGTTTAGCGAGGAAATTGAAGAGATCATCGACCTCTATCTGCTCCGCCGCGGACAGACGGTCCTGACGGACACGGACAGGACGCTGGATGTGTACAGCCGGATCTACGACGGTCCCGGTAGGCAGGCAGCGCGGTACATGAGGGGGCTGCAATGGGACAGCCTGTGAATGGGATTCGGGACACCATCTACCGGGACCTGGCGGAGGGGTACCTCAGGGACAAGGAGCGGTCCTTCCTGTACCGGTACTTCTGGCGGGAGGGCGCCCGGGAGCTTCTGGGGCGGGTCCTCCCCCGGGCCCTTGCGGAGACGCCCGAGGGCCCCGCAGACAGCCGGGAGCTCCGGGAGACCCTGGCCGCCGCCATGGTGAAGGACCGTGCCTGGGCCCGGACCCTGCTCCTGCGGGAGCCCCCCGGCAAGGGCCGGAAGGAGCGCCGGGACTTCTGGCAGGAGCTGACGCTGAACGACGCCGGGTATCAGGCGGGGCTGATCGCGGATACGGACTACTACCGGTGGCTCACATCGTACCTGGCGGCCCGGGACATCTATTACAAGGACAGCGGCCCCTGGGATACGGACGGGGCCGCGTGGCTGGTCCCGCTGCTGCGGGCGGGCCTGGGGACTGTCCATCAGGGTGGCCTCATCAAGGCCCAGGCGGAGCGGGATCTGGCGGAGCTGGACCGCCTGCTCCGGGAGGAGCGGGCCGTGGGAAAATCGGAGATCGCCGGGCGTCTGCACGACCTGCGCCAGAACATCACCCAAAGGGGCCGGACCTGGCAGGCGGACTACCTGCCCTGGCTGACGAGGCGGCTGGAGCGGTCGGCGCTCCACAATAAGATCAGGACCTGGCTCCAGAACGGCGGCTATCCGCTCCGCCTGGAGGGTCCTGCGGAGGCCCCCGGGGAGCCCCGGAAGCAGGACTTCTCCCTGCGGCTCTTCGACGCCTACTGCCGCAGTCCCCAGGGGTACGACCTCACCCCCAGGGACATGTCCGGATGGCGCATGGAGGGCCGGGACTTCTGCGTCATGGACACGGAGGACCTGGAGAAGCTCCTGGACGCCCTGAAGCGGCGGGAAGGGGAAAACGGCGAGCCGTACCTCTACCTGCCCCTGGCGGTCCATTTGCAGAGCGGATGCGTCTTTTTCCTGGCCGGGAAGGCCGTCTATGAGGATGTGTACAGGCAGGCGGCCAGAGGGACCCGGGAGGCCTACGACGGCAGCAGGGCCCTAATCTGCTTCGACTATCTGCGCCTCAACCGGGCCTTCTGGGAGGCGGACAGCGGCGCCGCGGTTGGTCCCTTCCGGCTGCGTCCCACCTTCCACGAGAACGCGGAGAGGAGCTACACCGCCGTTTTGGACGATTTCAAGCGGCATTGCGTGGTGGGGGCCAAAAGCGCCCTGGCCCAGGTCCGGGCGCTGAACGACGAGGCCCCCGCCGGGACCCCGGGGGCGTTTCTCTGGGCCTTCTATCCCCCGGAGGAGCCGGGCCCCAGCCGGGAGGGCCGGGAGGCCTTCTACCGGACCCGGGACAGGGCCCCCGCGAGCCCGGCGCCCCCATGATCTGACGTCAAAGAATAACATTCAACAAACGGACAGCCCACTCTGAAATCGGAGTGGGCTGTCCGTTTGCCTGTAATAATTACAAGCAGCGCCGTGCCAGGCTGGTATATTAGTATCACGGCACCTTGAAAATTGAAAAGCCGTCCAAGGGGAATACGCTCCGCCCGGAGAAGCACCGCATGCAGCGTGCCAAGGGAGGGGGCGGGAACGCCGCTGTGAAGTAACGGGGGCAGGAAAAAACCGTCTCTAAAACCTTTGGGAACAACGGCAACCAAAAACCACGCACACACAATAAGGAGGATGCGACCTATGTTGGAGAAAAAAGAAATGACCGCCCAGGAACTGCAGGACCTTCAGAAAGAGCTTCAGCTGCGCAAGGAAAACCGCAAAGCGCTCGCGGACCTGCTTAAGGCGGCCCGCATGCGCGGCGACCTTGCGAAAAACCAAGAGTATGATTTAATCAGAGGTGGGCTCATGGAAATGAACGAAACATTCATCGCAGAAATCGAAAAGACCCTGAAAGAAGCACAGGCCGGGGAGCAATGACCGCTCCTCGCACAAACAGATAAGCGATGCACCCCGGCCGCGGATCGTTCCCGGTCGGGGCACCGGTTTTCAAAATGCGAAGGGAGGAAACAGCATGTACATTGCAAACGAGGCAA
>CANQTW010000035.1 GCA_947626845.1 uncultured Oscillospiraceae bacterium | reverse complement strand
AGGAGCGAAGTCAGCGTGTGAGGCGTGAGGCGGGCGCTGTGGCGTTCGCCTCGTGCCGAGCCAACGCGACTTCCGCGCTTTCGGGGCCCCCGCAAAATCGTAGATTTTGTGGGGAAAGGAGGAGCGAAGTCAGCGTGTGAGGCGTGAGGCGGGCGCTGTGGCGTTCGCCTCGTGCCGAGCCAACGCGACTTCCGCGACGACGTCAACCGCCCATGGAGGAGAGCTTTTTGGCCAGGCGCATCTCCCACTGCTGGTCCACGTCCTCAAAGTTCTTCATCTGTTCATCCTCCCAGGCGGTATAGGCCTCCTGGCGAAGGTAGCTCTCGCTCATCAGGTCGCCGTACACGCCGTCCACGCCGCTGAAGTACGTCACGAAGGTGCCGTAGCCCTCCACATAGACGGTGCCTACGTCGCCCTCCTTGCGCTCGTCCGCGTGGAACCAGTCGGACAGAGGCTCAAGAAGATCGTACTTGCCGGACATGGTGACCGCGCCGTGATCGGTGACGGTGCTGTCATCCATGAGCGCCACGAAGGCGTCGTAGCCGCTCTCTTCCGCGCCGGCGTACTCGTCAAGAAGCTCCTTGGCGCGGGCATCGGTAAGCTCCTTGAGGGCGGCGGTGAGCTCATCGCCCTCCAGCTCGATCCCCTCCTCATCGTCCTCGTCGGCGGCGCACAGTCCGTAATAGCCGCTGACGGCGTTGTAGCGGTTGTCATCGCGCTCCAGGAACATCACCACGTAATAATTGGTGGTGGCGGCATCGTCGGCGGTCTTGATCACGTCCACATCGCCGGCCTTGCGGGCCTCGTCGGAAAGCCAGGTCTTGATCACGTCGATCACGTTGGAGCCCTGGGAGGTGCGGGCGGTGGAGGTGTCGGCGTCATACTCCTCCACGTCCTTGTTGAGGGAGGCGGCGTAGTCCATAAAGCTCTGCTCGTCGGTGACGGCGGCCTTGAAGGCCTCGGCGTCGGTCTTGGCCTTGGCGGCGGCCTCCTCCGCGGTCATGGCCTCGTTGGCCTCGGTCTCCTCGTCATCCTCCACGGCGGCGCCGGAGAACGTGTAGAGGCGGTACTTGAAGAAGTCGTAGTCCGCGGCGTTCTCGGTGTAGTTGGAGGCGATCTCCTCATCGGTAAAGGTGAAGCTGTCCAGCTTCATCTGAGAGAAGCCGGAGGCGATATACTCCCGCTCCATGTTCTGGCGGAACACCTTTTCCGTCATGCCCTTGCCGTAGGTCATGGTCAGATAGGCGCCAAGGTCGCTGTACCCGGAGGCCACGGCCATGGAGCGCAGATTCTCCACGGAATCGTCCATGGCTTTCCTGTCCTCGTCGGAGAGCTTGTAGCCCTCCTTCTCGGCGGCGTCGCACAGGGCGGCCAGGCCCTTCATGCGCTCGATAGCGGAGTTGGTAAAGAAGTCCGCCCAGGTCATTTCCTCGGAGCCCATATACGCCTGCTTCCGGAAGGAGGAGCCGGTGCTGGGCAGGAGGTAGCTCATAAGCTCAGCGCTGCTACCGTACTGGGAGTAGATGCTGGAGTAGTAGCTGTTGTAGGCGGTGAAATAATTATAGTTGAAATCGGCGACAGTGTATTTCTGACTGCCGATCTTCAGCGCCGCGGTGCGGTTGTAAAAGAGGTTGGAGCTGAAAAGCGCCACAAAAAGCGCCACAATCACAAAGCAGGCCACGATGGCGGTCACGGTGCGATTGTACTTCTTGCGCTGGCGGAGCGCCTTTTCCTCCTCGGCCCTTCTGGCGGCCTTGGCGGAGACAAATTCATCGCTCATGTGAATCATTCCTTTTTCATGTGTTTTTCATTTTTTGTATGATTTGAGTATAAGGCTCAGTGCAGTATTATACAATAAAGTTTTCGTTCTTGCAAGTGAAATTATTGTGAACAGACTTGATTTTCATAAAAATTCCCCGCCGCTTTTGAGCGGCGGGGAACAGAGCAGGCGTTTGTCAGATGATCCGCTTGGCGCAGAAGTAATCCTTCAGCTCGGAGATCTTCACGCCGGTCTTGGCGGTGGAAGCGTGGATGTAATGGTCGTTGCCTATGTAGATGCCCACATGTGAGGCGGTGGAGCCGTTCTGGGTGAAGAAGATCAGGTCGCCGGGCTGGAGCTCCGAGCGGCTGACGTAGCGCCCGTTGTTCTTGCACTGCAGGGAGGCGCGGCGCTCCATCTTGTAGCCGAACTGGCCGTAGACGTAGTACACAAGGCCGGAGCAGTCAAAGCCCTTGGAGGGGGATTCCTCGCCGTAGACGTACCGGTAGCCCTCGAACTGCAGGGCGAAGTTGGCGATCTGCTGGCCAAGGCTGTAGTTGGCGGCGGTGTCGCGGGTGTCGGTGGTGTAGGTGGGGCCGCCGGAGGTGATGTCGATATAGTCGGACCGCATATAGCCGGTGCCGGCGGAGGTGACGATCTTGTACCAGCCGTTGTTGATGCCGACGACCGAGACGCTGTCGCCCTTGTTATAGGAGGCCATGGCCTTCTTGCTGGTGGAGGGGCCGCTTCTCATGCGGACGGAGTCGCCGTTGACCACGCCGGAGGCCTTAAAGTTCTCGGCCTTCACCTGGTTGTCCAGATACTCGCTGGCCACATAGCCCTTGATGCCCAGGTAGTTGATAAGATACCAGTCGCTGTTGGTCTTTTCAATGACCACAACCACGGTATCGTCGCTGATGACGCCAACGCGGTCATACTCGGTGCCGGGGCCGGAGCGGATGTTCAGCGCGGAGGCGTTCACCGTGGCGGCGCCCCAGGCGATGATCCGGTCATCGGCAAAGGCCGTGACGGAAATGGCGCCCAGGATCATGACCAGCGCCAAAAGTGCGCAGAGAAGCTTTTTACAGATATTCATATCTTTCCCTTTCCTTACTTGGCGGAAAGCGCACGTTCCAGCCACACGGACGCCACGTCCATGGCCGCGTAGAGGCCGCTCTTTTCCGTCTTCTTTACGACCCGATCCCTGGATTTGAGGTCGGGGTCCGTAAGCTGAAGCTGGACGCTGACACGGGTGGCGACATCCATGTCGTCCGCTTTCCTGGTGTCGGTGATCTGCATCATGATGATGTATTTGTCCGACATACTGCCATAATAGAGGATATTGTCTTTCCTGCGGAGGGGACGTCCGCGGTATTCAAGCAGATCCTTGGTGTTGGTTGTGGTTGACATCGCGAAACCTCCTGGGAATATCGTAACCAAATTGTAACACATTGTTTCTCTATTGTCAACACCTGCCGGAAAAGTTTTTTTCTTCGTCAAAAATGGTCCAAATTCCACAAGATATGGCCCTTTTTTGCACTATCAGACGCAATCGGTTGAAAATAATTTTGTTGTTATGTAAATCTCTCCCCATTTTGAGAAGAACAAAATAGTTACAAATGGTTACGAAACTGTCATCATTTTCCCTGCGCAGGCCCTTGACAGGAGCGCGGGCGGGTGGTATACTCTACCCATAAACACATGAGCAAATGTTCACATGAAAGGATGAGCCAACTTGGAAGAGAGAAACGAGCTTATGTGCGACGAGTCCTGTTCCCACAACGAGGTGGTGGAGAAGGTCCGCGCCGACATGCCCGACGACGACACACTCTATGAGCTTGCCGACCTTTTCAAGATGTTCGGCGACTCCACGCGCATGAAGATCATGTTCGTGCTGATGGAGCAGGAGATGTGCGTCTGCGACATCGCGGAGCTTTTAGGGATCAGCCAGTCGGCCATCTCCCACCAGCTCAGAATCCTCAAGCAGTCGAAGCTGATCTCCAGCCGGCGGGAGGGCAAGAACATCATCTGTTTCCTGGCCGACGACCATGTACGCAGCATTATTGACCAGGGCCTGAGCCACGTCCTGGAGTGAGCGGCGGTCTATTTCACGCCATGCGGCGCCAAGCGGCTTGGCAATACATAAAGGATTCTCCGCGCCGCTTTCCTCGCCTGACGCAAAAACCGTCGCCGCTCAGATCAACAACTTCATATATCCATTTACAAGGAGGAATCACCCATGAAAAAGGTCTATCGCTTGAAGGACCTGGACTGCGCCAACTGCGCTGCCAAGATGGAGCGCAATATCAAAAAGGTCAAGGGCGTCAACGACGCCAGCGTGAACTTCCTGACCCAGAAGATGACCGTGGACGCGGAGGAGTCCCGGTTTGAGGAGATCATGGATGAGGTCGTGCGGCTCTGCAAGAAAGTGGAACCCGACTGCGTCATTGTGAGGTGACGGTCATGACGCGCCGTCAAAAACGGACCCTCTTGGTCATTCTGGCAGCCTTCGTCCTCTTTCTGGGGGGGGAGCTCGTGCCGCTGGGAGGAGTCTGGAGGTTCCTGGCCTTTCTCGTGCCCTACCTCCTTGTGGGTTGGGATGTGCTGTGGCGCTCGGTACAGAACATCGCCCACGGGCAGATTTTTGACGAGAATTTCCTTATGAGCGTGGCCACCATCGGGGCCATGGCCGTAGGCGAATACGCCGAGGGCGTGGCGGTGATGCTCTTTTACCAGGTGGGCGAGCTGTTTCAGTCCGTGGCCGTGGGCAAATCCCGCCGCTCCATCGCCGCGCTGATGGATATCCGCCCGGAGTACGCCAACGTGGTGCGCGGCGGCGAGACCCTCCAGGCGGCTCCGGAGGACGTGGCCGTGGGTGAGGAGCTCATCATAAAGCCCGGCGAGCGTATCCCCCTGGACTGCGTTGTCACCGAGGGCTCCGGCAGCGTCAACACCGCCGCCATGACCGGCGAATCCGCCCCCAGAGACGTGACGGTGGGAGACGCGCTGGTGTCAGGCACCGTCAACATAAACGCCGTTCTCCGGGCGCGGGTCACCAGCGTCTACGCCGAATCCACCGTGGCGCGTATCCTGGATATGGTGGAGAACTCCTCCGAGCGCAAGGCACGCACCGAGAACTTCATCACGAAATTCGCCCGCTATTACACCCCCGCGGTGGTGTTCGCCGCCGTGGCCCTGGCGCTGATCCCGCCCCTGGCCTTTGCGCAGCCCTGGGGCAAGTGGGTCCACAGGGCGCTGGCGTTTCTGGTAGTCTCCTGCCCCTGCGCGCTGGTGATCAGCGTGCCCCTGAGCTTCTTCGCCGGGATCGGCGGGGCCTCCCGCCGGGGGATCTTAGTGAAGGGCTCCAACTATCTTGAGGCCCTGTCCCACGTCCGAACCGTTGTCTTTGACAAAACCGGCACCCTCACGCGCGGGGCCTTCACCGTCACCCGCGTCAGCCCCGAAGGCATGGACGGGGAGACGCTTTTGAATCTGGCCGCCGCGGTGGAGAGCTGGTCCACCCACCCCATCGCCCGCGCCGTCACCGAGCGGGCCCGCGACCCCAAAAAGGCCGACGGGGACGTGGAGGAGGCGCCCGGCATGGGCATCAAGGCCACCGTGGAGGGCCGGCGGGTGTCCGTGGGCAACAGGCGGCTTATGGCGTCGGAGGGCATAACCGTCCCGGAGGACGACGCCGCCGGTACCGCCGTATACGTCAGCGTGGACGGCAGGTACGCCGGTGAGATCGTCATAAGCGACACCCTCAAGGAGGACGCCGTGGCGTGTATTCAGCGCCTGCACCATATGGGCGTTCGGGCGGTGATGCTCACCGGTGACCGTCAGGCCGCCGCCCAGGCCGCCGCAAAAGAGCTGGGGGTGGACCAGGTCATGAGCGAGCTTCTGCCGGAGGACAAGGTCTCCGCGCTGGAGAGCCTTATGGAGAGCTCCGGCGGCACCGTGGCCTTTGTGGGCGACGGCATCAACGACGCTCCGGTGCTGATGCGTGCCGACGTGGGTCTGGCCATGGGGGCGCTGGGCTCCGACGCCGCCATTGAGGCCGCGGATATGGTGCTGATGGATGACCGTCCCTCCCGTTCCGCGGAGGCCATCGCCATCTCCAGACGCACCATGGGCATCGTCTGGCAGAACATCCTCTTCGCCCTGGCGGTGAAGCTGGCGATGCTGCTGCTCATCGCCGTGGGCTTCGCCAACATGTGGCTGGCCGTCTTTGCCGACGTGGGCGTGGCGGTGCTGGCGATCCTGAACGCCCTGCGGTGCATGAACGTGGGCGGCGTGGGCTGTGAAAATACATAAAAAATCGATCCGGTATACGCGGCAAAAAGGGAGGGCCAGCAGGCCCTCCCTCAATTCGTCCAACATTTTTTCCGGCGACATGCGCGTCGGAAAAAATCCCCTTTCGTTTTGCAAGTATAAGAAAAGCCTCCCCGGCAGGACTGCCAGGGAGGCTTTCGCGTCCGGATTCAGTTCTTTTCCAGATAGGATTCCACCAGCTCCTGCAAAAGCTCATCCCTGTCGATGCGGCAGATGAGAGAGCGGGCGTTGTTGTAGTTGGTGATATAGGTGGGGTCCTCGGACAGAATATATCCCACGATCTGATTGATGGGGTTGTAGCCCTTGAGCTTGAGCGAATCGTATACCGAGGACAAAACCTCCCGCGTACCTACCTTCTTATCTGCAACGCTGAACTTCCTGGTAAATTCAAGATCATCCATGTCCATGGTCCCTCCTTGTCCTTATGATTTGCCGTTGGTCTTGAATATATCAATTATATCAAAAAATCCCGCCTTGTAAAGTTAAAAAACGACAAAAAAAATTACAGTTCTGTAATTTTTGAGACTGTCGAAAAAGCCCTGACGGGCTTTTCCGACGCGCATGTCGCCGGGAAAATATCAAATTTGAGTTTTTTGACAAACTGAAAAATTACAGTTCTGTAATTTTTGCCCTGCGGTTCTTATACGGGCCTGCCGTCCTTGATGCGGAAAACGATATACTCGGCCTCCCCGATCTTCACCGCCGTACCCAGACGGAAGGCCTCGATCATGGGGAAGGGGGCGGAGGGCGCCCAGGGGAAGGCCAGCAGCATCCCCTCCCCGTCGGGCTTGGCCAGCGCGCCTCGAATCCGTCCGGCGGAGGCGGCCAGGACGGGATCGGAGAAAAATCGGGCGGGGTCGTTCTCAGGCCGCCAGCCGTCGACGGTCTCCGGCCCCGTCTCTTCCCCCTCCGGCATCTCCGGCTCCGGCGCGGCTGGTGTCTCCGGTTCCGGCGTAGCGGGTGTCTCCGGTTCCGGCGCCGGCCCACGGGGGGCCGTCTCCGGCGGCGGGGCAGGGGAAAAGGCGGGTTCCGCGTCCGGCTGGGCCGCGGGGCCGGACTCCGGCGCCAGGACCAGGGTGGAGAGCTCCTCCCCCGCCGGGATGAGCATGGCCCGCCACTCCCCCTTCAGGGAGAAATCCCCCATGGCAAGGCGCGTCATGGTTTTTGAAAGCCTCAGCCCCCCGGCGTGCTGGACGGGTATCCCCAGGGAGAGGGCACGGCGGGGGGTCACCAGCACGAGCCTCGACACGCCGGGGTCCAGGTCATATGTATAGGTAAACACCGTCCTTGGCCCCTTCTCGGTGACGGTAAGGCTGCCCGCGGGGAGCCCGTCTTTTGTGAACACCTCATAAGACATGCTCTGTCCTCCCAAAAAACGATTCTACTGATCTCCAGGAAAGCGGCGGTGAAAATCAGTATTCCGGGCGCAAAAAACCCGGACGTAAAAGCATACGTCCGGGAAGCGGGATTTATACTAATATTCTATCGGGACAGGCGGTCAGGAAACGGTGTAGTCACCGCGGATCAGGAGCTTTGTGTTGTCGCGGGAGGCCTTGACGCCGTTGCCCTTGATGGTGACCATGTACATGTGGTTCACCACAAGGTCCGTCCCCGCGCCGGACACGCTGACGCCGCCGGTCTCGTCAATGAGCCGGGGGGAATCCGGGCCATTGGACACAGCGGAGCCTATGCGCAGCATGATCTCCGTGCCCACGCCGCAGGTGACGGTCTGACCCTTTTTCAACGTGATCACCACGAAGCCGGAGGGCTGGGAGCCGTCTGGCGTGCCGGAGGACTGGCTGACGATGTCCCGGAACTGGTCGGCAAGCTCGGCGGACTTGGCCTCCATGGCCTGCTCCACGGCGGCCTCGATCTGGGGCTTCAGCGTCTCGTTGAGATAGCTCAGCGTCACCAGCGGGTCGGATTGGGAGCCGTAGTTGGTGACGGCCAAAGTGGTCAGTCCCGACACCAGCGCCGTAAAGGCGAGGACGGCAATGGCGATGGCGATTTTTTTACCCTTACTCATCTTATGTATCTCCTTTGCAAAGCGTGGGGGAGTGGGGAACCGCTCCCCCGGTCATCTTATCCGTGGAGTCCGAAGCTGACGGCGATGGCGTCATCCACCTTGTTCATCAGCTCCTCGTCCACCCTGCCCATCCGCTCGCGCAGACGGCGCTTGTCTATGGTCCTGATCTGCTCCAAAAGCACTACCGAGTCGCGGGTCAGTCCAAAGGAACGGGCCTCCAGTTCGATATGTGTGGGCAGACGTGCCTTTCCGATCTGTGATGTGATCGCCGCAGCGATCACCGTCGGGCTGTGCTTGTTGCCCGTGTCGTTTTGGACAATAAGTACAGGCCGCATGCCGCCTTGCTCGCTCCCTACAACGGGGCTCAGGTCGGCGTAGTAGATGTCTCCTCTTTTGACTGCGCTTTGCACGCTCTTCACTCTCCGACGAATTGATAGTCGCCCGTACCCGCCGGTCCCCCGACGTTTTCGGACTACCATAATTCTTTCACAAAGCAGAGGTATTTATACAGCGCGGCATAAATTACCTGGGCGGATTTTTCCGTCCGGTACAGTCTATGAGGGCGCGGTCAATTCTGTGCGGGCGCTTCCACATACACCCGCGGCACCCGCTTGCTGACGGAGCAGAGCAGCTCGTAGGAGATGGTTCCCGCCTGGGCGGCCAGCGCGTCCGCCGGCTGTCTCTCGCCGAAGACCTCAATGAGGCTCTCCAGATTGATCTCCGGCAGGTCCGTCAGGTCGATCATGCACATATCCATGCAGATCCTGCCCCTCTGGGGGGCGGGGCCCCTCTCCGTCATAAAAGAGCAGTTGTTGGAGAGGGATCGCAGAAGCCCGTCGGCGTAGCCGATGGGGATGACGCCCATCCGTGTGCGTCGGGCGGTCACGTAAGTGCCGCCGTAGCTGACGGGCAGGCCGGCGTCGATGTATTTGATGGTGGACACGTGGGTCATGAGCCGCATACAGGGCCGCAGGCCCAGCTTCCCGCCGTCGCCGAAGCCGTAGAGCAAGATTCCCGGCCTCACCATGTCCAGCGCCGTTTCGGGGTAGCTCACCACGGCTCCGGAATTGGCGCAGTGGCGGATGCGGAAGCTGATCCCGGCGCGCTCCACGGCGGCGATGACCCGCATAAAGAGGCCGAACTGCCCCCTTGTATAGGCCTCCGCCTCCGCGCCCGGCTCGTCGGAGACGGCAAAGTGGGTGTAGATGCCCTCCGGGTCCAGATTCCTCTGCCGGCAGGCGGAGACGATGTTCTCAATGCCCTGCTCAAAGTGGCCCCCGGCGGTGAGGAAGCCCAGCCGCGACATGCCGGTATCCACCTTGATGTGGATACGCAGCGTCCTGCCCAGCGCCGCCGCCTCCTGGGAATACTCGATGGCCTTGGCCTCGCAGGTGACGGTCTGGGTCAGGTCCAGCTCGATAAGCTCCCGGACGTACTCCCTGGGCGTGTGGCCCAGGATCAGGATGGGCAGTCCGATCCCGGCGCTCCGAAGCTCCGCCGCCTCGTCGAGGCAGGAGACCGCCAGATAGTCCGCGCCAATGCTCTCCAGCCGGCGGGAGACCTCCACCGCCCCGTGGCCGTAAGCGTCGGCCTTGACCACGCCCAGGAACCTGCACCCGGCGGGCAGGGCCGCCCGTATGGCGCGGTAATTGTGCTCGATATTGTCAAGGCTGATCTCCGCCCAGGTGCGCTTTCGTAAATCCATACAGGGTCACTCGACTTTCATATCGTAAAAATCCGCTGTGATAACGGTGTAGCCGTCAAAGGTGAATTCCGCGTGGAGAGGCAGTCCCTCCCCGTCGAACCAGGTGCGCAGATTCACGTCGTCGTCCACGCGGTAAATGACCGCCAGGCAGTCCGTGTCCCCCCAGCGCTCCTTCACCGTCTCGGTGACCAGTCCCCCGCCCCAGGCGGACACCATCACCGGCACCGCGTCCACCGGCGACAGCCCGTCAGGCAGAATCTCCCCGGTGTAGACCTCCGCGCCCGAATAGCTCAGCGACGTCCCGCCGTCGCCCAGCTTCACCTGGGCGCCCGCGATGATCTCCGGGCTTGTCACCGTGATCACCCCGTCATCCGGGACGCCGGTAAAATCAATGCCGAAATCCATGACCCGGTCCCCGTAATCGGCGCGGAGCTCCGCGGCAAAGGATACGGCGGCGGCCTCGGAAAAGGACTGCCGGATCAGGGCCATCCTGTCCTCCCGCTCCGCTCCGGAGCAGGCAGTCAGGCCAATCAGCAGGGAAAACGACACGGCAACTGCCAGAACGCGCAAAAGACTCACCTCAAAACAGATTTGAGACAGTCTGTCATGTCCGTGGGGGTCATGGCGTACTGGCCGAAGGAGGCCGCGCACCTGTCCCCCGCCGCCCCGTGCCAGTATACCGCCTTCCAGACGGCGCCGGGGAGCTTCTGCCCTAAAAAGGCCAGCATCATCCCCGCCAGCACGTCCCCCGATCCGCCGGTTGCCATTCCGGGATTGCCGGTGGTGTTGACGTAACAGCTCCCGTCGGGGGCGGCGGTGACGGTGCGGTGCCCCTTCAAAACCACGGTGACGCCGCGTCTTACGGCAAATTCCCTGGCGGCCTCCGCCCTGGGAAGGCGGGAAAGCCCGTCGGACAGCCGTTTGAACTCCCCCTCATGGGGGGTGAGGATCACGGGACATGACAGCTTATCCAGTACATCTATATGCGCCGAAACAGCCGTTATGCCGTCCGCGTCCACGATCACGGGGACAGCGGCGTTTTCCAGAATGGCGTATGTGATCTCCCGCGCCCAGGCCGACAGGCCCAGTCCCGGCCCCACCAGCACCGCGTCGCATTTTTGAAGCCGGGGCAAAAGCTCCTTCAGCGCGGCGGGGACGGAATCGGAAAGAGGAAAGACCATGGCCTCGTCGTTTTTCACGGCCTCGATGGTGTATATGTCCTCCGGCACGCCCAGGAACACAAGGCCCGCGCCGCTTCTCACCGCCGCCCTGGCGGCGAAGGCGGGCGCGCCCGTGAAGCCCACGGACCCGGCGACGATCAGTACCCGCCCAAAGCACCCCTTGTGGGCATTCTCATCCCGTGGCGGAAGCGCGGCGTCCGGAGCGGTGATCTCCCAGGTTTTATCTTGCAGAAGGACCATACCCACGCCTCCGAGGTATATGATTAAATTCATTATACCATACCCGCTGTGCGGGTGTGGTATAATATGCCATGTTTTTCGGTTCCCGGCGAAGCCGGGGAGAAAAACGGCTTAAAATCAAATATAATATCCGGTTCAGCGGATATTATAACACAACCGCAGGAAAATGTCAAAACCAACCCGTAAGGAGACGAAAAGCGGCGCACTCTCCCCCTCCTCCGCCGCCCTGGCGGTCCCTTTTCTCCCATAAACCTGAAAAAGCCTCCCGTTTCCGGGAGGTTTTTCCAGCTTGTCAAAAAACTCAAATTCGACATTTTTTCCGGCGACATGTGCGTCGGAAAAAATCCCTTTTAGTATTATTTCCCGGCCGCCCACCGCCGCCAGCCCAGCCGGCACAGGACCAGCAGGGCAAGGGCGACGACCGCGTATAACAGCGCCCCGGACTGGAAGATGTTCAGCTTCAGTCCGAAGAGATCAGTCAGCGTTAAATCGCGAAACGCATCGAGGGTGATGAGACGGGCGGGCAGATACTGGGCCCATGTCCCCTGAATGTACCGCGTGGCTAAGAGCATCATGACTATGCAGGCCGCCATCGCCGCGATGCCGCTGCCGGTGAAGACCGACACCGCCGCCGCCAATCCGCCGCACAGCAAGGCGAACAGCAGCGTCAGCCCCAGCAGGATAAGCGCCCCCTGTCCCATGGTGATGGGCCAGCTGGACGCGGTAAGTCCCGCCCCTGTCAGCAGTTGGATGGTCCCGTTCCAGCCGGCGGCGCCGTAGAGGGCCAGGTAGACCGCTAACGTGACCGCCGCCACCAGCGCCACCGCAAGAACAGCAGACAGTCCGCCCGCCAGTATTTTGGCAAAGTACAGCGTCCGCCGCCCCCGGCGGGAGCTGAACAAAAGGGTTTCCATCCTGGCGCGGCGCTCCCTGGCGAACAACTCACACAGAGCCGCCCCCGCCAGAAGGGGAACAAAGAAAACGATCCCGCCGGAGCTGAGGAGATAGCACAGGCTTTTCATCCCGTATTCCGGCTGATAGACAAAGGGCTTCTCCACCCGCGCCTCCATAGCCTCCCAATAGGCTCTGTCGCTGTCGCTCAGATCCCGAAGCTCCAGGTCGATGGCCTCCCGGCGGGCGGCGTAATAGTCCTCCGCTGTCCCGGTGAGGGCCTCGCTGTTGTAAAACCAAAACTGATAGAAGCTGGGGTCCACCAGCATGAACCAGCCTACCGTTTCGTACCAGTCCATTCCGGTGGGGATGGTTTCTTTCGCCTTGCGGAAGAACGTCTCGTCCATCACCTGTCCAGCCAGCCGCCGTCCACCCTCCAGCTCGATGCGCTGTTGTTCGTCCCCAGTGATGAACCGACTGATTTCCCGACCCTCCGCGTCTACGGCGGTAAAGGTCGCGCCACCCTTCGTGGGCAGAAAAACCCACACAAGGTTATAAGCAAAGAGAGCCGCCATCAGCAGGATCGTCACCCACAGCAGGGGCCGCTTCCAAATCTTTTTCATCTCATAGCGGAACAGAGTCCAAAAGCTCCTCATGCGCTCTCACCTCCAAATTCCTCCAGATAGAGCCGCTCCAGATCGGTGCGGCTCTTGTCCCAGGGCTCGTCCAGAATGATTTGCCCCTCGGACATCATCAGCATATGGTCCGCGATGTGCTCCACGTCGGACACGATATGGGTGGACAGCAGCACGATGGCGTCCTGCCCCAGATCGGCCAGCAGGCTGCGGAACCGCACCCGCTCCTTGGGGTCCAGCCCCGCCGTGGGCTCGTCCACAATGAGCAGGCGGGGGTCGTTGAGCAATGCTTGGGCGATGCCGAGCCGCTGTCTCATGCCGCCGGAGTAGGTTTTGATCTTCTTTTTGCCCACCTCGGCCAGACCAACCAGCTCCAGAAGCTCCGCCGCTTTCCGTTTGGCGTGGGGCCGGGACAGCCCTTTCAGGGCGGCCAGGTACAGCAGGAAGTCCAGCCCGGTGAAGTCCGGGTAGTAGCCGAAGTCCTGGGGCAGATAGCCCAGCACCGCCCGGTAGTCCTCACTGGATACGTCCACGCCATCCAACGATATAGACCCCGCCGTGGGCTTCAGAACGCCGCACAGCATCCGCATAAGGGTGGTCTTGCCCGCGCCGTTGGCACCCAGCAGGCCGTTGATCCCCTCGGTGAGACTGAGGGACACTCCGTCCACCGCCTTTTTGTCCTTGTAGTGCCGGCTCAAATCCCGCACGGTCAGTTCCATCGCAATTCCTCCGTTTCTTTTATGGTCTTGACGAACTCAAAGGCGGACGCCGCCAGGGCGAGGGCCAGGGCGGCCCACCGGAAAGACGCGCTCTCCGTCCGGTACAGATCGAACGCGGTCTCCCGTGTCCAGATCCCTACGGCACACACCAGGGCCGCGGCGGCGGCGCAGGCCAGCAGGCCCTCCTGCCCCCGCACTCGGCGGGACAGCTCCATCCCGACAGCGGCGGTGAGCAGATAGGGGGTCAGCAGATATATCCCCACTTGTAGCATCTCCCCACCACCCCATAGGGACAGGATCGGCGCGGCCAGGCCCAGCAGAGCGAAATGGAGCAGGCCCACAGCGGCCATCCGGGCCAGCAGGGCGGAGCGGAGCGGCATCCGGCAGGCCAGCTCCAGTTCCTCCATTCCGTACCGTCTGGAACGGCCCCACTCGGCTACCGCAATCAGGGCCAGCAGAGGGGTCAGGGCGGAGGCCGTCCACACCGTCCCCGACTCCTGCCCCGCCGCCAGGAGAAGGATGACGGCGAACAGGGCGGCGGAGCCCGCCCACGTCCACCAGCGGACATATCCCGCCTGGGTCAGCAGCAGTTCAGCAGGGTCCAGCTCCCGGCGGCGGTGAACACGCAGAAAGGCCGCTTTTCTCTCCGGGGGCGGGGCGGCAAAGGCCGCATCCAGCGCGGTCTTCAGCTTTTTTTCCATGCGCTATCCCTCCAATCGCTCACGCAAACGCTTCAAAATGCCTCTCAAGCGCCGGTACAGGGCGAACCGGCTCACCCCGTACAGCCTGCACAGCACGCCCACGGGCACCTCGTTCACCACCCGCAGCAGCACCAGCTCCCGATCCTCCGGGGACAGCCTGTCCAGCTCGCTCCGCAGGGCGATGGACACCAGCGGGTCGCCACCTTCCGCCGGCAGATCCTCCGGCAGCGGTTCAGCGGTTGGCCTTCGGCCCTCGTCGGCGCAGAGGTTCCGTGCGACGGTGTAGAGGTATTGGAGCGTCTGCCCGGTGTCCCGGTAGGTATCGCTGGCAAGCCAGCGCAGAAAGGTCTCCTGGGTCACGTCCTCCGCCCGGTGCCGGTCCCGGAGGCGGAAAAAGCAGTAGCGGTAGATTTTGTCGTACTGTTCCTCGATGTCCAGCGCCATGCCGTTCCGCCTCCTTTTGACGCTTTTACTATGTATAACGGTTCAAACCGTAAAATGTGCGGAAAAATTAGATTTTTTATTGTTTTGTGAAAAGCAAAAAACTGCCCCGAAGGGCAGTTTTTTATGAATTTTCAGTCGTCAGAAGCTTACTTCAGCTCGACCTTGCCGCCGGCTTCCTCAAGCTTCTTCTTGAGCTCCTCGGCCTCGTCCTTGGAGCAGGCTTCCTTGATGGTCTTGGGAGCGCCCTCCACAGTGGCCTTGGCCTCGGCCAGGCCCTGGTTGGTGATCTCACGGACGGCCTTGATGACCTTGATCTTCGCGGCGGCGTCGAAGCCGGCGAGAACAACGTCAAACTCGGTCTTCTCCTCGGCGGCGGGGGCGGCGGCGCCGGCAGCGCCGGCAGCGGGAGCGGCCATAGCGGCGGCGGAAACGCCAAACTCCTCCTCAAGGGCATGAACGAGCTCGGAAAGCTCAAGAACGGTAAGAGCCTTGACCTCTTCGATCAGGGCGGTGACTTTTTCACTGGCCATTTTAAAATTTCCTCCTGTAAGTAGTTTGTTTAAGTCAGAATGTGGTCGTAAGTCCGGGACTTACTCGGCGGGGGCGGGTTCGGGCTCCCCGGCGGGGGCGCCCTGTTTCTCGGCGATGGCCTTCAGCACACAGGCCAGGCTCGCGATGGGGGCCAGCATGGTGCCGAGGACCTGCGCGCGCAGAACGGGCAGCGGGGGGATCTTGGCCAGCGCCTTGATCTCATCGACGGAAATGACCTTCCCGTCCATGAAGCCGCCCTTGATCTCGAAGCAGTCAGTGAGCTTCTCAGCGAACTCGGAGACAACTCTGGCGGGTGCCAGGGCGTCCTCATGGGAGATAGCCAGAGAAGTGGTGCCGTGGAGCAGGGAATCAAGCTCGCTGTATCCGGCGTCGTCGATGGCGAAACGGACCAGGGTGTTCTTAACGACGGCGTAATCCACCTTCTCCTCGCGCATCTTGCGGCGAAGGGCCGTGTCGTCGGCCACCGTGATACCGGAGTAATCCACCAGCACACCGGCGGCGGCTCCCTTGAGCTTTTCCTTCAGCTCGGCGACAACCGCCTGCTTCTCGCTCAGGACCTTTGCATTGGGCATGTTTGTTTTCACCTCCGTGGTTTTGATGGCGTCCACAGAAAATGCCCTGACGCGCAAAGCATCAGGGCATGGTAAAGCAAATAGACATTTGCCGCCCTCGGCAGGATTTACGGCCTTGCGCCACCTGCTGTCTTTGGAACGCCCCAGTATAGTATCACACCGTTCCCCGCCTGTCAAGGGTTTTTTTGATTTTTCCCGTGATTTCAAAAATCCTTCGGTCCTTCAGGCGGTTTTCAGCTTCTCATGATACCGCTCAAGGGCCTCGTCCCAGGCCTTATAGCGGCTGTCTCCCCGCCTGTCGGGCAGCTCCCAATGGCTTTTCATATACGCCCCCAGATAGGCGGTTATCTTCCGCATACCGGACACATTGGCGTGATAGGTGTCCGCCAGGTCTGTATTCAGGTCAAAGCCCATCTCGTCCAACGTATAGGACATATTGATAAAGGGCACGTCCCACCTCTCCGCCATCTCCGTCACGGCGTTGACCCGCTGCTGGCGGTCCATATCGTCGGGGACAGGCGTAGTGAAGGGCGCGGCGATCAGCAGCAGCTCCACTCCCCTCTTCCGGCAAAGCGCCACGATCTTCTCCAGATACCGCGCGGCCTCCTCAGGCGGCTGGGCCGTCTCGCTCTCCGGCGGGATCTGAAACCCCTCGTGGGCCTCCACGGCGGTAAGCGGCGACCAGCCTCTCAGGTCCGGGTCGGGATCGGTCCGCGGGATATGCCCCGCCTCCTTCCACCGGCTGTGGTAGAGGGTGATATCAAAGAGAAATTCCGTCCGCTCCCCGGCGGGTAGGAGGTCATAGACCGCCCGAAGCTTGGCGGCGCTCAGCGGGAGGGGGTCGATGCTGGTGTGCAGATAGCTCTTGCTGTCAAAAAGGGTATCCTGGATGATCTTATAAACGTCCACCACTACCAGCTTCGGCTCCAGCCGGTCCAGGGCCGCCATAAGCACATAGTAGGTCACCGGCAAAAGCTGGCCGTTCTCCGCCAGATTCCAGGAGGCGACGCCGTGTTCCTCCCACAGCTCCATGGGGGAGACGGCGTTGAGCATATGGGAGGAGCCGAAGAACAGCACGTCCAGGCTGTCCCGCCTCTGGCTGTACCAGGCCGGCGCGCCCCTGCCTCTCAGCGCTTCGGAGGCCAGCCCCAGGAGCAGTATGAACACAAGGCAAAACGCCACGGCGGAGACCCACCGGAGCGCGGCCTTACGGCCCTTTTTCTCCATGCCCGCACCTCCTTAAAACGCGAAATAGATAAAGCTGGATGCGTCATACCCCGGCCCGTATACCCCCAGGACAAGGATGGCGAATATGAGGATCAGATACACAGCCCATCTGACGGGGAGACACTGCCGTTCCACCAGGTTCTGTCCGGGCCGAAGCTCCTTCACCACGTCCACGCCCGCCAGAAGGGCCACGCTCCCCCCTGCCGCCGCCAGGTCAAGGGCGTCCAGGCCGAAGGTATACAGCACCCCGCCGGAGAGCGCCGCGGGGCGCAGGCCGGTGAGGATAGACCGCAGGATCAGGGCGGCGTCGCTGACCGACCCCGCCCGGAAAACGGCGAACGCCAGGGTCACCAGCACAAAGGTGACGGCTGTAGCGGCGGCCCGGTGCGCAAGTCCCTTCTCCCGTATCCGCAAAAGCTCCCTGAGCCTCCGGCGCGGCCCCTCCGTAAGGTCGCCCACGCACTGATAGACCCCGTGGAGCAGGCCCCAGAGGACAAAATGCCACTGGGCCCCGTGCCAGAGGCCGCTGGCCAGAAAGACGATGAGGATGTTGAGCATCCTCCTCCCCCGTCCCTTCCGGCTCCCGCCCAGGGGGATATAGAGATAGTCCCGGAACCAGCTGGACAGGGAGATATGCCACCTGCGCCAGAAATCCCTGATGGACACGGCCAGATACGGCTGCCGGAAATTCTCCGTCAGCTCCACGCCCAGCACCCTCGCCGCGCCGATGGCGATATTGGAGTATCCGGCAAAGTCGCAGTAGATCTGCACCGTGAAGAACACCGTCGCCAACGCCACCGCCGCCCCCGGCGCGGAGGCCGGCGCGGCGTACACCGCGTCCACAAAAATGGCCAGCCTGTCGGCGATGACCACCTTTTGAAAGAGGCCCCACAGCATCCGCAGGAGTCCGGAGCGGGCGGCGAGATAGTCAAAGGGCCTGTCCGCCTCCAGCTGCTCCAGCAGATGTCCGGAGCGCTCGATGGGCCCCGCCACCAGCTGGGGGAAGAAGGAGACATAGAGGGCATACGTCAAAAAGTTTTTCCTGGGCCGCAGCTCCCCCCGGTACACATCCGCCGTGTAGCTCAGGGCCTGGAAGGTATAGAAGGAGATGCCCACCGGCAGGAGGATGTCAAGCGCCGGCGCCCTGAAAGCGACGCCCACCGTACTCAGCACCCGCTCCAGGGTGGAGAGGAAGAACCCCAGATATTTAAAAACGGCCAATATCCCCAGGTTCACCCCAAAGGACAGCCCCAGGAAAAGCTTCTTGAGGCGTCCGCCCCGCCGCTTATCCTCCAGCCCTCCGGCCCAGCCGATGAGCAGGCCGCCCAGATAGGTGACCGCGGTGGAGGCCAGGATCAGCAGGGCATATTTGGGGTTCCACGCCATGTAAAAATAATAGCTTGCCGCCAGAAGCCACAGGTTCTTCGCCCGCCTGGGCATCAGGAAGTAAACAAGGCATACCACGGGAAAGAAAATCAGAAAATCCACGCTGTTGAACAGCACGCTCTCACTCCCCCTCCCGCGGTAAATTTACTCGATTCTACCACATACGCGCCCTTTTGTAAAGCGGCTGAGGGGACTTTCCTAAAAGTGTTTACAAAAAATTAATTATTTTTATTATATTTTTACTTGACAAATGATCGTTTATGTGGTATACTCCAAATCACACGGGGGCAAGCGCGCAAAAAATCCGGCGTCCCCAGGGGGGACGCCGGGAGGCTTGTCAAAAACGGAATCCGTATTGGATGATGTTCGCGGCGGCCTGAGGGCCGGAAAACCAGCCGCGAAGCTTGCGGCGGATCAATAATTCTCCGCGTGGACCTCGAAGAAGCTCTGGGGATGGTTGCAGGTGGGGCAGACGTCGGGGGCCTTGGTGCCCACGCAGATGTGGCCGCAGTTGCGGCACTCCCACACCTTGACCTCGCTCTTTTCAAAGACCTTGGCGGTCTCCACGTTCTTCAGAAGGGCGCGGTAGCGCTCCTCGTGATGGCGCTCGATCTCCGCCACAAGGCGGAAGCGGGCGGCCAGCTCCGGGAAGCCCTCCTCCTCGGCGGTCTTGGCGAAACCGGCGTACATATCGGTCCACTCATAGTTCTCGCCATTGGCGGCCTCCTGGAGATTCTGAGCGGTGTCGCCAATGCCCTCCAGCTCCTTGAACCACAGCTTGGCATGCTCCTTCTCGTTGTCGGCGGTCTTCAGGAACAGGGCGGCGATCTGCTCGTAGCCCTCCTTCTTGGCCTTGGAGGCGAAATAGGTGTACTTGTTGCGGGCCTGGGACTCTCCGGCGAAAGCGGCCAGCAGATTCTTCTCGGTCTGTGTTCCGGCGTATTTGCTCATGTTCATTTTCTCCTTCCTTCTCCATTCCCTTAACGAGAATGATTCTTATTTATATTTTAGCCTGTTCCCTTTCTCTTGTCAATAGGAAAACGGGGAAATTTTGCGCTCCTTCCCCGGCTGTCACCGCACCGGGGATGTCCGGAATATATATATCATGCGGATGTCCCCGCGCCTCTTGCTCTCCGAGTATGGAGGTGTATGATGTGCAAAAGAGATGGATATACCGCGTGATCGCGGTGGCAGTTTGCGCCGCGATGGCAGCCGCCGCCCCCTCCTCGACCGCGTCCGTGAGAGGCGGCTGCGACCATCCGAGGCTTGAACTCGTGGTGGAATACGAGCCGGAGGAGCGGCGTATCAAGGAAGCCGAGGTCTGCCAGGACTGCGGGCTGGAGCTGGCCGACTACTACGCCGCCGACGCGGGATTTACCGGAGGAGAGTACGCCTATGACGGCGAGCCCCACGGCTTCGGATTCTTCGACAACTCAGACACCGAGGTGACCGTCTCCGTCCGCCTTGGACTCCATGAGGGCGATTGGACGCTCACCTCCACGCCGGAGTTCATCGACCCCGGCGAATATGTACTCTACTACGAGATCGACTACTCCTTCTTCTATTCTGTTTTTACCGAGTCAGGCGCCGCACGGCTCACGATCCTGCCTCCCCAACAGACTGGTCCGGGGTCGGAGACCGAGCCGGAAACCGAACCCGAACCTGGGTCGGAACCTGAACCGGAACCTGAACCTGAACCGGAACCGGATCCGGAACCTGAACCGGAACCCGAACCGGAGCCGGAACCCGAACCGGAGCCGGAACCCGAACCGGAACCGGAACCGGAACCTGAACCTGAACCCGAACCGGAACCGGAACCTGAACCCGAACCGGAGCCCGAACCGGAACCCGAACCGGAACCCGAACCTGAGCCGGAACCTGAACCCAAGCCGGAACCCAAGCCGGAACCCGAACCCGAACCGGAGCCGGAGCCGGAACCGGAACCGGAACCGATACCCGGACCGGTCCCGGTCACCAACCGGACGATTTTTTACGGCAATGGGAGCGGCAATTTCAGGCCCGACGATGCCCTCACCAGGGCGGAGCTGGCCGCCGTGGCCGCGAGAGTCCTGGGCGGCAAACCTTGCGGAACTTCCGGTATGACACGCTTTTCCGACGTGCCGGAAAGCGCCTGGTACGCGCCCTATGTGGCTCGCCTTGCCGAGGCAGGCGTCATGCTTGGCGTGGGAGGCGGTCTGTTTGAGCCGGGCAGGGCCGTCACAACCGTCGAACTGGCTCTGGTGGTGGGACGTCTCAACACGCTTATGGATCTTTACCCCGCTCCGCTGCCCGACTCAGTCGGCGTCACGAGGGCCGAGGCCGCGGAAGTTTTCGCCGCCCTCCTTGGGCGGGACAGATGTCCCTGCCCCCAGCTCCCGGCGCCCTTTGCCGACATATCCCCCGACGACGTTTTTTACGCCGCCGTGGCGGCGCTGTCGGCAGAGGCGTGTCAATAATATGCCGTGTCACCCCTCCGCGGTCAAAAGACCGCGGGGGTACATACGCATATGTACATTTTACAAAAAACGCCGCGCCCTTTCCGGTCAGAAAGGGCACGACAGTTTGTCAAAAAAACTCAAAATCGATATCCTCCGGCCATTCTTTCTTTTTTCGACGGGCAGTTTAAGCGTCTTTCTCACTCCACCGTGTATTTCGGTTCCCGCTGGCTGAGGATAGCGGAGACGCCGTCCACCACGCCGGTGAGGATCAGGGCGATGGCGGTAAAGGTCCAGAGGGTCTGGCGGATCTTGAAGGGGCTGGCGAAGATGACGATGGCCAAGAGGATGGACAGCACCGCGGCGACGCCGGTGGTCTGCCACATGCCGCGTTTGAGCCGGATCATATCCACCGTCCACTGGAGCTTCAGGATACCGGTGAGCAGGGCGGCAATGCCGTAAAAGACGGTGATGGGCATGAAGGAGCGGACGATCCAGTCGGCCCTGTACACCATGAAAATACCCACAGCCAGGGCGATCAGCCCCTTGGTCAGCTGCTGGCTCACGGCGGCCTCCTCCGGCTCCGTGCTGAAATAGGTGATGGCGCTCAGCACGCCCAGCACGCAGAAGAGGATGCCCACGCCGGTGACGATCAGCTTCGTAAAGCCCTCCGGATTGATAAAGAGCACGATGCCAACGGCCACCTCGCACAGGCACAGGATCAGCTTGCCAATGATCTTTTTAAATTTTTCCATGGATATCCCTCCCGTTTTTTCTTGATAGTCCTAATCATACCCCATCGGCGCGGTTTTTTCAAGAGGGTTTCCTGTATTTTCAAGGGTCTTTCCCGTATTGACTTTTACCGGCGGCTGTTGTAATATTACATTGATTTTCCAAATAAGTATAGCGGCTCCGTTTGCCGCGTATAGTGGAGGGAAACGTAATGGACAAAGCGGAATTCCGGCAGCTGTGTCAGTCCCACGGGCTGAAAATGGTCTCTGACGTCCGCGCCGTGGGCGATGAGCGGGGGTATCTCATCACCCTGCAGTGGGCGGGGAAGAAGAACATCTCCCTGAATCTCCCCACCGGGGACGGCGACGCCAAACAGCACGCCAAGGAGCTCAAAGCGCGGCTGAAGGAGACCTTCGGCAAAAACGCCACGGTCAACTGGTCGGACCAGACAAAAATCCTCACCGTCTTTTTGAGCGACAAAAACATCCCCGACGTCTACTGCCAGGGGATACGGGTGACGCTGGACGCGGTGAAGAACCTGGGCGTCGCCAGGCCCGATAAATGCTGTGTCTGCGGCGGCTCCGGCTGTGACGCGGCGATCCCCCGCGGCGGGGTCTACGCGCCGGTCCACCGGGCCTGTCTGGAGAAGGCCGTTTCCGGCGCCCAGGACAAGGCCGACAGCAACGCCCGCCACGGAAGCTATCTTCTGGGGACCGTGGGCGCGTTTCTGGGCGCTCTGGTGGGCGTTCTGCCCTCCGCCCTCACCATTCTCCTGGCTGAGCGCATCTATGTGATCCTCTTTATGCTGATCCCCCTCTGCTCCTACATGGGCTACCGGCTCTGTCGGGGGCGGATGAACTATTTCGCCCTGGTGGTCGCCGTCATCTTCTCCGTCCTGGGCGTCTACCTTCTGAACTTCGGCGTCACCCTCTATTCCCTCGCCGACGCTTTTAAGCTGGGCCTGGGGGACGCCATTGCCCTGTTCCCCTACATGCTCATCGACCCGGACGTCTGGACGGAGGTAAGCAAGAGCGAGGACTTCATCAAGTGCCTTCTCTTTGTGGCGGCGGGCATTTTCCTGGCCTGGGGGATGATCTCCCGCACCGCCAAGAGCGACGTGAAGGACGCCAAGGGCGTGCTGGACTCCGCCATCCCCCTTGTCCCCTCTCAGCCGGAGGGCCTCTCCTATGACCCCGCCGACCCCCTGTCCGCCGGCCCCGCGCCGGAGGACGGCAGCGAAAACGATCCCGCGGAATAAGCAGAATAAAATGTATCTTATTCAAGCATCAGGAGTGATTTCATCATGGTAAAAGCGATCCTTCTTTTCGCCGTGGGACTTGTGTTCCTCATCAAGGGCGGGGACTGGTTCGTGGACGGCGCCACCGGCATCGCTCGCCGCTTCCACCTGCCTGAGCTGCTGATCGGCGCCACGGTGGTGTCCATCGGCACCACCCTCCCGGAGGTGATGGTCTCCACCACCGCCGCCCTGCAGGGGAGCAGCTCCATCGCCTACGGCAACGCCATCGGTTCCGTCATCTGCAACACCTCCCTCATCGCCGCCATCACCGTGGCCGTCAAGCCCGGTCCGGTGGACCGGAAGGCCCTGCGCACGCCGGTGATCTTCTTCTTCCTGGCCGCCGTCTTTTACGCCGGCATCGCCTACACCACGGGCTTCTTCTCCCGTACGGCGGGCATCCTCCTGCTGGTGGGCTTTGTGGTCTATATGGTCATCACCGTCCTGCAGATGAAGGGCTCCCCCAACCCCCCCGCCGAGGAAAAGGAGGAGAAGGAGCGTCCGGTGTGGCTGAACCTTGTTCTCTTGGTGGTGGGCGCGGCCCTTATCGCCGTGGGTGCCAACCTCCTGGTGGACAACGGCACCTACATAGCCCGCGAGCTGGGCGTCCCCGAAACGGTCATCGCCCTGACCTTCGTGGCGCTGGGCACCTCCCTCCCGGAGCTCGTCACCGCCATCACCTCCCTGGCCAAGGGCCACGGGGCGCTGTCCCTGGGCAACGTCATCGGCGCCAACCTCTTCAACCTGGTGCTGGTCTCCGGTATGGCCATCACGGTGACCCCCTTCCAGGTCCCTGAGGGCGTGCAGATCCTGGGCCATAACGCCAGCCTGGTCATGGACATCCCCGTGATGTTCACGGTGATGCTCCTGCTGACCGTCCCGGCGATCATCAAGGGCAAGCTCAGCCGCTGGCAGGGCGTCACACTGCTGTGTATCTACGCCGTCTTCTGCGGCGCCCAGTTCATCCTCCCCATGCTGGGGTAACGTCAAAACCGTCGTTTTACAAAAAAGCTTTGCCCCAGAAAGGCTCGGCCTTTCCGGGGCATTTTTTCGTTTCATACTAATCACCATGCCGGTGCGGCGCCGGCATGGTGATTAGTATCAACGTTTATTCCGGCGCCGTGACGTAGTAGTCCGTGCCGTCAAAGGTCACCTGAAGGCCCAGGGCCTGTGTAAACGCTTCCAGGGGGAAATAGGTGCGGCCCTCCTTGGAGACCCGCGGGGTCTCCAGCGTGTGCTCGACGCCGTCCTCCGTCCAGGAAAAAACCGCCCTGCCGGGAATCGTATCGTCAATGGCGCACTCCCGCCAGGGGGCGGTGACGAGCAGGCGGGTGTAGCCGCTGTCCAGCGCCGTCACGGTCCCGCCCACGTTCTCCACCACGCGGATGGTCATGTAATCGCCCTGCTCCGTCTGGAGCACCGGATAGTGGGGCAAGCCGCCGGAGTACACATTGGGCCGCAGGCGCGTATAGAAATAGATGGGCATATCCTCCGGCAGGCCCTGTCCCCTGAGAAATTCCTTCTGGAACATGCCGTCGCACTTGATCCAGGTATAGGTCATATCGTAGTCGATGTTGTAGAGCAGCTTTCCGGACTTTCGGGCCTCTTCGATGTTCTCCCTGTTCTCCAGCTCGATCTTGTAATTGGCCGTCATGCCGGTCAGCACCGGCACGGACGCCGCCGCGGCGAAGACCGTCAGCGCGGCAAGGGAAACCGCCAGCGCCCCTGTCCCCATCCGGGCCAGCTCCGGCGCGGCCAGGGCGGCTACGGCGGCCATGAAAAAGAGGCACAGCGGCAGCAGCGTTCTCTCCCCGGCGCTGTCCGTCAGCAGGATGATGCCCAAGGTGGCAAGGCCGGTGAAAATCAGAAGTCCCGGCGTCTCCCGCCCCAACGCCATGAGGATCGCGGCGCACACCGCCGCCGCCACGCACAGGGCGGCGTAGACCCAGGCGCGGGTCGCCCCCACCGTAAAGAACGACGCCGCCGGCAGAAGAACCAGCGCCAGACCCAGCGGGACCGGCCAGCGTTTTTTGAGCCTTCGGGCGGCGATGACGCCCGTGAAAATGAAAATGACCGCGAAGAGCGCCGGCACAAGCAGGCTCTCACTAAACTCCCCCGCCGCCGGGTCCAGCCCCTTCAAAAGCTTCTCCACCAGCGCCCGCAGGGAGTCGATCTCCACCTCGGACGCCATCCGTTTACGGGTGCCTGGGGAACAGAAGATGGTGGCAAGGCCCGCGGCGCTGAGGACGCAGGCGGCGCACGCCGTCCCCGCGCCCCGCCGTTTTACAAGAGCTTTGATCAGAAAATACACCGTCAGCATCACAGCCGCGGCTCCGAACATCTCCGTGGTGGCCCCGCAGGCGGCGGCCATAAGCACATAGGCGGCCTTTTTTCCCCAACCGCCCCGCTCCAGCCCTCCGGCCAGCAGGATCAGGCCGCACAGCATCACCATGGGGAGCACATAGTTGCAGAAGGCGGAGATCCAAAACCAGCCCTGGCAGAGAATCCGCGCCGGAACAGCCGGCAGACAACACAGGAAAACAGCCGCCGCCAGGGGAAGCTGCCGCCGCTCAAGTCCCGACGCCGCGCCGGCGAACAGAGGGATCGCCAGCGCCGCCGCGAGACTGACCAGGACAAAGAGCCACATATGGAAATTGAGAATGACTTCATCGACGATGTGGACAAGCACCCGGCCGTTGAACCTCATATAGTGCCAGCGGAGCATTTCCCCATAGGCCCGCCATCCGCCGTCAAGAAACGTGGCGTAGAGCATATCGTCGGCGCTCAAAAGGGTCAACGCGGACATGACGCCCAAAAGCGCAAAGGCCGCCAGCGCCGCCGCGCAGCCAAACACGCCGGCCCTGCGCCCCTTCTTCTCCTCGACTGTCACTTTCCCCGCCTCCGATTGGAAAAAACCATACACGAGCCCCTATTGGATCGCGTTCTATAAATAGTAGCACGGCGCCCCCGCCTTGTCAAGCCGCATCCGCGGGGACGACGGCGCGCAGGGCGACAGCAGGGTGATTTTCTCTGAATTTCGCAAAATTCAGAGAAAAAACCCCGCACGTTCCCCTTGTCGGAAAAAGCCCCTCAGGGCTTTTTCCGACAAGCTAAAAACCCCGCCTTGCGGCGGGGTTTTTATATGGATAGGGGGTTTTTCGCCTTATGGGGTCTTACTCCTGGGAGTACATGGCCACCAGGCGGTTCAGGTGATCCCAGCGCTCCATAGCGGCCTTCTCGTTCTTGGCGAACAGGTCCTTGGCACGCTCCGGGAAGCTGCGGGTCAGGGCGCTGTAACGGGCCTCGTTCATCAGGAATTCCTGATAGCCGCCGGCGGGGGCCTTGGAATCCAGCACGAACTTCTTGCCCGGCTCGGCGGCGGGGTTGAAGCGGAACAGGTTCCAGTAGCCGCACTCAACGGCCTTCTTCATTTCCTTCTGGCAGTTGACCATGCCGCCCTTGATGGAGTGCATCTCGCAGGGGGCGTAGCC
>CANQTW010000034.1 GCA_947626845.1 uncultured Oscillospiraceae bacterium | reverse complement strand
GCGCCCCGCCGGGCATGGTATAGGTCTCGCTTTCTAAGCTGTCCTTTTCCACGTCCACCCGGAAGGTCTTGATCACCTCGGCGCCGTCGCCATTGTGATACCGAATCTCCAGGTTGTAGATACCGGGCGTCAGGTGCTCGAACGAGAAATTACCGTTGACGTCGGTACTCGTCTCGCCAACCTCACTGTCGCCCTGCTTCAGGGTCACGGTGGCGCCGAAAATGGGATTGCTGTCGGTCTCCTTCACTACCGTGCCGTCCACATTATGGGTCTTGGTTACATCCAGCCACTCGGCCTTGAAGGTCACGTCGGAGGCCGGCATGTGGAACTCCTCATTTGGCTGATAGGTGGCGCCGCCGTAGCTCCACCCCTGGAAGATGAATCCCTCCCGCTCAACGCTGAGGGCGGGGAGCACCACTGTCTGATTGGGGAACACGCCGGTCATGGTCTCAGGGCCGCCGGAAGCGCCCTCAAAGCCCAAGTCAAATTTCACTTCATAGGACTTGACGCTGGTGGCGTCATCGGTAATGATGAGTTCGCCAATGTTGTGGGACGCGCCGTCGGAGGTGGCGGAGTGGCGGTAGTTTTTGTTCCCGATCTCCACCCAGACCTCATATGTTCCGACCTCGGTGGGCACTCCGGAGACGGTTACCTCCTCGCCGTCCTTCTTGTACTTGTAGACGATTGTCAGTTGAAGATCATCTTTTTCGATTTCCGTTCCCGGAGTGGGATACGTATCATGCACCGCCACGTCGGGGTCGGTGGACACAGCGCCCCAGGCGGCTTTGAGGGTCAGCTCGGTGCGATTAGGCACGCCGTCGGTGAGGACCCAAACATTATCTCTCACGGTGAATGTCACCGGCGCGGGGACGATGGTCACCGTCTCGTCAGGGTCCGCCACCGTGTAATTCCCGGCGTTCGCGCCATAGAGCGCCGCCTTCACGGTGTACTCGCCCACGTCGGACCCGTCGCCCTTTCCGCTTTCAGCGCCGTTGGGATAGCCGCTTGTCGCGCCAAAGGCGATCACCTTATCCCCGCTATAGGTGTCGGGGCTACTGGTATCAAATCCCGCAGGCAGGCCCGTTCCGGTATACAGATCGCTCTTAAAGGCGTTCAACACCGTGATATTCGGGTGCATGGGATGACCGTGATAGACATATTTGAGATGTGTCCAGGCCACCGTGACCTCATAGGGCTTGATCTCGATTTCGCCGATCTTCAGCTCGTAGACGTTCGCCTCCTTACCGGCAAACTTGAAGTTGTAGATGCTGTCATCCGTGGGAGTAAGGGTCACCCAGATTTCATAGGTTCCGGCGTCCTTGACATCAGACGTCTCGGCGTCGCCCTTCTTGTAGGTCACTTTGTAGCCGTTGGCGGCCACGGCCTCAATCTTTACCGCCTCGTCATCCGTCTGCTTCACGTTGGCGGTATGGGTATAGCTGTCGTAGGTCATGGTGAGCTTATAATCCGTACCGCTGCCGCCTAAATCGTAGCCGCTGGGGTTAGGATCGTCATTTGTCTCGCTCGACGGCCAAGTCGCCTTATTCTCCGTTCCGATGGTGAAGCTCACCTCGGCGGGGGCGATGGTGACCTCCACGCTGGCAAAGGCGCTGTCATTGTGGTTTTCGTCGCCGTCCACGTAGTACCAGACTGTGTATGTCCCGGCGTTGGTGCCGGTGATCTGGGCGACGTCCGTTTTCCACTCATCCGCCCCGTCAGCCGGAGCTTCTGCTCCCACAAAATATTTCACCGTGCCGCCAACCACATCGGTGGCCTCATCGATAAGCCCCTGCGCCTCGCCCGTGTAGGTGAGGCCGGACTTCCCGGCAGGAGCCGTCACGCTGGACCCAGCCTTTTCAATCTCAATATCCGCCTTCAACGCGACATTTTCCCTCGTACTGTCCGTGGTGTAATAGCCCTTGTCCGCACCGTCAATTGCAACCTCGGAGAGATTGACCTCGCTATACGTCCCGGCCTTACCCTCGTTGCCAAGGTTACCCTTCGCCGTCAGCGTGACCACATCGCCGGTGACGGTATTCGTCGCCTCAAGTGTGACAGTAACATCCGTCTCACCGTTCCACACCCGGCCCGTGGCCGTGACGGTGTACGTGAGGGGCTTCTGCGCCACGGTGACGTCAGTCTTTTCGCCGCTGCTCTCCTCAATATTCGTGTCGCCGCTGTACTCGACGCTGATTGTTTTATTGTCAAAAATCGCGTGCTGCTTCGCCCGTTCGTCTGCGCCCACGGTAATTGTCCATACGCCGCCCACGCCGGATTCGGCCTTTCCCAGTTCTACGCTATCGGCCTTGAACGTCACCGTCCCGGTCACTGTGCCCGGCGCGTTGACCTTGGCGCTGATTGTAAACTCATCGCCATACGTGAGCTCGCCGTCAGCCGTGGTGATGGTGACATCGCTCACGGTAGACGCGGCCTTGGTGATACTGAGCTTCTCACCTGCAACCGTCAGCTCCGTCTCACTGTCGCCCTTATCCGCAAACTTGTAATTCTTCGCGGCGGCCTCTGTCAGCTTGATATGTATCTCATATTGGCCCACGTTGATCTCGCTTGCGTCACCACTACCGTAGGTCACGGTGTAGTCAGACGTCTCCTTAAGCTCCGGTGCGCTGCTGGTGTTGCTGTTCGTCAGCGTGACCTTCTTCTCCGTCCCGTCGTAGGTATAGCTATTGCCGGTAACCTCAAACGTCACTTCCGCCTTTTTGATGGTATAGCCCTGTGTCTTTGCCTCTGGCAGCTTGTAGTTCTTTGCCACATCAGCCCCATCAACATCGGTAAGCCCGGAGGCCGTCGCCTCATAGCTTCCGGCGTCGGTCTGATTACCGCCGGTAACCGTCACGTTGACCGTCTCACCCTCAACGCCAGTGGTAGCCGTGGCGGTGACGGTGTGCTCAGTGCCGGTGTATGTGATACTAAATATATCACCTTCGTCGAGCTTCCACTCCAGCTCGACCTCTTTTGCCGTGATCTCCGCGGTTGTCGCGGCGCTTTCGATGGTGGTCGTACTGAGCTGGTAGTTACTGGCATCAGTCGCCGAAATTGAAATGTCCGTCACCTTGACGTGCTTACTTGTCCCCACGTTCTTGTCGGTAAACTCAAATGTGCCTCTCGCGGTGGGCTTGTTTGTATTGAACGGTGCTTTGTCCAAATCCTCCGCGAATTTCAGCGTGGAGCTGCCGGTAACGGTAGTCGTGCCGTCATAGACCTTACCATCCACGGAATCCACCTGCGGCGTCAGCGTAAAGGGCTTGACCTCGATTGTGATCGTCGTGCTCTTGCTTCCGTCAGTGAAGTTTTCAGCGCCGCTGCTGGGCGTGAACTTCACAGTGTACGTAGTTTTCTTGCTGTCCGCCACAGTGGGGTACTTCGCACCGTCCACAGTGTCCCACGCGAAGGAGCCGGTGATCTTCGTATCGCCGTTGATTGTCGCTTCTCCTTCAAGCTTACTCGTACTCAACAAATCGCCGTAGGTGATTGCGGAGCCGGTGACAGTAAGGGTCAGCTCGGCCTGATTAATGGTCATGGTGCCGACCTTGAATTCCTGCTTGCCGCCCTCAAACTGATAGTTCTTGAAAGCGTCATCCGACAACTTAACCCAAACGCCGTAAGTCCCGACGTCGGTCTTGTTTTCGGTGCCGCCGGAGCTGTCCTCGCTCTCGTTTGTGGTGTAAACAACAGAATAGGGGTTCCCGTCATCGGGGAGCTGGGTGGCGTCGTCATCTTTCTCCTTCACCGTGACGGTGTGCGTATTGGTGTCGTAGGTGAATGTATAGCCGCCTTCGATTTCAAAATTCACCGTAGCCTTGGCGATACTGAAAGTCTGCGTGGGGTTATCGGGCAGCTTATAGTTCCCCGCCGCGCCCCCGGTGAGCCCGGTGGCCTTAGCGGTGTAGCTCCCGGCGTTCGTCGCGGTGGCGCCGCTCGCGCTCCCTCCTTCATCGTTGGCTGTCACCGCAACCGTCACATCGACCTCGTCGCCATCTTCCTTGTTGCTAACCGTGGCGCTGATGGTGTGTGGCTCGCCAGTATATGTCAGTCCACTATCTCCGCTCCACGTCAGCGTGACTTCCTTCTGCTCGATCTTAACGGTGATGCTTTCGGGATCAGTGTCGTTGTGGTTCCCGTCGCCCTTGACATAGTACCAGATCGTGTACGTCCCGGCGTCCTTTCCCTTGATGTCGGCAATTGCGTCTTTCCAATCGTCAGTGCCGGTTCCCGGAGCTTTGCTGCCCACGAAGTACTTCATCGTACCATTTTCAGAGCTTCCCGCAGTCTGAATAAGCCCCTGCTCCGTGCCGTTATATATCAGATCAGTTTTTCCTACCGGTACGGTGACCGAGGTGTTATTCGCCTTGACGATATTCACCGTCACACCAGTGGGATTTACTGCCTTGTAATACTGCGCGTCCTTCCCAGCCAGCGTGACAGTCACCGTGACATTCACGGGAGAAGCGGACACCTCCGCGCTATCGGCTTCAGCTTTGTAGGTAGCCGTCACAGTGTCGCCGCTCAACAGTCCCTCTGTCACAGCACCGTCCTCGCCTGTCGGGCTCAGCGTCCCGGTGACAGCAGTATCCCCGTTGTAGGTCTTTTCATTCGCCGTAAAGTCGAACGTCAGCGACTTCTTCTGTACCGTCACACTCTTTTCTTCGCTGGTGCTCCCGGCAATATTGTCATTCCCCTCATACTCAGCCGTGACTTGGGTCGTGCCGTTCTCGCCGAACAGCTTTTTCTGCAAATCGCCGTCGTCAGCTCTGATCGTCAGCGTTGCCGAGCCGCTTGTGACGTCCGCTGTACCGAGCGTCGCACTACCCGCCTTAAAGGTCACTTTGCCGGTGATGTTGTTGTTATCAGTAACGTCCGTCGCCGTCACCGTCGCGGTCAGCGTAATATTGCTGCCGTAGGTGGGATTTTCGCTGGCGGACACCGTCACGCTGGACGTGGCCTGAGCAATGGTAACGTCGACCTTCGCAGGCGTGGTGTTCTCGTGGTCCTTGTCGCCTTCAACCATGTACCAGACATGATACGTCCCTGCGTTGGTCCCTTTTGGAATCTCCGTGCTGTACTCTTCAGTGGCCGCGGTTTCACTACCCAGTGCGTACTTTAACGTACCGCCCGTAACGCCAGAACCAGCGTTCACCAGCGCCTGCTCCTCACCGGTATAAGTCGGATTTGTCGCCGTGGGCGGATTCGTCACCGAGGAAGCGGCCTTGCTTATGGTCGCCGTGACGCTCTGAGGTGTCGTGTTGTTGTGGTTTGAATCGCCCTTGACATAGTACCAGATTGTGTATTCCTTGGCATCTTTGCCCGTGATGGTAGAAACGTCCTCTGTCCAGCCATCAGCCACTATGCCGGGGTTTTCATCACCCACATAGTACATTAACTCGCCGCCCTCGGCAGTACCGGCTGTCACCAACTCGTGATCAGAGCCATCATATGTAATGGTCTGCCCCACGGGGTCTTTCGTCACGCTTGCATCCGCCTTGCTGATGGTCACCGTCACGTCAGTGATAGCCTTGGCCTCGTAATACTGCGCATCGTCCCCCTCAAGCGTGACAGTGACGTTGACGTTCTTGTCGTTCCCCGCGTTATCATCGCTCATTTCAGCGGTGTACCCCGCCGTCACGTTGTCTGTGCCCACAAGCGATGTTGTCCTTTGCAGCTTGCCCGTTACGGTTTTATTGTCCTTCTCATATGCACGACTTTGCGGCTCGAAGGTAAACTCCAGCTGCTTTTTATTCACCGTGACCGTAATCGTCGTGGATTCCAAAGGATTCAGATTGTCGCTCCCGCCGTAGTTGACGGTTACGGTGTTCTCCGAACCGGCGTTGAAGTAGTTCTTGACCTCATTTGCCTCGATTTTGACGCTGACTGTACCTTCCCCGGTGGGCACTTCCACAATTTTATTATCGCCCTTGGGAAATTCAAACTCGACCTGATTTGCCCCCGCGTTTGCGAGCGCGATACCCGCCGAATTTTTCGGCGCGACTGTGACCTCAAGCGTTATCCCGCCATCGTCGCCGTAATCGTAACTAATTGAATTATTCGTCGGCTTAACGTCGGCCTCGCCTTGCGTGATTTGCACCTCGACCTGTCCGTTCGTCCCGGCATCGCCATAGTCATAATTCGTCTCGTCCGCGCCGTCTATCTTCCAGTAGACAGTATACGTCTTTGCTTCCTTACCCTGTGGGATTTCGTTCTGATAATTCTCGTTATCGAGGCTGTACTGCATCATACCAGCGCCGGGCGTAACGCTTCCAGCCTCAACCAGCGTCTGATCCTCGCCGGTGTATTTAAGTCCCGCCTTTGCCGTCGGCGCTGTCACCGTCGCGTCCACCTTGTCGACAGTAAGCGACACCTCCGCCTCCGCGGTCTGCGGCGTGCCGTTCCGCCCGGTGTACGTCACCGTCACCGTCGCGTTGTATGTACCGGCGTCCAGCTCGTCATTTGGCTGGATCGACCAGCTTGTATTGGTATCGTCCCTTTTTGCCAATTCGCCTGTCTCGCCGTCGGAAAGCACAAAGCTCTCCGCGTTAGCCCCCGACAGCTCCACGCTATTGATCGTCGTCGCCAACACGCCGGTATTTTTGATTGTAATAGTCTTAGCCTCCGGCCTCGCGCCGCCGTAGGCCGCATTGGTAAATGTGATCTTGTCAACGTTCACGCCATACGCCGGGCCATCTTCCGGCTGAGTACCGGTTATAGTCCCGTTGTTTATAATCGTGCCGCCCTCCTTGATTATATGCCCGTTATTTTGGACTTCGGTACCTGACGGAATAGTCATTGTCACCCCATCGGGGAGAGTCAGCGACGCCCCCTCCGGCACGACAAAAGTGTTATTATCATCCTTCAACTCAAAACTCACAGTGGGGACCGGGTTCCCGTACACGGTATTTTCATTTTTGACGCCCATCCGAAAGTACACGCAGCTTATATTATCCGTGTTAGGGAGAGTGCCGCGAGAATAGATAACAGCGTTCCCATTCTCCCCGGTGGAGAAATTAACTCCAGAGGGACCAATGCCAGAGCCCCCTCCTATTCCACTTTCATCCTGCGCGTGTATTAGTCCGCCGGAAATCGTGATGGTTGCACTGCCATTTTTCGTGCCTATTGCGCCCCCAAAGTTTGCATAATTTGATTCTTTATTTAGCTTCGATACCGCGGTGATATTACCGCCTGTGATGGTAATGGTGCTGTTGTTACCACCGATAGCCGCGACGCCATCATATGCTGTTGCCTTGACAGTACCGCCGTTTATGGTAATCTTACTTCCTTTACCTCCGATGGCTTCGGCACCATCATAGACGTCTGCGGTAACTGTACCGCCGTTTATTGTGATGTTACCACCCGTTATGTCGGCCCAGCTGGTACCTCCTTTTCCTATTCCGGCAGCACCGTAGTTGGCTTGGTTGTTTTCTGTCGTTACGGTTATATTGCCGCCGTTGATGGTGATGTCGCCTGACGAACAATCCTTGTCTCCGCCAATCGGCGAATATCCAATATACATAGATTCATAAACTTTTCCCTTTGCCTCCAGCTTGCCCGTTCCTCTGCTCTGCGCGTAAATGGTCAGGCTGTTGCCACTGTTCACCGAAATCCCCTGTGACGCCGTCAGCGTGCATCCGTCCGCCAAAATAAGGTGCACTTCACCCGTGACGGTTATACGTTCGGCAACGGTGACAGTACTGCTGTTCACTACGTACCACCCGTCAGTCCATGAGGTTGTATCACTGGCTACCGGTGTAACGCCGTCTTGCGTTTTCTTCCCGCCATCTACATCTATATATTCAACTCCATCCGCTGCCCCTGCCGGCACTCCCGGCACCATGGCCACGACCAGCGCAACGGTCAGGGCCAGGGCAAGTATACGTCCGTACGTCTTTTTCATAAAAAACCCTCCTTAAAAAAGAAAGCGGGGAAACGCTCCCCCTTGTGCGGTTCAGGCGGTTATCATCTGTGCCTGCGGCACAGATGAGGCGGGACGTCCCCCCTTTCCTGATTTTTGGGCCCTCAAGTGTCCCCTGAAGGTCCCCTTTTACGCCTATAGTATAACATTTTTTGAGAATTTTTCGTCTCCAATTTTGTGCGACGATATAGCCTATTTTGCGCAATTTAACTCCGCCCTCATATTTTTCCCTGTGGACAATCCCGCTTTTTTGTGGTAGAGTTTATGTTGAGATTTTATTGAATGAAATCGAAACCGCATGGAAAGGGGGCCGTCTATCATGGCTCCGGAGCTCAGGATAGCCGTTTTGGACGATGATCTTGAGGAGCTTGAGCGTGTTCGCCAAGCCCTGAATTCCCTTAATGAGACCGGCGCGGAGTATTTCACCGACGCGCCCGCTCTCCTTGCCGCGGCAAAGCGCGCGCCGTTCTTTGACCTCGCCTTCCTCGACGTGTACCTTCAGGACGGCACCGGTATCGAGGCGGCAAAGTCCCTCCGGGAGATCGACCCGGAGACGGACCTTGTGTTCATCACCGCCAGCCGCGAACATGCCGTGGACGCCTTTTCCCTTGGCGCCCTCCACTACCTGGTAAAGCCCGTGACCGCCGCCGGCGTGGCCGAGACCCTGCGCCGCCGGGAGGCCCACGCGGCTGCCCGCCGGTCCATCACCCTGGTGGTCAACCGGCAGCTTCACCGGGTATACCTGGACAGCATCGTGTCCGTCCAGTCCATCCGGCACCTGGTCGAGGTGCGGCTCACCGATGGCCGGTGTCTTCGCGTCTGGCAGCCCATCTCGGAGATCGAGCGGCTCCTGGACGCGGATTTCCTCAAGATCAACCGGGGCGTCATCGTCAACATGAACGAGATCACCAGCATGGACCTGGAGACCTGTTCCCTGTCCGACGGCTCCGTCCTGCCCGTGAAGCAGACGGACCGCGCCCTCATCAGGAAGCAGTACAGCGACTTCCTCTTCCATGAGCTCCACCTCATGACCGCGTCAAAAAGAGGTGACAGGAAATGACCTGCGGGATATACCTTGTGGACGCGGTTGGGTTTTTCTTCCAGTTCTACCCCTGCGCCGTCATGTGCTTCGTCCCCTTCGACGACGACAAGCTGAAAATACGCAAGCGCACCCTGTTCTTTTTCCTGACGCTCTGCGTCCTCACCGTCTCCGCCCTTTTCCCCCTGGCGGTCCATCTCGGCTCGACCCTCAAGGTCATCATACACATCTCCGACTCCTACATGCTCCTTACCGTCATCCTCTCCGTCGCGGCCTACGGTGTCCTCGTTCGGGAAAATTATATGAAAAAGCTCCTTGTGATCTACATAGTCATCTTCTACGCGGCCCTTATATTCTGGCTGACGAACCTTGTCGGGACGATTTGGGACCCGCTCTTCCCCGACTTCGCCCCCGGCCTTCTGAAGGTCTACCTTCCCAAATATATTGCGTTTTACCTCCTGTCCTTTGTGACTGTTTTGCCGTTGTTCGTGATCTTCCTGCGCCGCTATGTGTCCTCCTTTTTGCGGGAGATCGAGCCTGAACGCATGAGGCGCGAATTCCGTTACGCCACGATCTCCACCGTCGCCTTTCTCATCCTCATGATGTCCGCCCACATGCTCTTCAACGTGTACGAGTACAACTTCCTGTTAAATTCCTTGCTCCTCTTCCTGGTGCTGAATCAGGCCATTATGTACTGGATGATGGTCATCAGCGCCGTGAACCGCTCCCGTGAGGAGAACGCCCTCCGCGCCCTTCAGGCCCAGCAGCTCCAATATGACCGTATCCGCGAGGACATGGAGCGCTCCGCCCGCCTCCGGCACGACATGCGCCACCACTGGAACTACCTCTACTCCCTGGCGGACGAGGGCGACGTGGGAGGGCTCCGCGAATACCTCTCCGCCCTTGCCGAGCACACGGAACGTGTGGAAAATCAGGTCTTTTGCAAGAACCGCACCGTCAACGCCCTGTTGCAGTATTACGCGGACCGCGCCCTCGACGAGGGCGTGACATACCGCGTGACCGCCGACTGCGGCGAGTTCAACGTCCGGCCAGAGGATTTGACGGTGATCATCGGCAACATCATGGAAAACGCCCTGCGCTCCTGCCGGGATGTCCCCGACCCCTTCATTGACGTGGCCGTGGCCTTCCTTCACGGGGCCTTCACCTTTGAAGTCACCAACTCCTGCCCCGGCGTAAAGCTGGCCAAGGGCTTCACGCCGGACGCGGAGGGCTTTTTCCCCGCAGGGGCCTTCCAGAGCACCCGTGACGGCGGCGGTCACGGCATAGCCTCCGCGTCGGACCTCGCCCGCCTCCACTCCGGCTCCGCCCTCTTCAAATTTGACCCCGCCGCCAAAGCCTTCACCTCGCGGGTCCTGCTGAGCAGCGTGAAATCGGAAAAAGCGGATTGATCGGTTTTGATGATTCCACCGAAACAGCCGCCGGCGTCAAAACCGCTCTTTATGTACCGGTCTCTCCCACCCTCTCCGCAAATCGCAGCATCCCCGCGCAAAACCGCTCCCACCACGTCAATGCTGTCAGTGACGGGTCGCCGTCGCGGATACGCAGGGTGCGGCGGATCTCCTTGGGGATGACCACCCGGCCCAGGTCATCTATGCGTCTGACTATACCGGTTGCCTTCATTTTGAAGTCCTCCTGTCTCTATTTGTTTCGACAGGAATTAGTATCCGCCGTTATCCCGCCAATATTCAGTTGGTCGGATTTGGAAAATCACCGTATTTCGTGCAACGTACTCGTAGGGGCCGATGACCACATCGGCCCACACGCCGCACTATCGAATTTCCCTATACGCCCCACCGAATTTCCGAAAATCTATTTAAAAAAACCGTAGGGGAGGGTTCCAAACCCTCCCCTTTTTGCATCATAGACTTTTTTCACGGTCTCTTTTTCTATTTTTGGCCTTATTTGCTCCACTCCTTGATGAGCCTCAGCACATCCTCCTTGCCGCCAACAGTGAAGCCGTCCAGGGCGATCATGACGCCCAGCTTACCGGTGTTCTGAATGATCATCAGGTGCTCTGTCTCCATCGTCCTCGTCACATCCTCATAGTTCACGATCAGCGGGTCTATGGTCGTCAGCACCTCCATGCGGTCCTCATAGAACCGGGTGACCCGCTCCATCTCGCCGTCGGAGCGCTCCCTCATGTTCTTCCAGCCCCGCTTGATGCGGCTCCGGGGGAGAAACACCGAAAGATAGATCACCACCAGCACCAGGGAGACCGTCTCGATGAGGACTGGGATCAGCGTGCCGCCCTTCCAGAGGATGTAGGCGGCCACCGCGGCCCACACCGCGGCCAGGAAGAGGATGATCTTCTTCAACGCCGGCCCGTAATCCAGATCGATCAGGCGCTTCATGCCCTCCCGGAAAAGCTCCTCGGTGACGGTAAACTTGTTTTCAGCGATCAGCTTCATCCCGGCCCCTCACTTTCTGTAAAACAGGATTCCCAGCGTCCCCGGCCCGCAGTGGCAGGAGACGGTGCACCCGGCGCGGGTGTGGATGACCTCCTCAAAGGGAACCAGATCCCGGACGGTGCGCTCGGCAATGGCCCTGCACTCCTCGCTCACGCCGGAATCGGTGATAAAGACCCGCCGCGTGTCCACGGTGGAGGGGTCGGCCAGCTTGTCCCGGATATAGGCCTCGATGCAGGCGGCCAGCCTGCCGCGGTATTTCTTGCCCACGCCCATGGCGCCGTCCTTCACGTAAATGCAGGGGTGGAGCTTCAGGAGATTGGCCCCCAGGGCCGCCAGCGCCGTGCAGCGCCCGCCCCGGCGCAGATAGTCCAGGGTGTCCACCACAAAGCTCACGTCCAGCTTCTCCCGCTTCTCGTCCAGCCGCCGCTTGATCTCACCGGCTTCCACGCCGGCCTCGGCCATGTCGCAGGCGTCCAGCACCAGATGCCCGATGCCGGTGGAGAGATTTTTGCTGTCCACCACATAGACGTTCCCCAGCTCCTCCGCGGCGATGCAGGCGTTCTGATAGCAGGAGGACATCTGCGCGCTGATGGTGAAGTGGACAATGGCGTCGCACTCCTTCAAAAGCGCGCCGAACACGTCCAGATAGTCCTGGACATTGACGGCGGAGGTGGCGCCCAGCTGCCCGCAGGCGGCGATCTTCTCGTAAAGCTCGTCAGGCGTGATCTCCGTCCCGTCCTTATACATGCCCCCCGCCACACTGACGGACAGGGGCGTCACGGTGATGCCCCGCTCCGCGATCAGCTCCGGGGACAGATCGCACGTGCTGTCGGCGGTAATCTTTATTTTCACAGGCAGTACCCCCTAAAATCGTATACCGGGTATATTGGAATTATATTCTTTTGCGCCCCGCCTGTCAAGTTTTATGGTTCCGGACTCCCCCAAATCCGCCCCGCCGCGCGCCCGCGGCCTCGATGCCCTCTGTTTTTCTTTTTTGTTCACAAAAAATTAATTATTTTTATACTTGACAAAGCTATAATTTTATATTATAATTGCATCGTATCTTATCCCGACGCCGAACTGTCCTGATAGAGCGCGGAGACCTCTCTGAGCTGATTTGCCATGCTCTCCTTCACGGAGGAGGGGCTTTTGATCTCCGCCATGGGGCCGAAGCCGTAGACCCACGCGAAAAACTGCGTACTGGCCACCACCCTCGCGGACACGGTAAAATGCTCCTGTCCGTCGGGGATCATCATCACGTCCCGGCCCAGCCGGTCCAGCACCGCCCCGGCCAGGCGGTTGTCAAAGCGCATCAGCACCGTCACCGGCTCGCCGGCGAACATGCCGAACACCGTCTTGGCGTACTGCGCCATATCCAGCTCCCGGAAGGCCGCCTCGCCGTCCCGGCGCTTGTCCACGGCGGAGATGTCCGTCATCTTGTCCACCCGGTAGTGGCGGATCAGGCCGGTAGGCGTGTCATAGGCCACCATGTAATAGTTCTCGTCATCCCAGGTCAGGGCGTAGGGGCTCACGGTATACCAGCCGCCGTCGTGCCGGTAATGGCGCTTTTTGTCCGGGGTAAAGTCAAAATATTTGAACCGTATCTGCCTGTTCTCCGAGATTCCTGTGTGGATGCTGTCAACGTTATAATAAATGGACTCGTTCATGGTCTTGATCCTGTTGCGGACAAAGACCTGCCTCTGCAAAAGCCTGCCCTGGTGGACGCTGGTGAGCTTCTCGATCTTGCCGATCAGCGCCTCGGTCTTTTTGTGGGTGATGAATTTGGAGGACTGGACGCTGTCCACCAAAAGCTTCAGCTCCGGCAGCTCAAACTCCCGGCTGGCCAGATAGTAGCCGTAATTGCGGCCCTCATTGGTCATGAGGATATCCATTCCAAAGGTCCGCAGGGTCTCTATGTCGTCGTACAGCGTCTTGCGCTGGACGGAGATCTCCCGCTCCTCCAGATACGCCGTCAAATCCGCGATGGAGGCCGGATGCTCCTCGTCGGTGTACCTCTGAAAGTACTCCATCACATACAGTATCTTCAACTTCTGCGCCGATGCCTTGGCCATAACGCCGCCCCTTTTCCCGTTTTTTCCTTATCGTATCACCAACCGTGGGTAAAATTTCACCCAGGGTCGGCCCCATTATACCATATTTCGGCGGTTTTTCCAAGACCGTGAACAGGGAAACTGAAGCCGTGTAAACCGGCGGGAGAGGCAGCGGAACGCGGGCCGGTCCGAATGGCGGTCCGATGCGGCGGAAAATTAATTTAAGAATATGCCTGTAAACAGCGCGGGAGCGCTCATATCCTCCTGTCGTGGGGGGCGTCGAACCTGCCGTTCAGGGCGTCCAGAACATACTGGGCGGTGACCTCCGCCTTTTTGTCCACGTCGGCGCGGATCGTCTTATAAGCCGGCGGCAAAAGGGCGGCGGAGGGGTCGGAGGCGATGACGGTTATGTCGGCGCTCCCGGAACCGGGCCCTACCGCGAGGGCAAGGGGCGCGCCCAGGATCAGCAGAGGCCGCCCCCTGACCAGCTCCGGGACGCACTGGGAGGGCGTGAGCAGGGCGCTCGCGGGGAAGGCGGCCTTTACAAATGCGTCGTATTTCTCGTTCCCGTAGGGCTCCGCCACCAAGAGCGTATCCGCCGGCATTGCCGGCACCAGCGCGGGAATGTCCTGATAGATTTGGGAGAAGAGCCAGGTGTTGTCGATGAGCATATCCACCGCCAAAATCGGCACAAAGCAGTCGTCCGCCAGGGCGGCAAACTCCTCCGCCAATATCCCCAGGGTGATGACGCTGTCCACCCGTTTCAAGGTGATGTCCGTAACGTCCGCCGGAAGCAGGATGCACTCGCACCGCTCCCGGTTCAGGCGCTTTGCCAGCAGGTCGATGAAGTGGAATATTTCCAGATTCCTGCTGGGGGTGCCGTCCCGCAGGCGGTAGACGATGCCCACCAGGTCCTTCCTGCCGGTCACCAGGCTTTTGGCCACCGGGTTGGGGGTGTATCCCAGGAGATTTGCGATCTGCAGCACCTTCTTGCGGGTGGCATCGCTGATCTTCTGGTCCTCGCGGTTATTGATGATATAGGATACCGTCGCCACCGAGACGTTGGCCTCCCTGGCCACATCCTTCAAGGTCACCTGACGCGCCATGCTCTTCCTCCTGTTTGGCGATTTTGCTCATTTCTATTTTACATGTAAAAAAATTTTTGTCAACAGTATTGACAGAACGTCCGCTGTGTGTTATTCTTTACTTAATCGTTTAAGTTAAACGATTAAGCGGCGCATCTTTGTACGCGCCGGCGAAAAAAGTATAAGGAGGAACCCACATGAAAAAGCAAAACCTGTCAAAGCTTACAGCCGTATTCCTCGCCCTTATCCTGGCGCTGTCCCTCTGCGCCTGCGGCGGCGGACAGAACGGGGATACCGGCAGCGGCGGGTCCGGACAGGAGTCGTCCGAGGCCGTGGAATACACCGTCACCTTCATGAACGGCGATACGAAGCTGGGCGAGGTGAAGGTCGCCGGCGGCGAGAAGGCCACCGGCTACGAGGCGTTTGAGAGCCAGCCCGACAGCGAATTTCTCGGCTGGTTTGAGACTCCCACCTTCCTTGAAAGCAGTAAAAAGGACCTGAGCACGCTGACGGTCACCGGCGACATGACGCTCTACGGCAGCTTCAAGTCCACCAATGTGGCGGAGGACACCAGGGCCTGGTACGTCGTGGGCGCCTCCACCTCCGGCGGCGTGCTGGCGGGAAGCAACTGGGCGAACGCCGCGGTAGCCGAGGCGGACCGCGAGGCGTACAGGCTCCAGCCCACCGGAAACGCCGTCAACGAGATGTCCATCACCCTTGACATGTACGCCGGCGACCAGTTCCAGGTGGTCCACGACTGGCAGTGGGACGGGCAGAAAGGCTTCGGCGCCTTTACCCAGATCGACGAGACCCAGATGGCCAACGGCGGCGGGCTGGGCGGCACCTCCCAGACCTCCAACGTCAACGTCATCATGGACGGCAACTACACCATCACCCTGACCACCGATCCTGACAACCCCGTCCAGGACACCATGACCATCGTCCGCAACGGCGACCCCGTCAACGCCCCGGAGACCTTCAAGCCCGGCCCTGAGACCACCGTCTCCGTGAAAGGCAGCTGGGTCGAGGACTGGTCCGACCTCAGAGAGCTGGCCCCCGTGGAGGGCGACGGGTACATATTTACCATCGAAATGGAGCTGGACGCCGGCACGCAGCTGTGCTTCATGGTCTTTGACGGCGGCGTTGACACGGGTCTTGTGCTCAAGGACGAGAACGTCACGGACGACGCGAGCCGTGCCCTTCTGGGGGACGCCGGCGGCAACATCATCGTGGCGGAGGCGGGGACCTATACCTTCACCGTTGACGCCGGCACCATGGGCGTGACGGTGGCGAAGGCATGAACAGGCACGCGGTCTTTCACGCGCCAGACTCCCCCTGCTGCTGCCCGGTGTCGGAAAAATCCCTCGCTCTGAGGCTTCGGGCGGCGCGGGGCGAGCTCAAGCGGGTGGAGGTGCTCTACGAAAATAAGTACGTTTTCCACGAAAAGCGCCGCCGCGCCAGAATGCGCCTGTCCTACTCGACAGAGCTTTACGACTGGTTCACCGTGACCCTGCGGGCGGAGGACACCCGTTTTGCCTACATCTTCCGCCTCTACGGCGAGGAGGGGGCCTGGTACTTCTCCGAGGACGGCGTGACGGACAGCTACGACTACAAAAAGGGGTATTATAACTTCTTCCAGTACCCGTACATCAATCCCTCGGACGTACAAAGACCGGTGGCCTGGATGGAGAAGGCGTTCTTCTACCAGATCTTCGTGGACCGGTTCAGGCAGGGCGGCGGCGAAAAGGACTTTGTGGACCTGCGCTGGGGCGATGTCCCCACCCCCAAAAGCCTGGCGGGCGGGGACCTGGACGGTGTGCGGGAAAAGCTGGACTACCTGAAGGGGCTTGGCGTCAACGCCGTTTACCTGACGCCGGTCTTTTCCGCCCCCTCCAACCACAAGTACGACACCTGGGACTTTTACACAGTCGATCCGCGCTTCGGCGGCGGCGCCGCCCTCCGGCGGCTGGTGGAGGCGGCCCACGCCAGGGGCATCCGCGTGATGCTCGACGGCGTCTTCAACCATGTGGGGGAGGGCTTCGCGCCCTTCCGGGACGTGGAGGCGCGGGGGCGGGACTCGGCGTATTTCGACTGGTTCATTATCCGCGGTGACCGTCCCTGCCGGGACCCCCTGAATTACGACGTCTTTGCCTCCTGCGCCTACATGCCCAAGCTGAACACCTCCAACCCCTCGGTGCGGGAGTACCTGTGCGGGGTGGGCACATACTATGTGAGGGAATTCGGCGTGGACGGCTGGCGGCTGGACGTGGCGGACGAGGTGAGCCACGGCTTCTGGCGGGATTTCCGGAAGGCGGTGAAGGCCGCGAATCCGGAGGCGGTGCTCATCGCGGAGAACTGGCACGACGCCTCGCCCTCACTGCGGGGGGACCAGTTCGACGGCATCATGAACTACTCCGTCACCAAGGCGTGTCTTGACTATTTCGCCTGGGGCAAACTGGACGGCCAGCATATGGCCTGGAAGCTCTCGGAGCTGCTGATGCGCAATTCAGACCCGGTCAACGCCATGATGCTGAACCTGCTGGACAGCCACGACACTTACCGCTTCCTGACGGAGGCGCGGGGTGACCGGGAGGCGCTCCACGCTGCGCTTTCGCTGATTTTCATGCTTCCGGGGGCGCCCTGCGTCTTTTACGGCACGGAGAAGTACATCACCGGCGGCTTCGACCCGGACTGCCGGCGCTGTATGGACTGGTCCGATACCCCCTCCGCGGCCCCGCTGCTGCGGAAGCTGGCGAAAATCCCCCGCCGCGGGGAGCCGGAGATAGCCTGCGTGGACGGGATGCTCGTCATCCGGCGCGGCCAATACGCTCTATACATCAACCGGACAGCAAAAGAGTCGCACGCCGGCGGCATAGCCGTGCCGGCGATGAGCCACAGACTCATGAAAGGAGAGAAAGACCTGTGAGAAGAATAGCTTCCATCCTGACGCTGACCCTCGCCATATCCATACTGCTCGCCGCCTGCGGCGGGGGCGGGGACAAGCCGGCTCCGGGGCCGGACGGCGGGACCCAGGGCGGTACAGGGGAGACCGTGGTGCTCCACGTCCTGGAGAACGACACCGCCAAGGCGGAGGGATACCTCCAGGCCCTGCTGGACGCCTTCAACGAGGCGTATAAGGACAAGGGCATCCAGGCGGTGGACGCCAACATGGACGAGTTCACCGACCTTGCCACCAACGGCCCCTACGGCTACGGGCCCGACGTGCTCTACCAGGCCAACGACCAGCTGATGCGCTACGCCGAGGACCGCCACATCCTGCCCATCGACGTGGAGGCGCTGGACTGCTTCAGCACCACTCCTGAGGCGGCGTGGGACGCCTTCCACATGACCCTGGACGGGCAGGTCTACACCATGGGTGTGCCTGTGAACGTCCAGGAGCCCATGATCTTCTACCGTGAGGACATGATGCCCGAAAACTGGCAGGAGCGCTGGGACAGGGACGGCAGCGGCACGCCGGACTTCTTTGAGAACTGGTGCGATCTGTACGCCTTCTCCAAGGAGCTCCACGATTCCGATCCCAACAAATTCGGCTTCATGGTGTCCATGAACAACCTCTACCTGGCATCTCCCTTCATGCTCTCCTTTGGGAACTACATCTTCGGCGAGAAGGACGGCGTGACCGATGACACCGACATCGGCTTTTCCAAGGGCGACGCCGTCAACGGCCTCTGGGCGCTGCGCCAGTTTGCCGGACAGATGAACGAGGGCTGTATTGACGACACCGTCACCCTGAACCGCTATGAGAAGCTGGCTGACGGCAGCTACTTCTGCGCCATCTCCACCCCCGACACCTACTCCCTCTTTCTTGGCAACCTGACGAACCGCTACAAGCAGGAGGGGCTTTCCGAGGACGAGGCGGCGAAGAAGGCGAAGGAGAACCTTAAAATGGTGGAGGTGCCCGCTAAAATGCCCAGCAGCGGCGACCTTTCACAGGACAGCGCCTCCCTCACCGGGGACGGCTGGAGGGACACCGTGGTCATGGGCGGCGTCAACGGCTACGGCATCTCCAGCTACACAAAGCACCGTGAGGCGTGCCTGGAATTTGTGAACTTTGCCACGTCCTTCGATATGATCAAGCTCCGGGCCGATACGCTGGGCATCGCCCCCACGCGCAGCGACGTGGCGGCCCAGTGCGGCGACACGGCGGACATCATTTTCCAAAGCCTCTCCGCGGGGCGGATCTACCTTATGCCCTCCGTCAAGGCGGTGAACCAAATCTGGGTCCCCTGCCAGACCGTCATGGGCGACGTGGCCAAGGACCCCTTCCGGGAGAAGCAGGGCGAGGCCGCCAAATATCCCGGCAAGGCGGAGCTGCAGGCGGCCCTTGAGACGATCGACAAGAACATCTACGACGCCATCCACACCCTGGCCGGGTGAGGGAGGCGGAAATGAAAGATTCATCCCTGTTCCTGACGGCGGTCAAAAGCCCCTCAAAGCGCGTCAGGGCATCGGCGGCGCTTATGGGCTTGGGGCAGCTCATGTCGCGCCAGTGGGTAAAGGGGCTGGCGTACCTGGGTGCGCTGGCGGGCTTCATCGCCTACATGGCCGTCACAGGCGCGCGGGACATCGCGGGCTTCTTCACCCTGGGCACGGTGGAGGCGGACCCCTGGCTGGGGACCGGCGGGGACGACTCCATCATCATGCTCCTGCGGGGGCTCCTGACCTTTGTGCTGGTCCTCGGCATGGTCCTGCTGTACCGCTCCAACCTTCGGGACATCTTGGAGACGGAGAGACGGGGCGGCGTGACGGAGGGCTTTGTCAGGTCCCTGGGCAGCTTCCTCAACAACAAATTCTACGTGGTGGCGCTCGCCCTGCCCGTCATCGGCGTGCTGGTATTCAACGTGATCCCCATCGTCTTTATGATCCTCATTTCCTTCACCAACTACGGCGGCGACATCGTTCCGCCCAAGCTGGTGGACTGGACGGGCTTTGACAGCTTCCGGCGGGTGCTGAGCCTGGGCGGTATCAAGGAGACCTTCTTCCGTATCCTCGGCTGGAACGTGGTGTGGGCTGTGCTGTCCACCGCCATAAACTATTTCGGCGGCCTTGCCCTGGCGCTCCTCCTCAACAAGAAATGCGTGAAATACAAGCGCTTCTGGCGGATGTTCCCCATACTCGCCTACGCGGTCCCCGGCTTCATCACGCTCCTGGCCTTCAAGTTCCTCTTCTCCTACGGAGGGCCCATCAATCACTACATCACCGCCGCGGGGCACAGCGCCGTGGGCTTTTTGGACATTGACGCCGGCATCAAGGCGCGGCTTATCGGCATCTTCGTCAACGCCTGGATCTCCATCCCCACCTCCATGCTCCTGGCAACGGGGATACTCTCAAACCTGAACCCCAACCTCTACGAGGCGGCCAGCATAGACGGCGCCGGACCCTGGCAGCAGTTCAAAAAGATTACTCTGCCCTTTGTGGTCTTCTCCACCACCCCGGTGCTGATCACCAATTTCATCGGGAATTTCAACAACTTCGGCATATTCTACTTCCTGCGCGGCGGGCTGTACATGGACGGCTACTTCCTGGCCTCGGACACCGACCTTCTGATCAACTGGCTCTATAACCTGTCCATTGACAACAACTATTACAGCATCGGCGCGGCGGTGAGCCTGATCATCTTCATCATCACCTCCGCCGTGTCCCTGTCGGTGTACGTCCGCTCCAACGCCTACAGAAGGGAGGACAGCTACAGATGAGATGGAGGAAAACCCTGGACTGGCTGGGCGCGCATCTGGCGCTGCTCATCGTCTGCTTTCTCTTTTTCTTCCCGGTGCTGTGGCTGGTGCTGGCGTCCTTCTCCGCCACCGGCTCCATCTACGACCTGAAGGGCTTCTTCCCCGGCTCCTTCAGCCTTTCGGGGTATAAGACGCTCTTCGGCGACACCACCATGTACGACTACCCCAACTGGCTGAAGAACACGCTTTTCGTGGCGGTGGGCTCCAGCATCCTGGGCACGGTGCTGGTGATACTCACAGCCTACACCATCAGCCGCTTTCAGTTCCGCTCCCGCAAAATGCTTATGAAGTCCACGCTGGTGCTGAGCATGTTCCCGTCCTTCATGGGCATGACGGCGGTGTACCTGCTGATGGTGAACTTCGGGCTTATCAACCGCCTCTGGGCGCTGGTGCTCATTTACGCCTCCGGGGCGCCCATGGGTTACCTGGTGCAGAAGGGCTACTTCGACTCCATCAGCGCCTCGGTGTTCGAGGCGGCACGGCTGGACGGCGCCAGCAATTTCAGGGTGTTCCGCTCCATCGCCCTGCCGCTTTCAAAGCCCATCATCGTCTACACCGCCCTCACCCAGTTCGCCTGGCCCTGGAGCGACTTTATCCTGCCCAACCTCCTGCTGAAGAACAAGGACAAATGGACCGTGGCGGTGGGGCTGATGCACTTAGACGAGACGCAGTTCACCCGCTTTGCCGCGGGCTCCATATTCATCGCCGTGCCCATCGTCATCCTCTACTTCTGCCTCTCCGGCTTCCTGGTAACGGGAGTCACCGCCGGAGCCGCCAAGGAATGATCTCAAATCTTTAAACCGCGCGTCATACAGCAAAGCCGGAGAGGGCGCCAAGGCCCTCTCCGGCTTTTGTAGGTTATCTTATTTCACCATAAGCTGATAGACTAATTTTATTCCTTTTCAAAAGAGGGACGCCAGGACGCGAACTGAGCCAACTGCTCATCTGTGCGGTGGTAATAGCGCGCGCCGCGGTCAAGCCGCTCGATTTCCGCCATCTCGTCACCTGTGAGGGTGAAATCCAGTATGTTCAGGTTGTCCCGAATATGGTCCACGTTCCTGCTGCCGGGGATGACCGCGAAGCCCATCTGGGTATGCCAGCGCAAAATGACCTGGGCCGGAGATTTTCCGTATTTCTTCCCCAGCGCGGCAAAAACGGGCTCCCGGAGGAGGGCCTTGTCCCCGTGGCCCAGGGGATACCAGCTCATCAGACGGATGCCGTACCGGTCAAGCAGCTCCCGCAGCTCCTTCTGGGGATAGTACGGATGGGCCTCCACCTGGATGAACTGGGGCGCGATCTCCCATTTGGTCTGAAGCTCCTCAATATATTTCCCCTCGAAGTTGGAGATACCGATGGCCTTGGCCTTACCGTCCCGGAGGGCCCGCTCCAGCTGCCGGTATCCGGCCAGCCAGCTGCCCGCGGGCTGGTGGATGTAGAGCAGGTCCACATAGTCCACGCCCAGGCGCTCCAGCGTCTCCTCCACCGCGTTTTTGTTCTCATACTCGCTGGGCCAGAGCTTTGTGGAGAGGAATAGGTTTTCCCGGACGATGCCGCTCTCCCGGATGCCCCGGCCCACAGCCCGCTCGTTGACATAGGCGTTGGCCGTGTCCACCAGGGAATAGCCCATGTTCAGGGCCTCACGAACGCTGTTTTCCGCGTCCGCCGGGGAGAGCATGTATGTCCCCAGCCCGATCACAGGGCATTTCACGCCGTTGTTCAATACCAAGTATTCCATAATAACCTCCTTGTTCTGTCGTTTCCCGCCGGTTTCTTACCGTAAGCCGTTGGCCGTCAGCCAACGCTGTACGCTGTCTTTGGAGCTTGCCGCCGCGCTCCCCAGGACGGACAGGCCCTTTTTCACTTCCGCGCCCTTGGCGTATTTTTTGATGTCCCGCTCACTGGAGCCCATGCCGCTGCCTTCATTGGTGCAGAGGGGCAAAATGGTCTTGCCGGTGAAGTCATACCGTTCCAGGAAGGTCAGCACCGCCATGGGAGCCGTGCCCCAGTAGTTGGGATAGGCCAGGATCACCGTGTCATATCCCTCCAGGCTGTCCGGGTACGCCTTGAGCTCCGGCCTGGCGTTGGCCCGCAGGTCCCTTTTGGCCTCGTCGATGCAGGTCAGATACACTGGGGAGTAGGGTTCCTTCATTGCGAGCTTGAAGCTGTCCGCTTCGATCAGGTCCTTTATGATACCGCAGACGATCTCGGTGTTCCCCACCTTCACATACCGCATAGCGCCGCCGAAGTAGTTTTCGCCGGCCCTGGAAAAGAATACGATCAAAGGCTTTGCCATTTTGGTTCCCTCCTGTCTTTGTTCAATTCCATTGTAGCCGTTTTCTATTGCAAAGTCCAATCGAAATCGTGTATAATTGATTGGAATCTTAAATAGTAGGAGGCCGCCATGACCACAAAACAAATCGACTACTGTATTGAGCTGGCGCACACCCTGAATTTCAGCCGTGCCGCGGACAATCTGTTCGTCAGCCAGCCCACCTTCTCCTATCAGATCAGGCTGCTGGAGGAGGAGATCGGCTTCGACCTCTTTGAGCGCAGCGGCAAGGGCGCGACACTTACCCCCGCCGGGGCGCAGTTTGTCGCTTTCCTGGCCAATATGCGGGAGGACCTGAAGCGGGCCATCGAGCAGGGGCAGAATTTCAGCGCCAAGTACAAGGACAACATCTCCATCAGTCTGATGGTCCGGCAGGCGGTGTATTTTCTCCCGGAGGCCATTCGCCTGTTTGCCAAGACGGCCCCGGAGGTGCAGGTGACCCCGCTGTTTCAGTATGAGAACGGGGTGGAGTCCTTTCTGCGGAACGAGGCGGACATTTTGTTCGCCCTGCGGGAACAGACCAGGCAGATCCCCGGCATCGCCGTCCACGACCTGTTTGAGAGCCGGATTTACCTCATCGTCCGGCTGGACGACCCCCTGGCGCAGAAAAACCTTGTCCGGGAGAGCGATCTCTACGGGCGCACTCTGATGGTGGGCGGCGGGTCCCCCGCCGCGCTGCAAGCCGTGCAGCGGCGGCTGATAAGCTCCGGAAGGGTCAATTATTTCAACAGCGCCGACCACGACACCACCTGTGTAAACGTAGCCGCCCAGCGGGGCATCTGTCTCGCGCCCGGCTTCCTGAATGACCACAGCGGCCAGTTCGCGTGGATTCCCTTTGACTGTCAGGAAAAATTCTCCTGTGTCCTCTGTACCCACAGGGATGACCGCAGGGAGAGCGTGACAGCTTTCCTCGGCCTTTTGAAAAAACTTTATGAGGACGCTGTTGCGTTCCCGCTATAACCCGACGGGTGAGAAAAGGGCAGGAGCTTGCTGCTCCCGCCCTTTTTCGAGCCGCCGCGGCTTTTGCGACGGCGCTGGCACCCTTGACGCGATTCGAACGCGTGGCCTTTCGCTTAGGAGTAGACCAAAAACGATGTTTGTTATTCGCCGTAAATCACTGAAAACCGTTGATATTACTGGATTTTTTGCTTGTCACGTTATCAGTTATTTACCGTATTTTCCTGTCATTTTCGGATATTTTTCGTGGTTCCAATTAGCTGGCGATTAGCAAGGGGGCGAAAATCCGACATCAGGTCCAAGTGCAATCCATGTCTTGTGTGCTATCCTCCGAATCTTTTTCAAAGGAGGATGAATATTTTTGATTGTTTCCAATTGACAAAACAGATGCCAAAAAGTACAATGATTAAATAATGCCAAAGAAAGCGAGGCAACGGATCATGAAGAAGCTCAAATCGGCGCTCTGCTTGCTGTTAAGCCTGACAATGCTGTTGGGAATACTGTCTGCTTGCGGCGAAGCTGCGGATACACCGCAGGATACTCAGACCGAAACGCAGCAGCAGACAGAGAAAGAAAACGACATTGAGGATACAGAAATCAAGGATACTACTGAGATCAAGGACAGCGAAATCGAGGATATCGAAATTCGAAAAGCAATCGACTTTGGTCTTGTCTCCGAAATGCTGCAAAGTGACTACGATTCCCAAATCAGCTATGCTGAGTTTTGCAGTATTCTTGACAACTTCGTTTCTGTCATGTTCCCGGACTCTTTTGACGATTGGAAAAGCGCTTCAGGTAATTACCGGGATGCAGATGTGCCCATGAGCCGCATGGAAGGGGCGCTCGTTCTGCTGTACGCCGCGGAATGCTGCGGGGTCGACGCTGTCGGCTATGAGTATAATATTCCTCTGGAAGATCTGATGCCGGATAATGTGAACTTTTATGAGGGTGTCACATGGGATTATCCGCTGCTGCCCGATATTCATGCGCCCTATTATAATGAAACGCTTGCAAATTCGGAACACTATGCCTGGCGGTGCGGATTGGATTATGCAGACAATGCATCAAAACGTTTTGTGGAGTATATGTCCTACGGCAACGGCAAAACCTACTTTGATTATGACGAGCATTATTCTCTGAATTTGGGCAGTGCGTTTACCAGAGGGGACGCAATTCGTGCCGTGGAACGGCTTTATGAAAATGCGCGTTTTGTTCAGTATGTACCCGCGGCGGGAGTCTCCTGCACGGTTTCGGATGCCGCAATCGCTTCCGGAGGGAAGCTGCCGGAAGTCTCCCCGCAGCAGCTTCCGAAATGGAGGGGCTATTCCGTATCTCCGGGAAACTGGAATGTCGGTTACGGCGGGGGTATGCTTTATGAAAAAGAATGGATAGAGGTTCTGAGGTCACAGGGATTCAACTTTGTCAGAGTGCCGCTGGACAGCCGCATGATCTTCAAGGACAGCGATATGAGTTTGGTGAATCCTGCCTATCTCGAGACGATGGATGACTTGGTCGAATACTGCGCGGAAGCAGGAATCCATGTCTGTTTTGACCTTCATGATATGCCCGGTTTCTATACGGGCGGCGACGATTCGCAGATAACCTTGTGGAACGACGAAAAGACACAGGGAATTTTCGTGGAGTTTTGGCGCTTCCTTGCGGAATATTACAAGGATGTTCCGACAAATCTGCTGAGTTTTAATTTGCTGAACGAACCCCACAGTATGGACGGCGGTCCGTCCGACGCCGTATATTCCGCAATCATGCTGAAAGCCATTGACGCGATTCGGAAAATTACGCCGGCACGGTTGATTTTTGTGGATATGCTTGGGGTCCTGCGGGGCATCCCGGTTCAGGGGTTGGCAAATGCGCAGGTCGTACAGGCGGTTCACCCGTATTTCCTGTCGGACGGAACGCAGCAATGGCCCAATTATGTAATCAACGGCTTCATTCACCGTAATAACGGCATCCTGACTCTGAACGGCGCATTCCCCGCGGGAACAAAGATAACGGCCGAAATTGTTTCCGTGCACGGAGACAGTACGTTCTGCATGGAGGCGGACGGAAGGACCGCGGCCGAAGTGGCTCTGGGTACGGAGGCAGAGGGAGAAAACGGCTGCTATCACATCGGGGAAAAAGGCACCGACGGAGAGTATCGGGATTATAGCGGTGTTCATTTTACGGGCAAACTGACAGAGAACTGCAATCAGATAAAACTGGTGCAGGAAGGCGGTTGGTGGTACGCCATAGAAAAACTGACCGTTGAAACGGATACATACAAGGTTACGGTCAATTCCAACGGCAATGTTGTGGGGGACGGAGCTGTCCCAATCCTTACTTTTGATGAAAAAGGCGGGATCTCGGCGCAGGAAGCCGACACACTGGTTTGTCAGTCCCGCGAATGGCTGGATGAGCTTTTCCGCTCCTACCGGAAGTTTACCGAAGAAACCGGAACTCCGGTCATGGTGCAGGAGTTTGGATTCAATGAGACGATCGACTATAAGGCGACTCTGGCAGCAGCGGAGGATTTCCTGTCTGTACTGGAGGAGTACGACATTCCGTGGTGCTCCTGGTGCAGTGCCTTTGGACCTATTCTTGATAAGAGAGAATATGAGTGGGGTCAGATGTCGTGGGACAGAGATTTAAAGCGTAACGGAGCGGAGTATGAGACCGTGTCCGGAAATTGGCTGATCGACACCGGACTGATGGAAGTGTACCAGCGGCACATGAAATGATGCCAGCCTTCTACGGCAGCAAGTTGCTGGTGCTGATACATAAACCCGACGGGTGAGAAAAGGGCAGGAGCATCAAGCTCCCGCCCTTTTTCGAGCCGCCGCGGCTTTTGCGACGGCGCTGGCACCCTTGACGCGATTCGAACGCGTGGTCTTTCGCTTAGGAGTAGACCAAAAACGATGTTTGTTATTCACCATAAATCACTGAAAACCGTTGATATTACTGGTTTTTTTGCTTGTCACGTTATCAGTTATTTACCGTATTTTCCTGTCATTTTCGGATATTTTTCGTGGTTCCAATTAGCTGGCGATTAGCAGGGGGGCGAAAATCCGACATTAGATATAAGTGCAAGACAGGTCGTGTGTGCCAAGAAAAGCACTATCTTTAAGCCTCGCTCTTGCCGCCCAGAATTGCGAGGATTTGTTCTCGCAACGGTTCATAAGGTTCGGGAAAAGCGATGTCCTTCCAGTCAATTTTCTTTGCAAGATATGTAATTTCTTCATATACATCATTTTGCATGGACTTACGGAACACAGCGATGATCCTTCGGGGATTATTGATATAATCCCGAATATCGCCCTTTAGGAGCGTATTAGGAACATACTCATCTGAATTCCCATCGAT
>CANQTW010000033.1 GCA_947626845.1 uncultured Oscillospiraceae bacterium | reverse complement strand
CCGACCTAAAAAATATTTTATTAGGGGTGTTCACAATGTTTCCCTACGGCACGTCCCCGAGCGGCGAGGATTTTTCGCGTCAGGCAAGGAAGACGCCGCAGGGAATACTTTGTGTATTCCCAAGGCGGCTGACGCAGCATGGCGCGAAAAAGACCGGCGCGAATGTCTTGTTTTAATTAGATATTAGTATCATACCTTCGGGAAGGCGACACCCTCCATGAAGCCGCCGTCGGCGCTGAGGGACTGGACGTCCGCCGCGATGACCTTCCCCCGGTAGACGATCATGTCCGCCACCACCTTCCCCTTGGCCGTGGGGTGGTTTTTGACCTCATAGGTGTAGCGGGTGGCCTCCAGGCCGGCATACTTCTTCAGATCGAAGCCCTGCGCCTTCTGCAGGGTGTTGTAATCGGCGTAGACCTTGGAGAAATCCTTGGGGATGGTGACCGTCTGGGTGTCGATGGGGTCTGTCTCCACCTCCCAGCCCAGGCCCCCCAGGTACGCCACACGCTGCTCGTTGGTGCGGGCTGCGGTCCCGGCGGCGGCAGGGCCGGCGGTCTCGTCTCTGTCCCCTCCCCCGCCCAGGAGCAGTACGGCCAGAGCCGCCAGAACAAGGAGCGCCAGCGCCCCGCCGATGATCTTTCTTTTGTCCAGCTTTGCAGTCAGGAAAAGCATTGATGCACCTCCTCGGAGTCTGGTCAATACTATTCAGGCATTATTCCCGATATGACCGCAATCCGCCGGACTTTGTTTTGGTCTTTTTCGCCTGTCCATATGGTTTAAAAAAAGATTTTTCGTAAATTTTACGGGCAAATCATAAATTTCCTATTGAAAAATGGCGCAATATTGGTTATTATGGTACTTGTCAAAATCACGAATTTTGGTTGACGTAATTTTGTTCAGATTAATTTGGAAAATATGGAGGGATCGCCATGTCCAGCAGAATTTTTCAGAGCGTGGTCGTACAGATGAAGGAAGCCACCACCAGAGCGCTTGGCGTTGTCGACAGTGAAGGCAACGTGATCGCCACCAGTGAACTCTCAGTCATGGGCACCCATATCGCGGACACGGCCAGCATCCTCCCCCAGCCGGGCGAGAAGGTGTCCGTCTACGCCGGCAAGACCTTCCGGCCCGTGGCGGGCTCCGAGCAGAACATCGAGTACGCCGTCTTTGTGGAAGGCACCGACGAGCTGGCCGCCAGCTTCTGCACCATGCTGGCCGTGGCCGTCTCCAGCGCCAAGGCCTACTACGAGGAGAAGTATGACAAGTCCGCCCTGGTCAAGTCCATCATCACCGAGAACATCCTCCCCGGCGACATCTACGTCCACGCCAAGGAGCTGCATTTCGTCTCCGACGTCCCCAGGGCGGTGTTCTACATCCGGCAGATAGACCGCTCCGACGTGGCGACCCTGGAGGTCCTGCGGCGGCTCTACCCGGAGAAGCAGAGGGACTTCATCATCTCCATCAACGAGTCGGACATCGCCGTCATCAAGGAGGTCCCGGCCCACACCGAGGAGAAGGACACCCACAAGATGGGCGTCGCCATGTCCAACGCCATCTCCGACGAGCTGAAGATCCGCACCGTCATCGGCGTGGGCACCCTGGCCATGCATCTGCGGGATCTGTCCGTCCGCTACAAGGAGGCCCAGACGGCCATCGACATCGGCAAGGTCTTTGACACGGAGAAGACCGTCATCAACTATGAGAGCCTCGGCATCGGGCGCCTCATCTATCAGCTCCCCACGACCATGTGCCAGATGTTCCTCAACGAGGTCTTTAAGAAAAACCCCATCGACTCCCTGGACGAGGAGACCCTGGACATCATCAACGAGTTCTTTGACAACAACCTGAATATCTCCGAGACCAGCCGCAAGCTGTTTGTCCACCGCAATACCCTGGTGTACCGTCTCGGCAAGATCAAGAAGATCACCGGCCTCGACCTCAGAGAGTTTGACCAGGCCATCGTGTTCAAGGTGGCCCTGATGGTCAAGAAGTATCTGGATTCCCAGGAGTCCGCTCATACGAATATCCAGTAAAATCTCAGGATCGGGTTCAAAAAAGGAAACAGAGTAGTTATGGTTCAATTTACAGACGTATTCAAGTCCTACGAAAACGGCACCAAGGCCCTTCGCGGGATAAGCTTCACCATCAACGACGGTGAGTTCGTCTTTCTGGTGGGCCCCTCCGGCTCCGGCAAGACCACCATCATCAAGCTCCTCACCGGCGAGATCGCGCCCACCGACGGCACGGTGATGGTAAACGACTACAATCTTGGCACCATGCGGTTCTCCAAAATGCCCTACATGCGCAGGACGCTGGGCGTGGTGTTCCAGGACTACCGGCTCATCGAGGACAAAACGGTCTATGAGAACGTGGCCTTCGCCATGCGCGTCATCGGCGCCTCCGGCAAGGAGATCCGCCGGCGGGTCCCCTATGTGCTGGAGCTGGTCGGCCTTGACACGCGCACCCGCCGCCGTCCCCAGGAGCTTTCCGGCGGCGAGCAGCAGCGGGTGGCCATCGCGAGAGCCCTGGTCAACAATCCCAAGCTCATCATCGCCGACGAGCCCACGGGCAACCTGGACCCGGCGCGGAGCCTGGAGATCATGATGCTCCTTCAGAAGATCAACGAGCTGGGCACCACCGTCTTAGTGGTGACCCATGAAAAGGAACTGGTGGAGAGCTTCTCCAAGCGCGTCATCGCCATCGACGCGGGCAAGATCATCAGCGACGGAATGGACGGGTATTACAGTTATGAGAGGTAACAGGTTCGGCTATTACATCCGCGAGGGCGTAAGCAGTATCTTCAACCACGGCTTTATGTCCTTCGCCTCTGTCTGCATCATCGTGGCCTGCCTTCTCATCATGGGCAGCTTCACGCTTCTGGCGCTGAATGTGGACAATGTCATCGACACCATGGAGAGCCAGAACGAGCTGATGGCCTTCGTGGACGACTCCCTCACTGAGGAGCAGGGCCGCGCGTTGGAGAGCGCCATCGAGGCCATCCCCAATGTGGACCGGGCGGTGTTCATCACCCGCGACAGGGCCTGGGAGGACTTTGTGGAGACCTATGAGAACCCCCGCTTCTTCGAGGGGCTGGACTCCTCCGTTACCCGTGACCGGTATGTGGTCTATCTGGACGATATCTCCCGCATGGAGGAGACCTACGAGGCTCTCACTCATGTGGAGGGCATCGCCTGGGTACGGGCGCATCTGGAGATCAGCCAGGGCTTTGTCCGCATCCGCAACGTGGTGACGCTGGTGTCCATGGGCCTTGTGGCGGTGCTGTTCGTCATTTCCCTCTTTATCATGTCCAACACCATCAAGCTCACCACCTTTGAGCGGCGGGATGAGATCGCCATCATGAAGATGGTGGGCGCCACCAGCACCTTCATCCGCTGGCCCTTTGTGGTGCAGGGGTTGATCCTGGGACTGATCGGCTCGCTGGTGAGCTTCACCATGGAGTGGGGTCTCTACCAGCTGCTGGCCCAGCAGCTGATCTCCGGGGCGGGCATCTCGTTCCTGTCGGTGATCCCCTTCTACAAGGTGTCCATCCCCATCCTCATCGCCTTCGGCGTGGTGGGTCTGGGCGTGGGCGTCATCGGAAGCTCCCTGGCCATCAAGAATTATCTGAAAGTGTGACAAATAAAAGTGTGACAAATATTCACAAATAAGATGCAAATTCTTTGCTTATCTCTGTTATAATGAGGATCGGTGAATTTTACATAGGAACCCGCGTGTTTTTTGGAGGCGGCAAAAGTGACTAACAAAGGGCAAAAGCTATTCATCCGGATCGTCTGCATCATCCTGGCGGTGGTTCTGGCAGGATCGGTACTTGTGACCATTCTGGCCTCCAGCGCCGGCGCGGTGACGGAGGCGGAGATCAAGAAGCTCCAGGAGGAGCTGAGCGGCATCCGCCAGCGGCAGAAGGAACTGAAAAGCGAGATCAACTCCATAGAGTATGAGAAAAAGCAGATCATCGCCAAAAAGCAGGTCCTGGACCAGCGCATGGAGCTGACGCTGCAGGTCATCGACAACCTGACGGCGCAGATCGGCCAGTATGAAATCTACATCAACGAGAAGCAGCAGGAGGTAGAGGCCCGTCAGGCCGCGGAGAACGAGCAGTGGGAGCAGTACAAGGTGCGTATCCGCGCCATGGAGGAAAACGGCACGGTTTCCTACTACGCCATCATCTTCGGGGCGCGGGACTTCGCGGACATGCTCTCCCGCATCGACATGATCTCCTCCATTATGGACTATGACGAGTCCCTCTATCAGAAGCTGGTATCCGCCCGCAAGGCCACCGAGGCCGCCAAGGCCACCCTGGAGGGCGTGAAGGCCGAAATGGAGGACAAGCGCCAGGAGCAGCAGGACGCCGAGGCCGAGCTGGAGGTGGAACAGCAGGAGGCCATCGATCTTCTGAACACCCTGCAGGACAACCTGGAGGAGGCCCAGGCCCTCTACGATCAGGTCAGCGAGGAGGAGGACGCCCTCAAGGACGAGATCACCAAGAAGCAGAAGGAGCTGGAGGCCACACAGCGGGTCAAGGGCACCGGAAAATTCATCTGGCCCGTGGATTCCAACGTAGTCACCTCCCCCTTCGGTCCCCGCAATACCGGCATCGCCGGCGCCTCCACCAACCACAAGGGCGTTGACCTGAAGGCTTCCACCGGCGCCAAGATTTACGCCTCGGACACCGGCACGGTCATCACCTCGGCCCTGTCCAGCTCCTACGGCAACTATGTGGTCATCGACCACGGCAACGGCTATACCACCCTCTACGCCCATATGTCCAAGCGGGCGGTGAAGCAGGGCGACAAGGTCACCAAGGGTCAGGTCATCGGTTACGCCGGCGCCACCGGCATCGCCAACGGCCCCCACTGCCACTTCGAGATTTGGGACCACGGCAACCGCGTGAACCCGCTGAAGTTCTTCGATTCCTCCACCTACATAGTGCGGTGAACCGTAAAACATCATAAACAAATCTCCCCGGCCGCTTGTCAGCGGCTGGGGAGATTTTATTCGGTAAGTGTATGATCTCAGTCCAGAGGTTTCATGGTCGGGAACAGCAAAAGAATAAAATCCTTTGATTTATCAATGCTTTCACGTCTCAATAGGCTTATTATATACGAATTTATACGAATTTTTGGGAGAATCACTTTTGTTTTCATTCAACGTCCAACCCACCACAAAAGCGAAAAAGGATTGATCCTGCCAAAATTGGGTCGGTTTTTCCCTGTTAGTTGTCTACCGTTTTATGAGCCCAAAAAGGGCATTGCAGAACCGACGCTTAACTATTATCAGCCAGACAAACGGGAATTTATCTAAGCAGCTTACCATGAAAAAACTGTTCCTGAAAGGCTATCTTTTCGAGTATGACTTCATCTGGATAATCCTTTCCGTCTGCCGATACGATCCATTTATCTTCAATGTCATCAGACCTGCGGTATACGGCTATAACACATCCCTCAAACATATTTACAGGAACATCAACGCCCAAAAGATAAATATCCTGTTCTTCACCGTCCTCCGCAAAAACATTTTTGACATATCCGTAGTTTATCGGATAAATCATTTCCTTATCGTGAGGGTGGCAACTGCCAATAGGTCTATCAATTATTCCATAGACTTTACAGCCAATTATTTTTGGATAGTCGCTACGCATAATATCCCTTCAAACTTCGATTTGTCGTCCTTCTTATTCTACTACACGCACACCCTAAAGTCAACGACGCCCATCGGAAACACAAAGTATTCCGGTGGACGTCGTTCGGACATTATCACTCTCTTAATTGTCTAACGGTTTCATTGTGGGGAACAAAATCACGTCCCGAATGGAGTCGGAGCCGGTGAGGAGCATGGCGCAGCGGTCAATACCCATGCCCATGCCGCCGGTGGGGGGCATCCCGTACTCCAGGGCGGTGAGGAAGTCCTCGTCCAGCATCTCCGTCTCGTCATCGCCCCGATCCCGCAGCTCCAGCTGCTTCATGAAGCGTGCCCGCTGGTCGATGGGATCGTTCAGCTCGGAGTAGGCGTTGGCCATCTCACTGCGGCAGATAAACAGCTCGAACCGCTCTGTGAGCCTGGCGTCCTGGGGACTGCGCTTGGTCAGGGGCGAGACCTCCACGGGATACATGGTGATGAAGGTGGGCTGGATGAGCTGCTCCTCCACCTTCTGGTCGAAGCAGGCGTACAGGGCGTTGCCCCAGGTCTTGTCGGCTGTATCCGCAAGCTCCACGCCCGCGGCCTTGGCCGCGGCTACGGCCTGGGCGTCATCGGATATGGCGCCAAAATCCACGCCCACGTACTCCCGCACCGCGTCCACCATGGTGAGTCTCCGCCAGCCGGGGGTCAGGTCGATGTCCTCCCCCTGCCAGGTGACGTGATAGCCGCCCAGAAGCTTCTGGGCCGCGCCGGAGAGTATCCCCTCGGCGATATCCATCATGTCAAAGAGGTTGGCGTAGGCCTCGTACAGCTCGATGGTAGTGAACTCAGGGTTGTGCTTGGTATCCATCCCCTCGTTGCGGAAGATGCGGCCAATCTCATAGACCCGCTCCATGCCGCCTACGATAAGGCGCTTTAAGGGGAGCTCCGTGGCGATGCGCATGTACATGTCGATGTCCAGGGTGTTGTGGTGGGTGACGAAGGGCCGCGCCGCCGCGCCGCCGGCCAGGGTGTTGAGAACGGGCGTCTCCACCTCGATATAGCCCCGCTCATCCATGTAGTCCCGAATGAATTTGATGAACCTGGAGCGAAGCTCAAAGGTACGCTTGACCTCAGGGTTGACAATGAGATCCACATACCGCTGACGGTAGCGGACCTCCTTGTCCGTCAGGCCGTGAAATTTCTCCGGCAGGGGCCGGAGGGACTTGGCCAGGAGCTGTGTCTTTTCGCAGTGAACGCTGATCTCGCCCATCTTGGTGCGGAAGACGTAGCCCTCCACGCCCACGATGTCGCCCACGTCCACCTTGCGGAAGGCGGCAAACTCCTCCGGCGTCACAGCGTCGGCGCGGATATATATCTGGATGCGGCCCTGACTGTCCTGAATGTCGGCGAAGATGGCCTTGCCCATGCCGCGCTTGGCCATGACGCGGCCCGCCATGGCCACATGCTGGTTTTCAAATCGATCAAAATCCGCCTTCACGTCCTCGGAATATGCCGAGCGGCGGAATTTTGTGATCGTAAAGGGGTCTTGGCCCTCCGCCTGCAGGGCGACCAGCTTGTCCCGGCGGACCTGGAGGATCTCGGAGAGGTCCATCTCCGACGGTTCCGGCGTATAGTTTGCCATCGGTCTATCTCCTTATTTCTCTATGACAAGAATCTCGTACTGGATGATGCCGGCGGGGGCGTCCACGTCCACCGTCTCCCCATGGGAATGGCCGTACAGCGCGCGTCCAAAGGGGGAGTCGTCGGAAATCTTCCCCTCCATGGGGTTGGCCTCCTGGGAGCCCACCAGCTTGTATTTATAGGTCACGCCGCTGCGCACGTCCCGGACGGTGACGATGCTGCCGATGCCCACCTTGTCGCTGTCCTCGCTGTCCTCCACGATGACGGCGTGCTCGATCAGATCCTGAAACTCGGCGATGCGGGAGTAGAGCTTGCCCTGCTCCGTCTTGGCCTCGTCGTACTCGGAGTTCTCAGAGAGGTCGCCGAAGGAGCGGGCCTCCTTGATCTGCTCGGCCACTTCCTTCTCCCGGACGGTCTGCATGTAGTTGAGCTCTTCCTTAAGCTCCTCAAGTCTCTGACGGCTCATTCTGTACCTGTTGGAATCTGCCATGTATGAACACTCCTTCTGGATAGGTTTTTTATCTGAAATATTATAAAAATAATTGCCCGTTTTGTCAAGAGATAGCCGCGTATTTGACGGATTTATCTCTTTTCCCGCAAAATCGACGCCGCGGCGGCGGTCACCTCCTCCGGCGTCACCGTCCCCGCCTCGACAGCGGCGGAGAGCAGGGGCGCCGGAGGAAAGGGCAGGTCGAAGCACCGCGCCTCCGGGAGGGTGAAGGACACCCTGCCGATCTCCCGGCCCCCCTTCACCATCTCCTCCGCCCCGTCCAAGGTCAGCCTGACGCATCTGCCCGGCAGGAAAACCGTCTCCGCCGGCCGGCACAGGAACACAGCCGCGTCCGGCGGCGACGGGCACAGGGCGGACGGCTCCGGCGTGACGCCTCTTGCCCCGCATACGTCCTCAAACCGTTCAAAGCTCCCCGCCGGCACGTCCAGCGTCAGGTAGCGGAAGCTCTCGCACAGCCGCCGCGCCGTCTCCAGGCTCCCCCGGTCCGCGCGGCGGGCGGCAAGATACGCCCTGTCGCGGCCTTTGGCGGCCAGCGTGACGATCTCCCCCGCCTTGGCCGCCAGGAGCGCCCCGCATCCGGCCTCCCGGATGCCCCGGTCAAGAAAGACGTCCCGATAGGGAAAATCCTCCTGGAACACCGCCGTCAACGCGCGATGCGCCGTCAGCTCTCCGGCGCATTTTTGAAGGAGCCTCCTATACTGCCGCCCGGAGGCCCGAACGCCCAGCCTCAGCTCCGCCCAGACGCAGGAAAGCCCCAGAGGCCGGAGATTTTTATAGCTTACCGTACAATTTCTCCCCCTGACAGGGATTTCCGAGATCAACGCGACCAAAAATACACCCCCCATAAGGGGAGTGTATGTGCGCGTATCGTAAAACTGTCAACTATTTTTGCCGGATGGGGCCGTCAGGCCTTTGTCCGGCATGCGTATACCGCCTTCATGGCCTTATAGGTCATGTAGCAGTCGTACTTGGCGGTCAGCTCATAGGGGGAGTGCATGGCCAGCACGGGGGTACCGGCGTCCACGGTGGCGATGTTGCGGTTGCCCATATAGCAGGCGACGGTGCCGCCGCCGCCCTCGTCCACACGGCCCAGCTCGGCATACTGCCAGGCGACGTTGTTCTCGGCAAAGATCCTGCGGATTCGGCCCATGGTCTCGGCGGAGGCGTCGTTGGAGCCGGACTTGCCGCCCCGCCCCGTATACTTGGCGATGGCCACGCCGTAGTTGAGCCTGGAGGTGTTGCGCAGCTCCGAGACCTCCGGCCAGGTGGGATCGAAGGCCGCCGCCACATCAGCGGAGACGCACAGGGAATTTTCAAAGCAGTGGGCCAGCTTCACGCCCTGCTTGGCGCACAGGTCGTCCATAAACGTCTCAAAGGCCTGGCTCACCATGCCGGTGACGCCCACGGAGCCGATCTCCTCCTTGTCCGCCAGGATGCAGACGGCGGTCCGGACGGGGTTCTCCGTCTCATAGATGGCCTGGAGCTCGGCAAAAGCGCAGACCCGGTCATCTTGGCCGTAGCCGGCGATGAGGGAGCGGTCAAGGCCCGCCTCCCGCACGGGGAAGGCCGGCACCGCCTCGATCTCGGCGGAGAGGAAATCCTCCTCGGTGATGCCGTATTTCTCGTTGAGGAGCTTCATGACGCCAAGCTTCACCCGCTCGCCGTCCCCCTCCCCCCGCAGGGGCAGGGAGCCCATGATGATGTTCAGCTTCTCCGCCGGGATGGCCTTGGCGAGGGGCTGTTCCGACTGCTTGGCCGCCAGATGGGGCAGCAGGTCGGACACATAGAAGATGGGGTCGCCGGCATCGGCGCCGATGTTGACGGTGACCGTCCCGCCATTGGCCAGCGCCACAACGCCGTGGAGCTCCAGGGGGATCGTCACCCACTGATATTTGCGGATGCCGCCGTAGTAATGGGTCTTGAAATAGGCGATCTCGTGATCCTCATAGAGGGGGATCTGCTTCAGGTCCAGGCGCGGCGAGTCGATGTGGGCGGCGCAGAGGTTGACGCCCTCAGCCAGGGAATCGGTGCCGATGACGGCCAGCAGGAGAAGCTTGCCCTCTACACAGCGGTAAATTTTGTCCCCGGCCTTCAGGGGCGCGTTGCGGTCAAAGGCGTGGAAGCCGTACTCTCCCGCCAGCCGGATGGCCTCGGAGGCCGCCAGGCGCTCGGTCTTGGCCTTCTGAAGGTAATCCATATACTTTTTGCAGTACGCCTCCGAGGCCGCGCTCTCCGCCTCGTCCACAATGTCGTGGACATGCTTCCGCTTATAAAAAAGTTTGTCCTTAAGCTCGCTCATGGTAAAGCCTCCTAAAAAAGTCCAGACAGCTTTGATAAAATTCACCGCTGTCGGAAAATGAATTGACAAGCTCATGATCCGCCCGAACGCGGAAATACTCATCCCCGTTCTGGGAACGGATACGCGCCATGGCGTCATCAAGGGATATCCCGTCCCTGGCCATGATCCGCTCCGCCCGCGCGCTCTCCGGCGCGGTGACGAACACCGTAACGTCGCAGAATGCCGAAAGCCCCGACTCGAAAAGCCCGATGGCGTCCACCGCGGCGATGGGACAGCCGGCCCTTCCGGCGCGCTCCAGCCGCTCTTTGACCTCCCGCGCCACGTAGGGGTGAGTGATGGCGGACAGGTCGTCCAGCGCCGCGGGATCGGAGAACACCCGTCGGGCCAGGGCCGCCCTATCAAGCCCGCCCTCCCGGACAACGCCGGGGAAACGGGCGTCTATGGCCGTCAGCAGGGGCGCGCTGCTCCCCAAAAGCTCCCTATAGACGGCGTCGCAGTCGAACACCGCTCCGCCCAGGGCCTCTATGGCCCGTAGCGCCGTGGTCTTGCCCGCGCCGGTGGGGCCCGTGATGCCAACGGTCAACATTCTACCACGTCCCCCAGTATTTTTTCAAGGGCTTCCGCGGAAATCGCCCCGAAACGCAATATTTTCGCTCTTCCCCCTGTCAGGTCCACCACCGTGGAGGGGACGCCTCCGGGCGCCTCCCCGTCTAAAACGCAGTCGATGCGCCCGTCGAAGATCGCCAGCGCCTCCGCGCCGGTGCGGGCGGGCGCCTGCCCGCTCAGATTGGCCGACGTGCCGGTGAGAGGCAGATCGGTCAGCCGCAGAAGCTCCAGAGCCGTCTCATGGTCCGGGACGCGCACGCCCACGCCCTCCCCTCCGGCGGTGACGGCGTCCGGCACGTTCTTTCGGCGGCGCAGGATCACGGTCAGCGGCCCCGGCCAGAAGGCCTCCGCCAGCGTATAGGCACCGGCGGGAATGTCCCGGCAGAACCGCTCCGCCATCTCCATTCCGGTGACGAAGATGCTGACGGGCTTCTGCTCAGGCCGCCCCTTGGCGGCGAATATTTTTTCCACGGCGTCCCCCGACAGGGCGTTGGCCGCCAGGCCGTACACCGTCTCCGTGGGTACGGCGGCCACCCCTCCGGCCCGGAGGATGCCTGCGGCCAGGGATACTTGGGCGGGGCTTAAAAGACGTGTGACCATTTCCGTTCCTTTCCCCTGTCAGGACCCCGCCGCCAGCTTCTCGGCCTGATCGGCTGTGATCAGGGCGTCGATGATGGGGTCAAGTCCCCCGCCGACGACGCTGTCGATGGCAAAATTCTTATTCTCCCCGGAGAGCCTGTGATCCGTCACCCGTCCCTGGGGAAAATTATAGGTGCGGATGCGCTCGGAGCGGTCTCCGCTGCCCACCTGGCTTTTCCGCTCCGCGGCCACGGCGGCGTCCCGTTTGCGTCTCTCCGCGTCCGCCAGGCGCGAGGCCAGGATCTTCATGGCCCTGTCCTTGTTCTTGTACTGACTGCGCTCGTCCTGGCACTCCACCACCGTGCCGGTGGGGATGTGGGTGATGCGGATGGCGGACTCGGTCTTGTTCACCTTCTGTCCCCCCGCGCCGGTGGAGCGGAAGGTGTCGATCTGCAGATCGGCGGGGTCGATCTGAAATTCCACCTCCTCCAGCTCCGGCAGGACCGCCACGGTGGCGGCGCTGGTCTGGATGCGCCCGCTGGACTCGGTGACAGGCACCCGCTGGACCCGGTGGACGCCGGACTCAAATTTGAGCCGCGACCAGGCCCCCTCCCCCTCGATGAGGAAGCTTATCTCCTTGATGCCCCCCAGCTCCGTCTCGTTGATGTAGGCGATCTCGATCCTCCAGCCCTTCAGGGCGGCGTAGGCGGCGTACATCCGGTAGAGATCGGCGGCAAACAGCGCCGACTCCTCCCCGCCCACGCCGCCGCGGATCTCCATGATGACGTTCCGCCGGTCATTGGGATCGCGCGGCAGCAGCAGGAGCTTCAGCTCCTTTTCGCTCTCCTCCAGCCCCGCCCTGGCCGTCTCCAGCTCCTCCCTGGCCATGTCGCCCAGCTCCGGGTCGGAGAGAAGCTCCTTCGCCTCGTCAATAGCGTCCTGAAAGCCCCTCCAACGCCGGTAGGCCTCCGCCACGGGGGTCAGCTCCTTCACCTCGCGGGCCAATTGGGCGTAGAGCGCCGGATCGGAATACACCTCCGGCGTCTCCAGCCGCGCTCTGGTCTCCTTATATTTTTCCTCGATCTGCGCCAGCTTCTCAAACATCGTATGCTCTCCGGTCAGTTGATCTTTTCGTAAAGTATAGCATATCCGGCCAAAAACCTCAACAGGGAAATGCCAAACATATTTGATTACAAAACCGTAATATTGCCTTTCTCCCCTCCCTTTTTCAGCAAACATGTGATATAATATCCGCACATGCGGATATTATATCTGATTTTAAGCCGTTTTTCTCCCCGGCTTCGCCGGGAGCCGAAAAACATGGCGAATATACCATAAAATCAGAGATTTTATGGTATAATATCCGCACATGCGGACATTATATTTGATTTTAAGCCAAATTCCGAGGTGATATCATGACGCGCATCCTGATCGTGGAGGACGACAGCGCCATCGCCAGAAATCTCACGGACTTTCTGCGGGGCGAGGGCTTTGACGCGGTGGCCGTCTCCGGCGCCGCGGCGGCGCTGGAGACCGTCGACGAGAGCTTCGACCTGGCGCTTCTGGACGTGGGCCTGCCCGACGGCAACGGCTTCTCCCTCTGCTCGGAGATCAAGCAGCGCTTCGGGACGCCCATCATCTTCCTCACCGCCTCCGGGGACGAGTTCTCCGTGGTGACGGGCTTCGATCTGGGCGCCGACGACTATATCGCCAAGCCCTTCCGCCCCAGGGAGCTGGCCAGCCGCATCCGCTCCGTCCTGCGCCGCGCCGGCAGGGCGTCCTCTGTCGTGGAGGTGGAGGGCCTGCGGGTGGACACGGAGAAGGCCCAGGTGACGAAAAACGGGCGGGAGGTCTATCTGTCCGCCCTGGAATACAAGCTCCTGCTGGTCTTTCTCAACAACCGGGGGCAGGTGCTCTCCCGCGCCAAGCTCCTGGACGAGATTTGGGACGTGGCCGGGGATTTCGTCAACGACAACACCCTGACGGTGTATATCAAGCGCCTGCGGGACAAGATCGAGGATGACCCGGCGGAGCCGAAGATCATCAAGACCGTGCGCGGATTGGGGTACAAGCTGTGAAGCGGCTTCTGAGAAATTCCGCTTTCCGGTGGGAAAGCCTGCTCTTTCTGGCGTTGGGGGCCGCGGCCTCCGGCCTGACCTTTACCGTGAGCCGCGCCGCCGGCGGGGCGGCGCTCACGGTCTCCGCGGCGATGTACGCGCTCTACGTGTGTCTCTCCCTCCGCCATTACCGGCGGATGGCCGCCCTGGCCGATGAGCTTGACCGGATCACCCACGGCCAGGAGAGCTTCGCCCTGGACCGCTTCTCCGAGGGGGAGCTGTCCGTACTCCAGTCGGAGCTGTCCAAGCTGCTGGTGACCCTCCGCTCCCAGTCCGAATCCCTCAAGGCGGACAGGGTCTTTCTGGCCGATTCCCTGGCGGACATCTCCCACCAGCTGAAAACGCCCCTGACCAGCATGAACCTGGCCGCCGCCATGCTGGCGGAGCCCGCCCTTTCGGAGGAGCGCCGGCGGGAGCTGGCGCGGGACCTCCAGCGCCAGCTGGGGCGCCTTGAATGGCTGGTGACGGCCCTTTTGAAGCTCAGCCGCCTGGACGCCGGAACGGTGGAGCTGTCCCCCGCCCCGATCACCGCCGCCCAGCTGCTGGACGCCGCCGCCGAACCCCTGCTCATCGCCCTGGAGCTGCGGAACGTGGAGCTTCGACGGGAGAACGTGGGGGATCAGCGGATCACGGCGGACTTGGCCTGGTGCGCCGAGGCCGTGGGGAATATCCTGAAAAACTGCCTGGAGCACACCCCGCCCGGCGGGCGCGTCACGGTCACGGCGTCGGAGAACGCCATCTACACCGAGCTTCTGATCTCCGACAACGGCCCCGGCATCGACCCGGAGGACCTGCCCCACCTCTTCGAGCGCTTCTACCGTGGCCGCGACGCCGGCGCCCAGTCCGCCGGCATCGGTCTGGCCCTGGCCAGGACCATCCTCCAAAGCGCCAACGCCGCCGTCAAGGCGGAAAACGCCCACACCGGCGGAGCGCAATTCACCGTGCGGTTTTATAAAGGGACGGTGTGAGGAAGGCGTTTGGGGGAAGGTTTTCGGGAATTCGACGGACGGGTGGCCGGGGACGGCCACCCCTACGGGTACGTTGTACGAAATACCACGAAAATTCGGTGAAATGAAATTCGGCGGTGCGGCGTGTGGGCCGATGTGGTCTGGCCCCTACTCGTCGTCGCACAAGCCGCTTAACCTCGCCCCGGCGTAAACGCCAGGGCTCAGGCGCGGGCTTGGCTCCTCCTCTCCCCACCGAACTAACGTTCGGTGGGGGCCCCATCCCTACGGGATACCTCCCCGCGGGCGATCCCCTGGGGTTCTCCACATAGGGGCCGCGGCCCCTGTGTGGCCGTTTTCAAAAGGGGATTGTCAAGGGGGAAAATCGGAATCCCCCTTGACTCGTTTTTCTCCTCTTTGTTACTTTCTCCTCTTTTGACGAGACAAAAGAGGAGAAAGTAAATCCCCCGTCCGCCTGTCAGGCGGGCATCCCCTCCGCCCCATAAGGGCGGCCCCCTTATAAACCCCCCGCCGGGTCAAGGCCCCCTTTATGACGTTTTTGTCACCAAAAAGTCACTCTCCTGTCACCTTGACAGGGTATACTGTCCTCATACGACCAAGGAGGTATATACATGGAAATACTGCGCGTTGAAAATCTCACAAAAACCTACGGCTCCGGGGAGAACCAGGTCCGCGCCCTGGACGGAGTGTCCTTCTCGGTGGAAAAGGGCCAGTTTTTAGCCATCATTGGCCCCTCCGGCTCCGGCAAATCCACCCTTCTGCACATTCTGGGCGGCGTGGATACCCCCACCTCCGGCAAGGTCTACATGGACGGCCAGGACGTCTACGCCAAGAGCGAGGAACAGCTGGCGGTCTTTCGCCGTCGGGAGGTGGGCCTTGTCTACCAGTTCTACAACCTGATCCCCGTGCTGGACGTGCGGGAAAACATCACCCTGCCGGTGCTGATGGACGGGCGCAAGGTCAACGAGGAGCGCCTGAAGGAGCTTCTGGATGTCCTGGGCCTGGTGGGCCGGGAGAAGCATCTCCCCAACCAGCTCTCCGGCGGCCAGCAGCAGCGGGTCAGCATCGGCCGGGCGCTGATGAACGCCCCGGCGGTGGTGCTGGCCGACGAGCCCACGGGCAACCTGGACTCCAAGGCCAGCCAGGAGATCGTGGACCTTCTGAAGCTCAGCAATAGAAAGTACGACCAGACCCTCATCGTCATCACCCACGACGAGAACATCGCCCTCCAGGCCGACAGGGTCATCGCCATTGAGGACGGGCGGATCGTCCGGGACGAGGTGCTGCGGTCATGAGTATCTTTTCCAAGGTCACCTTAAAGACCCTTCTCAAAAACCGCGTCCGCACCATTGTCACCGTGGCCGGCATCCTCCTGTCGGCGGCCATGATCACCGCCGTCACCACCAGCGTGGTCAGCTTCCAGCGGTATCTCCAGGGCACCATGACGGCCCTGAACGGGAACTGGCACGTGGTCTTCTTCAACGTGGACGCGGAAGGCCGGGAGGAGCTGGAATCCGACGCCCGCACCGCCTCCGCCGCCTGGGCCCAGGTCGACTGGGCTCTGGTGTCCGACGACCCCGACGGCGCGAGCGTCCCAGCCGGCGCCACCTCCGGGGAACCGGGCGGCCAGGAGACGGACAGCCTCTCCCTCTGCGTCGTACTCGGCGCGGATCAGGCCTTCTTGGAGCGGATGCCCGTCGCCCTCTCCCAGGGGCGGCTTCCGGAAAACTCCAACGAGATCGTCCTCTCCCAGGTCATGGTGGGCGGCCAGTACACCGAGCTGGGCGGCACCGTCACCCTGGAGCTGGGGGAACGGACCGTGGAGGGCCAGACCCTGGGCTTCGGGAACGGGCCCCACCTGGAGGATGAGACGGTCCGCGTCCGGGAGACCCGCACCTTCACCGTGGTGGGGTATCTGGAAAACACCCGCTTTGACCAAAATTCCGGCGCGGATATCGTATGCCTCACCCGCTGGGACGAGGACTGCGAAGCCCTCCAAAACGGCTGGCTTCTGCTGAACAAGCCCCGGGACACCTTTCAGATGCAGCTGGACTACCGGACCCGGTTTGGCTCCTCGGACAACCGGGATTTGCTGATGACCCTGGGCGTCACCCGGTACAACACCTTCAACACCGTCCTCTACTCCTTCGCCGCCATCCTCATCGGCCTCATTATGTTCGGCTCCGTCAGCCTCATCTACAACGCCTTCTCCATCTCCGTGGCCCAGCGGACAAAGCAGTTCGGCCTTCTTAGGTCCGTGGGCGCCACCAAAAAGCAGCTGCGCTCCATGGTGTTCACCGAGGCCCTGGCCGTCAGCGCCGTGGGCATCCCCTTGGGAATCCTCTCCGGGCTTTTGGGGATGGCCGTCACCTTCCACTTCATTGGCGCGGCCCTGGGGCGGCTCCTCTACGACACCGTCAACGACACCCTGGTCGCGCCTGTCTTCACCCTGCGCCTGACGCCCTACGCCCTCATCGCCGCGGCGGTCATCGACCTGGTGACGGTGCTGATCTCCGCCTGGATTCCCTCCCGGCGGGCCATGCGCGTCTCCGCCGTGGAGGCCATTCGCGAGTCCCAGGACGTGAGGATCAAGCCCCGCGAGGTCAAAACCTCCCTCCTCACCTACAGGCTCTTCGGCCTGGAGGGGGCCATCGCCGGCAAGCACTTCAAGCGCAATCGCAAGGGCTACCGGGCCACGGTGGTGAGCCTCTTCATGTCTGTGGTGCTGTTCATCTCCGCCAGCTCCTTCTGCCGGTATCTGACGGACACGGTGTACGGCCTCTTCAATGACTTCGATTACGACATCTGCTTTCACAATCTGCGCAGCACGGCGCAGACCGACGAGACAGGTATCAAGAGTTCCGATCTGCCCGATCTCATGCGGATCGTCTCCCAGGTGCCCTGCGTCACCGGCGCTTCGGGCTTCAAGGTGGCCATGAACTCCGTAAACCTTCTACTCACGCGCGATCAGGTGCCCGAGCGCACCTGGGAGGTCAGGATGCGGGACGCCGAGGAGGACACCTTCTCCCTCTATGTGGAGATTCTGGGCGTGGAGGACTCCGTCTACCGGGCGTATCTTCAAAAAATGGGTCTGTCCGAGGAGGAGTACATGGGCGAGCACCCCAAGCTCGTCCTCTGCCCCATGGAAGAGGGCTTCAACCGGGACACCCAGCGCATGGAGCGCTTTGAAATGATCCGGGCGGATATCGGGACGCTGGATCTGCGCATTGGCGACGAGCTGGCGCTGTCGGAACTCAGGAAGAGCGACAGCTACCAGGCCATGACGCCGGTGGAGCAGACCGCCGCCGAGGAGGCCTGCATCACCACCGAGACCTATGAGGTGGGCCTTGTCACCGAGGAGATGCCCTTGGGCCTCAACGGGAACAGCGAGCGCGACGGCGTCACCATCCTCATGCCCCTGGCGGAGGTCCAACGGCTGAAGGAGGGCAAATCCCTCTGGGATCAAACGGTGATGTACCTCACCGTCTCCGACCATCAGCAGGGCCTTTCGGATATCACCAGCGCCCTCAATGACGCGGGCTACACCTTCACGGACGGGAACGTTACCGATCTCTACCAGGAGACCGCCAACCAGCGCAGTCTGATCACCGTGGTGCGGGTCATCTCCGCGGGCTTCATCACCCTCATCTCCCTGATTGCGGCGCTGAACGTGTTCAACACCATCTCCACCAACATCCTCCTGCGCCGTCGGGAGTTCGCCATGCTCCGGTCCGTGGGCATGACCAATCGGGGCTTTAACCGGATGATGAACTTCGAGTGCCTCCTCTACGGGGCCAAGTCCCTCCTTTACGGCATCCCCGCCGCCTTTGGGGTGACGTACCTCATCTACCGGGGGGTAATGGCGGGCATGGATACCTCCTTCTACCTGCCCTGGTCCGCCGTGGCCGTAGCCGTGGGCAGTGTGTTCCTGGTGGTGTTCCTCTCCATGATGTACTCCATGGCCGGCATCAAGCGGGACAATCCCATCGAGGCCATGAAAAACGAGGTGATCTGAGGCCGTCCCGTCCGTCGAATCCCTGAAATTCTTCCCATAAACGCCGTAGGGGCCGCCGGCGTCGTCGCGGAACACGCTTAACCTCGCCGCCACGTAAACGTGACGGCTCAGGCGCAGTGTTCGCTCCTCCTCTCCCCATTGTGGCCCATCGTATTTCGTGCAACGTACTCGTAGGGGCCAGACCCGCTCGGCCCACACGCCGCACCATCGAATTTTGTTCCACACAGGCCGCCTCTCCAGGCGGCCCATTTTTTGCGTTACGGCGTCAATTTAACACGCCCCCTCCGTGATTCTCCCTATCTCCACTCCCTCTTTAGCCGCCGGCTCCCCGTCGATGAGCGCGCCCTCCGGGTAGAGGCGGATATCCAGCGTCCTGCCTCCGGCGGTGTAGAGGACCCTGGCCGGGTACAGGCTGTCGGGCAGATTCGGCTCCACAAAGAGCCGCCCGTCCCGCATCTTCAGCCCCAGCAGGGACTCCGTCACCGCCCGGAAATACCAGCCCGCCGAGCCGGTGTACCAGGTCCAGCCCGCCCGTCCCGAAAGGCCCTGGGCGGCGCTGACGTCGGCGGCCATGACATAGGGCTCCGCGGCGTACCGTCCCGCCTCCCGGTTCCCCGGCGCCAGCGCCGAAAGCAGCTCCGCGCCCCGCTCCCGCTGGCCCGTCCGCAGCAGCGCCATCGCCAGCCACACGGCGGCGTGGGTGTACTGTCCGCCGTTCTCCCGGAAACCGGGAGCGTAGGAGCGGATATACCCCACCGCCGCGCTCCCCCTGTCAAAGGGCGGGTCGAAGAGCTTGACGAGGCGGCTTTTTTCGTCATAGAGCCTTGTATACGCGCTCTGAAGCGCCTGCTTCACCCGCGATCTGTCGGCTCCGGCAAAGGCGGCGAAGCTCTGGGAGAGGGAGTCTATTTCGCACTCCCGCTCCCCCTCCGGCCTGTCTCCGGCGGCGGCCCCAAGGGGGGTGCCGTCGTCGCAGAAGCCCCGGAGATACCACGTCCCCCGGTAGGCCCCCTCGGCGGCCCGCAGCAGGGCGGCGGAGGCCCGGTCATATTCCTCGCCGTTCTCCCCCTCCCGGCGGCAAAGCTCCGCCAGCTCCCGCAAAACCGTACTGCCGAAAAGGGTCAGCCACACGCTCTCGCCGCGTCCGGCCCGACCCACGCCGTCCATGCCGTCGTTCCAGTCCCCGCCCAGCATCAGGGCAAGGCCGTGCTCTCCCACGCCCCGCCGGAGAAACCGGTCCGCGGCGGCAAGGGCGTGGCGGAATACCGTGTCCCGCTCCGTACTCACCGCGGGCCGCTCGTACCTGTCCCGCTCCCCCGCCTCCAGGGGCGGGGACATGAGCCAGCTCTCCTCCTCCCGCAGGAGGGACCTGTCGCCGGTTCGGTTTACATAATCGCATACCGCCCAGGGCAGCCACAGCAGGTCGTCGGAGCAGTGGGTACGCACGCCCATCAGGCCCTCCGGCGTGTCGTGCCACCAGTGCATCACGTCCCCCTCCCGGTACTGGCGGGAGGAGGCCAGCCGTATCTGCCTCCGGGCCAGCTCCGGCTCCACCGGCAGCAGGGACAGCGCGTCCTGCAGCTGGTCCCGGAAGCCCGTGGCCCCGCCGTTCTGATAGAGGCCCGTGCGGGCCAGAAGCCGGCAGGCAAGGGTCTGATAGACGGCCCAGCCGTTGACAAAGGCGTCCACGCGCTTGTCCGGCGTCTCGATCCTCACCCGTCCGCAGACCTCCCGCCAGTGCGCCCGTGTTTTTTCCAGCAGCTCCCCGGCCCTGGCCAGGGCGTCCTGAAGGGCGGGGAGGGGCGCGGTGCCGGAGACGAGGACAAGCCGCGCCGAGGCCGGCAGGGTAAAGGCGACGCACGGCTCCTCCCCCGCCCCCGTGAACCCGTCGTACTCCCCCATCAGGGCGCTTTTCCTCCGGCAGGTGAAGGCCGCCGGCGTCTCCGAGGCAAGGCAGGTAAAGCGGCGGTTTTTATAGGGGCCGGAGGGGTTGCGGGCGGTAAAGGCCACGCCGTCATAGCCCGTGACCACGGCCCTGGCCCCCAGGGCCGTCTCGCCCAGGATAAGGTCAAGTTCATAGGCCACCTCCGCGCTGTCGGTGTCGCCGGTGAGCTCTAAGATCAGCACCCTGGCGGCCATATCCTCCGGCACAAAGGCGGTCAGGCGGGATCGGACAGGCCCGAAATCCCGCTCCCAGGCCGCCCAGCCGAAGCCGTACTCCACCAGCGTAGGCAGGCCGGAGCCGTCGGCAAAGAGGGACCGTGTCCGGCCCCCCAGCCTCAGCGTCAGCCGCTCCGGGCCCACCGTGGCCGACGGGTCGCCCAGCCAGGGATCGATCTTAAAAAGTCGGGAATTTTCGCTCCACATGTGGCCCGTGCCGCACTCGTTGGCCAGAAAGCCGAAGCCCCCGTTTGCCAGCACGTGGCTCCAGGCGGCCTCCGGCAGGGCGTCGGTCATGGCGAACCGGAAGGTCCCGTCCTCCGCCCACCGGCAGGTCACCTCCCCCGCGCCCCGCAGATAGCGGGCGGGGGGTTCCGGCGTCCTCTCCCGGCGGGCCGGAGCGGCGGGAACGGCGTCCAGGCGGACGTTCAGATCGGCGTAGGCCTCCGCGGCCCGTCCGGCGCTCCCCGCCGCCTCCACCGGATGGACGCCTCCTGGCGCGTCCAGGGCGCTCTCCCGCCCAATGCGCCGCAGCTCCTCCAGCACCGCCGTCCTCTGGGCCTTCCGGTAGTCGCCGCCGTCGGTGAGGAGCAGGGCCAGATCGCTCTCCACCCCGTTCTCCGTCAGGAGCGCGTGGATGCGGATGAGCTTCAGCGCCCCCTCCAGCTCGCCCTCATTTTCGATTTTGGCGCACAGCAGCGGGATCTGCCCCGAAATACCCAGGCTCCAAAGCGCCTCAATGGGGATATCCCCCGCCGCCAAAAGGCTCCGGCGCCGCTCCGACGGCTCCGCGCCGAAGAGGAGCCTGGGCAGAAGCCCCAGGGCGGCCCTGGTGTCGGCCACGCTCAGGCCCAGCATCAGCGCCGCGGCGGAGATTCGGGACACCGCCTGATTTTCCCGACGCTGAAGGTTCCTTCGGGCCGTGGCGGCGGCCTCCTCGCCGTCCGTGCCCACGCCCAGGGAGAAGCTGATCCGCCCCCGTCCGCCGGTGAGCTTCAGGGGCGCCGTCAGCGCCACATGGAAGTCCGGGCAGGAGCGCAGCAGCTCCCCCGCCCCCAGAGGCTCCCCCCGTTTGGCGTGGGTCACGGCGATAAAGGGCTTATCCGCCGCCACGCACAGATAGACCGCCTGTTCCCCCGGCTTGGGCCGCCGGCGGACCGTCAGGACGCCGCCGGTGAGCTTGGCCTCTAAGGAGAGCAGGGAGAAGGCCGGATGGGCCTCAAAATCCGCCCGTCCCTGGAGGACCGGGGTAAAGACGCACAGGACCTCGCAGGCGGAGAGCTCCGCCGGCGCCGTCACCTCCACCTGCCGCACCTCCCCCGCCCCGGAGGACGGGACGGTGACGGTGAGACTGGCGGACAACCCGTTCTTTCTGGCCCTGAACACCCCCTGGGTGTCGGAGAACACGCAGGTATAGCGCGCGTTTTTGTCGTACTCCGGCGCGGGAGTCAGGGGCAGCAGCTCCTTCTCCGTCCGCAGATAAAGGGCCATCCCCATCTCCCCCAGGGGATCGGGGGTGAAGCGCGTGACCTCCAGCGTCCGGAACCGGGACCGGGACGCGCCCGTCTCCGCCAGCAGCACCGTATACTGGCCGTTGGAGAGGGGCACGGCGGCGGGCGTCAGGGCGTCCACCGTGTCCAGCTTCTCAAAGTACCCGCCGGACTCGGCCCGTCGGGGCTTCTCCGGCACGTCCCTGGGACTCTGCCGCAGGAGGATTCGGCCCGTGGGCACCCGCTCCTCCAAAAGCTCCCGGAAGGCCCCCATGCGCCGGTCCTCCATGAACCTCTGCTGGAACACGCCGCCGCAGAGGGTATTGGCCACCGCCACCAGGCTCATGCCCAGATGGTGTGCCATAAAGCTCCGGACGATCCGTGGCTTGCCGCCGGCCGCGCGGGCGGGGGTGAAGTCCGCCGCCTCGTAAAAGCCGTATTTGCCGGCAAGGCCCAAGCCCTCCAGCCGCTTCAGGTTCCGCACCGCGCCGCGGGGGTCCAGCGGCATGGCCAAAAACGCGGCGTAGGGGGCCACCACCGTCTCGGTGTCCATGCCCCGCTTCAGGGCCAGGCGCTGGACGCCGTGGGCCTTGTAGCGGTAGGCGAGGCCCGGATCAAAGGCGTAAAAACCGCTCTCGGAGATGCCCCAGGGGACGTTCTGCCGCGCCCGCTTCTGGACGTAGAGGCAGAATCGGGCGCTCTCATAGAGCAGGGAATCTTTGGGGACGGGCAGGAGCAGATCGGGCATCAGATACTCGAACATGGTGCCCGTCCAGCTGACCATGCCGGCGTAGCCGTCCTGGCTCACCAGGGCGCGGCTCAGCCTGCGCCAGTGCTTGCGGGGCGCCTGCCCCAACGCCACGGCGATATAGCTTGTCTGCCGCGCCTCGCTGGCCAGCAGGTCGTACCACCCCTGGGTGGGCGCGTCCTTCTCCAGCTCCCAGCCGATGTGAAAAAGCTTCCGCCGCTCATCAAAGAGGGGCCTCAAGTCGGTTTCGTCGATGAGCTTTTCGCATCGCTCCGCGTTTTTCCCGTCGCCGCAGGCGGCCAGCCACGCCTTCAGCGCCATCAGGCACCCCAGCAGATTGCCGCTGTCCACCGTGGAGACGTACCGGGGCTCCAGGGGCGTCAGGGTGCGGGTGTCGTACCAGTTCAGCAGATTCCCGTGCCATTTCTCCAGCTTCTCCACGGTAGACAGCGTCCTGGCGATCCTCTCCCCCGCTTCCCCGGAGCTGATATACCCCAGGTCCGCCGCCGCGGCGGCGGACAGGAGCGCCAGCCCGATGTTGGTGGGGGAGGTCCTGTGCGCCGCCCCGATATCCGGCTCGATCTGCACGTTGTCCGGGGGGAGATAATTGTCCTCCGGCGTCAGGTTCTCCTCAAAAAACCGCCAGATCTCCCGCCCCTGGCCCATGAGCCACGCCCTGTCGGCCTGGGAGACGCGGGTCTCCCGCCGGCGCGGGGCGGACAGCGCCTGGGCGAAGGCGGGCGCGGAGAGCCAGACGATCCCCACCGCCAGGGCGGGGGCGCTCCTGGCCGCCAACAGCAGCAAAAGCCCCGTCAGGGGACACGCCGCCAGCGCCCGGTAGTTGACAAGGACCGTGTTACCGTGCTTCTTCTCCGCCTCCGAGGCGGTGACCCAGCGCAGGAGCCCCCTCCGGCTGACGGTCATGCGCCAGAGGGCCGTCACGGCGGCCTTCAGCTGGATAGTTCCCTGGGCGGGCAGGAGCATCAGCGTCACCAGCCATCTGGTGACCGTCCCGCCAAGGCCGGGGAGGACGGCGGAGTGATACCTGGCAAGGCCGGAGCCGTCGTGCCGGAGGAAGCTTCGGGCCAGCTCCAGCAGGAGCGGGCTCACAAACCCGCCCAGGGCGATGAAGGCCGCCGCCGTCAGCCCCCGCCCAGGAAGGACCATGGCGGCCAGAAGGGCCGCCAGCACCGCCGGCGGCAGAAGGCTCCGGCGCAGATTGTCCAAAAGCTTCCAGCGGTCCAGCTCCGGGAGGGTGTTTTTCACCAGCGCCCCGTCCCGCGTCTTGACACGGCCCGTACACCAGCGCAGATTTTGCCAGTCCCCCCGCGTCCACCGCTCCTGCCGCGCGAACCAGGAGGTGATCTTGGCGGGGCACCCGTCGGACAGCTCCAGGTCGGTGACGAAGGCGCACCGCATATAGGCCCCCTCCAGGATGTCGTGGGACAGCACCGTGTTGTCGGGGAACCGCCCGTCCAGGAGCCGCCTGTACACCGGCACGTTGATGAGTCCCTTGCCCATGAACGTCCCCTCGTCAAAGAGGTCCTGATACAGGTCGCTCACCGCCCCGGAATAGGGATCGAAGCCCCCCACGCCCGCGAAAAGTCGGGAGAAATCGGTCTTTCCGGCGCTCTCCAGGTCCACCGCCACGCGGGGCTCCAGGATGCCGTAGCCGGACACCACCCGCATTTGGGCCTCGTCGATGACCGGCACGTTCAGCGGGTGGAGCGCCGCGCCCACCAGCTCCCTGGCCGTTCCGGCGGTCAGGCGCGTGTCGGCGTCCAGTGTCAGGATAAAGCCCGTGCCGGAAAGGGCGCTCCCGTCCCCGCAGAGGGCCTTCAAGGCGCTCTTCTCCCCGCACAGGAGCCTGACCAGCTCCTCGATGGCGCCCCGCTTGCGCTCCCGGCCCATCCATATGTTGTCGGCCCTGTTCTTCTCCCGCTCCCGGTAGAAGAGATAGAACCCGCCGCCGTATTTCTCGTTCAGGGCCTCCACCGCCGCCCTGGCGGAGGCCAGGATGGGGCCGTCCTCCCGGACGCGCTTCTGTCCCGCCTCCTTAAGATCGGCCAGAAGCCCGAACAGCAGGTTCTCCCCCGCGTCCCGGTTGGCCAGCCGGTACTCCTCCATAAGGCGGGCAAACCTCGGCCCGTCCTTCTCTCCGGTCAAAAGGGCGGAGATGACGCAGACGGTCTTGCCCGCCTTGGGGATGCCGTTTGACAGGGCCATCCTGGGCAGGCGTCGGGGCCGGACAAGCCGGAGGGCTATGGCGTCCGCCAGGTTTTTCACCGTCTCCGAGACGGGCAGGAGCGCCAAAAGCGATACCCACACCGAGCCCGTGACGATACCGGCAAGGACGGTGAAAAAGAGCGTCGCCAGGGTGAGAGCGGCGATGTACCAGGACGCCTGCCGCTCCTTTCGGGCCTTCCCCAGCGGGCGGGTGAAGATATACGTCCCCACATGCCTGTCCTCCCCCTGGGAGGCCAGCTCCAGCACCTTTTTGGCCGCGTCGAACTCCTCCATCCCGGCCCTTCTGGCCTCCAGGGCCAGACGCGCCCGGTAGGAACGGCGGGTCTCCTCGTCCATCAGGGGGTAGACGCCGGCGGGGTCCTGGCGCAGGGCGGCCTCCACCCGGTTCACCGCCTCCAGGATGTCGCTGACGTCGATGACGGACAGGGCCCGCAGGGAGGTGAAGATGTTTTTGAAAAGCAGCGCCCGTCCGGCGTCGTCCCCGGCCTCCTTCTCCGGCAGAACGGCCTCCAAAAAGGCGCACAGCTCCGCCGTCAGGGCCGGAACGAAGGCGGAAAGCTCCCGCTCCGTCAGGACCCTCACCTTCTGAAACTCCTCCAGGAAGAGGCGCACCCGCTCCCCCGTCACCTCCCCCCGGCCTGAGCGCACCAGGGCGGAGGCCGCCTCAGAGATGAGCGCCCGATCCGTCCCCAGGCACCGGGGGAGCCTGCCCAGGGCGCGAAGCTCCGCCGCCGCGGTCTTGCCCGCCCGCTCGGCCAGATACCAGTTGTCCCGAAACCACTCCTCCGCCTCCCCCTGGCCGCCCTTTCTGAGGGCGGCGCAATGGCCGGCCAGGACGCGCAGCGTCCTTTGGAGGCGGGCCGCGCTCCTGGCCCCGCTGACAAAGCCGTCCCGCTCCAGGGCGGCGGCGGTGTTGCGGGCAAAGTTGCCCAGCGTCTCATTTTCCATGTATATTCCCGTGTCGGTGTCCTTCATAGAAACCTCCAAAGACTTCTTTTGGCGTTGTTCACACTATTATCTGTGCAAAACCAGAAAAATATTCCTTGACAAACCCCGCCGCCCCGTGTATAATGGCTCAGGTGTAAAACAAAAGCGTTTTACAGGTGATGAGATGCGGATCGACACTTACCAGCTTACCCTGCTCTACGATTTCTTTGGGGAGCTTCTCACCGGCACCCAGCGGGAATATTTTGAATACTACTATTCCGACGACCTGTCCCTCTCCGAGATCGCGGAGCTTACGGGCGTCACCCGCCAGTCGGTCCGCGCGGTACTGGCGCGGGCGGAGGCGCTTTTGCGGGAATACGAGGCCAAGACAGGCGTGGTGGCCCGCTTTCGGGAGCTCTCCCAAAAGGTGGACGAGCTTCAGACAAGGGTATCCGAGCTGATGGCGCTCTCCACGGGGCGCGCCGGGGAGCTGGCGCGGGAGATTCGCGACGGCCTGGAGGAATTGAAAGGTTGAGTTATGGCATTTGAATCACTGTCCGACAAGCTGAGCAATGTCTTTAAGAAGCTGCGCGGCAAGGGAAGGCTTTCCGAGGCCGATATCAAGGAGGCCATGCGGGAGGTCCGAATGGCGCTTTTGGAGGCCGACGTCAGCTACAAGGTGGTGCGGGACTTCGTCAAGCAGGTCTCGGAACGGGCCGTGGGAACGGACGTTCTGGAATCCCTGACGCCGGCTCAGATGGTCATCAAGATCGTCAACGAGGAGCTTATCAAGCTCATGGGCTCCACCACCGCGAAGCTGAACATCAGCTCCAAGGGCATGACCGTGGTGATGCTGGTGGGCCTTCAGGGCGCGGGCAAGACCACCAACGGCGCCAAGCTGGCGGCGCTGATGCGCAAGCAAAACGGCAGGCGGCCCTTGCTGGTGGCCTGCGATATCTACCGTCCCGCCGCCATCAAGCAGCTGGAGACCGTAGGAAAACAGCTGGATATCCCCGTCTTTCAGATGGGCACGGAGGACCCGGTGAACATCGCCAAGGCCGCCATCGCCCACGCCAAAAAGCACGGCAACGATCTGGTGATCCTGGACACCGCCGGACGGCTCCACATTGACGAGCAGCTGATGGACGAGCTCAAGCGCATCAAGGCCGAGACCCAGCCGGACGAGATTTTGCTGGTGGTGGACGCCATGACCGGCCAGGACGCGGTGAACGCCGCCGCGGCCTTTGACGAGGCCTTGGGCATCACCGGCGTGATGCTGACAAAGCTGGACGGCGACGCCAGAGGCGGCGCGGCCCTGTCCGTTCGGGCCGTCACCGGCAAGCCCATCAAATTCTGCGGCGTGGGCGAGAAGCTGGACGCCATCGAGCCCTTCCACCCTGACCGTATGGCCAGCCGGATATTGGGCATGGGCGACGTGCTCACCCTCATTGAGAAAGCCGAGCAGAGCTTTGACGAGAAGAAGGCCCGGGAGCTGGCGGACAAGATGCGCCGCAACGCCTTCACCCTTCAGGACTATTACGACCAGCTCCAGCAGCTGAAAACCATGGGCGGCCTGGGCGACATCGCCGGAATGCTCCCCGGAAACATGGGCAAAGCCATGGCGGGGGCGAAGATCGACGAAAAACAGATGGCCCGCACCGAGGCGATCATCCTGTCCATGACCCAAAAGGAGCGCAACGACCCCTCCGTCATCAACTCCTC
>CANQTW010000032.1 GCA_947626845.1 uncultured Oscillospiraceae bacterium | reverse complement strand
ATCATCTTGCGGATCACCGGCAGGGGGACGAAAAAGTTCCTCATGTGGCTTGCGCAGAAGCTGGAGGGAGGGAAAGGCCATGCCCGCAAACGTTGAATCCATGTTCTATGTCCGGGAGAAGCCCTGGCATGGGCTGGGGACGATGGTGGAGAGTGCGCCTTCCTCCATCGACGCCCTCACACTGGCTGGGCTTGACTGGAGCGTCATCCAGAAGGACGTGCTCACCCAGGACGGCGACCCCGTCTCCGGCTTCAAGGTCAACCTCCGGGACAGCGACGGCGCGGTCCTGGGCATCGTGTCCGACAGGTACAGGGTGGTGCAGAATACAGATGCTTTCCGCTTTACCGACGACCTGTTGGGCGAGGGCGTGACGTATGAGACTGCCGGAGCCTTGCAGGGCGGCAGAAAGGTCTGGATGCTGGCCCGAATGCCCCAGAGGTATTTCATTGCCGGGGATGAGATCGCGCCGTATCTGGTGGTGATGAACTCCCACGACGGCAGCTCCGGGATCAAGGTGGCCATGACGCCCATCCGGGTGGTGTGCCAGAACACCCTCAATCTGGCTCTCGGAACAGCACGGCGCACCTGGGCGGCGAAGCACACGGAGAATGTCCTGTACCGGGTGCATGAGGCCAGGGAGACGCTGGAGCTTGCGGACACCTACATGAAGGAGCTGCGGCGCGGCATTGAGGAGCTGTCTCGAATCAGGCTCTCAGACCGCAAGGCCCTGGAGCTCATGCGCGAATTCTTCCCTGTCACCAAGGAGCTCTCCGATGTCCAGCGAAAAAACAACATCCGGCTCTTAGGGGACCTGAAGCACAGATATTGGGACGCGCCGGACCTTGCCTATGTGGAGAACAATGGGTATCGGTTTGTCAATGCGGTGAGCGATTTCGCCACCCACGCGGAGCCCATCCGCAGAACGAAGAATTACAGCGAGAACCTTTTCCTGCGCACCGTTGAGGGCAACCCCATGATCGACAGGGCGTATAAAATGGTCCTGGCGGCGGCGTAAGGAGGCAGTATGTCATTCAAAATTTTGACATCTACAAACAATCTTCCCTACGAGGACTGGCTTGAGTACCGCAAGCTCGGCATCGGCGGTTCGGATGCCTCCGTGGTCTGCGGGATCAGCCGCTACAAATCCCCGGTGGAGCTGTGGATGGAGAAAACGAATCAGATTCAAGGTCAGGAAGCAGGTGAAGCCGCCTATTGGGGCACGATTCTTGAATCCATCGTCAGAAATGAATTTACCAAGCGCACCGGCATGGAGGTAAAGCAGCTGGGACAGATTTTGCAAAGCGTAGAGCACCCCTTCATGCTGGCGAATCTGGACGGCGTATGCGAACACCCGGACTACGGTCCCTGCATTTTCGAGGCAAAGACGGCTTCGGCGTACAAGGCCGGCGAGTGGGACGACGCCATTCCTGACGAATACCTTTTACAAATCCAGCACTACATGGCCGTCACGGGGTATAAGGGCACATATATCGCCGTTCTCATTGGCGGGAACACGTTCAAATGGAGGTTTGTTGAACGCGATGAGGAGCTGATCTCTATGCTCATCAATCTGGAGGCGGATTTCTGGGAGCACGTTCAGAATATGACGCCCCCGCCCCTGGATGGTTCTGACGCTTCGGCTAAATTTTTAGCTGAGAGATTTCCCAACAGTACACCTCGGTCAAAAATCGAGTTGCCGGATATGGCCGACGCTCTCCTTACTCAGTACGACGAAGCCTGTGAGCAGCTTGAAGCTGTCACCGAGCGCAAGCAGGAGGCGGAGAACCGTTTGAAGGAAATGCTGGGCGATAACGAGGTCGGCACAGCCAACGGCAGGATCGTCACCTGGAAAAGCATTGTGCAGGACCGCCTGGACAGTAAGACCCTGAAAGCGGAGCACCCGACGATTTATCAGAAGTACATTAACAAAATATCCTACCGCCGTTTCTCTGTGAGAGCGGCGGTATAACTTTATGGAGGTAAATATGGACACAACAAAGCTCAAGGACCGTTTGGAGGACAAGACACGGGGATTGCAGAATCCTGTTGCAAACACAGCTCTGACGCCCTCTGAATCCGGTTATCTGGCCTTGAACAACAACGCCTTGGATGTGATTCGGGCAAATCTAAAGAATCAGCCCCTATCCTTTGACCTTTTTGACATCGTGAAGTCCCCCTCCGGCGGCTCTACGGTGTTCAGCGTTCCCGGCCTGGCCGGAGACGATGCGGAGAAGGAGCTCACCGGGATCATCCTGGACTACACCACGCCCCGTGCCTATTGGGACACCCCTGACCCGGTGGAAGGCACGCCGCCGGTGTGCCTCAGTCAGAACAGCATCATTTCCCACGACGGCAAAGCCTGCGCCCACTGCCCGTACAACGACTTCGGCTCCAAGGACGGGGAGAGCGCCGCCAAGGCTTGCAAGGAATCTGTGCTGATCTTCCTGCTCAGGCCCAACAGCATCATCCCGGTGCTCGTCCGTGTCCCCGTGACAAGCAAGGGCAGGTTCCTCAAATACTCCACCCGGCTTTTGAGCACCCTGACGCCCATCAGCTCCGTGGTCACAAGAATCACTCTGGAGAAGGCCACCAGCAAGGCCGGGAAGCCTTTTGCGCTTTTCAATTTCGAGGCAGTGAATGTTCTCAATGCCACTGACGCTGCAAACGCCAGAGAGTATGCCCGCCAGTTTATGGAGCTTGTAAGCTCCGCTGACATGATCCCGGACTTGGCCGAAGCGAGCTGAAGGATATTGCGATGGAACCTGATGAAGAAAACCTGGACTTCCTGAATTGGCTTGCCCAGAGCCGACAGGATCACCTGTCCCAAACCGGCATCCTCTCTTCGGAGGAATACATGACGGAGGACCTGACTGCCCTTCTGGGCCACGAGCCAACTCCTGATGAAAAAGCAGATTTGGCGATCTTCCTTGACAAGGTAATGAAAGAACGCCAAGTCATTTACATCGAGGGTGTACGCGACGGGATACGGATGGCGAAGGAGGTCCGCAAGGCGTAAAGAATTCCCCCACGGCGCACAATTACGCTGTGGGGGAATCGGTGTGTAAACTATTGCATTTATTTTTTGTATGTTTTTTCAATATATCGAATTTAATAATTATTATTTACACAATTATGCAAATAAGGCTGTATAGTTCAAAAACTGAGAGATGTAATATCCTCCTATCAATATTATTTAGGAGGGTTACACCATGTACATTCTTTCAAAATTCCTTTCGCCTGTCACCGCGCCTTTGGGAGGTGAGCGGAATGGATGAGACGTTCATCTGCTACGCCTGCGGGGAGGAGCATCCCATCGAAGAGCGGACTGTCTTTGACGACCTGGAGCTCTGTCAGGACTGCCTTTCGTCCAGAACGCGGCTGTGTATATGCTGCGGTGAGCGGATCTGGAACGACGATGACTGCGGCGACGAGAACATCACCCTTTGCAGCGACTGCGAGGAAAACCACTACGACCATTGCCGACGGTGCGGACGTTTGACCCATGTGGACGACCTCCACTACCTGGACGAGGACGACGATGAGGGCTACTGCGACGAGTGCTTCAACCGCGTTGAGCACGAGCCCGGTGTCCGTAATTACTATTACAAGCCCGATCCCATCTTCTACGGCAGAGGAAACCGCTACCTGGGCGTGGAGCTTGAGATCGACAGCGGCGGCGAGTCCGACGACAACGCCAATCAGCTGATGGAGATTGGCAACCGCCTCCATGAGCACATCTACATCAAGCACGACGGGAGCCTGGACGACGGCATGGAGATCGTGACCCACCCCATGACGTTGGAGTATCACGTCAAGGAGATGCCCTGGCGGGAGATATTGCGCGAGGCCGTCTCCATGGGATATGTCTCCCACCAGAGCGGCACCTGCGGCCTCCACGTCCACGTCAACCGTTCAAGCCTTGGCAACATCGAGATGGAGCAGGAGGACGCCATAGCGAGGATTTTGTTCCTTGTAGAAAACTTCTGGCATGAGCTTCTTCGGTTCAGCCGCAGGACACAGAAGCAGCTTGAACGTTGGGCGGCACGGTACGGACGGAAGGACGACCCGAAGGATGTTTTGATAAGCGCCAAATCCAACCGCGACCGTTACACCTGCGTCAATCTGACGCCGTCGGAGACAATCGAGTTCCGAATCTTCCGGGGTACGCTCAAATACAACACACTGATAGCCACGTTGCAGCTCGTTGAGAGGCTTTGCGACGTGGCTGTTTCTTTGTCCGATGAGGAAGTGAAGGCCGTCACCTGGTCGGAGTTTGTTTCCTCCCTCAGCGAGAAGGAAACCCCTGAGCTGATCCAGTATCTCAAAGAGCGGCGGCTCTATGTGAACGAGCCTGTGGCCGTCTCAGAGGAGGTGTGAGGTATGTGCGCTATCTTTGGAGTGCTGGACTACAAGAGCAATCTGAACGCCGTACAGAGGCTCCTGCTGGTCAAGGCGCTGGGCACTGCGGCGGAGGTCAGAGGCACGGACGCCACGGGGATCGCCTTTTTCCAGAGGGACAGGCTGTGCATCCAGAAGGCGCCCAAGCCGGCCCATCGGATGAAGTTTCGCATCCCGCCCGACGCCAGGTACATCATGGGCCACACCCGCATGACCACCCAGGGGAGCCCCAAGCGGAATCAGAACAACCACCCGTTCCCCGGAAAGGCAGGCGGCGTCAGGTTCGCTTTGGCCCACAACGGCGTTTTGATCAACGACCGGGAGCTGCAGAAGGAGTACGATCTTCCAAAAACGAGCATCGAGACGGACAGCTACGTCGCCGTCCAGCTCATTGAGCGGCAAGGTGAACTCTCCATGCACAGCATCGGAGAGATGGCGGAATCTCTGACGGGGCACTTTACCTTCACGATCCTCGACCAGAACAGCCAATTTTACTTCGTTAAGGGCGACAATCCCCTCGTCATTTTTCATTACAAGCGCTTCGGCGTGTACCTGTACGCGTCAACGGAGGGGATCTTGACATCAGCGCTCAGATCTCTCAATATTGAGAATTGGGAGCATGAAACCATCATGCCCAGGGACGGTGAGATCCTGATGATTGACCGCCACGGCAAGCAGAGCGTCTCCACCTTCAAGATGCAGAATGACGATTGGATCTACTGGCACTGGTGTCCTCATACGCCGACCTCGCGCCGTGCAAGCCTCACCAACGAGGAGGCCGAGTACATCCAAAGCCTCAAAACCGTCGCCGCCTACTATGGATACGACGAGGCCTGCATCGACAAGCTCCTGGCCGATGGGTATGCGCTGGAGGATATTGAGGAGTTTATTTACTGCCAAGAGGAAATGATGTAAGGAACCGGGATGGGCAAAAGCTTTATACTGCCCATCCCGATATTATTTTGAAGTTCCATTGTTCCAGGCATTTTTTTATGTTATAATAAAAAATATAAATAAATCATACACTCTGTTTTGATAATAACATGAATATATAAAAAGACAAGGAAGTGATTGGAACATTGGAACAACAATATTTTTCACTAAAGACAATTCTGGAAGAAAAATACCTCGATGAGTTGGTAGACAACTATGATTTAGAACATGATGATTTAAAGGGAGCTACAGTTAAAGAAAAAATCAATGCTGCCATAGATAATATTTCTCAAGAAAGTGAACTGCCAATAGATTTAGATAATTATGTTCGTTCTATGAGTAACATTGTGTTCAAAATGTTTGATATTGTTTTAGGGAATAGCAGGAAACTCTTACGTATAAATGGACAGGAGAAGCATAAGAAAAGATCAGTTTTTAAATTCAATAACAACAATAAAATTTTTATTAATATGGTAATAGATTTTTACCAAGATGATAGTCTCCCTGACACCGCTATTTATCTCCATAAACGGAGTGGAGAGTTAAGTGAAGATTTTAAGGATTTAATGTATACCGGCTTTATTGAACTGGCAGAAAATGAAAATACTCAACTTACTGTTGATTACGTGAACAGAAAGTGGACTGAGTGCTTTAATGAAATACGGGGAACTAAAAAACAATATAAAGAAATAAACATACTATTTGATGAATTGAAAGACTCTATTGATTTTTTCCTTAGACATGTTTACGACAATGATGAAAATACTGAAAAGTATGAGAGAATAAAATTCGCATTAACTATATGCAGCGCCACAGTCTTTTATCTTTCCAGGGACTTGTGGCAAAGTAGCTTGCCGGACTTACCGGATATTCGTGAGAAAATAGATAAAATATTAGAACATATTGAAGGAGAAAATATTAAACAATCAAGAAATATATAAATGAGTTATATTATACCCGATTAAAAGAAGACACCGAGCGACGAGGATTTTCCGCACCATGCAAGGAAGACGCCGCAGGGAATACTGTATGTATTGTCAAGGCGGTTGACGCCGCATGATGTGGAAAAGACCGGCGCGAATGGCTGATTTTAATTGGGTATTAGTATTAATTGATGATTATACATGGCCTATGGGAAAGATAATTTCCCATAGGCCATATTTTATGATATTTATCCGATGAAAAATACAAATAGATGATCCTGCCTTTTCAAAAGTCTATCTGAGTGACAATCTTGATACTACCTGGTTTTATCAAAGTGGATAGGAACGAAATTCAATGAAAAATGCGGCGTTTTTTCCTTTGTTGGTTTTAAGTATCGTGATAAAATGGGGGCACATCAAAAAAAGGAGGAAACACCCATGTCGGAAAAAAATGACTATCAAGAAATTTTTGGAAAATGGTTGGACAAAGTCAACCACGAGGGCACCAAATACATGGCCCTAAAGATTTCAGAAGAGGGTCCTACTCTTCAGTCTGGAGCATACTCGAGTGAAATCAGTGCACTCATTGTACTCCTCTGGAATTCGGAGAAGACCATTGTCAAAACCGTATGGTCAAACGGCGAATATGCTGGAGCTTATCAGCGAATGCGTCTGCTAATGAAGAATCGAGCGAAAATTATTCTGGTTAGTGAGCCCACAGGCTTTGTACCATTTGGTTTCGCCAATGAGACGCCGCAGAATTTACGCTTAGCTGTCTTCTACAAGACCGACCTGTTTTCCGGAATTATTACGGCTGACAGCGGGCCTAAAAGCGTGGTGGGGATTGAATACCTCACAGTCGAGAAAGATTTCCTATACGATCTTTTCTTGACTTACGCATCATCACAATTACCCCGCGAATCCAACGAGGAGGTGACGGAAGATGTTGGAGAAAGCGGCAATACCTCAATTTCTTGATATAATCGACGAAACCGAGAAAATAGCCAAAATATGTCAGTCTAAAAGCAGTATCACCGAAGCTGACATCAAACAGTCGATCGAAGAGGGTCAAAAAGCCATTGAAAAAAAGATGCGAAAGGCTGCCAAACGCTTGCAGAAGGGTCATAAAAAAGCGGCTAAAATACCAAAGAGCGAGAGCCACCTTGCGGAGGAGCCCCCCGTTCCCTTCAATTTTTCTCCTGCGCAGCAGTCCGCGAATCCAAGTGAGGCAAAAAAGGAAACAGTGCCTCCCTCGTTCGTGAAAAAATCGCAGGACAAGGGGCTTCCTTCACTGTTCCAATGTGGAGAAAGTCTCAAGGCGAAGGTTGGTATAGTTCGATATCAGAACAACCTTTACTATTTCAATGGGCTTTGTTACGACATCCTTACATCCAAGATCGTTGTGAAGCTCTACCAAAATAAGGTAGATCCAACGATTAGCGGCGAGAGATCACTGCGGAGCATCCAGCAGCTTTACGATTTTCTTTGCCTGGACGAAAGCCTTCCCACGTTGGAATACCGGGACAACTTGCGTATCGCGGTGCTTCAAAACGGGGTCTATCATGTCGAGTCTGGTGTGCTAAAAGACCACAGCCCAAAGCGCCTCACGTTTTCGTACCTCAACGCCAACTATACGGATTCCGGAAAATGCAAGCATTTTCGCCGGTTTCTGAACGATGTGACGCGCGGCGACGAAACACTTCAAGAAAGAATTTGGCAGTCCTTGGGATATATTCTCATGCAGACGACTGAAGGAAAATTTTTCTTTCTGATGGGTGAAGCACGGGACAGCGGAAAATCCCTACTTGGGAATTTTATCCAAAGTCTATATCCGGAAGAATATGTCAGTAACATCACACTCAACGATTTGAATAAAGATTTCTCGTTGGCACCATTGGTGGGGAAGGCTGTAAACATTTCCCTCGACCTGCCTGCCACAAAGCTGAACGGCTCAGCAGTCTCACTTCTGAAGATGGCAACAGGCGGAGACACCCTGTTGATCAACGAAAAGTACGTTCCAAAGTTCAATTACAGAAACCGCGCGAAGTTTATTTTCGCCACAAACTATCCCGTCAGCCTGGGCGAGGACGACGACGCGTTTTGGGCCAGAATGGTCTATCTCCCATTCGATTATACGGTTCCCAGGAGCAAACAAAATCCAAACTTGCCGGAACTGCTGAATGAGGAGCGCGATGAAATTGTCAGCGAAGCGCTTCGCCATGCTAAAGTATTGATTAAGAATAATTTCAGATTCCCGACCACTGAGCTGATTGAGAATCGGATGCAGGAGTGGCGAGGGAAACGATCAAGCTCAATCGAGGGATTTGTCGCGGAGCAATGTGTACTTTCCGATGATTCTCCGGGTGAACTCGTCTCTCGACTTTATGAGGCGTATCAGAATTATTGCTTTGACGTAGGTGCAACCGCCGCAAGCTACATTGCGTTCAAGAACTTCCTTGAGCACGAGATGGGCTTGCATCACGCAAAAATCCGCGACGGTGGAAACCCGCAGTCAGCATTCCGAGGAATCCAATTGATGAATAGGAGGTGAAAATATGAAAAATCGAGAGCTAAACAAGTCTCTTGAAACCCTTCCTCTATTTCTGCGAGTGACGGATCTGATGCCGATATTTGACATTGGCAGAAACGCCGCCTACGAGATGGTTAGAAGTGGTCAAGTGCGAGCGATACGAATTGGAAATCAATTACGCATCCCCAGGGAGGCTGTAAATGATTTGATTTTACACAGTGAAAACTAACTAACTTATATGGGGTGAGGAAATCCTCACCCCATATTAAACCACGGGAGGCAAGTCATGTCAAGAAGGAAAAACACGAGAGCAGCACAGGGAAGCGGCACGATACGAAAGAAGACAGTTATCAAAAATGCCAAAGAATACATCTACTGGGAAGCCAGATACACAGAGGGTATCGATCCTGGGACCGGCAAGCAGATCCAACGCTCTATCACCGGAAAAACACAAAAAGAGGTAGCTCAAAAACTAAAAGCCGTCACTACGTCCATAGATTCAGGTACATATGTCGCTCCGAGCAAGATGACTGTGGGACAGTGGCTCGATATATGGTCTGCGGAATATCTTGGCGGGGTAAAGCCCAAGACAGTGGAGTCATACAAATGCCAAATCAAAAACCATATCAAACCCGCGCTCAATGTCATAAAGCTCGACGCGCTGACGACTCCAATGATCCAGAGCCTCTATAACAATTTATATCGCTCTAAGGAAGATGGCGGCGTGGGACTATCGGCAAAAAGCGTCGGGATCGTACACGGTGTACTTCATAAGGCCCTTCAACAGGCTGTTTTCGTTGGGTATATTCGTTTTAATCCTGCCGATGCCTGTGAGCTTCCAAGGGTAGAGCGAAAAGAGATCACGCCGCTGGACAGCGACGCTATTGCCGCTTTCATCAAAGCTGTCCATGGTCATAAATTTGAAGCGGTCTATCTGACGATGCTCTTCACCGGTATGAGGAGAGGAGAGATCTGCGGATTAAAATGGGACTGTGTGGACTTGGAAAAAGGCACAATTCTGATCAACAAGCAGCTTCAAAACATTCCAGGTAAGCCCGGTGAATTCAGATTGGCATCGACCAAGAACAGCAAAGGTAGGAGTATCACCGTAGCCAAGACAGTTGTGGAGCTCCTCAAAGAATATAAGAGGCAACAGGAAGAAATGAAAAAGGCAGTGGGTCCGCTTTGGAAAGAGGAGGGCTACGTCTTTACCAATGAAATAGGAAACCATCTGTCTCCCAACACGCTCTATCACAACTATAAACGACTGGTCACGTCCATAGGTTTGCCTGACGCGAGGCTGCACGACCTGAGACACAGCTATGCCGTGGCGGCGTTAAGAGCGGGAGATGACATCAAAACTGTTCAGGGAAATCTCGGCCACCACACAGCGTCCTTTACATTGGATGTCTATGGTCATGTCACGGATGAGATGAAAAAAGACAGCGCAGACCGAATGGAGCGGTTCATAAAGGGCGTATCCGAGCTGTAAAGGGAAAACTAAAGGGAAAATGCCCTTGCCGAGAAAACAAGAAAGCCTTAGAGTCATTGCAACTCTAAGGCTTTTTCTTGGTCCGAGTGACTGGATTCGAACCAGCGGCCTCTTGAACCCCATTCAAGCGCGATACCAAACTTCGCCACACCCGGATATTATTTTGTGCTTGAGTATAATAGCATACATCCACCGAAAATGCAAGCCTTATTTTCAGATTTTTTTGCTTTTTTCGCAAAGGCAACGGGGGCTGTAAAAAAAGGAACGCCGGTATGGACAGGACATAAGGAATATGTTATAATATAAAATATATAGGAGCAATCAAGGAGGAACTACGATATGGATACCAACGAGGCCGCCCAGAGCGAGCTGATTGCCGCGCTGAGAAGCGCCCTGGACGCGGCGGAGAGTGCCAACCGCGCCAAATCTGCCTTTCTGTCCTCCATGTCCCACGATATACGCACCCCACTAAACGCCATCATCGGCATGACCACCATCGCCAAGGCCAACCTGGAGGATACCGCCAAGATCGCCGACTGCCTCGACAAGATCGACCTCTCCTCCCGGCATCTGCTGGCCCTCATCAACGACATTCTGGATATGTCCCGCATTGAGAGCGGCAAGATGACCCTGTCGCCGGAGGATTTTACCATGGCCGACTTTCTCCACTCCCTGATGGCTGTGTTTCGCCCCCAGGCGGAAAAGAAGCGCCAGCATGTGGAGCTGGACTTCACAGGCGTCCGCCATGAGAAGATTCGCGCTGACGAGATGCGAATCCAGCAGGTACTCATCAACATCCTTTCCAACGCTGTGAAGTTCACACCGGAGGAGGGTACCATCTCCCTGACGGTGCGGGAGACCGGCCAGGTAGGGGAGCGGCTGGACTACGCTTATTACCAGTTTATCATCTCCGACACCGGCATGGGCATGACGCCGGAGTTCTTGAAGAAGATATTCCAGCCCTTTGAGCGGGCCAAGACCGTCAGTCGGATCGAGGGCACAGGCCTTGGCATGACCATCACCAGCAACCTGGTGAAGATGATGAACGGCACCATCGGCGTGGAGAGCGAGCTGGGCCGGGGCACCACCTTCACCGTCACCCTGCCCCTGGAGCAGTTGGATACCGGCAGTACTGTGCTGGAGGACCTGCGGGGCCTGCGCGTCCTAGTGGTGGATTCCGATGCAGCCTCCGTCCGCAACATCCGGGAGATACTGGAGGATCTGGGCATGGAATGTGACGTGGCCGAAAACGCTTGGGACGGCAACGATCTGGCCGCCCAGGCCCACGAGGAAGGCCATGACTATTTCGCCATTCTGCTGGGCTGGCGCCTGCCGGTGGTGGACGGTGTTCAGGCCTGCCGGGAGCTACGGGCCATGCTGGGCGGGGAGATTCCTATTCTCTTGATGTCCACCTACGAGTGGACGCTGAGCGGCGACGAGATGCGCAAGTACGGCGTCACATCCTTCGTTCCCAAGCCCCTTTTCCGCTCCCGCCTGGGGGAGGAGCTCCACAAATACACCGAGGCCGGGAAAAAAGCCGCCGCGTTCTCCTCCAAGTCGGCGGAGATGTCCTTTGAGGGCTTCCGTGTACTGCTGGCGGAGGACAACGAAATCAACCAGGAAATCGGCGTTGAGCTTTTGGAGATTCTGGGAGCCGCCGTGGAATGTGTGGGGAACGGCAGGGAGGCGGTGGACAAATTCAGCGCCGCCCGGCCCGGTACCTACGACATCATCTTCATGGATATCCAGATGCCGGAGATGGACGGCCATCAGGCCACCCGCGCCATCAGGGCCCTGGACAGGAGCGACGCCAAGACCGTCCCCATCATCGCCATGAGCGCCAGCGCCTTCGTGGAGGACATCCATGCCTGCCGCAAGGCTGGCATGGACGGCCACGTTCCCAAGCCCGTCAGTCTGCAAAGTCTTTCTGAGGCCATGGGCAAATTCCTCCGCCGGGAGGTGACGGCATGAGAGAGTACCAGCGGCAGTATCTGGAGCTTCTCAAGCGGGCAGCAGGCCTGTCCGACCCCTCTCCAGCGGAGCTGACCCCGGAGGCGTTCGTGGAGGAATCAGCCAAAGTGGCCGCCGCGTCCGCCAGGATCGTGGAGCAGGGGACGGAGCTTCTGCGCAGTTGCCTCTTCCCCCTGCTGGACGGGATTTTGGCCGCCACACCCCAAGAGGTGGAGCATCTGCTGGAGTTCGCCTCCGGCCTTATGAGCGGCCGGGAGCTGCGGGACGTGGGCCTCCACTACCGTATCACCATGGCCCTGGTCACCTATGCCCGCCACGCCGGGAACCGCGACCTGCTTATCCGCGAGCTTTACGAGATGGGTATGGCACTCTACAATATGCAGACCATGCTCAGCCCCGCCCATATCCGCCTTTATAACACCAGGATGCGTATGAGCTTCACCGAATGTGCCTCCCACTTTGAAAAGGACTACGACCAGATTGAGGTACCCGAAATCCGCGGCTATATCCACCGCAGTATGGGCAATATCGCTCTCAGCTACGATACATCCAGTGAGGCAGCGGCCAAAAAAAAGCTGGAGCTGATTACCCGCTCCATCCGTATCCTCTCCGACCCGGAGATCCGCGCCAAAACGCCGTCCCTCCCCTGGGACAAATACCTCTACGCCACCCACCAGCAGTGTACGTCCCTGCTGGGGTATCTGCGCTACTGCGCCGCCGGCCCAGAGGTTTTTTCCCAGGTGCTGGAATCTGCCCAGATCGTCCAGGAAAAGCAGATGCGGGATATGCGCGAGCGGGGCGAACCCCTGAACCCCCGCTGGCAGTACGCCTATATGGCGGCACTCTACCACAGCGGCTCCATGCACCTGACGGAGCTGCTGGACGGCATCTACGGCCTGTGCAGCTACTGCGCCGACGACGATTACGGCCCCCAGAGCGCCTTCGCCCACCTGGGCGCGCCGGCCTACTATATGGAATACTCCAAGCAGCTCCCCAACCACCGGCTGGATAAGGAAGTGGAGTCCAGGATACGCAAGCTCACACGCCGTATGTGCCACTGGCTGGTGAGAGCGCCCCGCTCCCGGGCGGACGAGACGGTTATGTTCTACCTCCGCCAGTTTGTGTACGGCTACCGGGAGATGCCGGGGGGTATGCCTTTCATGGAGCTTCTGCAAAACACTTTCGCCGCCTGGATTCCCACCGGCTACATACGCCAATGGATCGTCGGCAAGACCGCCCGACTGCTTACCGGCTGGGCCATGGATGACGATGCCGCCAAGCTTGTGGGAATCCTGGGAACAGCCAACGAGGAGGAGGTCAAGGCCCGGAGAGCGGAGATTTTGGACTTCGCCGAAAAAGCCGGTATGCTGTACGACACCGGTATGATCCACTTCATCCACCTGGAGTTTGCCGCCTGCCGAGGCATCTTTGAGGAGGAGAGCGACCTGATCCGCCTCCACACCCATTGCGGCGCCAAGCTCCTCTCCGCCCACCCTTCCACCCAGAGCTTCGCGGAAATCGCCCTGGGCCACCACCGCTATTACGATGACAAGGGAGGCTTCCCGGTGGACTACTCCTTGAAGGACTCAAAGCTACGCCCCATCATCTCCATCGTTGCCCTGGCGGATGCCCTGACCACTACCGTCCCTGAGACGGCCAGCCGTTACCGGCCCGCCAAGCCCCTTTCCACGGTGCTGGAGGAGATCGATGACGAGGCCGGAACCCACTATTCGCCCGCCGCCGTGGCCCTGCTCACCGGTGAGCGCCGGGAGACGGTGCGACGGAGCCTCCACACCTGGCGTAAGGAGGCGTGTCTGGATATGTATCGCCGCCGGGAGAGCATCTGCTCCTCCCTCTAAGCGCCCTATCAATTAATATACGCCTCCAATAAGCGACCTATTAATTATACGCGCCCTTTATACGCAAAAAAAGCACAGGGACGGCGATTTTTCGTTCCTGTGCTTTTTATAAACTAAAAGCTACTCGCTAAACGAGTGATTCAAAAGGGCCTGTGGCGAAGAGGAAGAATCCCTGTTAGAAAAAACATGCGGATTGGCAACTGCATGAAAAAACTAACAGGGAGATAATCATATGGGAATGAACGACATAAACAGTTTAGCATACAAAATACAAAAATGTAAAGGAAAAGTACAGGGAAAAAACTATTCAATGAAGGAGATACGGCGGACGGTGGTCCAGATCGAGGCTGACGGGTTCAACGTTCAGGTGGTGGAGTGAACGTCCACCTACAAGGCCATGGCTGACTTTATTATAAGCTTCACCGATTGAAAACGGCGACTTTTCCGAGATGACCCACCGGGACTGCTGTGGTGACACGGGGGTGGCGGTGCTCAGGGCCTACCACGACTGCGGCTCTCAGGGGTATATCCGCCCCGACCATGGGCGGCACTTGTGGAACGAAAGCCCTGGCACTTTCCGCTCTGTCTACAGCCTCTATGACCGGACCCTGGGGGTGCAGTATATGCTGGGCGTGTGGGACACGCTGGACAGGCTTCAGGTCTGAGAAAGAAAAGCTTCTGCGCAGCGGGAGGAGGCCGAAACGTGGAGCAGATCATCATCCATGTGGATATGGACGCTTTCTTTGCCTCCGTGGAGATTCGGGATAACCCCACCCTGCGGGGAAAACCGCTGATCATCGGCTCCCTGCCGGGGAAGCGGGGGGTGGTGGCCACCTGCAGCTACGAGGCGCGGAAATATGGCGTCCACTCCGCCATGAACATCAAGGAGGCCTACCGCAGATGCCCCCAGGGGATTTTTATGCACCCCAATATGGACAAGTATAAGGCCGTCTCCCAACAGCTTCACAGGATATGGAACACCTACGCCGCCGCAGCCGAGGCGGTGGCGCTGGATGAGGCGTATTTGGATGTGACAAAGCAGGCGGGGGATATGGAGGGGGCGCGGAGGATCGCCATGACCATCAAGCGGCGCACGCGGGAGGAGCTGGGACTTACCTGCTCCGTTGGCGTGGCCTATTCCAAGACGGCGGCCAAGACGGCCAGCGAGGAGAAGAAGCCCGACGGCTATTTTGAGATCCCCACGCCGCGGGATTTTGTGGCCCTGATGATGGACCGTGATGTGCGGACGCTATACACGGTGGGGGAGATGACGGCGGGAAAGCTGTACGCTTCCGGGATACGCACGGTGCGGGATATACAGGAAAAGCAGGAGCTTGTCCGGCGGCTTTTGGGAAAACAGGGGCAGTGGCTGACAAAGCTGGCCTTTGGGATCGACGACCGGCGGGTAACGCCGTATCGCCCCCAGGACGCCAAATCCATCGGCAGGGAGGTGACGTTCCAGGAGGATGTGAAGGATTATCAGCTTCTCAAGGATGTGCTTGTACTGCTCTCGCTGGCCGTGGAGCGCAGGGCGAAGCGGTACGGCCTCTACGGAAGCTGAGTAACTTTGAAGCTGACCTACTTTGACATGAAAAGCATCACCCGCTCCAGAAAAACCGCCGTCTGCAACAGCGCCGCCGCCATCTGGCGGGAGGCGGTAAGCCTTTTGGACACGGTGGACAAGTACCCTGTCCGGCTGGTGGGTGTGAGCATCTATGATCTGTCCGGCGAGGAGGGCCGGCAGCTCAGCTTTGACGACATCTTTACAGACCCGCTGACCGGCGGGGAGGAGCGGCTGCAAGGGCTGTTGGAGGGGCTGCGGGACCGTTACGGGCTGGATTTTGCGGGGCATCTGGAGCAGATTTTTCAGATGGATACGCTTCACAAAACAGTGGAATACATGAGGAACATACATGAACGAGATGAGAGAAAGGCTGTTTACCTATGCCGGGAAAAAATACCGCGCCTCACCGGAATATCTGTGGGCGCGGTATCCGAACTACGCCGTCCTCCGGCACAGGGACAACCGGAAGTGGTTCGCACTGGTGATGGATATACCGGCGGCGAAGCTGGGCCTGGAGCGCGGGGACACCGTAGATATTCTGAATGTGAAGATGGAGGACGCGCTTCTGGCGGATCTGCTTATCCAGCAGGAGGGCTTTTACCGGGGCTATCATATCAGTCGGGGGAACTGGATCTCCATCCTGCTGGACGGGACAGTGGCGTTTGAGGAGCTCTGCCGGTGGCTGGACGAGAGCTTTATGGCCACGGCCTCCAGGGAGACAAGACAGAAACGCAGGCCGCCCAAGGCGTGGATCGTCCCGGCCAATCCCAAATATTACGACGTGCAGAAGGCTTTTGACGAGGCGGAGGAGATCAACTGGAAGCAGGGGAAGGGCATCAAGACAGGCGACACGGTCTACCTGTATGTAGCCGCGCCGGTGTCGGCTATCCTCTATAAATGTCGGGTGACAAAGACGGACATTCCCTTCCGCTTTGACAACGGAGAGGTGCGTATGTCCAGCGTCATGAAAATCAAGCTGTTGAAACGGTATGAGCCTGACCGGTTTACCTTCGACGTGCTGGGAAAGGAGTACGGCATCTTCGCGGTGAGAGGCCCCAGAGGCATCCCGGAAAGCCTGAGAGAGGCGCTGAAATAGAGAGGGAAAACCGGCGGCGGGAAGCGCGGCTCACAGCCTGGAGAAGGAGGTCTTGGAGACGGCGTCGTACCAGTTGGCGGTGTCATCCAGGATCATAAGATCTGTGAGAGTCTCCGAAATACTGACGAGCATCTCCACCGACGGGCACTCTACGCTCTGACGGATCTCACGCAGGCGCTGAAGGGCGTCATCGATGCTCTTCTTCATCCGGCGGTGATTTTCCAGGTGGAAGCTGTACTTGCACTGATCGTTTTTGGAGGCGTGATAGGTGGCGTAGGCGGGCATCAGCATGGCGATCATATTCGCCATGGAACCCGTCTTGTCGTTGCGGCCAAGAAGGCCAATGCCGATGAAGAACTGCATGATCCCGCGCGTGACCAGGACGAACAGGCTGACGCCCTTCAGGGCCGCGGCCCGCTTCAGGAGGGAATTGGTGATGGCCTCATAGCGGTGTATGCTCCGCTCGTGGTAGCTGGCCTGATCTCTCAGCATGGCCTCCACGCCGTCTAAAAGCTTGTTGGTATTCCGCTGGTCGATCACGCAGCTGGAGAGGCCGATGCGCCGGAGCTGTTCCCGAACGGCGGCCAGTATATGGGGGTTGCGCCCACAGATGCGCTTGATGTCCACGCAGATGCCATAGGGCTGAAAATGCAGGAAAACCCGGTAGATTTCGGCGATAAGGCGGCTGTTTACATAGCGGGTGTGCCAGTATTTGACGATGCTGGCCTCCGAAACCTTATAGGTGAAGTACAGCAAAAGGGCGTTGCAGAGGAAACCGATGCCGGACAGCCAATGGAGAGAGGTGTCCAGCCAAACCGGCGGCACCCAGGCGGCCACCCGTCCCATAGCCGGGAAAAGGCTGGCGGGGAACCAGCCGGCGATGGTTCGGACAAAACCGGCCAGGTCCGCCCCGTAGAAGCCCACGGCCAGGCAGACCGCGGAGACCGCCGGCAAGACGGCCCGGTAATACATGAGAGCGTTATACTTGTCCCCACAGCGGATGGCCTCCCGGTCATACCGCCGGAAGAGCTCCCACATCTGCCTGCCGGCCTTGCTCTCCGGCTTTTTGTCCTCCTCATGGGGCGCACCGTCCGCGGGCCTGTCCCGTTCCTCCTTGGGCGTGTGCTTGCGGAAAAAGCGGTTTTGCAGGAGCACTCCCAGCTTGAAAAGCTGTTTGTAGCGGTCCTCGTTCTCCGCGTCCCCGGAGGGGAGCGGTTCCGGCGCGTACATGCGCCGGAGCAAGCCTGTGAGGCCCTGGGGATCGAAGGGCTCGTAATAGTTTTCCATGGGCCAGTAAGCGTGTCCCGTGGACGCGGAGAGCCATACGCAGGGCATCCGCTCGCTGTGGGCCCGGTTTATGAGATCAAAGACAGCGCCGTCCATGTCGCCGGACTGTTCGTCCCAGACCACCAGCATCACGTCGGCGTTGGCGGTCATCCACTGTTCCTCAAAATCCCAAAGCTTTGTGCTGACCACCGTTCGTGTCTTACCGGCCCCAATCCAGGCGCTGTCGGTGTCCTTACAGGCAATGTGGCAGTCGATGCCGCGATTCCGGGCCAGTGTCAGCCATTTGACGTCGGAAAAGGCGGGCGACACCAGCCATTCCATCCGGATCAGACCGCCCAGGGCCTCCGAGACGCACCTGTCCATGTCCTCTATGAGCTTGGTGAGAGCGTCGGTGTTCTCCGGCAAAAGGCCGGCCACCGCCATATAAACGGTCTTTTTGTCCTCCAATTGACTTTCTCCCCTCTGTTGTGTATTTTCCTGCCCGTGTGGCGGTCATTCCGCGGTCCTGTGTACCGAAACCGGCCCCTACGGGTCCTTACGCCACGTCGTTATAGCCGCTGATCTGCCAGTTGGCCGGCACACTCACGGTCAGCAGGTTACCGTCGCGCAGGACAGTCAACTCGGCGGCCTGCTTATTGATACCTGTTTGACGCAGATACTGCCATTGTCCGAAATAAACGCCGTTCACCGCCAGAAGCAGGTCCCCCCGCCGCAGGCCCGCCTGGAGCTCATGACTGGAGATCATATTTACCCGCAGGCCGGGCCGGTCCTCCAGATGCTCCACAAAGGAGGAGTAGTCAGCCTCAGACAAGATGCCCCGCTTTACAAGACTTCCCAGATCGAACAGGAGACATTGGCGGGCAAACGCATCGGGGCCTGTGACAGATTGGGACAAATCCCATGCCCGCGCGGCCTGTTCCGGCGCCCCCAGCAAGAGCGCCCTCTGCATGAGCTCCAGCAATTTGTAGTAATTGAGCAGAAGCTGAACGGTGGCGTCATCCGTGGAGATTTGACTGAAATATGTATCCGGGTCCGGGGCAAAATCGCCGGAGACGCGGCATTTGTCCAGCAGGGCGGCGTAGAGAAGGAATAAATCGTCGAAACCCTGGCTCTTCTGGAATTTTGCCTCGTAATATTCGGCGCGCTTTGCCGTGTAGTCGATGACCAAATCCACATCCTGGGGTGCGTAGAAGCCAACGCGGGACAAAAGGTTCGTTATTTTCACTTCCGCCACGGAATCAGGCTCCATGTCTTCGGAGACGAGTGCAAAGGACCTCTCCAGCGCAGGGCGCAGCACGTCCTCCCGGCCCAAATTCCACGCGCCATCCAGAAAGTCTACCGCCCGGTCAGCTACATCGGACAGGGAGAGGGAGGCGGGTTCCTCGGAGGACCACCAGGCGGCGTAAGCGTCCAGCCAGACGTCCTGGCCCTGCTCCTGCAAGACCCGTTCCATACGCGCCTCGAAGGTCTCGACGGTTTCCGCCGGAGCGCGCTTTTGCAGCAGGGCGCCCCAGCTGCCCAGCGCCGCGGGGTCAAAGGAGGGGGCGGCCAAAAGGGCGTTCTGGTTTTCGTCCAGGCTGTAGCAGGTCATGCTCCCCAGCGTTTGGATGACGGTCTCGTCAGGGACGGGGGCGTCCAGGAGCCAGCTGACGGTCTTGCTCCCCTGCATAAAGGACAGGCGTCCCTGGGAGAAGGTGAGCATGGTGATCTCCTGGCGGCTGTCTCTGGCCAGCTCGGCCAGCAGAAGATTTTTGTTCAGATCCCAAAGCTGGGCGGAATAGAAGTCGGTAAAGGAAACGCTCTGGGTATATACCCGGTTTCTGAGAGCTACGCTTACGAGTCCGGTGCTGTCGGAGGCGACGCCCATGACCGTTCCGGCGTCGGGCGTCAGGATGGCGGAGGGCTCGGTCTGCCCATCCTCAAAGTAATAGAGCTTCCCGGTGCCCGTCTCCACCAGAACGCCGTTGTAGACGCTGTGGAGCTTGAGGGGGTTGCTTCCGCGGGTGTTCAGGGCCAGCGCCGAGGTAAAGCCGTTTTCGCCGGCCTTGAAGGCCAGAAGACTGCTCCAGCCCTGAAGCCAGACATAGACCGTATCGTGGGCCTCGTCGGCAAAGAGACGGTTGACCGAGGAAATCCTGGCGTCCACTGAGCTTACAGCGCGTGTTTCCAGCTGACGGCCCTGGGCGTCCGAGACGGTCATTTCTGTCAGGGAGCGGCTGACGCGCACGCCTGTACGCAACACCGCCTCCTCGATCTGATCATCCGGTTCGATGTATTCCTGCAGTGTCACGTCACTGCCGCCGGCGGCCTCAAAGGATTCGATGACATAGGTGTCCACCGTGCCGTTTCCGTCACCGGCCATCAGACGGCCATCCTCCAGCCAGGCGAGGGCGTCGATGTCCGCGATCTGCAGGGTGGCGGTATCCCGCTCCCCAGTGGTCCAGTCGTATATCTCCAGGATGCCGCCGCCCCAGGCGGCGATGCGTGTACCCTCCGGCTCAAAGGCGGCGCCTGTCAGGGGGACGCCCCCCTCAAACGGTGTGGTCATGACAGCGCTGCCGCCCACCTCATAGACCTCCAGGCATCCGCCGGGGTCGTATATGCCGATGTCGTTGCCGTAGACCAGGGCGTAATAGGAGCCGTCCTGATCAAAGACCACGTCCTGGAGATTCCGCCCGTATTGGGTGTGCGTCTGGCAGAGGCAGGAGGCAGTCTCGCCGTCGGCATGGAAAATCGCCGTGGTACTGCCTCCGGTAACGGCGAACATGGACCCGCCGCCTGTCCGGACGGTACAATAGACCGGCACCTGACCGCGGGAGGCGTCCTCTTCAAAAATGAGGGCCAGGTCGTAGGTTTCCGTCAAGGTCCCCTGGGGGGAGGAGGGGTCCAGCCTGTAGAGGTAGAGATAGCCGCCACGGCAGATGACGGCGTTGTACCTGTCCACCGCCGCCGCGCTGAGACGGGCGCCCCCATAAAGCTCTAATTCTTCGGGGGAACACAGAGGATTGATCTTTTCGGGGAGAGCTGCCTGAGCCGTGGAGCCGTCCTCCAGGAAATAAAAGGTGACGGTGGTGTCTGTGGCAAAGCTCCAGGAGCTTCCGTCCGGAGCGCTTTGGAGGAACATGCCGTAGGCGCTGAGGTCCTCGGTCCTGCCGGAGGCCGTGTCGATCATCCGGCAGCCGTCTGAGGAGTATAGGAGCGCGCAACCCTCCGATGGGCCAACGGCAAGGGGACGGGAGACGCCGCTGTATACGCGATCCCCCAGGACACCGCCGGCGCCGGACTCCACCCGGTTCAGCCAGCCGTGCTGCTGCAGGAGCAGGAGCGCCCCTGTCTTAGCCGCCTGGGTGCCGCTGTCCAGCTTCAGGGCGTTGGCATAATAGAGCATGGCCTTCTCGTCATCGCTCAAGGCGATCTGGGAGGCGCCCTCGCGGGCGTAGTTGTCCACAAGGTTGCGCTGGAATTGCTGTTTTGCCTGATAGGTCTGATAGGCAAAGTAGGAGATGACGCCCACCACCGTGGCCATAAGGGAGAAGGTCACCCCAGCGGCAACAGCCATCCGCCGGTGCTTTCTGCGCTGATTGCGCCGGTAGAGGTCATCAAAGCCCACGCCCAGCATGGGCGCGGCCAGCCGGAGCATCTCGGTGCGGAGCTTTTTCAGGGAGGCCTGGGGAGTTTCGGCCCGCACATCACAGCACAGCGGCTCCACCTCTACATCCACCGTCTCCTCCACATTGTCCGCCCGAAGGACCCGCCGCGTCTCGTGCCGGAGGATGTCGGGGATGGAGTCGGCGGGTTCCCCCTCCACAAGGACGGGGAGAATGTGGTCGATTTTCCCGCCGTGGGCCTCCTTGAAGCTGCGGATCTCCTCCATGCACCACTTGGATTCCTTCAGCCGCGGGCTCAGGATCGCGATGAGAAAGCGTGAGGACGCCAGGGCGCGCTGAAGCGCGTCATCCAGATCGCCGCTGGTGGGCAGCTCCGTCTGATCACGAAAGAGCCGGCCTATCCGGTCCTTTCCCAGGCCGCGGGGCGGCTTGTATGCCTCCAGAAGCTTTTGCGTACGGTCCGCCACGGCCTGGTCCAGGGGCAGATGACGGTAGGAGATAAAGGCGTCATATTCGTATGTTTCCGGCATAATGGTCCATCTTCCTTTTCTCTTTTTTCAGCGGATATGCCTGCCGGCTCCACGCCGGCGTCAGGTTACGGGCAGTCCTCCAACCGGCCCAAAATGGCCCAGGCGTAATCGTCTTTGGCCTTTTCGTTTTCCGGTAGGCGGTCAAAGGGGCAGAGAAGCGGATGGGTACGGGCCGTGTTGTCCCGCTTTTCCGCGCAGACCCAGTTGTGGAGCTCATAAAAGCGCATGAAGCGCTCATGCTCAATGCGGCGGTAACGGTCAAGCTCTGTTTTCTGTGTGGCCAGATACGCCTTGTAGGCCTTGGCGCAAAGCGCCGGCGTGATCTCGGTGAATGTCTCGCCGGGAAGGAGAATGCGTATTTTGGTGAATAGGTGGTCCGCCACCGCGAAGTTGGAGGCTTTCGTAAAGGCGGACAGTTCCTCCCAGGTGGGGGTATCTGTGCCGGCGCCCTCTAAATAGAGCGCGTGCATCCTTCTGGCCATGGCGTCCTGTTGCTGCCGGATCACCAGGTCCGGCGTGAAGATATCGTTCACGCTTCCGAAAATAGTCTCGTCCTTCAAAAACTCCCTGGTCCTTTCGGAGCATTCCAGCTTTGCGTGGATGCGCTTGCCGGGTGTAAGGCATTTTCGTAGGGCAATCAAAAGCTCCAGGTCCTTCGCGTCATCGTCCTCGCACAGGATAACGCGGTCAGACTGCTCCAAGACGTCCAGCTGTTGATCCCAGCTGGTAGTATGGAAGTAAATGGCGTCCGTTCCCGGCTCGCGGCTGTTTATGGACGCTATGAAGTGGAGCTGTGTGTGTTCACGGAGAAAGCCGTCCATGTCGCCGATGACGTGGTAGACGAAGGCTTGGCGCTCGCCATAGACATTGACCAGGAGGGCCTGCTCCAGCAATTCACGGCAGAGACGGCCGCTTCCGATGAATGTGATTTGCTCCGAGGGGGATGCCGCCGGGTGCTCCTGCCAGTAACGGCGGGCGCAGCACTGGCTGGGGCTGAAGAAGGAGACGTTAGGGACGGCCCAGGGCGGTTCGCTGTCCACGCGGCAATAGACCGGCACTCCCAGCGGGGAGAGGCGTATGGCGTTCTCCAGATCGCTGACCTGCTCATCCATGAGGAAGACGGAAACACGCCCGCGGCCCCGCAGGGCCAGCGCGGCGGCCTGCTCCGGGGCCGCCTCCAGATGAAGCTGGCGCGCGCCGGGGAGCGCGTCCTGGGAGGCCTTCAGATAAACGGCCAAGGCCCGTGGGTCTTCCCGGACGATGTGTTCCGTCAGCGCGCGGCTTTGGTCATTCCATACGTTGAAGATATATTTGTTCCTGCCAGCGCCCAGGCGCAACCGCAGACCGGAGAGGATTTGTCCGGAAAGCAGGGAAAAAGCGATCCCGATGAGCAGGGCAAACAGGCCGGTGCCCATCAGCACGAAGATGACGCCGACGGCCCGACCCAGGGGAGTCACCGGCACCATATCCCCATAGCCGACGGTGCTCATGGTGACCAGGGAGTACCACAGCGCGTCACCCAGGCTGTTGATCCGGGAACCAGGCACACCCTTTTCTGCCGCTGTCAGAACGAGGGCAAGAACGCCCCAGACCGCCGCGGCGATGACAATGAACCACCGGCGCGTACCGCCTCCGGTCCTGCTGGTTTTCATAGACGTGCCTCCTGTTCTCTGAATGGATTGGCGTGGAGGTATGACAGGATAATCAGATAGATTTTATTTTACTCGCTTTGTTACTATGAGTCAAGCGAAATCGTCTAAAGTTTGCCATTTTTCACTATGGTATGGCCGCCGCCAGGACGCCGATGGAGCGGATGGACGGAGCCATCGCCGCGGAGCCTCCGAAAGAGCGGGAAACAGCCCATGGCCCTGAAACGGTTATTTAAAAACAGCAAGAAAAACAGTTTTTATCAGCAAGAAATACAGTTGAAAAATCCTGTCGCGTTTGGTAGAATTCAATTCCATAATGTAACGCGCGAGAGGGATCGACTATGGAAGCGGCAAAACGGAAATATACGCTTTTCACGGCAAAACAGCTCTTATGGCTTGTGGCGCCCATTGTGATCGAGCAGATTTTTTCCACCTCTTTAGGCTTTTTTGACTCGCTGATGGTGTCCAACATGAACGCCACCCAGGCCGTCAGGAGCAATGCCAGCAACGCCATCGGGAATGTGGATTACATCAACAACCTGATCATCCAGCTGTTCTCCGCCTTTGCCACAGGCGGCGCTATCGTCACCTCCCAGGCCCTGGGCGCCGGCGACAGGGAGCGGGCGAACAAGGTGGCAAAACAGCTTCTTATGCTGGTGATCTGCGTCTCCCTGGGGGTGGGAGGCGTGTGTCTTGTGCTGAACAGGCCGATCCTGAGACTGTTTTACGGCAATGTGGACGCCTCTACCTTCGCCTATCAGCGGACGTATTTTTACGTGACCGCCGCCTCGTTTCCGTTTATCGGGCTGTTCAACGCCTGCGCCGCGCTGCTGCGGGCGCAAAGAAAGAGCTTTTCCACCATGGCCAGCGCGGCCATTAGCTGCGTGGTCAATGTGGGCCTCAACGCCATCTTCCTGTTTGTGCTGAATATGGGCGTTTTGGGGGCGGGGCTTGCCACGCTTTTCTGCAGGGCGATCCCGGCGGTCTTCATGCTGGTACTGCTGGGCGGAAAGGACAACGCCGTGTGTGTGCGGCTGGCGGAGCGGTTCCGCTTTGACGGGGCGATGATAAAGAGCATTTTGCGGCTGGCTGTGCCCAGCGGCGTGGAGACGGCGCTTTTTCAGCTGGGGAAGCTGATGACCAACACCTTTGTCAACGCCGGCGTGTACGCCACGGGAGCCAAGAGCATCACGGGGATCGACGAGACGGGAGCGCTTGTCCACATCAATATTCAGGCCAACGGAAACGCTATCGCCAACCAGATCAACAATTTTGCCTCGGTGGTGGGCAGCGGCGTGGGGACCTCCTGCCTGACGGTCATCGGCCAATCCGTAGGCGCGGGGGATCAGGAGCAGGTCAAATATTACATGAAGCGGATGTTCCTCATATCCTATGTGGCGAACGGGATCTGCGTGGCAACGATCCTGGCGCTGATGCCGCTTTTGACGCAGTTATACGGCTACGCCGAGGAGGCCAAGGCGATAGGGAGGCAGTGCCTTTACTTCTGCCTGATGTTTCAGTTTTTCCTGTATCCACTCTCCTTCACCGCGCCGTCTATCCTGAAGGCCACCAGCGACGTGAAATACGTGATGGTCTGCGCGGTGGTGTCCATGTTCACCATGCGGGTGAGCCTGGCGTTCCTGCTGACCACAGACCGGTTCCCCGGTATGCCGGAGCTGGGCGCGATGGGCTATTGGATCGGTATGTGCTCCGACTGGGTGCTGCGCTCCGTGCTGTTCTCCACACGCCTGCTGTCCGGACGGTGGAAGAAGGCGTCGGGCCTCATACGGGAACCGGCCAAGGAGACGCAGTAGGGGGGATCACACGGATAATCTTAACAGCGGCGCGCGGCATAAGGGGAGAGAGAAATTCTTGAAAATAGTAGTCAAGTTGTAGTCAGAGGGTTAGAAAATTTCGCCGCCAGAGACTTGAAGTAATTAACGATGGCGCTGTCGATATTCGTGGTAATCTGCGTTTTCAATTACAACAAAAAAACATATTGACACCGTGTCAGCATAGTGCTATACTGAGGATGCTGACACGGTGTCAGAATTTATTTTCAGATCGGGAGGCGTACTTGTTATGAAGAAAAATGTTGGGTCGCTGCTGGCGCTTTATCCCACGCCGGTGACGGTGATCGGGGCTATGAACGGGGATAAGCCCACGTGGACGTTGGTGGCGCATATCGGAATTATTGGACACGACCGGGTGCTGGTCAGTCTCGCCGCGCCGCACTTTATCAATGGGTGCATCAAGGCGACGGGAAAGCTCTCCATCAACCTTGTGGACGAGGCGATGCTGCCGGAGGTCGATTATGTGGGATCAGTCAGCGGGGCGAAGGCGGACAAGTCCGCCGTGTTTGCATACGACCTTGGGGACGCCGGCGCGCCGGTTATCCGCAAATCTCCCCTGACGATGGAGTGCAGTGTTGTGGACGTCTACAATACCCACAATTTTGAGAGCTTCATCTGCACCATCGACAACACCTATGTGGCGGAGGAGCATTTGAACGAAAAGGGCAAGGTCGATTATGACAGTTTAAAGCCGGTGCTGTTTGAGTTCCCCACCTATCAATATCTCAGAACCGGCGATGTGATTGGAAAATGCCTGTCTTTCAAAAAGACGCCGGAAAAATAAGGAGGACGCAAGATGCCAAAGGGATCGCCGGAGCTGACGGAGGCCCGCAGAGAGGAAATCATCAACGCCTGCGAAAAGCTCTATCAGACCATGAGCTTCAAGGAGATCACCATCAAAGAGATCGGAAATGTGACCAGCTTCACACGCACCTCCATTTATAACTACTTTCAGACGAAGGAAGAAATCTTCCTGGCCCTGTTGCAGCGGGAATATGAGCTGTGGATCGCGGACCTTGAGCGAATCATGGCGGAGAACGCCACGCTTACCAAAGACGCCTTTGCGGACAAACTGGCACATTCCCTGGAAAAACGTGCGCAGCTGCTCAAGATCATGTCCATGAACCATTATGATATGGAGACCGGCAGCCGCCCGGAGCATCTGGCGGCGTTCAAGGTCGCGTATGGCGAATCCATCCGCACGGTGGAGGCGTGCCTTGACAAATACTTCCCGGAGATGACCGTGGCGCAAAAACGGGATTTTATCTACACATTTTTCCCGTTCATGTTCGGTATCTATCCCTACACCTACGTCACCGAAAAACAGCGGGCGGCCATGGAGGAGGCGGGGGTCAATTACGTGTTTATGTCGATCTATGAGATTGTCTACAACTGCGCGAGAACGCTGTTAGGAGAATAAAAGATGAAATACACGAAACTTGGAAAATCTGATCTGACCGTCTCCCGCATCTGCATGGGCTGTATGGGCTTCGGCAACGCCGCCACGGGCCAGCACAGCTGGACGGTGGACGAGGCGCAGACGAGGGAGATCATCAAGCATGGGTTGGACCTTGGCATCAACTTCTACGACACCGCCATTGCCTACCAGAACGGCACCAGTGAGCAGTATGTGGGCCGGGCGTTGAGGGATTTTGCAAAGCGGGACGATTTTATGATTGCCACGAAGTTCACGCCCCGGACCCAGGACGAGATAGACGCCGGCATCAGCGGCCAGAAGCATATTGAAGATTACCTCGATCAGAGCCTCCGCAATCTGGGCATGGACTATGTGGACCTCTACATCTATCATATGTGGGATTACCACACGCCCATGGAGGAAATCATGGAGGGGCTCCATAACGCGGTGAAGGCTGGGAAAGCCCGGTACATCGGCATCTCCAACTGCTTTGCGTGGCAGCTGGCAAAGGCAAATTTCTATGCAAGGGAGCACGGGCTGACAGAATTTGTGTCCATCCAGGGACACTACAACCTGATTGCCCGCGAGGAAGAACGGGAAATGGCGCCCTTCTGCAAAGATCAGAATATCGCCATGACGCCGTACAGCGCCTTGGCGGGTGGGCGGCTCTCCAAGCGCGCCGGTGAAACCTCAAAGCGTTTGCAGGAGGACACCTACGCAAAATTCAAGTACGATGCCACAGCCGAGGTGGACGGCAGGATTATTGACCGGGTGGCGGAGCTGGCGGACAAGAGGGGAGTATCCATGACGGAAATTTCACTGGCGTGGCTGCTCACGAAAGTGACCGCCCCGGTGGTGGGCGCGACGAAATTTTCCCATGTGGACGGCGCGGCAAAGGCCGTGGAGATGGAGCTGACGCGGGACGAGATCGACTATCTGGAAGAACTCTATGTGCCCCACGCCTTAGTCGGTGTGATGGCGCAGAACGGCAAACAAAAAGCAGGAAATGTAGTCTAAAAGGAGGATTAGGTCAGTTTACAAGGAACTACACGCAGACCGTGAAACGGGCTGCTGACAACAAACGGCGGTATGCTCCCGGAG
>CANQTW010000031.1 GCA_947626845.1 uncultured Oscillospiraceae bacterium | reverse complement strand
GAACCCTCACATACGGAGTCAGAGTCCGCTGTGCTACCTTTACACAATCCCGCTAAACGCAAGAGCTATTATACCCATGCGCGGCAGGCTTGTCAAGGATTTTTTTGAAAAATTCAAAAAAATTCGTAAACCCCGCATCCCTATTCGCCGAACACCCTGGCGGCGATCCTGGCCGATTCCTGGGCGTCCCTGGCGTAAAAGTCCGCGCCCACAAGCCTGGCGTACTCCTCGTTCAGCACCGCGCCGCCCACCATGATCTTGCAGTCCGCCCCCGCCGCGTGGAGCTTCTCCACGGTCTCCGCCATCGACTTCACCGTGGTGGTCATCAGCGCCGACAGGCCCACAAGCCGTATCTTTTCCCGCAGGGTCACCTCCACCACCGTATCCGGGTCCACGTCCCGGCCAAGGTCCACGATCTCATAGCCGTAGTTGGACAGGAGCATCTTCACAATGTTCTTCCCGATGTCGTGGATATCGCCCTTCACCGTGGCCAGCAGGATTTTCCCCTTGCTCACGACCTCGCCCGATCCGGCCCTGTCTCGGATCACGTCAAAGCCCAGCTTCACCGTCTCGGCGCTGGCCATCAGCTGCGGCAGGAAAAACTGCCCCTTCTCAAACCTGTCCCCGGCGGCGTTGATGGCGGGGATCAAAAGCTCGTTGATCACCTCCATAGGCGTCCTCTCCGCCAGCGCCTTCCGTACCGCGTCCTCAATGAACATCTTCCGCCCCGACAGCACGATCTGCGTGATGTCCGCTTCCTTATCGGTAGACATAACGTCGTTAGTTGACATAACATTGTCTGTCTTTTTGCTGACATATCTCTCATACGTGGCGGTTTTGTTTACATAACTCTCAATATATCTGCCCGCGTCCCTGTCCTCGCCGCTGAGCACCCGCCAGGCGGCCACCACGTCCATATACCGCTGTGACAGGGGATTCAGGATCGGCAGGGTCAACCCCCGCGCCAGGGCGTTTGCCAGGAACGTGGCGTTCAAAAGCTCCCTGGCCGGCAGGCCGAAGGAGATATTGCTGACGCCCAGCACCGTCCGGAGGCCCAGCTTTTCCGTCACCAGGCCCACAGCCCGCAGGGTCTCCCCCGCCAGCCTTTGATTGGTGGATACCGCCATGGTCAGGCAGTCGATGAGCACGTCCTCCCTGGGAATGCCGTAGTCCCGGGCCCTTTGGAGGATTTTTTCCGCGATCTTCAGCCTGTCCTCCGCCCTGTCGGGGATACCGCTCTCGTCCAGGGTAAGGCCCACCACCGCCGCGCCGTACTTTTTGGCCAGGGGCAGGATCGCGGAAAGGCTCTCCTCCTTGCCGTTGACGGAGTTGATGATGGGCTTTCCGGCGTACACCCGACAGGCCCTGTCGATGGCCTCCGGGTCCGAGCTGTCGATCTGCAATGGCAGCGGCGTCACCGCCTGCAGGGCCGTCACCAGCCTTGTCAGCGTCCCCGGCTCGTCGATCTCCGGCAGTCCCGCGTTCACGTCCAGAAGCTCCGCTCCGGCCTCCTCCTGGCTGATGGCCTCGCTGAGGATATAGTCAAAGCTCTGATGCCGCAGGGCCTCCTTGATCTTCTTTTTTCCGGTGGGGTTGATGCGCTCGCCGATGACGGCGATGCCCCCCTCCTCCGGGCAGACCAGCCTCTGGGCGCTGGTAAAGACGGTGCGGCGCCTGATCTCCCGCTCTACCGGCGTTCTCCTGTCCATTTCGGCCCGCAGGAGCCTTATATGCTCCGGCGTGGTGCCGCAGCAGCCGCCCGCGACGGTCACGCCCGCGTCCAGCATCCGCCCCACGCACCGGGCAAATTCCTCCGGCCCCACGGGATACACCGTCTCCCCGGAGGTGGCGTCGGGAAGCCCCGCGTTGGGCTGGACCACCACCGGCACGGAGGACCACTCCAGCATCTGGGCGGCAAAGGGCTCGATCTCCTCCGGCCCCAGGGAGCAGTTGATGCCCACCGCGTCCGCCCCCAGGGCCGACAGCGTCACCGCCGCCACGGCGGGGCTTGTGCCCAGGAACGTCCTCCCGTCCCTGTCAAAGGTCATGGTCACAAAGACCGGCAGGCGGGAGTTCTCCTTCACCGCCAAAAGCGCCGCCTTGGCCTCCAAAAGGTCCGACATGGTCTCGATGATCACCAGGTCCGCCCCGGCCTCCGCGCCGGCCATGACCTGCTCCCGATAGAGCCCGTAGGCCTCCTCAAAGCTCATGGTCCCCATAGGCGCCAGCATGGCCCCGGTGGGGCCCAGATCAAGCGCCACGCGCCCGGCTCCCGCCTCCCTGGCCAGCCGGATACCGGCGGCGATGACCTCCCGCACACGCGCCCCGCTCCCCAGCTTGCGGGAATTGGCGCCGAAGGTGTTGGCGGTGATGATATCCGCTCCGGCGTTGACATACTCCCTGTGTACCGCCCGCACCATATCCGGTTCGGTCAGATTCAAAAGCTCCGGCAGAGCGCCGGTTTTCAGGCCGCGCTTTTGAAGCTCCGTCCCCATGGCCCCGTCGATGAGGGTAAATCCCTTAACCGCCACAGCCATAGCCCTCCTTTCTGAATTTGCAGTTATTGTAATTCTCACACGTCTCGCAGGTGGAGCCGCCCCGCCGGATTCCCGCTCCGGCGGGATAGAGGCCGATCAGCGCCGAAACGCTCTTTTTGGGCACCATCAGCATGGAGTCCGTCAGGGTGATCCCCAGCCTGGTCCCGGCCTCAATGACGCCCAGCACCGCCCCCTGCTGTTCCAGGGGAAAATCCCCGTACCCTGGGCTGTACCGGTATCCGGCGGCAAGCCCCTTTCCCCTGGCGTAAGCCTGTATCTCCCGCTCGCAGGCGTCCGCCACGCTCTCGATGAGCGCCGTACACGCCGCGTTAAAGACGATTTCCCCGGTGGTGGAGCGCCGCCCGATGCGCAGCATCTCCCGCTCCGGCTCCAGGCCCAGGGTGGCCGCCATGACCGCGCAGGCCGCGCCTCGGTCAAGGTGCTTTCTGATGTCCCCGCCCCGCAATACGACCCCCGTTCCGGCCAGCTCCGGCTGTCCGTTCCCGTCCGCCGCCAGGGCGAAGCTCCGCCAGTAATACCGCGGCCTTGCGCTCTCCAGGCACCTTTGGCACATCTCCTCCATGAGCCGTTCCAGCTCCGGGCCCAGCTCCTGCCCCCGGTAGCCCAGATACCGCAAAACCTCGCTTTTCTCAATGGAAAAATCAGAATCCGGCATCCCTCAGCGCCCCCATCTCAAATTTCGCCACCTCCGGCTTGTTCATGGTGTAGATATGTATCCCGCTGACCGCGCCGCTCTCCGCCAGCTCCACGATCTGCCGCGCGGCGTACTCCATCCCGGCCTTCAAAAGGGACTCCGGGTCGTTCTCATACCGGTTCACCATCCGGATCACCGCCGAGGGCAGGCTGGCGCCGCACATAAAGACCATTCGGGTGATCTGGCTCTTGCCCATGATGGGCATGATCCCGGCGTCCACCGGCACGGTGATCCCCGCCGCCCTGGCCTTCTCGATAAAGCGGTAAAAGGCGGCGTTTTCAAAGAAAAGCTGGCTCAAAAAGAACTCCGCCCCGGCGTCCTGCTTCTCCTTCAAATGCCGGATATCCGCGTCAAAGTCGTCGCACTCCACATGCCCCTCCGGGTAGCATCCGCCGCCCACGCAGAAGTCCGTGCGCTCCCGAAGATACCGCACCAGCTCCGCGCCGTACCGGAAATCCTTTGTCTCGCTCCCCGGAAGCCTGTCCCCCCGGAGGGCAAAGACGTTGGATATCCCCTGGCTTTTTATGTCCTCAACAGCCGCGTCCACATCGGCGCGGGTGGAGTTGACGCAGGTGATGTGGGCCACCGACGGGATGCCGTACTCCCGCTCAATGATCCCCGTCAGCGCCGCCGTGTTCTTCCCGTTCCCGGACCCTCCCGCGGAGCAGGTGACGGAGATGAAATCCGGCTCCGTCCCCGCCAGCGCGTCCAGCGTGTCCCGCAAAGTCTCCACCCTCAGCTCCCCCTTGGGCGGAAAGATCTCATAGGAAATGGGGAGCTTTTTGGATTTGTATAGATCTCGGATGTACATATTATGTCAACCTTTCAGGCGTATTTTATTTATTTCAGTGTCTCCACCCATTGGCCGTCCTGCTTTTGGAAAAACTGCTCGGAAAGCCCGTCCTCCGTAAACAGCCTCAGCATCGTCTCCATGCCGCCGGCAAGCTTCATGTTCGGCAGCTCCCGTAAGGGTACCCAGCGGACCTCCCCCTCGCCGGAGGAGGCAAGAGTGCCCGTAAACCGGCACGTCTTGTAGCAAAGCACCGTGTACCTCGTCCCGTCGTCCTGCGTCCAGTCTTTGATGCCGCACAGCGCGAGGTCGGAGACGGTAAGGCCCGTCTCCTCAAAGACCTCTCGGATGACCGCGTCGGTGAAGGACTCCCCGCTCTCCACATGGCCGCCTGGGAAGGTGACGCCGGGCCAGGTCGGGTCCCTTCGATCCTCCACCAGCACGTTTCCCGCGCCGTCGGTGATCATGCACATGTTGGTGAAAACCGCTTTTTCCGTCCTGTCCATATCTCACACCCCCGCCGGCCTGATCGGATGCCGCACCACGGTTTTAAGCCTCTCCGGCGCGCCCTCTCTTTTTTCAAGTTGCATAAGGCCCTCCCTGTTCGGGCGGGTTTGGAGCTCTCCCCTACGAGGTAAACCGAACTGAGCACAGGTCTACGGTCCTGTACGCATATGGTAAAGAAATACGCGCCGTTTTGCGAATAATCGAAATCAGATAAGCGTAAAGCTTTTCGTACATTCATCTTTTTTCCCTGTCGTAACCCAGGGGCAGACACTTAACGGCCCGCGTCATACCTGCCCCCAATATTCCTCTATCTCCGCTCTTTTGGCCCTGACCGTCCCGGTGACCAGCTCCGGCCTGCCGCCGCCGCGGCCCTGGAGGGCGGCGTTCATGTCCTTTGCGACAGGGCGCAGATCGGTCCTTTTAGAGGCCAAAACGTACTTATACCCCGCCTCGCCGTCCCCTGAGAAGGCGGCGGCGATCCCGCATTTTTCGGCGGCGGCGTTGGCCAGAAGCTGCAGCTCCTTCACATCAAGCTCCTCCTCAAAGAACAGCAGATTCCCCGCCGTTTCTTTGATTATGTCAACCTCGTTTTGGATCATTTTCCGCTTGAGGCCGCCCAGCTTATAGGCAAGCCCATCCCGCTCGGCCATCAGCCGCTCCACGGCGGCTGCCACGTCGTCCTGGGGGACGGACAGCAGCGCCGAGATCTCCGCCGCGCTTCCGGCCCGTTTCCGGTAGTCCTCATACGCCCGCTCCCCCGCCAGCATCCGTATCCTGACGCCGTTTTTCCGGCGGATGGACTCGAAAATCCTGATGACGCCGATCTCCCCCGTCCTCTTCACGTGGGGCGCGCAGCAGGCACACACGTCCACGCCCTGGATGGTCACAAGCCGCACATTTTCCGTAAGCTCCAGCTTGCTGCGGTATTCAAGCCCCGGCAGCTCCTCCGGCGCGGGAAAGCTCTCAGTGACGGGCACATTCCGCCAGACCACCTCGTTGGCCTCCCGCTCGATGTCCGCAAGCTCCCCATCCTCCACAAAGCCGTCGAAGTCCACGATGACCCCCTCGGCCCCCATGTGGAAGCCCACATTGGCGTACCCGTGACGCCGGTGGACGATGCCGGAAACGATATGCTCGGCGGTGTGGTTCTGCATATTGGAAAACCGCTTCTCCCAGTCGATCTCCCCGTGTACCGTACCGCCGGCCTCCAACGGCCCGCCGCACCGGTGGACGACCTCGTCCCCCCGCTCAAAGGTGTGGAGGACCTTCACCTCCCCCAGCGTCCCGGTGTCCGCCGGATTGCCCCCGCCCTCCGGGAAAAAGGCCGTTTTGTCCAGCACGATCTCATAATATCCGTCCCGTTGGACGCACTCGATGACCACCGCGTCAAAAGACCGGATATGGGAATCCTCATAGTAAAGCTTCCGTGTCATAAGATGTTCTCCTCCACGTATCTGGCCGCGCCGTCCCCGTCACAGTGCCCCGCGAAGCCGTCCGCGGCGGCCTTCACCTCCGGGATGGCGTTTTCCATGGCCACGCCCAGGCCGCAGTTTTTGACGCACTCGATATCGTCCCAGTCATCCCCGAAAAAGGCGCACTCCTCCGGCGCAAGGCCGAAGGCCGCCAGCATCTCCCGGACGCCGCCCCACTTGGTCGCCTCACGGCTCATGAACTGGTAGAGCTTCCCGCCCTCGATGGCGGTGCAATATGTATCCTCCGTCAGCGCGGCCCTGGCCTCCGCCTCTGTGACGCCGCTGACCAACACCTTGTAGAGCGTCCCCTCCGGCAGTCTGGGAAAGCCCGCAAATACGCTGGCGTTCCACTCCGGGATGGGGGCCGAGGCGTAAATCCCGCCGCTCATCTCCACGCTGACCAGGGCGTCCGGCAGGGGCAGAAGCCCCGCCGCGATCCGCTCCCCGCTCTCCCGCGCTATGGCGTTCACCAGCTCCCGGCCCCGTATCAGCACCCGCGCGCCGTTCAGGGTGACCAGGGCCTCAAATTCGCCCACGATTCCAAACTCCCGTACTGTCCGCTCCGGCCTTGCCGAGGCCGCGAATACGTATATCCCCCGCTTCCGGCACCTCGCCAGAACGCCGCGGGAGTAGTCCGACAGGCTCTTGTCAGTCCGTAAAAGCGTGTTGTCCAGATCGAATATCACCGCTTTGATCATCTTGTCCCCCATATTTCCCACCGCATCGATGGGTTGGTTTGCATTATACCCCATCCTTTCGGAAAAAGCAACCGGAAATCAAAAAACTCCAGACGCTTCCCCGTCTTACATCCGTTTTATCCATTACCTTATCTTCACCCTCAGTGTTTCCGACGCCGCTTTCAGCTCGCGGATGAAGATGTCCGCCTCCTCCATGGTGCTGTACCGGGAAAGGCTTATCCTTATAGCGCCGTCGACGGTCTCCGCGCTCTCCCCCATGGCCTCCAGCACGTGGCTCCTGGCCCCCTTTTTGCAGGCGGAGCTTTTGGAGACGCAGATGCCCCTGGCGTCCAAAAGGTTCATCAGCACCTCGCTTTTATACCCCGGCAGGGAGACGCTGAGAATGTGCGGGGCGCGGCTCTCCCCGATCAGCCGGAGGCCGGGGAGAGCCGCGCCCAGACCGTCCATGAGATACTGCTTTATGTCAACCATCCGCTTCACGTCCTCCGCAAAGGTCTCCCGCCCCGCCCTGGCGGCGGCGGCGAAGCCCAGGATCGCCGGCATGGGTTCGGTGCCGGGGCGGACGCCCCCCTCCTGCCCCCCGCCGGTGACGAGGCAGGGGAGGCGCAGGCCCTTTCTGACATAGAGCGCCCCCACCCCCTTGGGGCCGTGGATTTTATGGGCGCTGACGGTGACCAGGTCCGCCCCCAGCTTTTTAGGGGTGAACGGCACCTTCAAGAACGCCTGGACGCAGTCGGAGTGGATAAGCGCGTTGGGATTTCTCCCCTTGACCGCCGCGGCGATGCCGGCGATATCCGTCACCGCGCCCGTCTCGTTGTTCACCAGCATCAGGGACACAAGGCCCGTGTCCTCCCGCAGGGCCTCCAGCACCTGGGACACACCTATGGCCCCCGACCTGTCCGGCTTTAAAAACGTCACCTCATACCCCTGACTTTGGAGGGCCTGGCAGGTCTTTCTCACGGCGTCGTGCTCGGCCTCGGAGGTGATGATATGGCGGCAGCGGTGCCGCTGGAGATACGCCGCGCCCCGAAGGGCCATATTGTCCCCCTCCGTCCCGCCGGAGGTAAAAAGAAGCTCGGCGGCGTCACAACTCAGGGTACGGGCGATCTCCTCGCGGGCCTCCCTCAACGCCGCGGCGGCCCGCCGGCCCAGGACGTGGCCGGAGGAGGGATTGCCGTAGTCCTCCGTCAGCGCCCGCGCCACGGCCTCCACCGCCTCCGGGCAGGGCTTTGTGGTGGCGGCGTTGTCAAAATAGATCGTCATGAAAATCACCTTGATTTTAAATCCGAATTATACTATAATACCGGATTATACACCATTTTTTTATGCAGGACAAGACCATTATGAGAATACACATCCACACCCTTGGCTGTAAGGTCAACCAGTTCGAGTCCGCCGCCTTAGAGACCATGCTCTCGGAGCGGGGCCACCAGATCACCGCGGAGGAGACGGGCCTGGACGCCGCCGTCATCAACACCTGCGCCGTCACCGCCGAGGCGGGGCGCAAATCCCGTCAGGCCGCGCGGCATTTGAAGGAGCTGAACCCCGACGCGCTCATCGCCCTGTGCGGGTGCTGGAGCCAGGCGGACGCCGGAGCCGCCGCCGCGCTGGGCGACGTGGTCTTTGGCAGCGGCGACAAGGCCGGCTTTGTGGAGGCCCTGGAACGGGCGTTCTCGGAGAAAAAATCGTTCTCCAGCGTGGACAACGCCCTGGAGCGGCGGGATTTCGAGCTGCTCCCCGCCGGAAGCCCGGAGGGCCGGACGCGGGCGCTCCTCAAGATCGAGGACGGGTGCGTGAACTTCTGCTCCTACTGCATCATACCGTATACACGGGGCCGTGTGCGTTCCCTGCCTCTGGAGGCCTGTGCCGTAGAGGCGGAAAAGCTGGCCCGCCAGGGCTACCGCGAGATCGTCCTCACCGGCATCGAGATCGCCTCCTACGGCGCGGAGCTGCCGGAGAAGCCCACTCTCACGGACGCCGTGGAGGCCGCGGCCAAGGCCGCCCCGTCCTGCCGGATACGCCTTGGCTCCTTGGAGCCCAGGGTCGTGACGGAGGACTTCTGCCGACGGCTCTCCGCCCTGCCCAACCTCTGCCCCCACTTCCACCTCTCCCTGCAAAGCGGCTGTGACAGGACGCTTTCAGGGATGCGCCGGAAGTACGATACCGCCCGGTTTTATGCGTCCGTCGCCCTTTTGCGGAGCTGTTTCGACAACTGCGGCCTCACCGCCGACCTGATCACCGGCTTCCCCGGCGAGACGGAGGCGGATCACCGGGAGACCATGGCTTTTATTGAAAAGTGCGCCTTCTCCTCCATGCACGTCTTCCCCTACTCCGTCCGCCCCGGCACCGCCGCGGCCCGGATGGAACAGCTGCCCAGGGCGGTCAAGGAGGCCCGCGCCAGGGAAGCCGCCGCGGCGGCCCGCCGGATGAAGGAGCGGTTTTTGGAGGCCCAGATTGGCAAGACCCTCTCCGTCCTCTTTGAGACGGAGGAGGAGGGCGTCTGGACGGGCCACGCCGGAAACTACTGCGAGGTGCGCGCCAGGGGCGGGGCCTTGCGCAACACTGTGGCAAATGTACAAATCACCGGCGTTTCCAATGGGGCGCTTTGGGGAAATGTCCTCTTGTAAATCGGCATCATTTTATGTATAATTCATCTAATTAAAGAAATTTTTCAACCCAGGGGGATTTTTCCATGTTTACTGAGCGCGTCTACAACTTCTCCGCCGGACCCTCCATGCTGCCCGTACCGGTGCTGGAGCGTGCCGCCGCGGAGATCAAAAACTACAACGGCTCCGGCATGTCCGCCATGGAGATGAGCCACCGCTCCAAGGCGTATCAGGAGATCTTCGATGAGACGAAGGCCCTTTTCCGTGAAGTCCTGTCCGTACCCGATACCCACGAGATCCTCTTCATGCAGGGCGGCGCCACGGGCCAGTTCGCCGCTGTGGCTATGAACCTCATCGGCGCCACCGGCGCGGCTGATTACGCCGTCACCGGCAACTTCTCAGGCCTCGCGGCCAAGGAGGCCAAGAAGTACGGCCAGGTCCACATCGCCGCGGACACCTCGGCCAAAAACCACACCTGCATCCCCCGCCAGGAGGAGCTTGACCTGTCCCCGGACGCCGCTTATTTCCACTACTGCGCCAACAACACCATCTACGGTACCGAGTGGGATTACACCCCCCAAGCCGCCTGCCCCGTGGTGGCGGATATGAGCTCCAACATCCTCTCAAAGCCGGTGGATATCGCCGGCCACGGCCTCATCTACGCCGGGGTGCAGAAGAATATGGCCCCCGCCGGGATGGCCGCCGTCATCATCGACAAGTCCCTGGCCGGACGGGAGCTGCCCTTCACCCCCACCATCCTCAGCTACAAGACCATGATCGACAAGGACTCCATGTACAACACGCCCCCCACCTTCAACATCTACATGCTGGGCCTCACCCTCAAATGGGTGAAGGAGCAGGGCGGCGTACAGGGCATGGAGGCGCTTCGGGAGGAGCGCGCCGGACTGCTCTACGATTTCCTGGACAACTCCAGGCTGTTCTCCGGCTGCGCGGAGCGGGCCGCCCGCTCCAAAATGAACGTCACCTTCCGCACCGCCGATCCCGATCTGGACGCGAAATTCGTCAAGGAGGCCGCGGCCAGCGGCTTTGTCTCCCTGGGCGGTCACCGCATCGTGGGCGGTATGCGTGCCTCCATCTACAACGCCATGCCTGTGGAGGGCGTCAGGAAGCTTGTGGACTTCATGGCAAAATTTGAAGCGGAAAACATGATTCGGAAATAAAATCTGATTTCAGAGGTATACTAAAATGATCAACGTCAAAACCATCAACAACATCTCCCCCGCCTGCAAGGCCATCTTGGACCCCAAAAAATACGCCGTGGGCGACGATCTGGAAAACCCCGAAGTGATCTTCGTCCGCGCCTCCTCCCTGCTGGACTATCCCTTTGGCGACAAGCTCCTGTGCGTGGCCAGGGCCGGCATCGGCGTCAACACCATCCCCTTGGAGAAGCTGGCGGAGATGGGCGTTGTGGTATTCAACACCCCCGGCGGCAACGCCAACGGCGTGAAGGAGCTGTTCCTGATGGCTTTGGGCATGTCCTGCCGGGACATTCTGGGGGCCATCCAGTGGGTCCTTGACTTCGACACAAAAGAGCGGGACGTCAGCGTGGTCATGGAGAAGGTCAAAAAGCAGTTCGCCGGCCCTGAGTACATGGGCAAGAAGATCGGCGTCATCGGCATGGGCAACGTGGGCCGCAGGGTGTCCAACATCTGCCAGCACCTGGGCATGGACGTGTACGGCTACGACCCCTACCTCTCCGTGGACGCGGCCTGGGCCATCTCCAACAAGGTGGTCAGGGTGGACCGGCTGGAGGACCTGTGCGACTGCGATTTCCTGACGCTCCACGTCCCCCTTACCGACGAAACGCGGGACATGGTGGACGCGGAGTTCCTCGCCAAGATGAAGGACGGCGTGCGCATCATTAACTACGCCCGCCAGCAGGTGGTCAACGAGGAGGCCATTCGGGCCGCCCTGAACACCGGAAAAGTGGCCCGTTTCGTCACCGACTTTCCCACCAACACCCTCATCGGCACAAAGAACGTGGTGATGACCCCCCATCTGGGCGGCACCACCTGGGAGAGCGAGGAAAACTGCGCCGTTATGGCCGCCCAGGAGGCCAGGGACTACATCGAAAACGGCAACATCAACAACTCCGTGAACTTCGGCAAGGCCGTCATGGCCCCCTCGCGCCTGGCCCGCCTTTGCGTGTTCCACAGGAACGTCCCCAGTATGATCGCGAAGATCACCGGCGCCGTCTCCGGCGCGGGGATCAACATCGAGAACATGGTCAACGCCTCCCTGAAGGGCAGTAAGATCAGCTACACCATGCTGGAGCTGGGCGACCAGCCCGACGCTTCCCTGGAGGAGGCCGTTCGGGCCATCGGCGGCGTCGTGCGCGTGCGCGTCATCGACGCAAAATAAGCTTCCGCAGAGGTAGAACGCCATGGAAAAGAAGCTTCTCATCGTCAACCCTGTCTCCGGCAAAGGGCGGGTCAAGAACATCCTTCTGGACCTGCTCAGCACCCTTTGCTCCGGCGGCAGCGCCGTTACGGTGTGCGTCACGGAAAAGCGCGGCGACGCCTCGGATTTTGCCGAGGAATACGGCCCGCAGGTCTCCAACGTGATCTGTACCGGCGGCGACGGCACCCTCAACGAGGTCATCTCCGGCCTTATGCGCTTAGCGCCGGAGGACCGTCCGGAGATCAGCTATATCCCCCTGGGTACCACCAACGATATGGCTACGTCCCTGAACATCCCCAAAACGCCCAAGGACGCCATCGACAGCCTGGGCTCCTCCTACGCGGAGCACAGGCCCCTGGACGTGGGCCAGCTGGGACAGGACTATTTCGGCTACGTGGCGGCCTTCGGCACCTTTACCAACGTCCCCTTCACCACCCCCCAGGCCGCCAAGAACACCTGGGGGTATCTGGCGTATCTGACGGAGGCGCTGGGCCAGCTGACGGAGATCACGGCGCACCACACCCGCGTCCGCTATGACGGCGGGTATTTTGAGGGCGACCTGCTCTTCGGCTTCGTCACCAACTCCCTGACCGTGGCCGGAGGCATCGTCAAATTCGACGAGGACAACGTCTCCCTGGACGACGGGCTTTTTGAGGCGCTTCTTATCCGCAAGCCGCGGAATCTGGCGGAGCTGAACGCCACCGTGGGCAACATCCTCAAGCGCAATTTCAACTCCGACAACATCACCCTCCTGCACACGGGCCGCATCTGCTTCGAGTTCGACAGCGAGGTGCAGTGGACCCGCGACGGCGAGGACGGCGGCATCTACAAGCGCGTGGACGTGATCAATCACCGCCAGGCGGTCCGCATCAACGTGGGTAACAGCCTGTGAGGATACTGGCTGTAGGCGACGTGGTGGGCGAAAACGGCGTCAACGCCCTCACCGCGTCCCTCTGGACGCTGCGGCGGGAGTACAAGGCGGACTTCTGCGTGGTCAACGGCGAAAACGCCTCCGTGGTGGGGATCAATCCCCAGGAGGCCGAGGCCATCTTTTCCGCCGGCGCGGACGTGATCACCCTGGGCAACCACGCCCTGCAAAAATACACCCTGCACCGGTATCTGGATGACACCCCCCGCATCCTGCGGCCCGCCAACCTGTCCCCCCTAGCCCCCGGCATGGGCTGGACAGAGACGGACACGCCCCTGGGACGGGTGGCGGTGGTGAACCTGATTGGCCGGTGCGGTATGGAGTTCGGCCCGGACAGCCCCTTTTACGAGGCGGAAAGAATCCTCAAAAAGCTGACGGCCAAAATCATCCTCATCGACTTCCACGCCGAGGCCACCAGCGAAAAGGCGGCGCTGGCGTGGCACCTGGACGGCAGGATCTCCGCCCTCTGGGGCACCCACACCCACGTCCAGACCTCCGACGCCAGAGTGCTGCCAAAGGGCACGGGCTTCATCACCGATCTTGGCATGACCGGCGCCATAGACTCCATCCTGGGCGTCCGCCCGGAGCAGTCTATCGGGCGCTTTTTGGGCGAGCCCAAGCGCACCCCCTACACCCAGGCGGAGGGCCGGTGCAAAATAGAGGGCGCTCTTTTTGATATCGATCCGAACACCGGCCTCTGTTCGGCCTGTCAGGCCCTGCGGATCACCCCGTAAGGAGACTGTCGAAAAAGCCCCGACGGGCTTTCTCCGACAAGCCGGCAAGGCCTCTTTGCTTTCGGATGATTTGTATTGTACCACAAATCATTTTATTTGTCAAGCATTATTTTTAAATTTTTTTATTTATTTTTTAGTAAGTCACAATGAGGTGGGGGCGCGGATGTCGAAGAGCAAAAATTCCATGACGAAAAGCGCGCTCCTGAAGCGCGGTTGGACGAACGAGCTGATCGAGACGCTTCTGCCCAAGCCCACCTATGTGCATGTGGGTGACAGCCGCAAGGTCCTGCGCACCTGGCGAAAGAGCGCGGTGATGGAGGCGGAGATGACGCCGGAGTTTATCGACAAGCACCGGGTCATCGTGCCAGAGGCCGCGGCCTTCGCCGAAAAAAACGGCGAGAGCGCGCCGAAGATGAAAAAAGCCCTGGACACCGCCGGCGTCCGGGCGCTTTTTGAGGAGTCCTTCGCCAAATATCCCTGGGACGAGTCCGCCGCCAGCCTGCTGGCCCGCCACTACCACCGGGCCATTCTGGTACGTCTCGGCTCCAACGGGCAGGAGCCCTCCTACGGGCAGGTCAGCTCCTGGCTGGGGGAGTTCATGGCGCTGGAGAAGGGCCGGCCCGCCACCTGTGTGCCGCCGGCCATGAGCGGGCTTACAAAGTCCTGCGGCTACATCGGCGCCCACTGGGACGAGCGGCCCTGCGACAGGCTCATCGAGCACTATCCCAACATTCTCAAGGTGGCCGCCGGAAACGTCATCGACCAGCTCCACGGGGTCCAGTCAGAGGAGAGCCTTTTTGATATGCTCCGCTCCCCCGATTTTCCCTTGGGACTTCTCTTTCGGGACGGGCTTTCCAAGGTCTGGTCGGTGTGGTACGTGCCCAGGGCCATACGAAGCTCCCTCTCCCTGCTGATGGCGCTGAACCCCAGGGACGAGTACCCGGAGGCCAGAGCCATGCGGCGGCACTTCATCCTGCACATCGGCGGCACCAACACCGGCAAGACCTACGCCGGCCTTGTGCGGCTGATGGAATCCCCCACGGGGGTGTATCTGGGGCCGCTGCGCCTCCTGGCGCTGGAGGCCCAGGAGACGCTTTTAGACGCGCGGGTGGACTGCTCCCTGGCTACCGGCGAGGAGGAGGATTCCCGCCCCGGCGACACCCATGTGGCCGCCACGGCGGAGAAGCTGGACCTGAAGCGGCGGTTTGACGTGGCCGTTATCGACGAGTGCCAGATGATCCGCGATCCCCAGCGGGGCTACGCCTGGACCAGGGCCATTTTGGGCGTCCTGGCCCCGGAGGTGCACCTGTGCGCCGCGCCGGAGGCGGAGGACATCCTTATCCGGCTCATCGCCAGCTGCGGCGACACCTATACGGTGGTAAAGCATGAGCGGCGCGTCCCCCTGATCCCCATGCGCACCACCGTGTCCCCTGAACGCATCCAGCCGGGGGACGCCCTTATCACCTTCTCCAAGGTGGGGGTCCTCAGCGTGGCCGAGGAGCTTCGCTCCCACGGCAAGGAGCCGGCCATCATCTACGGTGCCCTGCCCTACGCCACCCGCAGGCGGCAGATGGAGGGCTTTTTGCGGGGAGACATGCAGTATGTGGTCTCCACCGACGCCATTGGCATGGGCCTCAACCTGCCCATCCGGCGCATCATCTTCATGGAGACGGAGAAATTCGACGGTGTGGAGCGGCGCGACCTCCTGCCGGAGGAGATCAAGCAGATCGCGGGCCGCGCCGGGCGCTTCGGCATGTACAACAGGGGCTATGTGGGCGCCACTCAGAATCTTCCCTTCATCAAGGCGGGGCTGGAGGCCGCCGTGCCGCCCATCGAGAAGGCCGTCGTGGGCTTTTCCGACCTTGTTTTGCAGGTAGATTTCGACCTTTTGGAGGTGCTGACCGAGTGGAACAAGCTCCCCACCGTGGAGCCCTATGTGAAATTGGACATCTCCCGGTATATCACCATCATCTCCAAGCTCCGGGAGCTGGGCTTCGACCTCACCAAGGAGCAGGAGCTGCGGGCCGCCAATATCCCCTTTGACGAGACGTCAGAGCCGCTGAGAGAGCTCTTTTTCATGTTTTTGCGGCGCTACCGCATGGGCGAGGAGATCGAGCAGCCGGGTCTGGCCTCCGAGGACCCCACGCTTTTGGAGCTGGAGCTCTACTATAAAAAGCTGGACCTCTACTTCTCCTTCTGCAAGGCCTTTGACCTTCAGGCGGACGAGGACAAGCTCTTTGAGACCAGGGAGGACGTGGCCGAGCAGATCAACGACATACTGCTGACGCGCCTGAAAAACAACATCCGCTTCTGCGCCATCTGCGGCAAGCCCCTGGGGCTGTATCAGAAGAGCCGCATCTGCGACGACTGCTTCCGCAAAATGAGGAATCGGAACCAGCCGCGGCGGAGGAGAAAGAGCAAGTAACAGAGAAGAGCAAGTGTAAGGAGGTCGATTTCCGTGGCGTTTTTCAAAAGGAAAAAACAGGAGCCGCGCTTTGATATGACCGGCAAGATACCCACCATCCGGGCCAGCATCTGCACCGGCGAGCAGGTGGCGGGCCTGAAGGACCCGCTCAGCGGCAAGTTCACCGAGGTCATGCTGATCCGCGGCGACAAGGACCTGCGGGAGTTCTGCGAGACCTACGGCGTCCGTGAGAGCGACATCAAGCGGGAGTGGTGAGGATGGAGCTTGCGGACATTCTCACCAGGGAGGCGCGGCGGCCCGGCTTTCAAATACGGGACGCGGTGAAGCTCCTCTACCAGAACGAGTTCGGCGGCGGGCACCTGATCGCGGACCCGAAGGCGGCTCTGGAACGGCTGAAGAGCGAGATGGCCGGGTGCGGGGACACGGGCGAGGCGCTGATCACCGATATCGGGAACGGCGTTGTCCGCGTCAACCTCTCCCCCGCCGCCGGAAAGGTCGCTCCGGAGACGCTTTTTCAAATCTTCGCCCTGTCCTCTAAGGAAAAGCGGGGGGATTTGGAGCGCTTCAAGGCAAAGCTCGCGCTTCTCTACGGGCTGGGCTTTGATCCGGCGGAGGTGGACTCTTTTTTGAACGGGTACGCCGCCGCGGGGTACCCCATGCTGTCCCACTCGGAGAGCTACCGAACCGCCAACAAGCCGGCCTACCGGGTGATTGCCGCGGAGTACGCCCGTTTTTTGGACGTTTTCTCCGGCATTGACCGCCTCTCCCGCTTTAAGGGGCCAGTTGTCATCGGCATCGACGGCATGTGCGCCGCCGGAAAGTCCACCCTGGGGGCCGCGCTGGCGGAGGTCTACGATGCCGCGCTGTTCCACGCCGACGACTATTTCCTGCCCGCCGCGCTTCGCACAGCCGAAAGGCTTTCGGAACCGGGCGGGAACCTGCACCGAGAACGGCTTTTGTCGGAAATCCTGCTCCCTCTGGCGCGGGGTGAGAAGGTGGTCACCCGCCGGTTTGACTGCGGGAAAATGGCGCTGGAGCCGCCCATAGAGCATACGCCCCGCCGGATCAACATCGTAGAGGGGTCCTATTCCCTCCACCCGGAGCTGCGGGACTTCTACACGCTGAAAATCGCCCTGCGCACCGCGCCGGACACGCAGCTCCGGCGGCTGAAGGCGCGGGACCCCATGCGGGTTAATGATTATGTAAACCGCTGGGTCCCTCTGGAGAACCGGTATTTTGAGGCTTGCGGCGTGTACGCCGCGGCGGATTTGGTGATAGAGACATAAAAAGATGGACGGGTGGCCGAGGACGGCCACCCCTACGGTTTCTTAAATAGATTTTCGGGAATTCGGCGGGGCGTATAAGGAAATTCGACGGTGCGGCGTGTGGGCCGATGTGGTCATCGGCCCCTACAGGGAGCATTTTGCGTAATTTATCAGGAATTCGTATGTTCGGAGGGAAGGAATTGGAAGGGGAACCGTCAGGGTTCCCCTTCTGATTCAATCATTCGCCGCCATGCGGCTGCCCGATGGGGAAAGGAGGAGCGAACACTGCGCCTGAGCCGTCACGCTTGCGTGGCGGCGAGGTTAAGCGTGTTCCGCGACGACGCCGGCGGTCAGGCTTGCCAGGGGCGCGGGGCGCTTGTGATCGGGGCGTGGGCGTCGATGGCTTTTCCCATCATCAGCCAGGTATAGGCGTCCTCCAGGGCCTCCCGGAGGGGGTACGGCTCCGGCCCGCCGGCGATGAACGCCTCCATGCCGTCCATCAGCGTGGCGATGGCGTACTCGTCCTGGGCGTTCTCCATGTGGACGAAGGGTTCCCACGCCGCCAGCTCCGCAAGCTCCGGCGTTACCAGCGCCTCAAAGCCGGGAATGGGCGCGGCGGTGAGCCTGAGCCTGCGCGGGGTGTGCGTCTCGTCGGAACAGAGGATGGTGGTGTCGTACCACTGGCCGCGCTGGCCCCGCAGGTCGATATGCCGCGCGCGGATACGGGTGTGATACTGTATCCCATCGAAATCATAAAAGGCACGCTTGCCGTTATCAAAGACGAAGTCCGCCGTGACCCGTCCACTCTGAACGATTTGCCCGTCGGTAAGGAGGCCGAACCGAGAATCGGTTTGCTCCACGGGATACTCCCGAACAGACGCCGTCACGGTGAAGTCCCGGAGCGGGCCGTTCTCCATCCCCAACATCCGGCGGATCACCGACGCGGCGTGGTAGTCGTGGCACAGGGAAAGCGTTACACTGTGCGCCTCCCCTATCCTTCCGGCGCGAACCTCCCGCAGTCCGGCGGCAATGAGGGGGTAGCGGAAGTACTGCTCCGCCACCGCCAGCCGCGCCCCCTTTTGGGCCAGCTCCCACAGGGCGCACAGCTCCTCAAAGGAGCACCCGGCGGGAGTCTCCGCCAATACGGGAAAGCCCAAGGACAGCCAACGGCGGGTCACCTCGAAGTTGGCCCCCTTGGACACGGCGACGACCACAAAATCAGGCCTTGCTGATATTATGTCGACTTCATCTGTCGTTGTGGGAAAGCCCTTTTGACGGAGGGTCCTGGCCTTCTCCTCCGAGCGGCAGAGGATGTGGGAAAGCTTGAAACGGTCCGGTTGAGCGGCGGCGATCCGAGCGTAAAATTCCGCCCGCCAGCCGGAACCCACTACGGAAAAGGTAAGTTTTTTCATAGGCGCACCTCACAGGGAGACGACAGTCTCGATGATGTGGAAATTCTCATGGGGCGATTCCGGAAAGCGGATGAAGTGGCTGTCCGGATCGGCGGCAAGCCATTCGTCCAGGACGCGGGACTTTTCGTTTGAACGTTTTATGTTAACCTGTTCCCGATTTCGGGGCGTCTCGAAGTAGGAGAAAAGGACGTTCTCGTGGAGGGAGATGAACTGGCGGCGGTCCCCCACCAAAAGGCCCTCCCGCACCAGCGCCTGGTGGTAGGTGACGTAGCTCATAAGCTTCTCCGGACGCAGCAGGGCGACGCGCCCGCAGCGCTTCTCCGGCGGCAGGGCGCGGGCATATTCCTCCGCGAACACGGGCTGGTCGTGCCAGAAAACCGGCGTCATGGGGACGAAGGGCCGGTCTGGGCCGTTGACGGCCGGCCAGCGCTTCAGAAACGGGGCCAGGACGTCAAGGAGCGCCTCGGCGCCGCCGGTCTCCGGCCTGTCCGGCGTAAGCTCCAAATACGCGAAAAGCATACCGTGAAAGCGAAAGACGGAGGCGGTGTTCATCTCGCCCGCCCCGATCCTGTCCCGACAGGCCTCCCGGAAGGCCGCAAGCGCGGCGGAGAAGGCGGCCTCGTCCACGTTCTCCCGAAGCGCGGCGCGCCAGGCGCGGCGTATAAGCAGTCTCATACGGTGAACCCCTCTTTACAAAAAGACGCAGGGCGAATGCCCTGCGCGCTTTTTTGTTTTTTACTTGAGGCCGAATTTTTTATTGAATTTATCCACACGGCCGCTGGTATCGACAAGCTTCTGCTTGCCGGTATAAAAGGGGTGACACTTGGAGCAGATTTCGACCTTGATGTCACTCTTTGTACTGCCGGTCTCAATGACCTCGCCGCAGGCGCACCGGATAGTGGTCTGCTCGTACTTGGGATGGATGCCCTCCTTCATTGCGTTCACCTCTTTCATTCGTTAGTTCTCACGCATCGGTTATTCTACCACAGTTGACTTTGCGTTGTCAACATCTTTTTTGAAAAAATAGACGGCTTTCCGCTCCGGCCAGTCACGGAAGCTCCACATATTTCCCGACGGTGAGGTAGTAGAGGACCTTCCGCTCCACGGGGAGCTTGAAGAGGCGGCTGACCGCCAGGGCGTAGACCGCCAGCTGGCCGGCGTAATAGCGGCTGCGCTCGCCGATGGCGGCGTCCGACACCCGATCCGTCTTGAAATCGATGACCGTCAGCTTCCCGTTTTTCTCCACGCAGCAGTCCACCACGCCCTGGAGCAGGACCTTCTCCCCCGCGGCAAAGCCGGGGATCTCCTCCGAGTCCACCAGGAGGGAGAATTTCAGCTCCCGGTGGAGCCTGTCGGCCCCCAGGACAAGCCTGCCGGGACGGCTGGCGAAAAACCCGGCGATCAGGTCGGGCTTCACGGCATCGGCCTGCTGGCGGGTGAGGATATCCATCCGGCACAGCCGCTCGATCTCCTCCTTGACGCCCCGTACCGTGCCGCATTTGGCGTAGTCGGCGTACTGCATGACCATGTGGGCGGCGGTGCCCCGCTGGGCGGGGGTGAGGCCGCCGTCGCCGCCCATGAAAGCGGGGCGCTCCGGGGGCATTACGGGCGGAGCGGACACGTCCGGGGGGGAGTCCGGCGCCGTCCCGGCGAAATAGGCGGCCTCCTGGGCGGCGTGGGCGGTGCTGTCGGTGCCCTTCAGCTCCGTGGCGGTGACCTTGGAGGGCATGGAGGCCGCGCCGGCGTGGGGATAGACGTAGGCAAAACGCGCCTCCAGCTCCCCGTCGGCCTCCCCGCTCTCCGTCTCCCCGGTGAAAACGGGGGCGGAGGCGGTGTCGGGAGTCTTGAACCATTCGGGGTTTATAAGGCGCATATCCCAGGCCGCGCCGGAGACCGTACAGGGCTCAGGCTCCAGCCCGAAGCGGATGGCCTTGCTCTCAGGCCGGCGCAGGGCCGGGGCCAGCACCCATTCGGCGGGGCTTGGCATGGCGGACAGCAGCTGCGGCGGCACGGGCAGGGGCAGGTCCGTCAGCTTCTGCACGGCGGCGCAGGCGTCCGCATAAGTACACAGCAGGAAAAGACGCTCTTTAGGGCGGGTCATGGCCACGTAGAGGATGCGGAGCTCCTCGGAGAGGGACTCCCGCCGCAGTCGAGCCGCCACGGCACGGCGGGCGATGGTGTTGTATTCGATCTTCCGCCGAAGGTCCAGCCGCTTGGGTCCCGGCCCCAGCTCCGGGTGGATGACGAGCCGCGCCCTGGAATCCTCCCGGTTGAAACGGTGGGTCAGGCCAGCCAGGAACACGATGGGAAATTCCAGGCCCTTGGACTTGTGGGTACTCATCAGCGTCACGGCGTTTTCCGTGCCGCCGGAGACCGTCTCCGGCGTGTCGCCCCTGGCCTGCAGGCGGCGCACCCAAGTCATGAAGCCGAACAGGCCCCGATAGCCCGCGCTCTCGCAGGAGCGGGCCAGCTCCATCAGGAGCATCAGGTTCTCCCTTCGCTCCTGCCCGGAGGGCATGGCGCTGACTACGGCGAAAAGGCCGGTCTTAGTGTAGACCGTCCAGAGAAGCTCGTCGCCGGTCATGTCCGGCGACAGGTCCCGAAGCTCCGTAAGGTCCCGTATAAACGCGGCACAGCGCTGATCCTCCTGGGCGCTGGCGTTGAGGGCGGACCAGAAATCGCCGTTCCTGTCTGAGAGGCGTATCTTGGCCAGGTCCTCCGCCGTGAAGCCGTAGACGGGACATCTGAGCACGGTGATCAGCGGGATATCCTGGCGCGGGTTGTCGATGACGGACAGCATGGAGAGGGCAAGGGACACCTCGTATTCGGCGAAGAGGTCCGAGGGCTGGGAGGAGGAGAGCGGTACGCCCTCCTGGGCGAATACCTGCTCCCACACGGCCTGGACGTTTTTGGGGGACCGGAGAAGGATGGCGATATCCCCGTAGGTCACGGGCCTTTCGGTGCCGTTCTCCCCCGTCACGGTCCCGGAGGTCACCAGCTCCCTGATGCGTCTGGCGGCAAAGGCGGCCTCGGCCTCCACCTTGCCGGGCAGCTCCTCGTCCTCGGACGCGGCCTGGGCGAGCTTCCTTTTCTCCCCCGGCTGGGAGGGGACGCGCACGCTGATCAGGTCCAGCTCCACCCGCGGGCCGCCCTCCGGCTCCGCCCCGTCGGGCGGGTAGAGGCGCTCCCTGGGGCCGTAGTCCATATCCCCCAGCTCCCGGCTCATGATGTTCTCAAAGACGAAGTTCACCGCGTCCAATATCTCCGGCCTGGAGCGGAAATTCCTGGACAGCACCGCCTTGCGGGGTTGTCCCTCCACGGCCTCGGCCTCGTCGGCGTAGGCGTCATAGTGGCGCAGGAAGATACCGGGATCGGCCAGCCGGAAGCGGTAGATGGACTGCTTCACGTCGCCCACGGTAAAGATATTCTTTTCGTTTTTGGACAGCGCCGTGAAGATGGTCTCCTGAATCTCGTTGACGTCCTGGTACTCGTCCACCATGATCTCCGAAAACCGTCCGGACAGCTCGACAGCCGTATCCGTGGGCGCGCCGGTCTCCGCGTCCGTGAGAAGGTCCAGGGTCAGATGCTCCAGGTCGGAGAAGTCCAGGACGCCCTTCTTTCGCTTCAGTTCCGTGAAGCACCCGTCAAATTTCAGCACCGTCTCCAACAGCGCGCGGATCACCGGCGCCATGGCGCGCATATCGTCAAGCGCCTTTTGAGAATCGTCCCAGAAGACGTCGGAGAGCTTTTTCACCCACTCCCTGCAGGCGTTGCGGACGGCGATCTCCCGCTCAAAGCCGGGCGCGCCGCCCCTGGCCCGCGGGAAACTCACGCCGGCCAGGGCCTCTCTGGCCCCGTCCCAGCTTCTCCCCCTCAGGGCGGCGAGGAACGCCTCAAGCCCTATGGCGGAGACCGCGATGCCCTCTCCGTAGCTCTTCATGAATTTTTCGTCGTCCCCGGCGGAGGCCAAAGCCTCGCGGAGGGCGCCCAGCCAATAGGCCGCGTCCCGCGCCGTGTCCTCCATCAGTGACCGGCCCCAGACCGTCTCGCCGGCGTCGGCGACGCCGTCAAGCTTCAGCGCCGCCAGCTGGCGGCGTACCCATTTTTCCGGCGACGGGTGGCTCAACAGCTTCCTGTGGGTGTCCAGCAGGACGCTCACCAGGGCGGAATCGTCCCGCCCCGCGCCCATGATGTCCGCCAGGGCGTTGAAATCCGGATCGTTTCGCCCGTAAAGCTCCTCCAAAAGGCCGGCGGCGGCCTGATCCTTCAAATTGGCCGTCTCCTTCTCGTCGGCCACGCGGAAGTCCCTGGGCAGGCGCAGCTTGTGGGCGTATTCCCGCAAGAGGGAGGAGCAGAAGCCGTGGATGGTCTCGATGTGGGCCCGTCCCAGAAGCTGGGCCTGACGGCGGAGGCGCAGGTCCGTGGGATTCTCGGCCATCCGGTCAAAGAGCACGTCCATGATCCTGGCGCGAAGCTCCGCCGCGGCGGCGTTGGTGAAGGTGATGACCAGGAAGCGGTCAATGTCCTCTCCGGCGTCCACCTTCCGCAAAAGCCGCTCCACCAGCACCTTCGTCTTGCCGCTTCCCGCGGCGGCGGAGACAAGGAGCCGTCCGCCCTCGCTGTCGATGGCGGCGCGCTGTTCAGGCGTGGGTATAAAGGCCATCAGCCGTTCCCCCTTTCCGTAGTCGTATCCGTATCGCCGGCCTCCGCCTCGCGCTTGTCCAGAAGCGCCCAGAAGTCGGCGTCCTTCAGCTTATAGATGCGCCGGTAGCTCTCTCCGGCGTCGCCGTCGGAGAAGCGGCAGGCGTCGTAAAATTTGCAGAAGCGGCAGGCGGTCTCCGCCGCGTTTCTCAGGTAGGGGTCGGCGGTAATGGAGCCGCGGCGCACCTCGGCGGCCATATCCCGCACCAGCGCGTCCACGGTCTTTCCCAGCTTCCCCAGCTCCTCCGCGCTGGCCAGCGCCCCCTCCAGCTCCCCGGTCTTTGAGGAGACCTTTATGGGCAGGCGCCTGGGCCCGCCCCGCTCCATGGCCCGAATGACCTCGTTGTCCGCCAGCACAAGGCCGGAAAAGCGCAGAAGCTCCTCCCGCTTGCTTTGAAGCTCCCCGTCCGTCAGGTCGGTGGGGCTGGCGACCACCGCGTCCCTGGCTGGGGAATAGAGCACGCCCGCGGGGACGATGGGCTTGCCCTGATAATGGGCGCTCCCCTCCCGCTCCAGGGCAAAAAGGTAAATGAACATCTGCAGGCCCACGCCGTAGAGGATATCGGAGAGCTCCAGCTTCTTTTTGCCGGTCTTGTAGTCCACCACGCGGATATAGAGCTTACCGTCGTGCTCCCAGCCGTCCACCCGGTCCACCGTGCCGATGACGGCGTCGCCGTCCCCTGTGCGCACTGGGGGAAGCTCCGCGTCCTCGGCGAAGCGCAGCTCGAAATCCAGCGGCGTGAAGTCGGAGGCGGACAGCTCCTCCCGCATACTGAGCGCCACCTGAGCGGCGGTCTCGGTCAGGCGGGCAAAGAGGTAGCGGAAACGCCCGCTCTTGTTTTCCAGTCCCCCCAGGCGGGCCTGGGCGTAGGCCGCGACTGCCTCCTCCACCTGGGCTTTTATAAACTCCTCCGTCACAAGGGGCGAACGGAAGCCGCCCTCAAAGCCGCCGGCGGCCCTGGCCACATGCTCCAGGACAAAATGGACGAAGGTGCCGGATTCCGGCGCGTCCAGGGCCGCCTCCTGGCGCGGCTTGGCCTTGAGGCCGTATTGCAGGAAGTAGGCGTAACGGCAGGAGTAGAACCTGTCGATCTGAGAGGCTGACAGCCGCAGATTTTTCCCGTAGAGCCGTCGGGCCGTCAGCCCGGTGAGGCTCCCGCGCCGTATCTCCGCCGCCCGCTTCACCGCCTCCAGCCGTCCGGCCCAGGCGGGCTGGCGTTCAAACCAGCTCCTGGCCGTCCGGTCCCCGGAGGCCGCCAGCTCAAAGCAGGGCTCCGGCGCGGCGGACCAGACCTCCGTACCGGGGATCAGCTCTTGCAAAGAGAAAAGCTTCTCCACGCGGGAGACGATGTAGGAGCGCCGCCGGGCGTCGGGATAGGTGAAGGTGAGGCTCCCGGTGGGGACGGTCAGGGACATATAGACGCCGGAGAGCTCCCTGGCAAGGCCGTCCTCCCGGTCATCCAGGGTGTCGATGCCCAGCTCCCGCAGGGCCTCCCGCTCGACGTCGGAAAATACCCCGCCATTGGCGGCGCTGACGGGCAGCGCCCCGTCCACCGCCCCCAGGACGATCAGGTGCTTCACGCCCCTGGCCCGCAGGCGCGTCATATCGCCGGCGCGGACGCTGTCCACCGAGGAGGGGATGACGCCCACCTTGTACTGGGCCAGCACCAGCTTCAAAAGCCGGATGAACTCCTCCGGGTCGATCTCCGTCTCCCCCATAATGGCGGCAAACTGCGTCAGCGCCCGCACCTGGGTCTGCCAGAGCTGCCGGTACTCCTGGGCCAGCTCCGCCCTGCCGCGGGCCTTCAGCTCCGCGGCCTTGGCCTCCAACTTGGCGTAAAGAACGGTGTCCTCCAGAAAGGTATAGACCGCCCTGACCTTCTCCAGGGCGCTGTCGCGGTTTTTGAGGGAATCGGACAGCTTCAGGACCGGCCCCGCCACCGTCTCCCTGCAAGCGTTTATCCGCGCCAGCGCCTGCCTGTCCTCGTCGGTCATGGCGTCTGTGTAGCCGCCGGGGGCCTGCTCCCAGGGGCGCGTCCAGGCGTTCTCGCCGCGGATGTTCCACTTGAGGACGTAGTTTTCCAGCTCGTCGGCCTCATCCTGGGTAAGTCCGGCAAGGCCCGTCTTGAGATATCGGAAAACGCTCTGGTAGTCCCAGCCTCCGGCGATGATATCCAGCGCGCCGGTGAGCATGGCCATGGCGGGCTTGTCCAGGATATCGCTTTTTTCCGTGCTGGTCACCGGCACGCCGTACTTGGCGAACATCCCCTCCAGGAGAGGGGCGTACTGGTCGAAGGCGGGGGACACCACGGCGATGTCCCGGTATCTGGCCCCGCCGCGCACAAGCTCCAGCGTCCTGGCCGCCGCCACGGCGCACTCCTCGGAGAGGCTCCCCGCGGCGTAGACGCGCAGGGTATCGCACGCCCCCTGGTAGGGCGGCGCGGAGTAGTCCAGCAGGGCGCTCTCCAGGTAGGAGAGGGCTGGGTCCCTGTCCGTTCTCTTTTCAAAATACACGGTCTTTCGCTCCACGCCGCGGCTCTTTGCCATGGTGAGAAGCCGCCGGCCCGTCTTGGCGGGCAGGCGAAAATGGAGCTCCCTGGAGGCCAGATCGTCCACCCCCAGGCAGACGGTGACGTCCGCGCCCCGTCGCAGGAGCTCGTCGATGACCCGCAGCTCCTGGTGGGTAAAGTCGGTAAAGCCGTCGATCCACACCCCGCCGGCGGCGCCCACGGAGCTCTCCCCGATCTGGTCGGCAAGGCGCTCTAAGACGTCCCTGTCGTCGGCTCCGCTGCGCTCCTTCTCCGCCTCGAAGCGCTCAAAGAGCAGGGCCAGGTCCGAAAGCTTTCCGGCAAGGCTCCCCGACGCTTTTTGAGAGGCCTCCAAAAGCTTGTCCGTACCGGTGCGGGCGGACCTCAGCTCGTCGTAGGCCGCCAGCAGGCTCTTGACAAAGTCCGGCCTCCGGCCCCCCACGTCGTAGACCTTCAGGGCGGAGCTGACGGACATATAGGCAAGGCTCATAGCCAGGGTACGCCCGCCGGCGTCCAGGGTGGGCCGTGCCAGTCCACCGGTCTCGGCAAAGACGCGGGCGGCCAGGCGCGTGAAGCTCAGCACCTCGCAATAGAGGCACACGTCATCCCCCAGCGCCGCCAGGGCCCGCTCGCAGTCGTGGGAATACTGCTCCGGGACGATCAGCACATTTCCGCCCTTTTTTTCCGCCGCAAGCTCGCCAAGCTCCCGCAGTATGGCGGACGTCTTGCCGCTCCCGGCCCTGCCCAGATATAGTTTCAGCATATTTCCTCCAAACACCGGCTTATGATGCGGATTTGATGCAAATTTGAGGTATGATGGGTCTGTATAGAATAATCTTAAAAAGATTATAACACATATAAGCTGGTTTTTGTAACCTTTTTTCACACAATAGTTGTTTCTTTTTGTCGTCATATGGTGTATAATAAGCTTTTGTGATACACCACTTTATCTGGAAACGGAGATTTTTGTATGAGCACCCGTCAAAGGGGCGTCGCCCTCACACTGATGATATCACTGATGCTGTCCCTTCTTTTGACCTCCTGCAAGCGGAACGAGGACAGCTGGAAATGGCTGAACGCCCAAAAGGAGGAACAGCGCCGCCAGGAGGAGCAGGCCGCCCTGGAGGAGAAGAAAAAACGGGACGAGGAGCTGGACCGTCTGGAGGCGGAGCTCAACTCCACGGAGCCGGAGTCGGTGGACTACACCTACCGCCCCTATGTCTGGCCGGAGGAGGAGCTGACGGACTACTACGGCGTGGTAGAGCATCTGATGTTCCACATGGTCATCGCCTTTCCGGAGCTGGCCTTTGACGGCGACGGCTATGAAAAAACCTACGACAGCCTCACCGTGACAGCGACAGAATTTAAAAACATCCTCCAGGAGCTTTACGACAACAACTACATCCTGGTGAACCTGAACACCGTCTGGACGGAGCGGAACGTAGGCCGCAACCAGCGGCGCATGGTGAAAAACACCCTGCGCCTCCCCAAGGGGAAAAAGCCGCTGGTCATCTCCATCGACGACCCCTGCTACTACGAGAGCTACATCGGCCAGGGCTTCATGGAGAAGCTGGTACTGGACGAGGAGGGGCAGATCGCCGCCTACGGCCACGAGCCCGGCGGGTATGAGGTGGTCTCCCGCGATCTGGACGCCATTCCCATCCTGGACGCCTTCGTCCGTGAGCACCCTGACTTCTCCTACAATGGCGCCAAGGCGTGCCTGTCCCTCACCGGCTACGAGGGTATCTTCGGCTACCGCACCAACACCATCACCACCGGCATGACGGAGGAGCAGGAGGCTTTTCGCGCCTCCGAGATGGAGGCGGTGAAGCCCATCATCGCGCGGCTCATCGAGACGGGCTGGTATTTCGGCTGCCACACCTGGGGCCACATCAATCTGTCCAACAAGAAATACGACGTGGAGGCCATCAAACGCGACCTGAACCGGTGGTATCAGGACGTGGGCGACCTGGTGGGCAACACCATCATCTACCTCTACCCCAACGGGGCCAAGCCTGACGGCGGCGATGACTGGCACAAGACCGGCGACGTGTTCAAATTCCTCCAGAGCGAGGGCTTCCGTATCTTCTGCTCCATGGGCACCGAGTCCTTCGCCACGGAGAAGGCCGATATCTCCGCCGTCATCTGTGACCGGCTCCACGCCGACGGCACCACCTTGCGCAACTCCCGCCAGCGGTATCTGCACCTCTTTGACGCCAAGGAGGTCTTTGACTACGATGTAAGGCCGGATTACGGCTACGATTTCAGCGACCCCGAAGAATGACCGTTCATTGAACAGATTGGAGATTTAAGCTATGGACAAGCAAAACGGATGGGATAAGGAATTCGGAGACGATTTTTCCGCAGATAATTCCACGGACTTTACCTCCGACTTCCTCTCGGATCTGGACTATGACTTTTTAAAGGACACAGACTCCGCCTCACCGGACTTTGACAGCTACGGCCTGAGCTATGATGACCCCTACCCCCGGCGGCAGGAGCAGACCGGCTCCCGTTCCCCCTCCGGCGGAACGTCCCGGACAACCTCAAACAGGACCTCCTATAACAGAACTGCCTCCGGCAGAGCGTCCTCCACCGGCAGGCCGTCCTCCTCCGACGGACGGTCCTCCGGCGGTAGACCGTCCTCCGGGAGCGGCGCTTACCGCACGTCCGGCGGCGGCTCCTATCGCTCCTCCGCCTCCGGCGGGGGCCGCTCCAACCGTTCCGGCTCCGGACGGGGCAAAAAGGGCATCAAGGGTTCTCCCCTGCTCTCCGCCCTCTTTTTCCCCTGTATCCTGCTGTTCCACGAGCTTCTGCTGCGCATCTATGACCCGGACGTACATTTCTTCGGCGCGGGATTTCTCCCCATCCTCTTTTTCTCCCTGGCTTACGGCTTTTTAGTGTTCTTCATTCTGGACATCATCCCCTCCAAAAAGGTCTCCCGTATCCTGGGCGGGGTGCTGATCTTCATCTTCATCGTGATCCTCTGCGTGGAGCGGGGCATGAAGGCCACCTTCAACATGTATTACGGCGTCCTGGCCGGCGCGGGCGTGGCCGGGAACGTGGTGGGCAATTTCGGTGAGAACATCATCACCACCATCAAGGTCATTTTGTTCTTCATTCTTCTGTCCCTGATCCCCTTCGTCCTCTTTATCGTCCTGCGCGCCACCGTCATCCGCGAGCGGGGCCAGCAGTGGCTGACCCGCGTACTGGTGGTGTTTCTGGCGGCGGTCTGCGGTCTCTTCGGCTTCATGTTCTCCAACATCGGCTCCGCCAAGGCCGCCTACACCTACGACTTCACCACCCCCGCCGCTATCCCTCACTTCGGCCTGGCCACCGCCGTCCGCCTGGAGTTCAAATACGCCATCTTCGGCACGCCGGAGGCGGACATCTCCGGCTTCCTGCCCGGCGACGACGATACAAGCGGCTCCACCGGCGACAGCTC
>CANQTW010000030.1 GCA_947626845.1 uncultured Oscillospiraceae bacterium | reverse complement strand
CTCAAGGAAAAGGGCCTCTGGGACAAGCCCGCCGAGGATACGGCCAACTCCGACTGACGGCACCACCCATATATTTCCTCCTTTTGGCTGCCCCTTCAAGGCGGCCTATTTGTGTTGCCCATTTTTACCGCCACTCTTTGTTCGAATTTTTTCGCGGTTGGGGTTGACTTTTTATTTGCAGGCTTTCCGGGCAAGCCGGTACGGCAGTACAACAATACCGCAGGGCTTGCCCGAAGTCTATACTTTTTTCAAACTTTTTTGAGATCGCTGTCTATTACGTGAAAGAGACTTTCGGTGGGCGTGTGCTTGGCTCCTGCCTCGAAGACGGAGCGGATGCGGAAGAGTCTGCCGCCGATGTACATCGCCCGATAGATTTGGGACTCACCATTGGCGCTCTCGGAATACTCCGTGTTTTTGAAGCCTGGGAACATCTTGTTGCCGCCCATGTAGCGCCATTCACTCACGTCGCTGGGTTTGTAGCCGCCGAGCATACCGGTAGCCATATATTCTTCAAATTCTGTCAATGGAAATTCCTCCTTAGTACATTTGTTGTGACCACGCAGGTTCCTCGTCCTCATGGTCGTCGGGCTTGTGGCCCATGGCTATTTTCTTTCTCCGAGTTTCCTTGAGAGCCTTGGAGTCTACGTGTTGACGCATAGATGTGGCGTCGCGGACGGGACCGGTGTCGGAGAGGGCGGCCACGGTCACAGCAGTCGAGATAAGAGCGTCAGCAACAGGGTCGAGAGTGAGGACACTATCGCCGTCAGGATTATTGAGACTTTCGCGGTATGCGTTAAGCTGCGCACGCACTTCCTCGAAGCTCTCTCCACATTTTCGACTGTCATTACCATCGTGATAAGGAATACCTTTTGCATGACATCCTTTTTGATCTTTAGAAAAAAAGACCGCTGGCTTTTTCACCGGCGAGCCGGTGTGTCAACGGTCAATCTTTCGGTATTCACTTTAGTGTGGGATGGGTAAACTAAAAGTTGGGTTGCTAATACACAAGTATCTCGTTTTCGTGTTTCATCGACTCTTCAACCAGTCGTCCATATGCGCCCATTGTAAAGGCAATGTCGCTACTGCGAATTGACAACAGCTTCATTTCCGGCTCAATTTTTAAGAATGTCATCATAACATCGGTAAGCACAATCTTACCGCCATCAGAGATAGTTGTCCACGCATAAGAACGCCCTTTGTACCGGATAAAGCTACCCGGTTTGGCGGTGTATTCCCGCAATACCGGTGTATCTGAGAGGATATGTCCGAGCTTAGACGGGGCAAGTAAGCCTTTCCTTGTAACACAAAACCCGCCTGTGCTTTTACTACCTGTGAACAGATAGACCTTGCCCTCCGCTGTGATATCATATTCTCGGATTGCCTGCTCCGGGAATTGCAACACACCGTCATTCCGTACTATTGATTTCCCAAATATGAATTTACCACCTTTATTCATCTGAGGCATTGTCTCATCACCTCCGCAAATCTATAATTTTATTTCAGACTTGTTGAACAGATAAAGCAACAACGCGGGTTTACCTGTCAGGCAAGTACACAGGGGATAGCCGCTTTAGCGGCGCAAGAGGTGAAGCCACCTTGAGGTCGCGGAGCGACAAAACCTCTGCCAAGGCACGCTTCGCAGTCGGACGGCGGCTTCCTGCTGTCAGAGAAAGCCTTCCGAGCGCACAATACATAGTCGCCAGACCTATGTATTGTGCGCCCTTTAGTTCCTAAAGGGTTTTACGACATCTCGACAAACTGGAATTTATCGTTCCGATTCACTTCCCGAACAGCAGGAATATCTATCACACTATATCATTACTTTTTCGTTTACATGGGCATATAAAATCCTCTTTGGTTTATAGCTCATGATGCGTCTCCAGTCCTTTTCAAGCCTTGGATTATCTTCATAAGCGTCCAAAAAGTCGATAGGCTCCAAATCGCCGACAATACAATCCCCATCGTCCAAAATTACAGAAACGCTGTCCTCGCTATGGCTTGGCGTGCTGATGATTTCTCCATTAATTCCCATTGAGATAAGAAACGAACGGCTTTCAGCGCAGCTTATAACCGTGGCGAGGCTTTCATCTATCGGAATATATTTTATCTGTTTTTCCCGGCCAAAGATTTCATCAGAAAAATGAACATACTCGGTTTGCGCATCGATCAACAACAGTTTTACGCCGTGTTCCATCAGCTCACCGATAAGGCCCATATGGTCTGGATGATAATGCGTAGCCATCACATACGTTATATCCCGCACATCTATGCTATGCCTTTTTATCTCCTTGTAAAATGCCGGCAGTGTTCCGGCGTAATTTGTATCAATCAGTAAATTGGCAGCATTCCCACACAGCAAAAATGTATTTGTATTCCCGTATCGAAGTTTTATCATGTGTGGTGTTCTCCTAAATCCCGATTTGTCGAACAGTCGCCCACTTGACAATTAACATTATACCACCCAAATGTGAAGAAATCTACTGACAATTAAAACGGTTAATCGAATTTTTTTCGGAGTTTCTGCCCACCTCGAATAGAAAACGCCTTGGCGATTTTTACTCGTCCAGAGCGCTTCTATCCACTGTTCCGGCTCGTCCCCCGTCAATTATAGATAAGCTTGAACTTAACGATTTCGTCCGCGCATTCCACTCCCCGGCTCTCCGTGCAGAAGTGAACGTTGGCAGGAGCGTCCTCCGTGATTTCAAAGAGCCGGTTTTGGATACGCAGGGTCGAATCCTCCAGGCAGAGGTACAACGTCGTGCCCTGCCGAACAGACATTCCCCACACCGGCTCGCCCTTCGCCACCGTCACGGCCAGCCACAGGGCCAGCCAGGACTTTCCCACCTTCGGCGCGCCCGCCAGGATATGCAGACCTTAGGACAGCAGAGAGTCCACGATGAAGTTGGGTGGGCGGATTGGTTCGTTCATCAGTTCCTCGCCCGTGACGGTTTTCAATGGTTGCGTGTTTGTTGGTTTCATGTATGACCTCCATTCATAAAAAATAAGGACGGGCCTCCGCGGCACACGTCCTCTACTTGTATTTTGTGGCAAAAAAGAGTAAAATTATAAAATGGCAGGACAAAATATTTTTCAGGTGGGACAATTTATGGACGGCAGGATCGTTTTCTATACCTACGGCACGACCATGGAACTGAATGGGCACCCCTTTTCCGCGGGTGAGCTGACGGAGAACCTGATCAATCTCACGCCCGACGACTACGACGTCATCCGCACAAAGGCAGAGCGCGTCATTGATCTTGCGGGCAGATACAACGGAAAGAGGGATATCGCCGTCTGGCGGAAACTGAATTCGGAGCTGTCCACACTGTCCGCCGAACTCAAAAAGTTCACCGTGTTTCAAATGCTGCTTGACGACGATGACCTGTTTTCCGAGACAGAGGAGCTTTTGAACAGATATGACCCTGCGACGCCAGTGGAGTTTACCGAGCAGGACATGGAGCTCTACTCACAACTTATAGAGGCGGACGGGAAGGAATTCCTTTCCGATCTGCCGCTGTCCCTGCTCCTGTACCTAGGAGACATGACGGACAAGTGGGAATTTTATTTTAGCCGCGTGACTCGGTACGGAAGCTACGTCATGGACATTTATGCCTTCAACCAGACCATCCGCAACTTCATCCTGTCGCGTCTGGAGACCAACTCCCCGGAGTCATACGCCAGAGCGCTCTATGATTTTTATAACGATCCGAGGCTTATCCAGAAGCTCATCGTGAATCCTCTGACCAGCGCCGCCAGCTACAACAGGCACGATGAATATTACTCCGGCAATTAAATAATTGACGGAGTAATATTAGCCATGTTTTGCGGTTGCCGCTTTGCGGCGAGCAAAACGGCATCAAATCATTTGTATTAATGTGGCAATATTTAATTGCCACATTAATATATGCTGTCCTACGTTCCACGGGAGTTGCCGGACGGGCGGGTGGCCATCTGTCAGGAGCACGTCACCGACAGCCTGCAGGCTCTGATGAAGGCCGACTATATGTTGGCGCTGACCAGCGGGTACAACATCCGCCGGTGTCTCATATGCCACCAGTACTTCCTGGTGAAGTCCGGCGTCCACGCGCTCTACTGCGAGGGGGCCTGTCCCCACGCACCCCAGTACACCTGCCGTCAATTCGGCTCCTATGAGAGGCAGAAGGAGCTGGCGCGGGACATCCCGAAGGTACGTGTAAAGGTCACCGCCTTTGAGCGGATCACCAAGGACGCCAAGCGCGGGGCCATTTCCAAGGAGGACGAGCGGAGGGCCAAGGACTACGTCCGGGACAAGCTCTACGAGGCGTTGCGACGTAATGACATCTCCGTTGACGATTTTGAGGCCAGCGTTACATCCGAAAGGATATACTCCGTTCTGAACATCACCCGCACGGCGAAGCCGAGGGGCCGTCCGAAGAAGACTGGCGGTGAGGCAACGTGACAAACGAGGAATCTCTTTCGGAGCTATGCGAGAAGAACAGAGGGCTCATCCACAGCCTCGCCCTGAAGACAGCGAGGGCGTTCAACTGTCTGGGCCGGGGCCAATATACAGAAGAGACGCTGTCGGAGCTGGACAGCGTTGGGATGGTGGCGTTTATAGAATGTGTGCGCGGTGGGAGGTTTGACCCGGCGCAGGGGACGCTGTCGACCTTCGTCACTCCCTTCATAGAGTCAGCCATGCGCCGCCACATGGAGAGCAGCCTGGGCACTCTCTCCCTGGACCCGCGCAGTATGGCCCTGGTCCGGAAGGCCAAGCGGCTCCAGAATGCAGACGGTCTCTCCGATGCGGAGATAGCTGAAGTATTGAACATTTCGGAAGCAGAGGTAAGAAAGGCCATCGCCTATTCGACCCACTTCCAATCGATCTACGACCTCATACCGGATGACGACAGCGACGTTTACGACTATATCACTGACAGCGAACCGACTCCGTCTACGGAGGAGATCGTCTCCCAGAGCATCCGAACAGAGTGCCTGAAGGAGCTTTTCGACGCTCTTACGAAAAAGGAGCAGGACATCATCGGCAAGTCCTTCGGCGTGTTTGGCTACGAAAAACAGCCTCTCCGGGACATTGCCATGTACCACATGATGCGTGAGGACGCCGTGGAGAAGGCGAAAGCCAGAGCGCTCAAAAAGATGCGGGAGGCGTATCCAGAAAGCAGAATGAAGTTATGGAACGATGTACGGGAAAAGATGAAATCGGTTCTTTAGCAAATGCTATCAGCCCGCCGCACAGAAAGTGTGCGGCGGGCTGATGATTGGTGTGAATTTTACTGAAGCTCAGGGGGAATCCACCAGAGGCCGTCGTTGTTCTCGGCCATGTACTGCTTGAACTCATCGGAGTGATAGGCGTCCACGATGGCCTTGGCCCAGGGGGCGTCCTTGTTCTCCGCCTTGACCACCACCTGAAGCACCAGGTGGTCCTGAATGTCCTCGTTGGCCAGGGCGGTGGAGGCGTCGATGCCGGCGTTGTAGACCACGCTTCCGGTGATTGCCACGTAGTCAAAGTCCTGAATGGCGGCGGGGATCGTCAGTGACTTCATCTCGGTGAATTGGATATTGTAGGGGTTCTCGATGATGTCGTCTTGGGTGACCGTGCTGGGATTGGCATTGGGGTCAAGTGTGATCCAGCCGATCTTCTGGAGCATCAGGTAGCAGCGGGCGGTGTTTGAGGCGTCGTTTGGCACCGCCACTGTGGCGCCGTCCGCGATCTCATCAAGAGAGGTGTGATTGGCGGAGTACACGCCCGCCGGGACGGTGGGGATGGGGCTGATGGGCGTAAGGTCCCCGTCGTTGGACGCATTGAAACTCTCCGCGTAGGCGGTGTGCTGTTCCACATTCACATCCACCTCGCCGCTCTGGAGGATCTGGTCGGCGATCAGAAGCTCCGAGGTCTCCACGGCGGTCAGGGTGTAGCCCTGCTTCTCCAAAATGGGGACGATGGCCGCCTCAAAAAGCTCGGTGTAGGGGCCCTGGGACTTGCTGTATTTGATCTCTGTCTTCTCGGCCTCCGAGCCGCCGGAGGAGCAGGCCGCGAGCGACAGGGTGAGGGCCAGGGCAAGGATAGTCAGGATTAACTTTTTCAAGAGAATTACCTTCCTTCAAAATGATAAGAAATAGGATATATAAAGGGAACATCGGGATCATTTTATTTGTGTTCCCGCAATTTCTTGGATATGGCGTTTCCGGCCAGCTGCAGAAGCTGTACCAGGACCACCAGAATGATGACCGTCAGGATCATCAGGGGTGTGTTCATCCTCTCGTAACCGTATGTCAGCGCCAGGTCTCCCACTCCGCCGCCGCCCACGTAACCGGCCATGGCGGAGGCGCCCAGAAGTCCTACGGTCCCGGTGGTGAGGCCCAGGACGATGGAGCCCAGCGTCTCCGGGATGAGAAAATAACGTATGATCTGGAAGCTCGTGGCGCCCATGGCCTTGGCGGCCTCTAAGATGCCGGGGCTTATCTCCAGGAGGCTGTTTTCGATAAGGCGGGCCAGATACGGACTGATGTAGACGATCAGCGGCACCAGCGCGGCGGTACTGCCTATGGTCGTACCAACTATGGCGCGGGTGAAGGGCATGATGGTCACAAGGAGAATTGCGAAGGGGACACTGCGCACTACGTTGATAAACGCGCTGACAATGGCGTAAATGACCCGATTCTCCGCCAGCCCCCCTTTGCGGCAGAACACCAGCACCAGCGCCAGAAGCGTGCCGATCACCGTGCCCGCCAGGAGGGAACAGCCCACCATGTAGAGAGTCTGTCCGCCGTTGAGCAACAGACGCTCCACGGTGACGTTGAATATTTTCGTATTAAGAAAGTCGCCCATCAGTTGATCACCATCCTCTCCCGCAGGACGCCCGCCTGGTCCATACTCCGCTCGGCCCGGTCCAATTGCTCGTCCGGACCGAATATCTGGAGAATAAAAACGCACATGACGCTGTCCTGCATCTCCTGTACCGTGGCACCCAGGATGTTGACCTCCACGCCCACGGTCTTGCAGATGTGGTCGATGACCGGCTTCCTGACACTGCCGCCCACAAACTTCAGCTGTTCCACCCGGTAGTTGCGCGTCTCGTCGCGCACAAGGCCCATGATGCTCTCTGGGATACGGTCGTTTATGACCGTGCGCACGAATCTCTGCGCCGCCTCTGTCCGGGGCCTTCCGAACACCTCCAGCACGCTCCCCTGTTCCACGATCTGTCCGGTCTCCATGACGGCGACCTTGTTGCAGATCCTCTGGATGACCTGCATCTGGTGGGTAATGAGCAGGATGGTGACGCCCATCTCCCGGTTGACGCGCTTCAGAAGCGCCAGAATGGACTCCGTGGTCTGGGGGTCCAGGGCGCTGGTGGCCTCGTCGCACAGAAGGATACTGGGCTCAGTGGCCAAAGCCCTGGCGATGCCCACACGCTGCTTTTGTCCGCCGGAGAGCTGGCTCACATATGTGTCGCGCTTATCCTCCAGCTCCACGAAGCGCAGGACCTCCGCCACGCGGCGGGCGATCTCATCCTTACTTGTACCCTCTAAAATCAGGGGGATAGCGATGTTGTGGTAAACCGTCTTGGACTCTAAAAGGTTGAACTGCTGGAACACCATGCCGATCTTCCGCCGCAGAGTCCGCAGGTCACGCTTGCCCAGACCCTCGAGGGCCTGCCCGTCCACGGTGACGGACCCGGAGTCCGGCGTCTCCAGCTCGTTGACCATGCGCAGGAGCGTGGATTTCCCCGCGCCGGAGAAGCCTATAATGCCGAATATGTCGCCCTTTTCCACGTGTATGGACACGTCCTTGAGGGCGTCCACCGTCCCGCCGCGTCCGGTGAAGCGGCGGCTGACGTGTTCGATTTTTATCATAGCTCCACACTCCCGGAAAGCCAGTTGAGGGCGGCGCCGGCATAGAGCGCCGCGCCGGTGACGAGGGCGTCCTCAGCAAGGTCGAAGTTACCGCAGTGTAGCCCGTTCAGGGTCTCCGGGTGCGCGGGATCGGCAGTCCCCAGATAGGCGTAGCACCCGGGAACGGCGTTCAGGTACTCCGCGAAATTGTCCCCGCCCAGGGACAGGGGGCGGTCCGCGATCACATGGGCGCCCAGCGCCCCGGCCACGGCCTCCAACTCCCGGCAGACGGCGGGATCGTTCACCAGCGCCGGGGTCACGTCCGTCCAGAGGACCTCCGCCTCCACGCCGCTCAGGGCGGCGATCTTTTTCGCCGTCTCGTCGATCTGCTCCCGCAGCCCTGAGCGGGTCACGGAGTTTACGGTCCGTGTGGTGCCCTCAAGCTCGGCGCGGTCCGCCACGGCGTTGTAGGCCGTGCCGGCGTTGAGCCTCCCGATGCCTATGAGTACCGGCTCCGTGGGGGATGTACGGCGGGTGACCAGGCTCTGTACCGCCACCACCACCGCGCTGGCGGCGTACAGGGCGTCCGCGCCATGCTGGGGCACGGAGACGTGGGCCGATTTGCCTCTTAGCTCTATGCGGAAGAGGTCCACCGCCGCGTTGTTTATGCCCGGCGTCAGCCCAACCGTGCCCAAAGGCAAGTCCGGGGCGCAGTGCAGGCCAAAGACCCGCCGGACATCCTTCAGCGCGCCGGAGCTCAAAAATTCCCGGGCTCCGCCGCCCGTCTCCTCCGCCGGCTGGAAGAGGAAGCGGACCTGGCCGCCAAAGCTCTCCCGAACCTCCGAGAGCGCCTTTGCCGCCCCCAGAAGGCTCGCGGTGTGGGCGTCGTGACCGCAGGCATGCATCACGCCGGGGGTCTGGGAGCGATAGTCCACGTCGTTTGTCTCCTGGATGGGCAGGGCGTCGATGTCCGCCCGGAGGGCGACAGCGGCTTGCCCCGGAAGCGAACCTTCCAGTATTCCCAGAACGCCCGTCTTGCCTACCCGCGTGTGGGAGATGCCAAGCTTAGTCAGCTCCTCCTCGATTTTCTCAGCCGTGCGGTACTCCTGAAGCGCCAGCTCCGGGTGCCGGTGAAGGTCCCGGCGAATCTGCGTCAGCCACTCCTTTTGTATGCGGTCCGCGATCGTGCTCAATGAAGTCACCTTCTTAAATCACATGAACAGAATTATTGGATGGCCGCAAAGCCGTTCTCCAGGTCGGCGATAATGTCGTCGATGTGCTCGGTGCCGATACTGAGGCGCACGGTGCCCTGGGTGATGCCCTGCTCCGCAAGCTCGGCATCAGAGAGCTGGCTGTGGGTGGTGCTGGCCGGATGGATCACCAGGCTCTTCACGTCCGCCACGTTGGCCAGGAGGGAGAAAATCTTCAGGCTGTCGATGAACCGGAAGGCCGCCTCCTTGCCGCCCTTGATCTCGAAGGTGAAGATGGAGCCGCCGCCGTTGGGGAAGTATTTCTCATAGAGCGCGTGCTGGGGGTGATCCGGCAGGCTGGGGTGGTTGACCTTCGCCACCTTCGGATGGTTTGAAAGGTACTCCACCACCTTTTTCGTGTTCTCCGCGTGGCGCTCAAGGCGGAGGGACAGCGTCTCGATGCCCTGCAAAAGCAGGAAGGCGTTGAAGGGGCTGATGGTCGCGCCGGTGTCGCGCAGGAGGATGGCGCGGATGTAGGTGACGAAGGCGGCGGGGCCCACGGCGTCGGCGAAGCTGATGCCGTGGTAGCTGGGGTTTGCCTCGGCGATGGGGGCGTATTTGCCGCTGGCCTTCCAGTCGAACTTGCCACGGTCCACGATGATGCCGCCCAGGGTGGTGCCGTGGCCGCCCAGGAATTTGGTGGCGGAGTGGACCACGATGTCCGCCCCGTGCTCGATGGGCCGGATGAGATAGGGCGTGCCGAAGGTGTTATCGATGACCAGGGGGATGCCGTGGGCGTGGGCGATCTCCGCCACCGCGTCGATGTCGGGGATGTCGGAGTTGGGGTTGCCCAGGGTCTCGATGAAGATGGCCTTGGTGTTGGGCTTTATGGCCGCCGTCACCTCGTAGAGGTCGTGGATATCCACAAAGGTGGTCTCCACGCCGTACAGGGGCAGGGTGTGGGCCAGCAGGTTGTAGCTGCCGCCGTAGATGGTCTTCTGGGCCACGATATGGTCGCCCTTTTGGGTCAGGGCCTCGATGGCGTAGGTGATGGCCGCCGCGCCGGAGGCAACGGCCAGAGCGGCGACGCCGCCCTCAAGAGCCGCCACGCGCTTTTCCAGCACGTCCTGGGTGGAGTTGGTGAGCCGCCCGTAGATGTTGCCGGGGTCGGCCAGGCCGAAGCGGTCCGCGGCGTGCTGGCAGTTGTGGAACACGTAGCTGGTGGTCTGGTAGATGGGCACCGCGCGGGAATCGGTGGCGGGGTCGGCCTGCTCCTGGCCCACGTGGAGCTGAAGGGTCTCGAATTTATAGTTGGACATGGGTTTTACCTCTTTCATATCATTTTTTCAAAGCCAAAGGGACACAAAAAATCCGGGGCCTGATGGCTCCCGGACTGTTTATGGCCGCGGACTGGCGCAAAAGGGCGCGGTCAGCCGCATCTGGGCGCGTCAAAGCGCCCGGCCACAGAGGCAGTCCGGGAGCTGAGCATTCGTCCACAGCGGAAATTGCTGCGCAAGAGCTTCTGAAAATCCACGCTCATTCCGACTACCTCCTTTCAGGAAATCAACCTACTGTGCCGCTTGGTTTATCGGGATTATAGCACCCCGGTCAAGCTCTTGTCAACCGCCTTTTTATCGATTTAAATAGATTTGTATGATGCAACAAAACAGGCGTACTCCTTCGGGCCGACAGCCGCCATTTCCCACAAAAATACTATGTTTATATGTTTTTCCGTTGACTTCCCACCGCGGCGGTGGTACATTAAATATTGTATTCATTCCTTATAATTGCCCGCCCGCCGGTGGTGGGCTATTATTGTTTGGAGGGCCATATGAAAGCGAAAAAGAAAAAATCAAACAGTTTTTCCTTAACCCTGGCCATCTTTATCGGCCTCGTCCTCGGCATCCTGTTCGGCATTTTCATGCCGGGACGGTACGAGTTCCTGCTCCCGGCGGTGGAGCTCGTCGGCGGCGTATATATGAACGCGTTGCAGATGATGATCTACCCGCTGGTGTTCTGTTCCCTGATCGTGGGCATCCATGGCATCGGGAGCGTCTCCGCCACGGGGCGCGTGGGCCTGCAATCCGTGATCTACTTCACCGCCACCACCCTGTTTGCCAGCCTTCTCGGCCTTTTTCTGCCGAAGGCGCTGGGCCTTGGTACCGGCGTGCCCATTGAGATGGCGGAGGCCCAGGTGGAGGCCACACAGTTTACGAGCCTCCTGGACACCGTGAAAAACCTGATTCCCTCCAATCCCGTTGCGTCCTTTGCCAATGGAAATATGCTCCAGGTGCTGGTCTTTGCCGTAATCGTTGGCATCGCCGCACTGGCGCTGGGGGAAAAGGCGGAGCCCTTTTTGAAGGTGGCGGAGGCTGTCAATGAAATCTCCGTGAAGATCGTCTCTGTGGTCATGTATTTCACGCCTGTGGGCGTGTTCTGCTCCATCGCCTCGGTGATCTGTGCCAACGGCACCGGAACCGTCCTGGCTCTTGGCGCGGTGCTTCTGGCGCTGTATCTCACCATGCTCCTGTATGTGCTCGTCGTTTACGGCGGGATCGTGAAGCTCATTGGCAAGTGTCCGATTTCCAAATTCTTCTCCACGGTCATGCCCGCGGCGCTGAACGCCTTCGGCACCTGCTCCAGCTCCGCCACACTGCCCCTGAGCAAGAGATGCGCGGATGATTTGGGCGTTCCCAACGAGATATCCTCCCTGGCCCTGCCCCTGGGGGCCACCATCAATATGGACGCGGTGTCCATCGTAATGTCCTTCATGATCGTATTCTTTGCCAACGCCTGCGGGGTGGAGATCAGCTTCGGGATGCTGGCGGTGGTGCTTCTCAGCAACGCGCTTCTCAGCATCGGCACTCCCGGAGTGCCCGGAGGGGCCATCGCCTCCTTCGCGGCGCTGGCCTCCATCGCGGGGCTCCCGGCGGGGGTCATGGGCGTGTACATCAGCGTCAACACCCTGTGCGACATGGGCGCCACCTGCGCCAATGTCCTGGGGGACCTGGCCTGCTCCACGGCCATGAGTCGAACGGTCCGGCTTGACGGCAGTGAAAAGAGGCGTGAGACATGCTGATCTCAACCAAAGGCCGCTACGCCATGCGGATACTCGTGGATCTGTCGGAGCATCTGTCCGACGGGTATGTCCCCCTGAAGGTGATCTCCGACCGGCAGGATATATCCGAGAAATACCTGGAGAGCATCGTCAAGGACCTGGTCAAGGCGGGGCTCCTGAAGGCCCTCCGCGGCAAAGGCGGTGGGTACAAGCTGGCCACAGAGCCTGACAGGATCACCGCCGGCGCTGTCCTTCGCCTGACAGAGGACACCCTTGCGCCGGCGGCTTGCCTTACCGAGGCCGCCGGCGCCTGCCCACGCGCCGCCCAATGTCACACCCTGCCACTGTGGCAGGGACTTGACAGGGTGATAAATGATTACCTCGAAAGCGTCACCGTCGCGGACCTCCAACTCCGGAACGGCGACTGGAGCGACTACGTCATTTGAATTAGACAAAACACGATGGACCGGGCGAACGCCCGGTTCATCTATTTAGCCGCGGTATTTTTTATCCTCTCACAAGTCCCGCGCGGTAATCCATGTTGATTTACGCGATCTCCTTCTCACCCTCTATGTAAGGGCGGTATATCTCGTCTACCCGACCGCCGCCCAGGTTGTCACAGCCGTTGCAAAATTCGCACTCGGTGCCGCAGACCGCCAGAGACCGGGCCACGATGCGCTCCCGTTCAGCCCGTGTGGTGTCCTTTATGAGGATCGACTTAAACTCCATGCGCTCACCCCTTTTGCTCATATGATATATTCCACTGTATTTTCCTCTTTAAGCCTCGTCCGCTCGTTGAAAAGGATGACGGCCTCCCGCTCCTCCACAGGTCCGAAGGCGTAGAGGCTCCCGATGCCGCGCTCAAAATACGCCGCTGGGACCACCCGGTTGTAGAGAAGCGCCGGGCCCGAGAAGACCTGGATGTTCGGATAGGCCGGGAGCTTCTCCAGATAGTAGGGGTCGAACAGGAGGATGCGGTCCCCCTCCGCCCCCGTCAGAAGGACGTAATGCCAGCCCTCCAGGTCCACCCGCGCCACCGCCGCCCCGTTCCGGCAGAGGGCGTCCCGTATGGGGCCGTTCTGAGAGAAATTGACCTGCTCCCCGGTGACGTACCTGGCGGAGATGGGTAGGTGCCCGGTCTTGCCGAAGTCCTCCAGCCAGTTGGCGAGAAACATCATGGCCATATGGGATGTGCCGCTCTTCCCGCTGATCCCGTCGGTCCCGAAGCTGTCCAGGCAGTAGATCATGATGCTCCGCACCACCTCCGGCGGAATCTCCTCCCGGTCAAAGAGAAAGCTCATGGCGTAAGGCGACGACAACGAGGCGAAAAGCGCCGAAAAGGGCCCGCGTGGAGCAGCGCGGGTTCGACTCCCGTCGCCTAAGCATGGAGGTGGGGCCGCAGTCGTATTCCGTGATCTGATACCGCAGGGGATTTTTCATGTCCGGCCCTCCCTGGTGAAGCCCGTCAGGTCCTTTACCACCTCGCCGGCGATGATGAGCCCGGCCACGGAGGGGACAAAGGCCGTACTGCCGGGGATATCCCGGCGCACCGTGCATTTACGGGTGCCCGGCGGGCAGATGCAGTGGGCCCGGCAGCTGATGCTCATATCCTCCAAGGGCCGGATGGGCGGTTCTTTGGACCAGACCACCTTGAGGTGCCGGATGCCCCGCTTTCGGAGCTCCCGGCGCATGACCCGGGCCAGGGGGTCCACGCTGGTCTTATAAATATCCCCCACCTCAAAGGCCGAGGCGTCGATCTTGTTCCCCGCGCCCATACAGCTGATGATGGGGACCCCCGCCCGGTGAGCCTCCTCCACCAGAAGGAGCTTGCCCGTCATGGTGTCGATGGCGTCCACCACGTAGTCAAAGCGGGTGAAATCGAACCCTCCCGCCGTCTCGGGGGTATAGAAGGTCTTGTAGGTGTACACCCTGGCGTCGGGGTTGATCTCATGGACCCGCTCCTCCGCCACGTCAACCTTGTAACGTCCCACGGTCCTCCGGGTGGCCAGAAGCTGGCGGTTCAGGTTCGTGAGGCACACCCGGTCGTCGTCGATGAGGTGCAGCTCTCCCACGCCGCTCCGCACCAGAGCCTCCACCGTGTATCCGCCCACGCCGCCGATGCCGAAGACGGCCACCCGTGCGCTGTGCAGACGCTCCATGGCGCTCTGGCCGAAGATGAGCTGGGTCCTTGAAAACTGATCAAGCATAGTGTTTCCCCTTTCCGGCGGGTTCAGTCCGTCACCGTGATCGTATTCTTTAGCATCCCCATCCAGCAGGTGTAGGTGTACGTACCGGGGGTCTCCGGAAGAAATGTGATTTGATTCTCCCCGACGGTCAGGGCGATCTGCCGGTCAAATTCGGGAAGGACCAGCTCTCTGTTACAGCCGTTCAGGTCGTCCTCCGTGACCTCGATGGTCCAGAGGACCGGGACGCCCGCCTGGACCTCAATGTCATCGTACCCGTTGGGGTGGAGCCGGGTGGTGACATATTGGGTCCCATCCCTCACCGTAGCGGCGATCCTCTCTCCGCCGCTCCCGGCGGTGGGGAGGGAGAGGCCCGCCAGGGCGAGATTGTTGACCACCATCACAAGGCCCAGGAGCACCAGAAGCGCGGAGCTCACCTGCGTCACCCGGCGCTTCCACTTCCTTTTCAGGAGCCCCGCCACGCCGCCGGTCAACAGCACCAGCGGTATCGTACCCAGGCAGAAGAAGAACATGGACGACGCCCCGGCCAAAGGACCTCCGGCGGCCACGGCGTAGACCTGCATGGATTGAAGCGGACCGCAGGGCATCAGGGCGTTGACCATCCCCACCGCGAAGGGGCCCCGGGAGCGCAGCGCCGTCAGGGTCCTGATCACCCATCCCGGCAGCTTCGGCGTCCACCGGCGAAGCGGGTGAAACCGCAGGAGCATTTGGACGCCCATGAGGAGCATCAGTACACCGGCCAGGAGCCCCACGACGCCCCGGGCCCGCAGGGTCACCGACACCGTCTCCCCGGCCAGACCCAGAAGTCCGCCAATCAGGGCGTAGCCTGTGAGACGGCCCAAATTGTAGAGAAGGCCCCGCCGCAGGGTTGCTTTGTCCTCCCCGCTGACGCTCTGACTGAGATTGATCCCGCCGCACATGGCGACGCAGTGGACGCTGGTGGCAAGTTCCAGAAGAAAGAGGGCGGCATGGCCTACCCTCTCAGTCCCCACTGTGGGAAAGACGCGGAAAAGTCCCGTCCAGCCAAGCTGCCGGGCGATGACGGTGAGGCCCGCCAGAATGACGAGGATGTACACCCCCTCCCGGCGCCCCGGTGGTGAGGAGACCACCTCATACCCCGCGCCTTCGACGGCCTCCCGGATGCGAACCCCGTCACAGGGCGGGTCAAAGATGACCCACGCCTCCCCCGCGCCGTAGTCAGCCCTCACGGATTGGACGCCGTCAAGCCGGGACACCGCCCTCTCCACCGCCGTTTCGCACCCGGCGCAGTGCATATTCCCAATGTACAGGTGAATGGACGCCATGGTCTTAGAACCTCTTCCAGTTCACAAACCTGTAGGCGTTGGCCTCCAGGAACGATGCCGGGACGGTGAGGATCCCGTCCTCTATGGTATAAACGTCCCCGGTGACCGGCACAGGGTTACAGCCGTTTTCGTTGACAGTGTCCACGCCCACCACCTCCACGGGGAACACGTTGCCGCAGTTCTGGCAGATGAAGCTGTCGCCCTCCTGGATGAAATAGGCATACGGCGACCCGGCGCAGACCTGGCAGGTGTTCAGGGCCAGGCGCACCTGACCGGCCGTATCCCGGAGGGCCATGAGCTCCACCGTCACGCCCTCCGCATCGTTGTCGTAGAGGGACGCGGTGGGGCTGAGAGAATCTACGGAGATCTCGATATTTTCGCCGTCTCCCGCCTTGACGGGGGTTCCTGTGCCCTGGTCGCCGCCCAGGAGCTTCGGCATCAGGGCGACAACGATCACAGCCGCTGCCACCACAGCGGCGGCAATAGGCAGAGGGCTGATTCTTTTCTGCCGCGCCGCCTTTTTTGACGCGGCTGCCGCGGTGTTCTTCTCATAGCGCTTTGATGTGCCTTTGCTCATTTTTGGACCTCCAGCCCCGTCTTCTCCAGTGCCTGGGCCATATCAGCGATGATGTCCTTCACATCCTCCAGCCCCACGGAGAACCGGAAAAAGCCGTTATGAAACTCCTCCGGGAACAGGTACTGCCGTTCATCGTCCTCGCCCAGAAAGACGATGAGGCTCTCGTCGTGGCCCAGGGACACGGCGGAGGTGATGACCTTCAGGCAGCGTACGAACCGGTTGTGGGTGTCATGGTCCGCTCTCAGGCCGAAGGATAGCACGCCGCCGAAGCCGGGGGACATCTGTCTTTTTGCCACCTCATGCCCCCGGTGGCTCTCAAGACCCGGATAGGCCACAAAGCGGACGCAGGGCTGCTTTTCCAGCCACCGGGCCACCGCCAGGGCGTTTTCGTTGTGCTTCTCCATCCGCAGGGGCAAGGTCACGGAGCCGCGCATGATGAGCCAGGCGTTGAAGGGGCTGATGGTCCCGCCCAGATTCACCTGGGACTGGGCCCGGATGATATCCAGATATTTTCTCGGCCCCACGATGGCCCCGCCCATGGCGTCCCCGTGGCCGTTGATGTACTTGGTCAGACTCTCCACGGAGAAATCCGCGCCCAACTCGATAGGCCGCTGGTTGTAGGGGGAGGCGAAGGTGTTGTCCACGCTGAGAAGCGCCCCGTGCCTGTGGGCAATCTCAGTGATGGCGGCGATGTCCGATACCATCAGCGTGGGATTACCGGGGGTCTCGATGTGGACAAGTCTTGTGTTGGGCCGGATGGCCGCCTCCACATTTTTGGGGTCGGTGGTGTCCACCATGGTGGTCTCCACGCCGAACTTGTTGTTCAAAAGCTCATGGAGGAGCCTGTACACGGCGATGTAGGTGACAGAGCCGAACACCACATGGTCGCCCTTCTGTAAAAGAGCGAAGAACAGACCGCTCAGCGCCGCCACGCCGGAGGCCAACGCCACGCAGTCCTCCCCGCCCTCCAGGGACGCCACGCGCTCCTGGAGGTACTTCTGGTTCGTCCCGCCGTTGCGAGTGTAGAGATTCCCCGTGGCCCCGGACCAGTTGAGGTCCGTGGGGTCGTAGGGCAGAGCGTAGCTGTTGGCCATGGTGATGGGCCGCTTGATGGCCCCGCTGTCCCGGTCCACGTCGTTCCCCGCGTGAATGGCCCGTGTGGCAAAGCCGTATTTCTTATCTGTGTAGTCCTCCGACATGACATCGCCTTCTCTGCTTTATTTTCATACTTGACTTGTATGTTGATAGGATAATAGCACATCATGGCCCCGCTGTCAATCCCGAAACAAAGGCGGTTAAGCTTTAGCGGCGTGGTTTCACTTCCGGACCATCCCCAGGAAGTATTCGTGTACGGAGGTGTCCTCATTAAGCTCCGGGTGGAAGGCGGTGACAAGCATCCGGCCCTGCCGGGCGGCCACGATCTGCCCGTCCACGCTGGCCAGCGCCCGGGCGCCGGGCCCCACGGATTTGATAGTTGGCGCGCGGATAAAGGTCATGGGCACCTTACCAAGCCCGGAAAAATCCTCCCGGGCGTAAAAGCTCCCCAGCTGACGGCCGTAGGCGTTGCGCCGGACGGAGATGTCCATGCACCCGAAGCAGGGATCGCCGCCCTCCACCTCCCTCGCCAGCAAGATGAGACCGGCGCAGGTGCCGAAGACCGGAAGTCCCTTCCGGATCTGCTCCGCCAGGGGGTCAAACAGGTCCAGCTCCCGCAGAAGCTTGCCCATCACCGTGCTCTCGCCGCCGGGGAGGATCAGCGCGTCCATGGGCCGCTTGAGGTCCCGCCTCTGACGGATCTCAAAATGCGCCGCTCCCAGCCTGTCCAGCACGGCCCCGTGCTCCGCGAAGGCCCCCTGAAGGGCCAATATCCCGACGTTCATCACTTACCTCTCTCCGCCATCAGCAGGGCGATCTCGTTTTCGTTGATGCCCACCATAGCCTCGCCGAGGCCGGAGGAGAGCTCCGCGATCATCCTCGCGTCGGTGTAATTGGTCACGGCCTTGACGATGGCGGCGGCCCGGCGGGCGGGGTCGCCGGATTTGAAAATGCCGGAGCCCACAAAGACGCCCTCGGCCCCCAGCTGCATCATCAGCGCCGCGTCCGCCGGCGTGGCGACGCCTCCGGCGGCGAAGTTGACCACCGGCAGACGGCCGTGCTCATGGACATACCGCAGAAGGTCCAGCGGGACCTGGAGCCGCTTGGCATCCTCGTAGAGCTCATCTTCACCGAGACTTGCCACCCGGCGGATATCCGCGTTCATGGCCCGCATATGCCGTACCGCCTGGACGATGTCGCCGGTGCCCGGCTCACCCTTGGTCCTGATCATGGACGCGCCCTCGGCGATGCGGCGAAGGGCCTCCCCCAGGTCTCTGGCACCACACACAAAGGGGACCTTGAACTTCGTCTTGTCGATGTGGTGGACGTCGTCCGCCGGGGTCAGGACCTCGCTCTCATCGATGTAGTCGATCTCGATGGCCTCCAGTATCTGCGCCTCCACGAAGTGACCGATACGGCACTTGGCCATGACGGGGATGGACACAGCCTCCTGGATGCCCCGTATCATGGCGGGGTCGCTCATACGGGAGACGCCCCCGGCGGCCCGGATGTCCGCGGGGATGCGCTCCAAGGCCATGACGGCGCAGGCCCCGGCGTCCTCGGCGATCCTGGCCTGCTCAGGCGTCGTGACGTCCATAATGACCCCGCCCTTGAGCATCTGAGCCAGTTCCTTGTTCAACTCATATCTTGTCTTTCCCATGTGAAAGACCTCCTTTTTTAGATTACATCGATAGAGTAAAACAGAACCTGATATTAATAAAGGACCAGAATCGATATATTTTGTATAGCCAGATAAGATGTAAGATGATTGAATTATATTTCGCTGAAAAACAAGTGTTTTCATAAGTACAGCAAAAAAGACGCAGGAAATTCCAACTGCGTCTTTTTACAGTGCCATACCGTCTTACCCCATGGTCCACTTTGTTTCCCTATCCCACGACGCGCATGTCGCCGGAAAAAATATCGAATTTGAGTTTTTTGACAAACTGGATCGCCCAACTTTCGTCGGGCGATCTGCTTTTGACATGGCGGGGAAAACATGATAAAATAGCAAAAAACACAGGCGTATTGGAGGTGCCGATATGAAAGCTCCCACACAGGTGGTCGCGGCGCTTATCTGGAGGAACGGCAGATTCCTCATATGCCGCAGGCCGCCCCACAAGATGAGGGGCGGCCTCTATGAGTTCGTGGGCGGCAAGGTGGAACCGGGGGAGACAAAGGAACAGGCGCTGGCCAGGGAATGTCGGGAGGAGCTGGACGTGACGGTGCGGGCCGATTCCGTCTATATGGAGCTGACCCACGAGTACCCGGACATGACCGTGGACCTGACGCTTTTCAACGCCACGCTGGTAGAGGGGGAGCCGAAGCTTTTGGAGCACACCGATATGCGCTGGATCACTCCCGCCCAGATACCGGAGTACGAATTTGCCCCGGCGGATCAGGAAATATTGAAAAAGCTGATGGGGGAAACGCGGTGACAGGCTGAAAGCAGATTTTGTAACCATTTGTAACTTGCCTTGTTGTTATACGGCTGTATAATAGGATTATATTATACAATCGTATAAGGAGGGGTGCCCTATGAAAAAATTGGGCGACGCGGAACTGGAGATCATGCTGACGGTCTGGGCGGCGGAAGCGCCGGTGACATCCGGGTATGTCAGCGACGCGCTGAAGGGCCGCCGGGACTGGGCGCTGCCGGCGGTGGTGACCAGCCTCAACCGGCTTACGGAAAAGGGCTTTCTGCGGTGTGAAAAGCAGGGGCGCGCAAATCTTTATTCCCCTCTTATCTCCGAGCGCGACTACAAGGCGGCGGAGAGCCGGGGTATCCTCACCAGGCTCTTCGGCGGAAGCGTCTCAGGCCTGGCGGCGGCGCTTTACGACGGCAAGGCCATGGGGGAAAAGGAGATCTGTGAGCTTCGGGCGTTTTTGGACGAGCTGGAGGGAAAATGATGGAGCTTTTACTGCGTGCACTCAAGTGGAGCGTCCTTGCGGGGGCGGTGACCGTTCTTGTGACGGCGCTGAAGCCTCTTTTGGACAGACGTTTCACGCCCCGGTGGCGGTATTGGCTGTGGCTGGTACTGGCCGTGGCCCTTCTCCTGGCCCCGATGCCCCTGGGCGCCCTGTTCCCGGCCCTCCCGGAGCCGGCTGTCACAGTCACGGCCCCGGAGGTTCGCGTTCCGGCGCCAACGGTAAGCCGTCCCGCGCCGGAGATTCCCGTGACGCCCGTGATACCCGTGACACCGGACGGGCCTGTTACGCCGAATAACGCCGCAACGCCGGGGAATCCCACAGCGCCGGTTACGCCCGTGACGCCGGATACCCCTGTGACGCAGGGGAATCCCACGGTCTCCGTACCCTCCGTGACGCCGGACAAGCCTCACACCGGCACGGCGGGGAGCCGGACGGTGGAGCTTTCCGCGCTCCTGACGGCGGTGTGGCTTCTGGGCGCGGCGGCGTTCGCGCTGTGGTATATGGCGGGGACGGCGCTTCTGGAGCGGCGGCTCCGGCGGTGGAGCGTGCCGGTCAGCGGGGAGATCAGCGCCCTGTGCGGGGAGCTCTCAAAAGAGCTGGGCCTTCCGGGAACGCTCAGAACAGGCGTCAACCGGGGCCTCGCCTCTCCTCTGGTGACGGGACTTTGGCGGCCCCGCCTGTGGCTGCCGGACAGGGCCTGGGAGGGCCGGGAGCTGGAGCTTGTTCTGCGCCACGAGCTGACGCACATAAAGCGCAGGGACTTGTGGTACAAGGCCCTGCTGCTGGCGGCCAACGCTCTCCACTGGTTCAATCCGCTTATCTGGCTCATGCGCCGGGAGGCGGGAGAGACGGTGGAGCTACTATGCGACGCCCAGGCCCTCCGGGGCGCGGATCAGGATACCCGACGGGCGTACTGCGAGGCGCTTTTGGCAAATATCCGCCGCATACGCGGCGCGGCGCTGACCACCTATTTTTACGGAGGGGTAAGATCGGCGAAAAACCGCTTCAGGAACCTGCTCTCCGGCCATAAGCGCCGCTTTGGCTGGGCGGTCTTGGCATGCTGCGTGCTGGCGGTGGCCGTGACGGCCTGCGCCGTGGGCGTCGGCGCGTCCAGGAGCGTCCCGCCGGAGGAATTCGACGGAAAATACACGGCCAACTGCTATAAAAATGTCTCTATCCGGGACGAAAACGGCCAGCGTATCCAAAATAAGGCGGTGCTGATAAACTCCCTTGACGAGCTTGACAAGCTGCGCGGGGACAACAGCATCGAGCCCTTGGACGAGGGCTATAAAGTCGTCAACGGCGAGCTTGTGGAGAAGCTGGACACCTACACCAGGGACTATTTCCGCGAAAACGTCCTCGTCGTGCTTATCCGCGAGATGAGCTCCGGCTCCCTTGACCTGTCGGTGGAGAGCGTCAGTCTGGACGGGGACGCGCTGAAGGTCACCCTGGGCGCCTACAACCCCACGGCTCCCGATACCACGATCACGATGGAGCTGTGCCAGTGGTGCGTCCTTGTGGAGTGCAGGCGCGTGGAGGGTGTGGCCGCGGTACAGTATAACGTTGATACGGAGGGCCAGAAGGATGACAGCGCCCCGGACGCCGTTACCGACGCCCTGAACGCCGCCGGGAACGGGTTCGTCGCCCGTGTCGCCGCCGCGTTGGAGGAGCGGGTCGGTGCGCGGGTGCAGGCCGCATTTCCTCAGGGCTATTATCAGATCGCGGAGCTTCCCTACAACGGGGCTCTCTACCGGGTCTATCGCTGGCAGTACAGCCTCCACGTTATGGAGCCGGCCTACAATTACGACAGCGTGCGGTTTACCCTGGATACCGGGGAGACCATCTGCCTGCGCAGAAGCGCCTGGTACTCCTACAGCGAGGAGCTGCCCAGCGCCTTTGCCGTCCGGATAAACGAGGATCTGACCGGCACGCCGGAGATTTTGGAGACGCTGACCGCCGCCGGACTTGACGCCCACAGGCGTGACTGGGAGGGGTATCTCTCGGAGCTTTCCGGGAAGACCGCGCCCGCGGACCCCACGATAGCGGATCGGGCGGAGCTTATCGGCCATCAGCTTGTTTGGGGAGAGTTTGGGGGCGTTGTGAAGGTAAGATGGGAGGAAGAGGTTTCAAGCTACGTCCTTTCCGAGCAGGTTCTGGCCGATATACAGCAGGCCCTTACGGGCCTTCACTGGATGCCCAGCTCCCGGTCCTCCCGCTCCTGGAAGAACGACGAAATGTGGATTTTGGCGGAGAGCGGCGACGGGCGGTACGCCGTGCGCCTGGGGCTGGCCTACGGGCCTGTGGAGCTGACGGCGGATGGGTCATACGCGCTCTTTGAACTTCCGGAGGCGGAGTACGCCGAGCTCTGGCAGCGGCTTTTCCAAGCGGCCCAGCACGCGCCGGAAGACGCCGTCTTTTCAGGCATCAGCGCGGACAGAGCCCTCTCCATGGACGAGGCGGCCACGGCCATCGGGGAGGAGATCGCCGCCGCCATACGCTCCCTGCCGGCGTGGGTGGCGTGGAAGCCGCTGGACGTTCAGTTTACCGGCGCTTCCGTGTTTGACGCCTACAGGGGGGAGCCTCAGAATTTCTGCGCCGGCATTGGGATCGCCCTGAAGCTTGCCTCCGACGACCCGGAGGACGTGTGCCGGAGCTTCTGGGAGACCGGTTCTGGCCTGCCGGAACAGCCCATCAGCGGCGGTGAGCTGGACGGATATTATGAATGGAGCCGTGAGATCAGCGTCCTCCAAAGCGAGACAGGCCAGTGGGTGCTCACCGGGATCAACACCGGCGGTTCGGGGGTGTTTATCCCCGGCTGGACGTACTCTTCGGACATGGAGAACTCTTTTGAGCGGGCGTCCGTGGAAGAACTTCTGCGCCTTTATACCCTCTCCGGCGGCGGCTTCCACGAGTATATCACCATGCTCCTGTGCTGGAAGACCCCCAAGGAGCTGGAGAATATCGACTCCGCCCTGGCCGCGCTGTCAACCGGGGAGCTTCAGGAGCTTTCCAACCAGGTGGAGGCCTATATCCAGTTGAACGGCGGCATTCCCACCGCCTCCCAAGCCCTCCTCTCAGAGGCTCTGCGCGCCCGCGTGAGGGGCTGAACCGCCTGCAACAGCAATCAGGCCGGCAAAATTGCCGGCCCGATTTTTTTATTTATTCAGAAGATAGACGCCAAAGTTCAGATACCCCGCGAAGGTCACCCACAAAAGGTACGGGAGGATCAGCTTTCCGGCCCGTTTGTCCAGCTTGTGGAAAAAGGCGAAGGTGGCCAGCACCGCCAGCCACAGGGCGACAAGCCAGAAAAAAGAGAACAGATAGAGCTTAAAGCGGAAGAAGAGGATGGGCCAGAAGAAGTTGAGGGCCAACTGGCAGGCGTATACCGTCAGGGCCGCCGAGATCTCGTCCTTCGGCCTGTTGGCCTCGCTGACGAGATACGACGCCAGACCCATCATCAGGTAGAGCGCCGTCCAGACCACCGGGAACACCCAGGCGGGCGGCGTCAGCGGAGGCTTATTCAGCGCGGCAAACGCCCGCATCCCGGACATGGACAGCAGCGCCGCGAGCCCTCCCACCGCCAGGGGAATGGATAGACAGACGATCAGTTTTTTCGGCTTGATTTTCATATTCCGTCACCTCTCTGGTCAAAATCTATTCCCGTTTTCCGCGTGATATGCGTACATGCCCGGATAAAAACCTCTTTCCGGGAGATAATAACCGTGAGGTGATTAACATGAGTTCCAAGGAGCTTCTTTACGTCGAGGACGCCCTGGGCCACGCTGAATTTCTTGTCAAGCAGTGCCAGGACGCCGTGAACACCCTGCAGGACGCCGCGCTGAAGGCCCAGGCCCAGCAGTGGGTGGACAAGAACCGCCAGATTTTCGGCAAGTTCTACGCGCTTGTATAAGGAGGAAAAAGCAATGGATGACAAGACCATCATGGAGAACATTCTCCTGACCACCAAGGGCGTGTGCGACCTCTATATGCACGGCGCCATCGAGTCCGCCACCGAGAACGTCAACTGCGCCTTCAAATCCGCGCTCACCGACACCCTGGGGATGCAGGACGCCATCTACAAGCAGATGACCCAGAAGGGCTGGTACACCACCGAGACCGTGCCCCAGTCCAAAATCGACCAGGTCAAGCAGAAGTTCGCCGCAGCCAACTAACGTGGAAAATACGGGAGGATTTTTTTCTTCCCGTATTTTTATTTTTTTATGCAAAGAAGATACCAATTCTTTGCAAGCCTGTGTTATACTATCCACCAAGGTGGATAGTATATTTTATTTTAGCCGTTTTTCTCCCCGGCTTGCGCCGGGAACCGAAAAACATGGCACATTATACCATCCCCGCACAACGGGTATGGTATAATGATTCCATAACCGAAAGCAAGGGAGCGCACAGGCATGAACGAATCGGATACGCAATTCAGGACACAGGGACGGACGAAAAGACGGCGCGGCGGCGCTGTCACAATACTGCTGAGGCTTCTGGAGATCGTTCCGGCCATCGCGCTGCTGATCGCCGCCCTTTATATCCTCTTCCCATCCTCCCGCGACGGTGACGGGGACACGACCCCGCCTCCCGCCACGGATATGGATGTGCCGGCGAATCCCGACACGGAGGATACCGCCGCCCAGACGGAGGAGACGGCCAAGCCGGCCTACACCGACAAGTACACCCCCGCCCTGCTGGAGCTGGCGGAGAAAAATCCGGAGGCCGCCGGCTATGTGGCGGCCTATGCCGGGGCGACGCCGGCGAATCTGAAAATGGACCTGTCGGAGGAGCTGTCCCCCGGCCAATTCCCTTACTTTACCCAGTGGGACAGCCGTTGGGGCTACAATATCTACGGCTCCGGCCTGATTGGGTGGACCGGTTGCGGCCCCACGGTGCTGTCCATGGTGGCGGTGGGCCTCACCGGGGACGGGACGATGACGCCCGCCTTTGTGGCGGATATGGCCGTACGGGACGGCTACTGCGTGGAGGGCAACGGCACCGCTTGGACGCTCTTTTCCCAGGGCTCCAAAAAGCTGGGCCTCACCCCCAAGGAGCTGCCCCTGTGGGAACCCACGGTGCGGGCGGAGCTGGAGGCGGGACGCCCGGTGGTCTGCATCATGGGGCCGGGCCATTTCACCGAAAACGGCCATTACATACTCCTGACAAAGGCCGACGCGGAGGGCTACCACGTGCTGGACCCCTTCCGCCCCTCCAACTGCCACGCCTGGAGCTGGGACGATTTTTCCGGTGAGATCAAAAACCTCTGGTCGTTCACCGTATCCAAATAACCATAAAAGAGGGGCCATGCGGCCAGTGTCATTATGAGAAAGCCACACAAAGCAAGACTTGAAGAAGCCATCGAGAATTACATGTGCAGTCTTTAATCATAAATCCCGAACCATCCAGCCGGATGCAGGCCGTGACTGGAGGGTCCGGGATTACACACGCTGGGTGAGTTAACGCTTAAGTAACATGAGTTGGGCGGAAGAGATATGGACAACTTAATTACTGCATAGTTTTTGTAATTATTAGGATTTTCGACTTGAGAAAAAACCATGCAGCCCAATAATTAATCCAATCGTTACTACAATAAACGATAGGATCATGGCGGCAAGTACAATTGCTCCTTCAAGAGAGAAAAAATGTATCGCTGCCAAAAGCAGCAGGGCAAAGCAATAGCACGAAATCGAAAAAAGTAATTCGGCACAGTTTTTCACGGTTACTCACTCCTTTATGTTTCTATAATACCATCTATTTTCCTCTTTTCAACTTTTTCGGCCCAACTGCTATTTTCACAGCCTGAAGACGAAAAACGCCGGCGGCACCGAAGTGCCGCCACGCAAAGTACAGCTTTTCGGCTTTGCGGTAGAGCGCGTAGGTCACGGGCTTATACGCGAAATATACCTCCCCGATGAGCCGTACAAGCTCCCCGCCAAACTGCTTTTTGAAACGGTAGAGGCCGGAGCGCGGATCGTCCTCGTCGGTAATCTCCAGGAATCCCCGCAGGTCGTAGACCTCATCGCCCCGGTGGAGGGCATCGCGGATCATCTCCCACTGGAGAAGGTGACAGGGCATGGAGGATCGTCCCACCGTGGCGCTGGCCCCATATAAGTACCAGGTGCGGCGGGCATAGTGGACAGGCATGGCCGCCGCCACGGCCCTGCCGTCAAGATACGCCAGCATCAGCTTCACGTGCTCCGGCCCCAGCTCGTCCCAGACCCGCCGGTAATACTCCATGGGCCGTATGATAAAACCGTCCCGGCGGGCCGTCTCCTCCATGAGCTTGTAAAACACGGGGATGTCCTCTCTCGTCCCCTCCCGTATCTCCACGCCCCGCCTTTGGGCGAGGCGTATATTGTACCGAAGCTTTTTATGGAACCTGGCGAAAATTTCCTCCTCCGTTTTGCCCCGGAGGTCAATGCGGAACACGCTACGGGGCTGAATGAGATCGAGGCTGCTTTTGACTTTGTCCCGGATTTGATACCCCAAGGACTCCATGATCGTCCTGAACGCGCCGTCGCCCTCCGGCACGTCCGGCTCCATCCGCAGGGCCATTGCCCCGTACCAGCGGGCCAGGAACGCGGCCCCCTCGGTGAGCTGACGGAGGGCGTCCGCGTCGTGGATATCGCACACCGGCCCGCGGGGACAGTACATCAGGTTCCCAAACACCGGCATTTTTCGTATTAGCACACTGAGTACGCCGGTGATCTCTCCGTCGCTCCCCTCGGCGATAATGATCTCATTCTCCCAGTTAGACTTTACACCCGCCCATCTTGTTGATTGCATGAAGTGTCCCATGGGGTGGGTTTCGCAAAACCGCTCCGCCAACTCCATATCCGTGTCGTTTCCCACCAGGCGCATCCGCTTCACCCCGTTTTATGTGCTTCGAGCCGAGAAGTATCGGTGTCATCAGGAAGTACCTTTTTGTGCTTCATACAGTACCACACATTTTTCCCCTTTCAACTTTTTCGGCCCAACTGCTATTTTCACAGCCTGAAGACGAAAAACGCCGGCGGCACCGAAGTGCCGCCGGCGAAAAGCAGTATAAAATTATATCGGTATCTCTGAGGCGAAGGTAAACCAGCCCTCGGAATATTCAAAGGTGTATTCCGCTCCAAGCTCGGTAAGGATATACCTGATGGCGGGGAGGCCATAGCCGTGCTCCGTACTGTCGGACTTGCTTGTAACGATCTCACCGCCGCTTATCTCCACAGGCGGGGACGTGTTGCGCACGGATATGTATAGCGACTCATTCAGGAGAATACTGCACTGTATCTCCTTCGGCCCCTCGCGTCTCCGGCACGCCTCGATGGCGTTATCCAGAAGGTTGGAAAGGAGCACCACCAGCTTATCCCCCGCAATAGGAAGGCCGCCAAGGTCGTTCACACGGACCTGCATTTCGATCCCCTGCTCCACAGCCTGGGCGTACTCGCGGTTCAAGATAACATCAATGATCGGGTTTTTAGAGGTAATACCCGCATTTTTGATGGACCTGTCACTCCGGAGCTTTTGGGCGTACTTCAAGGCCGCGTCATTTTCGCCTCGCTCAAGAAGGCCCGATAGGGCGTTTATGTGCCGCTGGAACTCGTGGGAGGCGGCTCTTTGCTGCCGGTAGCTCTCCTCAAGGGACACAAAGCTCTTCGCTTGAAGCTCGATGCGCTGGCGCAGAAGCCCCAGCTCCCGTTCCCGTCGGGTACTCTTTTCCAGGGTGTTTATGATGTATAAGAGCGCGATATTCGCAAGCCCCAGTATGACACCGAAAATCAGAACGCCTACGCCTACGTCCGTGTCCTCTTGGTACTCTAAACACAGGGCGAACAGCATGGCAACGCTGACAGCGGGGAAAAGGACCGTCAGTGCCAGCCATTTGCCGTCAGAGCCGCCGATGCCGCCCCTGGGGCGGTAGCGGTAAAGGAGCCACGCCACAAGCAGCGCGGACAATTGAGCCGCCGTTTCCACCAGCACATAGGTGAGCCGGCGTTCCGTAAACTCAGCGTAGCTCAAGCCCATCAGCGCGCTTGCCCCGTTCACAAAAAGCGCCTCTGCCGCCGCCTCAAGAATCAGCGCCATAACGACGATCAGCGCCTTCGCCGTAAACTTGCCGTCAAAAAGATAAGCCGCCATTCCGATATGGATCAAAATCGCCGCCGCGAACTGCACGGGCTTGGGGATATACGAAAACGACATCAAAAGCAGAAGAACGAGCTCCGCCGCCACGGTGAGGGCGATGGCCGGTACAGCTTTTCTCCCTTTCTTACGGGCCAAAAAGGCCCCGGAGAACAGAAAGAACTCCACGGCTTCCAGCCCCGTCCAGAGGGCGCTTATGGTATACTCCATCTTTACTGCACCCCCCGCCAAAGCAGGTATTTGCTCTTGCTGTCCCGGTAGCTTTTCTCACTGACCGGCAGGGCGGCGCCGGAATCAAGAAGCGCCTCGCGGCATTGGAGCTTTCGCAGGTGACGCATGTTCACAAGATAGCTTTTGTGTATCCGCAAAAAGCCCAACGGCTCAAGCTCCTTTTCCATGTCCGAAAGAGAGGCGTAAAGACTGTACGTCCTTGTGCTTTTCCCGTCCTTCACATAGACGGTTACGCTGTGGTGCATGACCTCAAGGTACAGGATATCCTTCACGGGCACGTCTATGATCTCGCCGTTGACCTGAAGCTTGTATATGTCGTTGTGGGTACGCAGAAGGTCCACGGCCTCAAGGATATACTGCTCCAGCTCACGCTCCAGCCTGTTTTTCAGGATATACCGGAAAGCCCGAACCTCATATCCCTCCGGCGCGTACTCTATAAAATTTGTGACAAAGATGATGACCGTGTCCTCGCGGAAGGCCCTGATGGATCGGGCAATGTCCATGCCGTTCCTTTTGGCGTTTTCAAAGTCGATATCAAGAAGCGCTATGTCACAGCTGAAAAGCACGCTGTCCGTAAGCACGTCACTGTCGCTGTACGCCGCGATCTTAGCCTCAATGCCGTTTGCGGAGAGTACGCGACGGGCCTCCTGCTCCAAATGTGCCAGTATTTGGGCATCATCATCGCATATCAAAACACTTAACATCGCGCACCTCCGGCGTGGCGCTAAAGTTCATGATCGCCCACGCGCTCTATTTTTCAGGCGATGAATGCCTCCAGCTCCTCCCTGGGCACAAGGCCGATGCTGGTGCCGGCGGGCTGGCCGTCCGCAAATTTCATCAGGGTGGGGACGCTCATAACGCCGTAGCGCATGGCAAGCTCCGGGGACTGGTCGATGTCCACCTTCACGAAGCGGATATCCGGGTGCGCCGCCTCCACCTCCTCCAAGATAGGCGCCAGCATCCGGCAGGGGCCGCACCAGACAGCGAAAAAGTCCACTACGGTCACGCCTCCGCCCAGTACCTTCTCCTCAAATGTGTCTTGATTGATGATCTCCGCCATAGTATGGCCTCCTTTGTTTATTTTCACGCTATCATTATAATTCCCCAAAAGGGGGATGTCAATTTATTTAATTTTGTGGTATACTGGGAATATAGCTTTATATCATGTTTATATCATGCGGAGGTGCTCATGTACGACCTTATCATCATCGGCGGCGGCCCCGCGGGCCTGACAGCCGCGGTCTACGCCCGCAGGGCGGGACTGTCCACACTGATCCTGGAGATCACCGTCTGCGGCGGGCAGATTATAAACTCCCAGAACGTGGAGAATTTCCCCGCCATATCCCAAATCGAGGGATGGCGGCTGGCGGACAACTGGCAGAAGCAGGCCCAGGCCCTGGGAGCGGAGGTCAAAACCGCCGCGGTCACGGGCATCGAGCTTCACGGGGACAGCAGGCTTGTTCGCACCGCCAAGGGGGATTTTGAGGCTCTGGCTGTCATCATCGCCACCGGCGCGGGGCACAGGAAGCTGGACTGCCCCGGCGGGGCGGAGCTTTCGGGCCGGGGCGTGTCCACCTGCGCCTCCTGCGACGGCGCCTTTTTCCGGGGCCGTCAGGTGGCCGTGGTGGGCGGCGGCAGCACGGCCTTTGAGGACGCGCTGTACCTCAGTTCCCTGTGCGAAAAGGTCTATATCGTCCACCGCCGGCGGGAATTTCGCGCCGAGCGGCGCCTGGTGGAGACTGCCAAAGGCAAGGCAAATGTGGAATTTTTAACGCCCTATGTCCCCGCCCAGGTCATCGCCAACGAGCTGGGCCGCGTGGCCGCCCTGCGGGTGAGGAACGTGGAGACAAACGAGGAGCGGACGCTGGACACCCCCGGCGTCTTTACCGCCATCGGCATGATCCCCAACAACGCCGCCTTTGCCAACGTCCTGAAGCTGGACGAGGCCGGCTACGCCATCGCCGGCGAGGACTGCGAGTCCGGCACCCCCGGTATCTGGGTGGCCGGGGACGGGCGGCGGAAGTCCCTCCGTCAGCTGATCACCGCCGCCGCCGACGGCGCCGTAGCCGCCACAGCCGCGGCAAGATATGTGAACGAAAGGAAATGATCTCATGGAAACCGTCACCGTCAAAGTCAAAAAGCTGGACCCCCGCGCCGTCCTGCCTTCCCGCGGCTCCCCTTTCTCCGCGGGAGCCGATCTGCGGGCCTGCATGGACGGCCCCGTCACCGTGGCGCCCGGCCAGACCGTCTTTTTCCACACCGGCCTTACCGCCGAGATTCCCGAAGGGTACGCCGGCTTCGTGTTCGCCCGCTCCGGCCTTGCCAGCAAGTCCGGCCTGGCCCCCGCCAACAAGGTGGGCGTGGTGGACTCCGACTACCGGGGCGAGTACATGGTGGCCCTGATGAACCACTCAAAAAATCCCGTCACCGTCAACCCCGGCGACAGGATCGCCCAGCTGGTGATCATGCCCGTGGCGTTCACGGAGTTTACCGAGGTCCAGGAGCTCTCCGAAACCCAGCGCGGCGCGGGAGGCTTCGGCTCCACGGGGAAGTGATACGTAAATTGTTTAATGTTTATCGTTAAATAATAGTTGACAAACGTATATGCTCGTGATATACTGTGCCCATCTTCAAAAAGGAGGGCACAACAATGGAAAAACTCAAAAAAACAGCGAAGGTGCTGGACGTGATCGCCAAGGCGGTGCGGTGGATATGTATCATCCTATCCGCATTATCTCTTGTCGCTTTGATAGCGGTGCTGTTCGGGGACATCCAGTCGGAGACGGAGACAAGCTCCGGGATGACGTTGAGTCTCGGTATGATTCGGCTGGAGCTGTCGGGGCCAGCCCCCAAGAACGGGAGCGCCCTTGACCCGAAGGCGGTGGCCTCCGTCAGCGCCATCTGCGCTATCGTGGCGCTGATGACCCTGGCGTGCGGGGCGCACATTCTTCATCGCGTTCTCTCCCCCATGCGGGAGGGCCGGCCCTTTGACGGGCGTATCTCCAAAAATCTTCGGACTTTGGGCTGGGTGTCCCTGGTGCAGGCGGTCATTTATTCCGTAGTGTCCTCGGTGGGCAATTACATGATTTTTACCTCGCTTGACCTGATGGCGCTCTTCAACAGGGAAGTCGTCACTGCTTACACGATTAATATTCATTTTGAGGCCGGATATTTGCTTATTCCGGCGGCGCTGTTTCTCCTCTCTTGGATCTTCCACTACGGTGAGGAGCTGCAGCGCCAGTCCGACGAAACGCTTTGAGGCGGTCAAATTCCAATTATTAAGGAGGGCACATCAATGGAAAAGCTCACCAAAACCGCCCGCGTTCTTCATAAAATTGTCCGCATTTTGTACCGCCTCGGCATAGTCGGT
>CANQTW010000029.1 GCA_947626845.1 uncultured Oscillospiraceae bacterium | reverse complement strand
CCGAGCGGCGAGGATTTTTCGTGTCAGGCAAGGAAGATGCCGCAGGGAATACTGTATGTATTCCCAAGGCGGCTGACGCAGCATGGCGCGAAAAAGGCCGGCGCAAATGTATTATTTTAATTAGATATTAGTATAAAATGGGTATCAATATAAGCCTCCGCTGATGACCTCTCAGCCCCTTTCAGGAACAAAGACCGCCTTTTTCGCCGGCCTGCCGGCGATAAAGGCGGTCTTTTTATTTTCCCAATTCCCTTTTGTGTTCCCGGAGGTAAGGGCCGTGGCTGGGGTGAAAAGTTATCCAACGGTGTGCGTAAAAAATCCCGCCAGCAGATTTGCTGGCGGGTGATGATCGCAAAGGCCCCTGCGCCATTAAAACATGGTAGCAGGGGGACGGTAAAAAGCAGATTCCCCAGTATCCTAATATGTTTCCATTTGCCCGCATAGCATATTATTGAAACCAAATCGCTCATAAAACGGCTTCAAGCGCTCTTCATAAACCACTGAAATCATGTAGATACGCTTTTCTTTCAGATATTCAATCATTTTATCCATCAGGTCTGTGCCGATCCCTTTGCCTTGGTAATCCGGACAAACCATTAAATCCTGAATATAAGCGTCTGTTACTCCGTTTGATACACAATCAATATACCCGATCAGTTTTTCATTTTCATAAACTGCAATATGGTAATAGGATGTCATCAAAGGGTTTTTATATTCTCTTTCCATCCTGTTCCAACCCACAGATTCACGCAAATCCGCCAATGCTTTTACAGACACTTTTTCGTTGAACTTGTATACCAATAGGTTTATCCTCCCTTGTGGAATATTTGTACCTTTATATTACGATTTGCCGAACAGTTGTCTACTCGACAATTAACATGATACCACCCAAATGTGAAGAAATCTACTGGCCTTTAAGGCGGTTTATTATATTTTAACAAAATTTCCGCCCATGAAGGTTAATTGTGGAAGGAAAGGGGAGGAGCGGTTGGGCTTGCAGAATACGTTGTGTTTCCGTGCCCACATGTAACCAGTGCCTTATTTCCTTCGTAATAACCACATGTACCAGCAGATCGGGATGAAGTGCCAATCAAAATCGCGCTACCGCCAATAACAGGATCAGTTGCAGCCGAGGTGTATTCACCTTCTTCGATGACGATTTTAGGAGTTGAACTTCTAAATGTATAGTTCTGGATTTCTGCAACTTTTACATTTGCAGAATCGATATCATTAGACACAACTCCAATGATTACATTACCAGTTTCCACCTCTACATACCAATGAGTTACTCTAAGCCCAAGTTCTTTTAGTTCTGCCGCAGTACTATCCGCATAATCTTGAATACTTGCTTGAGAGCAGCTTCCGTATTCAAAGATAATCGCATTTTCATAATCGGACAAAATTGCCTCCAAATTTTTTAATTCCTCAGTGGTAGGTTCAACAAGGATTATGTGAAGAATATTATCTTCAATATAACATCCACCAAAGTAATCCGGATATTCAAGCACCCATCCCTCTGCAAAAAAGTATTGCATTAGAATTTCGTTAGCCTCCACTGCTTGTTTCTGTGCCGCAATCAGCTCATCAACTGCCAATTCTTGTTCAGCAGCGTTTGTGCTTACACCAGGAATGCTGCAGAAAAGCATTACCATACTAAGAATAACAGCGAAAAGGCGAATTTTTTTGGGCCTCAGCTTCATAAGAGTCTCCTTTCACGAAAATAATTTTGTTTCTTAGATCAGATCAATTAAATGATTGATTTTCTCGATTTGCTCTTCTGTCAGTATATACCCGTACCCGAAATCTTCCAGTCTAATAACACCGGCTCCTTCAAAATAGTGATATGTCAGATAGGTGCTGTCCTCCATTACCACAACAATAATACGGGATTCTCCATTGACCAGATCGTCAAATTTGTTGATTACAGTTTGGTTCCCACCAAGGGAAATGCCTCCGTCTTCGCTAATCCATATTTCTCCCTCCTTAAATTGATTTTTGAATTTATCGAAATAATACTGATCCAATTCGTTTTCGTTTCGTGTGTGCGGTTCACCGAGAAGTGATAAAAATTCAATGATAGCATCCAATTCGTTATCGGATATTTTTGAATATACCGTAGCTGTTCCATAATAATTTACATCTCGGATTTCCACATAGGCAGCTTGACTCAGCAAATCAATGATCCAGTTTTCATTGTCATTTGGCATATACGAGTAAAATGAATAAACATAAAATGAATCTTTTACTGGAACTATAACCCTGCTTGTTTTTCCATCATTCGGAAGATATTCATAAGCATATACATCCAGTGTTGTTTTGTTATCAAATGATACAGGTCCCACGACAACACCAATATTTTCTTTTGTCGCTTTTTCTGACAGCTCTGTATCAGGCATATAGAGTTTTCCGCCAACGCATATTCCCTGTTCGACACTAAGCTGTGAGTCGGAAGTATTGTTTGTAACAGGAGGAATGGTGGGACCATTCGGATCGGCCCCATTTTGGATTTGATATACAGCCATAATAGATACCACAAGCAATAGACAGAAACAAGCAACCATTGCCCCCCATCTCAACCCAGAAGTTTTAAACTTTCCGGGCGTCTTTATCGTAGTTGTTTTTGCATTTTTTACGCACTCATCGTCTACATTGTTAAGTGCTTCTAAAATAGCATAGTTTGTCATTGAAAGCCCTCCTTTACGAGCATATCGCGAAGTTTCTCTCTTGTCCTATAAAGCATAGATTTCACTTTACTTTCCGAAAATTCAAATTGCTTGCAAATGACTTCAATTGAGTCCATATACCAATATCGGCACAGGAAAACTTTTTGCTCTATTTCGGGCAATGAAATTACAAAAGCATTTACGACTTCGGACAATCGCTTTTTTTCATACTCTTGCTCAATATTTTTATCACTGGCTATGCAATCCTGCAATTCGTCCAAAACTAACGGCATTTCGCCTCCACCGCGTTTTGCCGCATTACGGTGTCTGAATTTATCAATAGATAAACGGCGAGTAATTTTACCGAGAAAGGTTGAAAGAATGGACGGACGGTGCGGTGGAATGGTATCCCATGCTTCATTGTATGTATCGTTTACACTTTCTTCCGCATCTTCGTTGTTATTGAGAATACTATGGGCTATCGAATAGCAATACTTCTCATATTTTGCCGCAGTTTCGGTAATTGCCTGCTCTGATCTCTGCCAGTACAGTTCAACAATACTTTTATCATCCATCGGTAACCTCCTCTGCGTTTTTTCAAGAGCTCTTCACCTATCTACTCGTAAACCGTTTGATTTCGTTGCACAAAAGATTCAATTTTTTTAAAAGACATACGGCAAACCTTGTGAAAAGCTGCGGTCTATGTGTTATTGCCTTTGCGTCTTGTTTTTTGATAGTGGTTATATTATTCTTTTGCTTTAAGTTGTGCATGTATAAATATCAATCACATCCCGCCCCCATTCACATGTATAGCTGACGGGAGTCGAACCCACGTCGCTCCACGCGGGCCCTTTCCGGCGCTTTTTACCTTGTCGTCGTCGCCTTGCCGCGTCGTCGCGGAACCGGCTTAACTTCGGGCTCCAGGTATTCGCCCTCAGGCGCACGGTTCGCTCCTCCTTTCCCAATGCGATCAAAATCGCATTGGGGACCTGAGAGGCTGCCTCCTTCGCGGCAAAAATCCCTCGAAAATGGCGACCCGTGGAGTGCTGCGCAGTTTTCGGCGAGCTGATTTGCGTCAGGACGCGGAAAAAGTCACAGAGAATACTTGCGTATTGTCAAGGCTTTTGACAAAGTACTGGCGCAAATCAGCCGGCGAAAACCGACGTGGGTTCGACTTCCGTCAGCTATATTTGTTATCTAAACCATCCAGTATATTGTTGAATATAAAAATCTATAATAATTACAGCACAAAAATATGAAAAAATATAGTACTTTTCAGGCAAGCTTATCAAAATCTTTATCTTAATTCTCTGTGTATATGGAATAGAAAACGCTCCGGCGAGTTTTCTCGTCCAAAGCGGGAGCACAAAGTCGAAGGGGGATTTGTTATTTTCCCTCTTGACAGGAGCGGGGGGAGGTGGTATCATACAATTAACATTTAGGTTAAATGTTAATTGTGAAAGGAAAGGGGAGGAGCGGTTGGGCTTGCAGAATACGTTGAGGGCCCTGGCGGACCCTATCCGGCGGGAGATTTTGGAGATGCTGAAGTCCGGGCGGCTTTCGGCGGGGGAGATCGCGGAGCGGTTTCCCGTGACGGCGGCCAGCATCTCCCGACATCTGTCGGTATTGAAGGACGCAGGGCTTATCCGTGACACGCGGGAGGGGAAGTATATCTATTACGACCTGAACGCCTCGGTATTGGAGGAGATCATGCTGTGGATATCCGCGCTGAAAGGAGAGAATGACAATGATAAAGAAAAATAAGTGGATCATACTGTTGACGACGCTTGTGACGCTGCTGCCCATGCTGGCGGGGCTGATCCTCTGGAGCAAGCTTCCGGAGCGAATGCCCATCCACTGGAACGCGGCGGGGGAGCTGGACGGCTGGACAGGCAAGGCTTTCGCCGTGTTCGCCGTTCCGGGCATCATGGCGGCGGCGCATCTTTTCTGCGTGCTGTGCACGAGCCTGGACCCCAAGGCCAAGGACCAGACGAAAAAGGCGCTGGGCCTTGTCTTCTGGATATGTCCCTTCATGTCTGTGCTGTTGGGGGCGGTGGTCTACGCCGTGGCGCTGGGGGCCAAGCTCAACGTGGCCTCCGTGATCTTCGCGGCCACGGGGGTGCTGTTTGTGGCCGTGGGGAACTACTTGCCCAAATGCAAGCGCAACTACACCATCGGCATCAAGGTCATGTGGGCCCTGGAGGACGAGGCCAACTGGAACGCCACCCACCGGTTTGCCGGAAAGGTATGGGTCGTTGGGGGCCTGCTCATCATCCTTGGCTCCTTCTTCCCGCTCAGGTCGTTCATCTGGTTCTATCTCACGCTGACGATGCTGATGGCGCTTTTGCCGGTGGGGTACTCGTATCTCTATTACCGCCGGCACGGGAAGACGGAGTGAAAACGCCCTGACGGAGAAAATTTTTTGAAACGGATCGGGGTGTGGGGAGTCTTATAGCTGAGAAGGTGAGACGGTGGCGGATTTTGAAGCGATCTACGCGAAATTCTACGACGGCGTTTACAAATACGTCTTTTCCCTCTGTGGAAACGAGTCCACAGCCGAGGAGATCACCCAGGAAGCGTTTTACAGGGCCATGGAGCACATGGATCGGTTTGACGGCAGGTGCAAGCTGTATGTGTGGCTGTGCCAGATAGCGAAAAACACGTTTTATTCTTACGCGAAAAAGCAAAAGCGCACGGTTTCGGAGGACAGCGCGGACTTTGCGGAGCGGCCTGAACAGGGGTTTGAAGATGAGGTTTTTGACAGGGACGCGGCGTGGGCGCTTCACAAGCGTCTGCACCGGCTTCGGGAACCGTATAAGGAGGTGTTCTCCCTGCGCGTTTTCGGAGAGCTGTCCTTTTCGCAAATCGGCGATCTGTTTGGAAAGACAGACAGCTGGGCAAGACTGATTTTTTATCGCGCGAAGAATGAAATAAGGAGGCGTCTTGATGAAGATACCCTGTAAAGTGATCCGCGATCTGCTGCCGCTCTACCACGATGAGGTTTGCAGTGCCGAAAGCAGGCAGCTGGTGGAGGAGCATCTGGAACAGTGCGAGGCGTGCAGGAGTGAGCTGCGGACGATGGAGGAGCGGTTGCATGTCCGTCCCGCCCAGCCGGGGGAGGAAGACGCGGCCAACGCGGCGTCCAAGGCGTGGAAGAAAGGGACGCGCAGAGCTTTCAGAAAAGGGGCGGCGCTCGCGGCGGCGGTGCTCCTGGCGGTACTGTTATTGGCGGCGGGCGGGTTTTTATACGTCCGCAATATGCCCGTTGAGCGGGACGCCGGCGCCTGCGGCGGCGGGTATGCCACCTTTATTTTTGACAAGTACAGCCAGGAGCTTACGCGGAAATTCGTGAGCGGGTCTATGGACGAGGCGAGCATCATCAGCGCGGACGCAGTACGGGGGACCCAGGAGGCCTCGTGGGAGGGCCGGACGATCTTTCTGGAATTTGATATCCGGTATGAACACGCGGAGCGGGGGACGGTAACGGAAAGAGTACACTTTGTCGGACAGCGGGTCTGGTTTGACACCTACGACTGGAGCGGGGCAATCATAGAGGGATGATGGAAGCGAGGGAGAGCGTGAGAGACTGCTTGAGGACAGGGATAAAATGAATGGGAAGCAGGATTTTGAAAATTTGGGCTTGAGGGAGCGATGAAAAATGACCGCGATTTGGAGCATAATGTTTTTTATGGAACTGGTCATTCCGCTGTCTATGATAGGATTCGGCAGGGTGTCCATGAGGGGCGGCCCGAAAGATATCAACGACGTCTTTGGCTATCGTACCAAAAGGTCCATGAAGAACAAAGACACCTGGGAATTTGCCCACAGGTATTTCGGGAAAATCTGGTTTTCAACAGGGCTTGTCATGCTGCCGGTTTCAGGAATACCGCTGCTGTTTTTTCTGAACAGGGATACGGACACTGTCGCGCTCGTTGGATTGCTGGTAATGTTTGCTCAGCTCGTTCCGATGCTTTTGACGATCCTTATGACGGAAGCCGCGCTCAAAAGGACGTTTGATGAAAAGGGCAACCGAAAATAGAGGATCGTATGGCTGTAGGGGCCGCCTGGAGAGGCGGCTCGTACGGCCATTATCGAAACATCTCTATTAGACGCCGTAGGGGCGGGTTCAAAAACCCGCCCGTGAATCAAATACGCGGCGGAGCCGCAACCGTTTTGGGGGTGGCGATGCGGGAATTCGATGGACGGGTGGCCGAGGACGGCCACCCCTACGATTTTTAAATAGATTTTCGGAAATTCGGAGGGGCGTATAAGGTAATTCGATAATGCGGTGTGTGGGCCGATGTGGTCATCGGCCCCTACAGGGGGCATTTTGCGTAATATATCAGGAATTCGTATATTCGGAGGGAAGGGATTGGAAGGGGAACCGTCAGGGTTCCCTTTCTGATTCAATCATTCGCCGCCATGCGGCGGGCCGAGCGGGTCTGGCCCCTACAGGCGCGGTGTGCGAAATATGCAGGAAATTCGGTGGGCCGCGGTGTGTGGGACAGGCAGGGGATACGGGGGACGAAAAAATCCCCCGGAGTGGCCGGGGGATAGACGGTTTATTTGATTTTCCGGCACTCCAGGTAGTAGCGCTTGTCGCGGGCGTGGCCGATGGAGAAGCTCTTTTTGGGGAACACGCCGTCGGCGATGACAGTCTTGAAAAGCTCCGCTTTGTCCATGGCGGGGAGCAGGAAGCCGATGGTGTCCGGCTCCTGGGTGAGCCGGATGAGGGACGCCTCGTCGTGGATGTAGTCCACCTCTCCGGTCCCCACCATGGCGGAGTACTCCTCGATGAAGCTCTGCAAAAGCTCGATCATGCCGCCGAAGCTCCGGCCACGGAGGCGGAGCCTGCCGCGTTTTTCCCCGCCGATGACGTATTCGATCTCCCGCCCGTCGGGGATCTCCAGCTTCTGGCGCATCAGCTCCAGAAGCTTTTCCGTATCCACCCCAAAGACTACCCGATGGATGGGCTCGAAGACGATGCCGGGGTCGTAGACGTTGTTCAGCTCCACCAGGGCGTACCGAGCCGGGTGGCAGGCCGCCTCCTCCGGCGACAGGTGGGCCTTTGTCCGGTTCCACAGCTCCTTGGCCGCCGCCAGGGAGTGGTTGCCGTCGCCGATGACGATCTGCACGTCCTTTTCGGCAAGCCTGGCAAGGGCGCTGTCCACCCGCGCGGCCTCCTCGCCGGAGACCTGCCAGCCGGTGATGTGACCGCCGCCCTCCATCAGATCGAAGTCGTAGAGCTTCCTGAGAGCGTGGGTACGGGGGTGAAGAGGCTCCACCACGGACTGCTCCGGGTCATCGATCAGAACCATGATATGGGGCAGCTCCAGCGGGGCGTTTTCCCGAATCTTCATCCGGGGCGGGAGACGGTCAGCCACCGTCCGCTCGCTGGCCCGCACGGGGGAGGCGGAACGGGGGGAGTAATCATAGGCGTCCAGGTCCAGCGCCCCCACCAGCCCGCGGCGCACCCCGCCGGTGACGTGGCGCTCCACGTAGACATAGGAGGAGGGGAGGGTTTCAAAGACGTCCATCTCCAGACAGCTCCGCATGGCGGCGTTGGCCCGCTCGGCCATGTCCAGGGGCGAGACCGTCCCCAGATACGCCTCCGGCAGGATCATGTGATAGGTGGAAAGCTTGTCCGCGCAACGTTTCTCCACTCTGTCCCAGTATTCACGCTCCGAGGTGAACTGGTCACAGGCGATGACGCTCCAATCGGTCATGTCGCCGGTGACGGGCAGAAGGATATCCGTTGGCTTGAAGGCAGGGGCTGACATTGTGTTACATCCTTTCAAAGTTGCAATTTGGTGTTCGTATAGTGTAACAGCTTTCCTCCGAAAAGTCAAATCTAATGGACGCAAAAATTAAATTGAATTTAAGGGCGGTAAAATCTTGCAAAATCAGGTGAGATGTGGTATATTTATATAAAGAGCGGCGGCTCATGCTCTCGCTTTTTAGCAAATTCGCACAAGGAGGGTCGGCTATGAAAAAGACCATCATCGCCATTTCCCGCGCCTACGGGGCGCACGGCACCGTTATTGGGAATAAGCTGGCGGCGAATCTGGGTATTCCCATGTTTGACAGGAAGATCATTGATCTGGCCTCGGAGAAGAGCGGCCTTTCTCCGGACTACATAGGAAAGTTAGAGGAGAATATCACCGGCTCGTTTCTTTTCAACCTGGCCGCCGGCTCCTATAACATGCACGGCTTTCACACCAACTACGATGTCCCCATGAGCTACACCGCCTTTTCGGCCCAGGCCAACGTCATCCAGGAGATCGCCAAAAAGGGCAGCGCCGTCATCATAGGCCGGTGCTCGGACTATCTTCTGCGGGACGATCCGGACTGCGTCAAGGTGTTCCTCTATGCCGACTACGCCGACAGGCTCCGCCAGTGCAAGGAGGAGTACAAGCTGGACGACAAGGCCGCCGAACAGCAGCTGCGCAAGCTGGACAGGGGCCGCCAGAACTACTACAAGAACTTCACCGGAGAGAATTGGGGCCAGGCCCAGGGCCACGACCTCTCCATCAACGTCTCCAGGGTGGGCGCCGAAGGCGCGGTGGACATCATCATGGAGTTTTTGAAGGCGGCGGGAAGGCTGGATTGAGACCGCCGGAAAAGGCCTGACGGACTTTTTCAACAAAGAGGCTTTTCTCGGCGCATATGCCGCCGCGAAGAGCATAATAGTTTTTTGACAAGATGAATCACCGGGAGGCGCACGCCTTCCGGTGATTTATGTTGCCTTTTTTAGCTGTTGGTGCTATAATTGCAGAAAATACCCTGAGTTTGGAGGCGGCCAATGGTCATCAGACGTGCGGAAAAGCGGGATATGCCCGCCATCGGGAAGCTCTTGGAGCAGGTGGAGCTGGTCCACCACAGGGGCAGGCCCGATCTATTTAAAAACGGCGGCAGGAAATACTATGACGAGGAGCTGGCCGAGATCATTGAGGACGACAAACGGCCCATATTCGTCTACGACGACGAGACGGACGGCGTTCTGGGCTACGCTTTCTGTGTCCTGGAGGACCACAGGGGCGAAAATGTGATGACGCCTATCCTGACCTGCTACATTGACGATATCTGCGTCTTTGAGCACGCCCGCGGACGGGGCGTGGGCAGGGCCATCTATGAATATGTGCGGGCCTGGGCCAAGTCCGCCGGGTGCTACAATGTGACCCTGAACGTGTGGGAGTGCAATCCCGGCGCCAGGGCGTTTTACGAGAAAATGGGGCTTGTACCTTACAAATACGGTATGGAGGTCATCTTATGAAAAAAACGCTGCTGATCGCCAATCCAAAATCCGGAAAACAGCGAATCCAGACGGAGCTTTTTACCATTGTGGACAGATTGACAAGCGCCGGCTATACGCCCACCGTCGCCCTGACCATGCACCGGGGCCACGCCACTGAGCTGGCGGCCCAGGCGGGAGAGTACGACCTGCTAATCTGCACCGGCGGGGACGGCACCCTCAACGAGGTGATAAGCGGCGTCATGGCCGCCGGCCTCAACATGCCCATCGGCTATATCCCCCTGGGCTCCACCAACGACTTTGCCGCGTCCCTGGGCATCCCCTCGGATATCGGCGAGGCCCTGGACGGCATTCTCAACGGCGCGCCGCGTTCCATCGACGTGGGCAGCTTCAACGGGCGCATCTTTATGGACGTGGGCCTGCTGGGCATCTTCTCCCGCACCTGCTACGAGACGCCCCAGGATATGAAAAACACCCTGGGCTTTCTTGCCTATGTGCTGGAGGGGATTCGTGAAATGCCCACCGTCCACCCTATCCCCCTGAGAATCGAGGCGGGGGACAAGGTGTACGAGGGAGAGTATCTGGCCTGCGTTGTCAGCAATTCCCGTAAGCTGGGGGGCGTCGTCACCCTTGGCGAGGACAAGGTGAGTCTGTCCGACGGCCTCTTTGAGCTTTTGCTGGTGGAGAAGGAGAAGACCCCCATGCAGCTGCACGGCTATATCCACGCCCTGCGCACCGCCGATCTCACCGCCGAGGGCATGACCTTCGTCTCCGTCCCCAGCCTGAAGATCACCTCTACCGACAGGGAGCCCTGGACGCTGGACGGCGAGCGGGCGGATTGGCCCGGAAACGCTGATATCAGAGTGATCCCCCATGCGGTGAGCCTGTTGATGAAATAACCTGAGTTTTTCCCATACAGCGTGTTGCGGGCCGGCTTATGCCGGCCCGTTATCCGTATACGTTAACGCAGTCCGCCGCTGTCGCATTTGCCCTTCCCGGTAAGGAGGCACACAGCCGTCAGGTTCGTCGCCAGCATGAAAAAGGCGGAGGCGTCGGAAAAGGCGAGAATGGTGGGGAAGCTGGCCAGGGATGCCAGAAACGCCGCCGCCGCGTAGGAGACCCGGTAGACGGGACAGAGAGACGGCCCCGCCAGGTACTCCACGCACCGTTCCCCGTACAGCGACCAGCTGACGACGCTGGAAAAGGCGAACAGGGTGAGGGACACCGAGAGGAACGCGCCGGAGACGGCCCCGCCGTAGACCGAGCTCAGGGCGGCGGATACAAGCGCCGCCCCGGCGGGCGTGCCGCAGGGGATATCGACCCCCGCGGTGAGGATCGTCAGCGCCGTCAGGGTGCAGAGCACCACCGTGTCGGCAAAGACCTCGAAGATCCCGTAGAGGCCCTGCTTTTCCGGACTTTCCGACGCGGCGGAGGCGTGGGCGATGGGGGAGGAGCCCAGGCCCGCCTCATTGGAGAAAAGGCCGCGCCGGAAGCCCCAGGACAGTGCCGCTCCGGCGGCGCCGCCCTGAAGAGCACTGGGCCCGAAGGCGCCGCGGAATATGGAGGCAACGGCTTTTGGAAGCCGCCGGATGTTCACGCCGATTACGCCGAGACACGCCAGCACATACACAGCGGCCATCACCGGCACCAGGAGCGCCGCCGTCCGCCCGCGCCCCCTGGCCCCGCCCCGGCAGGTCAGGAGCACCAGCGCCGCCAGTCCCGCGCCAACAAGAGGAGCCGGTACCGGCCCACCCGCGGAGAGCGTCAGCACGGAGGACACCTGCAGCATGTTGCCGGTCCCGAAGGAGGCCAGTATCCCGAAGAGGGAAAAGGCCGCCGCCAGCGGTAAAAACGTTCGGCCAAGGCCGTTTTTGATGGCGTACATGGGGCCGCCGGCATACTCCTCCCCGTGCTTTTCCCGGTAGCGGACGGCAAGGCTGATTTCGGCGTATTTCAGGCCCATCCCTAAAAACGCCGACACCCACATCCAGAAGACCGCCCCCGGACCGCCCATGCTCAGGGCCGCCGCCACCCCCACGATGTTGCCGGTCCCTACGGTCCCAGCCAGCGCGGTACAGACAGCCTCCAGCGGGGAGGTGCCGTGTCCGGCGGACTTCTTTCCCATGCCGGAGAGACAGCTTTTCAACGCCGTTTTAAAGCTCCTGATCTGGACGAACCGGAGCTTTACCGAGACAAACACCGCCGCCGCGGCGATGGCCGCCGCCGTGGGCGCGCCCCAAAGCCATTCCGTCACCCGCGTCCCCCCTTACCCTATGTATGTTTTAATCTATGTGGGAGCGGGACAGGGTAGAAGCGGCGGATGACAGACAAAAAGGCACGCAGAGCTGTTTGGCTCCGCGTGCCTTCTCTGTGCGAATAGATTACCGCGTGTAGAACTCGTACACCGTGGTGGACCTCAGGGATGCCCCCTGCTTGACCACGGGGGAGTCAAATTCGGGGAGATTGACGGCGTTGGGGACAAAGCCTGTCTCCAGGCAGATGCCGCAGTACGCGCCCAGCTCCTTGCCGTTCTTGCCGGTCTCGCGCTTGGCGCCGGGGTCGGTGTACAGCACCATGGCGGGCATATCGGTGTATGTCCTCATGCCGCGGCCCACGTTGTAGCTGTACAGGTCCGCCACAGGCTTGCCGGATTCCTGTTTGTCCAGAAGGTAGAACTCGTCATAGCTGACGGGGCCGCTGCCGAAATAGTCCCCGCCGTACTTCATGGCCTCGCGGACACACCGCAGATAGGTGAAGTCCGCCGCCGTGCCCTTGACGGGGATGAGACCGCCGTCGGGAAGGCCCTCTTCGTCTTTGTGGACGCGGTATGTGGCACCGATCCACAGGTCGTGATCCCGCACATCGCCGGTGCCGGACAGGTCAAAATAGGCGTGGTTGGTGGGGTTGATCACCGTGTCGCCCTGGGCGGTGAAGTCGTACTCAATGGTGAGACGGCTCATGTCGTCAAAGCGGTATCTGACCTGGGCGGCGACGCCGCACTTAAAGCCCACGGTGTCGTTGTCGAAGTAGGTGAGTACCACGCTCTCGCCCTCGATGCGGCCCGTCCAGAGCTTCTTGCCGTAGTCATCGTCGGCGCCGTGAAGGAAATTCTTCCCCTCGTTGCACTTGAGCTTGTATTTGACGCCGTTGATGGTGAATTTGCCGCGCTTGATGCGGTTGGCGACCCGTCCAATGACGCGGCCAGCCCGGCCAAAGCCCTCGATGCGCTCGCCTGATTCACAGCCCAGCACCACGTCGCCCAGGCTGCCGTTCCGATCCAGCACCACAACGGAGTGAATGATGGCGCCGTACTCAAGGATCTGCACATACTCGCCCTTCTTGTTGGCGATGGTGAACCTGCGCACCTCACGCCCGTCTGAGAGCTTTCCGTACAAGTCGGATGTGATCATATGTAACCCACCTCGAAATAAGATTATACTTTAATGAATTAATCCATGTTCCAAATAAATATTATACTCGTGTTTCACAAAAAATCCAGTGTTTTCATGAAATTTTACAGCTTTTCCAGTTTTGCCCGAAAAGCGATGGCTCTGGGGGTGCCGATTCCGTCAAATTTGATAATATAGGCGGCCTTCTCCTGGTCCAGGCCAAGGATCTCTCCCGGCCCAAAGACCGTGTGGAGCACCTTGTCTCCCACCGAGAACGCGCCGCGATCCTCTCCGGAGGAGAGGCGCGCGTCGCTGGCCTCGATATACGCCCTGGCCTCGCGTATCAGCCCCTCCCGCAGCGGCTCGGTGAAATTTAGAAGCGCGGGGTCGATGTCCAGCACGAAGCGGGAGGGGTAGCGGGGCGAACCGTCCAGATTGCGGCCCTGGGCGCCGGTGAGATAGAGCGCCTTCTCCGCCCGCGTCACAGCCACAAAGGCAAGACGCCGTTCCTCCTCCATTTTGGGCCTGGTGTTGGTCTTTTTAGAGGGGAATACGCCCTCGTTCATGGAGCAGAGGAATACATAGGGAAATTCCAGCCCTTTGGCGGCGTGGACGGTCATCAGCTTTACCTTGTCGCCGGCGTCCCCGGCATCCTGATTGGTGAACAGCGCCACATGGGCAAGGTAATGCTCCAGGGTACACTCCTCGCCGCAGCTCACCTCAAAGTCGTACACCGACTGCTTCAGCTCCGCCAGATTGTCCAGTCGTTCCTGGGCCCCCTCGGTGCGCAGCATCCGCTCATAGCCGGAGTCGTTCAGGATGGCGGAGAGCACCTCAGAGACGGGGCGGCCAGCGTAATTGGCTCCGTAGGTCTCAATAAGGGAGATAAACTGACGGGCCTTTGTGCCGCTCATGATCTCGTCGTCCACGCATTTGCAAAGGGCCTCATAGAGGGAACAGCCGTGTCCCACGGCGTAGGCGCGCAGATACTCCATCCGCCGCTGGCCCAGGTTGCGCTTGGGGACATTGACCACGCGGGTGAACGCCAGATCGTCCCGATAGGCGGCCATGCGCAGGTAGGAGAGGGCGTCCTTGATCTCGCGCCTGTCAAAGAACTGGACGCCGGAGTAAATGGTATAGGGGAGCTTTTCTTTTAAGAAGACCTCCTCCAGGGAGCGTGTCACAAAATGGGAGCGGTACAGGACCGTCACATCCCGGTACGTCACACCCAGGCCGTGGAGGCGTTCTATCTCCCCAGCGATGAAGGCGGCCTCGGCCTCCGAGGTCTTTGCCTCGTGGCATACTACCCGCGGCCCGGAGGGCAGGGTAGGGGTCAGGTCCTTTTTCATGCGGAAGAAATTCTTGCCGATGAGGGAGTTGGCCACCGCCAGGATCTCCGGTGTGGAGCGGTAATTCTCCGTCATCAGGACGGTCTGTGTGCCGGGAAATTTCTTGTCAAATTCCAGAAGATATTTCACGTCCGCGCCGCGCCAGGTGTAAATGACCTGATCCGGGTCGCCGATGACGAACAGGTTCCTGTGGTATCCCGCCAGGACCTCAATCAGCTCGTACTGGATGGAGTCGATGTCCTGGAACTCGTCGATCATGATGTACTCCAGGCGCTCCTGCCATTTACGGCGAATGTCCGCGTTTTTTTCAAAGATATAGAGGGCGAATTTGAGAAGATCGTTATAGTCGAGGCCAAAACACTTTTTTTCCTGATAAAGATAGCCGTAGAAGATGATATCCTTCGGCGTCACGGCGGAGAGGTATTTTTCCCGAAGCTGGTCGATGGACATCCCGATCAGGTCAAGGTAGTAGTCAGGCCGCTCGAAGAGCTTTTGTATCTCGATCATGTCCCTGGCGTTGGCGAAGGTCATATCCCGGAGCGTCAGCCCACGCTCCTCGTAGATGATCCTCAGCATCTCGTTGATGTCGGAGTTGTCCAGCACCAGGAAGCTCTTGGGGTACTGTACCGCGCTGATGTCCTCCTGCAGGACGGTGACGCAGAAGCTGTGGAAAGTGCAGATGTGGCCGGTGTCGTTATCCCCCGTCAGATTGTGGATGCGCTGGCGCATCTCCGCGGCGGCCTTGTTGGTGAAGGTCACGCACAGGATGTTCCCCGGCAGGATGCCAAGCTCCGTGACAAGGTAGGCAAAGCGGTGCGTCAGCGCCCTGGTCTTGCCCGCGCCGGCTCCGGCGATGACCCGCACGAATCCCTCCGTGCTTGTCACGGCCTCCAGCTGGGCCTCGTTCAGTCCCGCGAGAAGATCCGCCACGCCGCCGCCCCCCTCGATAGCATGTTTGCTTATTTCATTCATTATACCACCCCTGCTTGCCGATTTAAAGTGGTGATTTATACAAAAATCTCCCTGATTATCCTATCAGAGAAAGTGAGTATTATTTTACACACGTTGAGACGGCGGGAGAGGCGCCTGTCCGATTTCCGGCGCGTACCCCGCCGCCGTACCGAACCGCACATATTCCGCGCCGCGGCCACATAGATTTTACCGTTCACGATCAATCGGGAGTGGTGATATTGAGGACCAACATCGAGGAGAGGGCCGTGAGCCTGGCAAGATACATCGTAGACAACCGCGCCACTGTCCGTGCCGCGGCAAAACACTTCGGCATATCCAAAAGCACGGTACATATGGATGTGGGTTAATAGAACGGTTTATATGGTGCGTAAGATAACAATCGGGCAGCTCCGTGAATGGAAGCTGCCCGATTGTTTGTTTAGTAATGCATTTGTAATAAAATCTTTGCCGATTTAGCTTATTGATTCCTACCTCTAAAAGCGCTAAGAATCTTCCCCGCAACGGACTATACTGTGTGTCAGTATAGTTTTTCATCAATTAAACTATGCCGCAGTCACAACCTCCGGCTAAGCCGGAGGCTTGATTAGGCCCTATAAGGGCCTTTTACCGGCAAGCGTCTCAAGACGCACCGAATATCCGTCACTTGCATCACTTGCCCTACGACCCGTAAACGGGTATATCCGCTTGTTTGCAACGTGTCGGTATTCGTAGTCTGGCTTTATAGCGGCTCGCTTCGCTCGATGCTTTTAGCTAAAGCCTATTTTGCCCCCCGGCATAGCCGGGGGTTCATATGCCGCAAACGGAAGAGAGTTGCCAGCCAGTGCTGACAACTCTCTTCTTTTATGATGCGGGACTTTTTTCACAGGCCCTTTCTTGCTACCAATAAAATCCATCTGCCGCTTAAACAGATGCAATCTTCAAATAAAAGCATTTTTCAAGTTCTTTAATAAGTACTTTGCTTTTTGTAAGTCTACCCGGTTGACTGTCTACAGTACTATTGATTCTTTTGCCATTATTGAAGAATGTTCTATAATCATTCGGATAGAAAAAATACAGTATCATTTCAAAGAACTCAGAAAACAGTGGAATCTCACTGGCGGGAATTCTCAAATCATTTTGGAAACCAATATGAATGTGGGCAAACGCATGAAAGAAGGAATTATCTGATGAATTATTATAATCAAAACGAATGTATTCATTCTTTATTCCATCTTCAGATACAGGCGGAAGGTAGCAAAGATTCGCTTTTATAAGATAGGACCTGTATTTTGTGGGCATATTGAATTCATAATTTATTTGAAAGAATGCCCCATCTGGAAAAGCAGCAAGGTATTCGCCTCCCTCATATTTTTCGTAATATTTTTCTAAATAATCTTCTTCATCAGAAAAACGGGTGTATTTACTTGTTATTCTGCTTTTGTCGTCAAAAAAACCACCAGAAATTTTTGGATTAATAAGTATTTTACACTTCAAGGCCTTATGAATACATGAAACAATATCATTTTGAACTATTTCTCTAGCGTTCACGGAAATCACTCCGAAAGTATTTTTATTAATGAGGCTTTTAGGTCAGGATCCAGATCAAAAAGCTGCTTAACGATTTCCTCATTTCCAGAGGCAATTTCTCTTTTTAAGCTCTCCATATTTTGGTCAAGATTTTTAGCTTTAGGATTATTTGTCAGATAATCGATTTTGGCGATTTCATGTAGTTTTGCTTCTGAAGGAAAGGTAAATATCATATTGGGCATGTTTTTTTGTATCTGTTTCATCTCATTGGTAAACACGCCTTTAATTCGCCCAACGGCAGACAAATGGACCCATCCCTTTGATCGTGTTATTGATATAAACATGAAATTTCGGGCCTGTCTCTGCTGACTTGCGCTGATTTTAGCATAGATATCTTCACAACCTACCACAAAAACAACAGGAACTTCATTTCCTTTTGCGTTTCTCGGAGATGTAAGTGTAACGTTCTTATCCACAAAAAAGTCTCGAGCATCAGAAACTATTCCAGGAATATGAGAACTTATCCCCAGATTGTATAATTTATATTGAAGCTCATTGAGTACTTTATTTTTATTCATACAAATATCAATAACTAAAATATCTGTCGGTCGAACATTTTGAACAGTAATTAACTCTTTTATTTTTGATGCTATTTCATCTGTTTGCTGTTCCTGAGAAGTATATGTGTTGTAAGATACCGGCTCTTGAGAGGGGTAAAATTGCGTGATGGAGTTAGGACTATTTCCCGCTGGCCTGTGAATAACCACTTCTTCTCCAGGCAACATAGGAGAATTGCATTCAAATCCAAGGGCATCCCAAGTTGTTTTGTCCCGAATAATTTGTGTAATGTTATTATAAAAACCAAATCCAAAAGAGAACGCAGTAACAAGTACCTCTAATGTATTACGATAAGATTTTTTTAAAATATAATCATGCTGTGGTTCAAGACGTATGTTTGGCTCTCCTTTTGTCTCGCCAAAAAGCCGCTCAAACTCTGGAATATGAATATCATTTGTAGTCTGTAACTCGTCATAAGCAATAACTATTTTCTTTGGAGAATTAGTTATTTTCTCAACAAGCAAGAAAAAATCAAGAGGGAAATCTTGCGCTTCGTCAATTAAAACACAATCAAAAATACCATGCAAGTTATCAAGCGCCAACAACTCCCTGCAATGTGTTGCCAAATCTCCTTGCCGTAACGTTTTAGGAATTATGCCATGTTCTTTGCATACGTAGGAGTAAAATCCCTCACCAGTTGTTGTGCCTCCCCAGGAATGTAATACCTTTAAGTAATCCCAATTCGGTTCATCATCCGCAATCTGATTATAATATTTTCTTATCAAACCAGTTGCTTGATTATATAGGCTTTTTGTATAAAATACAAATGCGATTTTCTTCTTTGGAAAACGCATATGCAATCTGGCTGCTTTCATAGCAAGCAACACCGTTTTTCCACTTCCTGCAAGTCCTCTTATACGCTCAGGTTTTTCAGTTATAGTAAGACTTGCAGCCATTTGTTCATAATCAAATTGCGCAATTTTCTTATTGTTTAATTCAATGGCCTCAAGCATGTTTTTTGCTGGTTCATCTACATATAAATTAGATGATTTATTTATTATGCTCGCATTTTGGATTACACTTTTTAAAATATCATAGCTTAAATCATCGATCTTCGATCGCTTTTGAATTGTAATTTCAGATGAATTATCACTGGTAAATATGATTTCCTCGCGTTTCAGTTTAACGCTTTTGAACATAGATTGTTCCAAATACGGAAAATAATATAATGTATTGATGGGAATATCATCCTGCAAATCAAGCATTGGATCTTCGAGTTTCGACTTGATTTTATGGGCATAATTGCGAAATTTCATAATGCCGCTCTTTACCTTTACATCATTAACGATCCAAAACCGATCTGCTACAGCAGAAAGCGTTTCGTGTGTTTCTGAAAATATTTTAATAAAGTATATCCCAATTTCTGGGCCAATAATGGTGAATGTAGGTAGCTCATTACCTTCGGTTCTAAAATCCGGCTCTCTATATAACCAGAGCCCATCCAGTTCAGCACAAATTGGCTTTAAATACTCTGCTAATCTTTGTGCCGCAAGATCCTTGTTATAGTAGTCAAAATCAAAAATCATTAGTTCCATCAGTTTAACTACCTCCACATATATAAGTATTTGCTCATCTTTCGGTAAGGTTTGTCAATCTTTCTTTAAGTATACCAAAACTCATAATAGTTCTCAATGCCGTTAGAAAAAAACATGTCAACTCAGAATTGAGTTCATATTCATATTTTTTAAAGATCGTATCTTATTAATATTGACTTCGAATAGTTATATAGCCTGATCTTCTTCGAATGAATGGCAATTTCTGAGTTATAATCTTTTTACTTTAAACTCTATCCAGTCATTCACCGGCCCAAAAAACCGGATACCGTTATCAAGTGCCTCAAAGTGCTTTTTGCCGCAGAAAATTTTTCCTTCCTCGGAACCACTGAGAAAACTCGTTTGGGTGGTTCCTTTTGTTTCTATAACAAAGTACAGCTTCTTTTCTCCGTCCTTGTCTACATAGACGGCCCAGTCTGGATTGTAGGTTCCAATAGGCGTGTCTATCTTGAATTTAGTCGGAAGCTTGAGAAACAGCTTTACATCCGGATCCTCGTCAAGTGCTTCCGCAAAGGGACGCTCAACAGTCGGACTGTCGTAGATGATATGGTCATAAATACTGTTTTCAACCGGCAGAGCATTTTTATCGAGGTAGGCAATCAGCTCTTGTGCATCAAAAATCTCCTGCCAATAATATTCTTCTCCATCGACTTTCTTATAGCTGACACCAGAGACGGCAAGTTCCTGACGAACCTCTCGTATTATCTCTACGGTTTTTTCAATGAACAACTGAGGGTTATTCAGAAAATCTCCAAGTCTACCGCTCTGCGTCAAAATATCAAAAACAGTAGATCTTTTTACCTGTACCTGTGAACCAATATTTTGCAAAACATTTGGGAGTGAGGTATAGCTTTCGGTAATATCCGCTGTTTTGATCCCTCGCTCGACATACTCAACACCTGGGTGTGCAATATGAATATCTGCTGTCTGAGTAATGACTCGCGCCTTTGGGATTTGGTCCATATCATGGATTTTATACGCGCTCTGAAGGACAAGCTTTTCTTCGTCTATCCTTACACGGTACACTGTTTTTTGCCTGATTCTGCTCCACAACTCCTCAAACTCCGGAGAAGTTGCAACCTCTTTCTTTAGGCGCACCTGTACCTCATTTGAATGATTGCGTATTGGCAGTTTAACAGCGCTCTTCCTAATTACGGAGACGATTTGCGCTCTTGCTTTTTCTAACTGAGGAGGCAAATCAAGTGTACCATCCTGTAAAGCGGTCTTCAAACTATCTCGAATAGCCCCGCTTTGCGAAATATACCCTTTATCACGGAAGTGATTCACCAGGTTCTGGGCACCGTCGTGGGAAATGGTTTTCGTCTCTATAATCTCTTTTCTTACGGAGAGGCCAGCAATGACAGACTGAGAAATGCCGCCTTCACGCGCTATATGTTCTACGGCTTTTACCTTCGCGGGCTCCAATTCCTTTGGAAGCTCTGTCCTCTCTGGCAACTTGGCATCGGTTTTAATAAACCCTTCTCCGGCCAGATGGTCAAGAAGTGCTGCGGTTTGCGCCTGTGTCAAAGGGACATCCTCAATATGAGTATCTTCAAAAGTAATTCCACTGAACAAATCAAGTTGTATCGAACCAAACTTGATGCCTGTCTCAGCCTCAATTTCGTGTTGCAAACTGTCCGCAAACTCAGCAAAGCTCTCGTTTGCCATAACGTGCAGGATGTTTATATCCCTGTCATCAACACGGTCTCCGTTCTGATCAACGCACAGGCGAAGCCCGCGTCCCACCTTCTGTCTGGCGGTCAGGACGCTCTTCTGCTCTATCAAAGTACAGACTTGGAACACATTGGGGTTATCCCAGCCCTCTTTCAAGGCCGAATGTGAGAATATGAAGCGCAACGGGCAGTCAAAGCTAAGGAGCCACTCTTTGTCGCGCATAATGGTGTTGTATGTGTTGTAGTCGGCCTGAGTGTCACCGTTGGTATCTTTGAAATGTCCTTTTTTATCCTGAGAAAAATAGCCGTTGTGGACAGCTGTAACATCAGCGGGGAATAACGTCTTCAACCTTTCGTACTTTTTCAGGCTTAGAAGTCTGGTGTATTCTTCCTCAAATATCTGTGCATAGATGCCTTTTTCTCCCTCTGACCCACGGTATTTCCTGACCTCGTCAATGAAAAACAGAGAGAGGACTTTGATTCCCTTATCTGTATATCGAAGTTCTTTATCAAAATGAGCTTCTATCGTGCGCCGAATCTGGATACGTTTAATGAGAGTTTCATCCACGTCGCCAATAGCTTCATGAAGATGAACCACCTCGGTATTTGCAAATTCGATTTGCTCGTGGCCGTTTGTACAGTCAATACCCGAAAGAACATAGCCGTTATATAATCCACGATTTCCCGACAGCCGGAATAAATCTGCTCCCGGCGTTATGGTTTTTACCTTTCGGCTCACTTTTCCAGTCTTGTTCTCAACATCAAGTTCGATGCGGGCCTTAAAGCCGTTCTCATGGGAAACGCTAAGCAGTTTGATATAAGGTTTATTAAACCCCACAGCGACCTGGTTGCTGGAAACACAGATTTGCTTGACGAGTCCCATTTGAAAAGCGTCTACTGGGGTAAGGCGATAGAGCAAATTGACCCGCTCCCTGTGGGTCGCTGAATATCGCAAAACGCACAGAGGATTTAGTGAAGCGATTGCATCTTTCGCCTTTTGGGTGTTGTCCACGCTCTGGGGTTCATCAATAATGACGATCGGGTTTGTTCCACGGATATAGCCAATAGCTGTATCACCGCTCAGCTTGTCATGCTCCTGGTTAATAACGTTTTCAGCCTTACGGAATGCGTCAATGTTGATGATCATTATCTCAATATTGGCGCTTGTGGCAAACGCGCGAACATCGGACAGCTTTGCACTGCTGTAAATAAAGAATCTGGAGGGGACATTATCGTATATTGCCGCGAAATGATCCGATGTCATCTCAAGGGATTTATTTACACCTTCGCGGATAGGAACTCCGGGGACAACAATGATAAACTTGGTGAATCCGTATAAACGGTTCAACTCGTAAATCGTTTTCGTATAAACATACGTCTTGCCGGTGCCCGTCTCCATCTCGATAGAGAACTGACGGCCACACAGGTCAGCGGTCAACGGCAGACTGTTTTTCCGTTGAACATTTTGCATATTGGCAATCATCTGTTCATCGGTTATGTACAGCCCATTTGAGATTCCAAGTTCCTGATCCAAGCTTGTCTGTCCACTGCCAAGCTCCATGCTAAAAGTAGAGGATTGGCGCTTCTGCCCCTCAAAAAGCCCACAGACGGCGTTGACAGCATCGGTTTGGAAATCCTGCTGTTTGAATTTAAGTTTCAACTACATCATCCCCAATGTCTGCCTGATTACCGGCCAAATAGTTTAAGCTCCTGCACTATTGCCTTGATTGGCAATGTATTAGTCTTTCCGTTATTTATTCCGCAAAGATGATCGTATAACTCGTTAACGCGAATTTCAATAAGTGAATGTACCTGTTCGTCAGTAAGAAATGGCACCAAATTACGGTCATATATCTTAAAAGCATATCTTCGTAATTCGATTGGCTCGTTTTCGTTCTGATAAACCCAATTGATTTCGTCCGTTATTTGCTGCCGTAAGTTGTCAAGATAGGCATTGTGTACCTCGCAAACCTTATCAACCACATCCATAAAATCACTTGGTTTCAATCTGTGTGCTCCTTATCAAGTCATATGATTTTTAGCTCAATATTCCTGTTTTCCAACAGATAATGCGCATTTGACATATCCGAGTTATTGGCAAAGCAATTCTCTGTGACTACAATTTTCTGGGGGGCAAACTCAGCCAGCCTCTCTATCAATTCTGCCGTAACGCCGGGGTGGAGGCAGATGAGCATGGAGTTTTCGTCTACAGAATAAACGATTATCCCGTCTGCATCATACGCAGTGATATCCGCTGTGAGAGGGTAGCCCATCTTGAGAAGGATTTCATAAACAAAATCGATCTCGCTTCGGTCGTGCTTCAGTCCGTCAATATGGTCCGCAAGCCTTCCCATAAGGGCCTCAACATCACCGTCAGGAATCGGCGTGTCGTCCCAGACCTTCAAATTGGAGCTGTCGAGCTTGAACACCTTAAAGCCAACATCTACAGCCGGCTTGTCCCCATCAAGTGTCGTCTGTCCGTCATCAGCGTCGAGGATTTGTTTCCCTGCACGGCGGATACGCTCTTTGCCGATTTCACATATGTTCTTATATCCCGCTTTAAATGCCTCGCTCTTCTCGTTGCAAAGCTCCGGAAGCTGTACCATGATAAAGCGACGATTTCCTCCATCCTCAAAGTTTAGCTGCATAACGGCATGAGCGGTGGTAGCTGATCCGGAGAAAAAGTCGAGAACAATATCCTCAGAATCCCTCGTTGAGCCTGAATATACTAATGTTTCCATTAAAGAAATCGGTTTGGGCGGATGTTCAAGAGAACAACCAACAATTATTTCAAGTTCTTCGCTCAATGATCTGTACTTTTTATCGGTAAGGTCACTTTCTTCAAGGATTGTTCTTAACTTCTTACCATCAGCCAACCGCTGTTTAAACTGTACACTCCAACCATCAGGCTTTTTTAGGAATCTGACTTCACCGGTTTGTAAATCTTTTTTGAACGTCTCCTCGCTTCTAAACCACTTTCCAGATAACTGTGTTCCATCAGGAGCAGTAATAATATAGGGCCTTGTTTTCGTTGAAGAACGTTCCATCGTGTCCCAAAAGAAAGGGCCTATATCATCACATTCTTTATATCTTTCTAGATAACTACTTCCAAATTTCTCAAGAAGTGGCCTCATTTCGCCAAGCGCTTTAGCAAAGCAAAGGACATAATCATGTTCTACAGCGCACGACCCGGATGCACTTCCTCCACCGCTTTTTGTTTTCCTGCAGAATAGTCCCACAAAATTCTCTTCGCCAAATACTTCATCACATATTTTTTTCAGGTTTGTTATTTCATTATCATCAATTGAAATGAATATAACCCCATCATCCCGCAACAAATTAGCTGCCAGCCTCAAACGGGGATACATCATATTCAGCCAATTCGTGTGATACCGTCCCATGGTTTCGGGATTACTTTTTGTAGTCTGCTGGGTCACTTCCTTGTACCGCGCAAGCGGATCGGCAAAGTCATCCTCGTATACAAAATCATTTCCTGTGTTATAAGGGGGATCTATGTAAATCATCTTGACCTTGCGATAATAGGACTTTTGCAGGAGTTTCAACACCTCAAGGTTGTCTCCCTCGATATAGAGGTTCTGCGTTGTGTCAAAGTTGACGCTCTCCTCCGGGCACGGACGAAGAGTTGCTGTGCTGCGTTTTTGGGCCATACGAAGGCACTGGCTCTTGCCTTTCCACTTGAATTCATACTTTTCAAAGTCATCGGTGATGTACTCTCCACACATGGAAAGCAGCTTGTCAATATCAAGCCGTCCCTCTGTGAAGCATTCAGGGAATACAGCGCATAGCCTTGCTTTGTTCTCGGATTCTATATCCATGGTGAGGCCGTCTAACTTTTCTATCATGTTTTCTTTCCCCCATTTTCCTTTACCGCTTGCGCTTCTTAATGGTGTCTTCTCGGCTGACAATCTGACTTTTTCTTTTCTTAACAATAGCAGAAACTAAATCGTTTTGCAGAGATCGTCCTGATAAAATATCTAATTGATCAAATTTAGCTACGGAGTGTCCATCAAGATAATTTGCTACTCGGACAGAAGCTCTCGCTATACAGTCAACGTCGGATTCCAATGTGTGATTGTCCATATTTACATCTGCAATTACTTTTCTGGAATATCCTCCGTCATATACTACTGTACGTGTGTATTCCCGCTTGCGATCGATATCGGCACGTACATAAGAGACATGTACAGTTATTTTAGGGAAAATACGTGTAACAATATTTCTCCCACTCATTGCGATACGACCTTGCACAATTTCGTGAGGATACAGTTCAAAATCAGTTTTAAAAAGATTATCAAGCGATAAGTTCTCGTTTCCGTTATTGTTTATTTCCTCAACATCTATTCTGATTTGCTTTGCTGGGCTTTCTCCTGTATTTTCAACTAACAAGTATATGCAGTACTGGTCCTCAATGAGACGCATACTCAGGTTAGGCTCCAGACTGTCAATGTGTTGGTTGTGAATCTGTTGGTTCTGCCGAAATGCAGCAAGGCCAAGAAAAACAGTACCAAAGAATGCCTCAAACCCAGCCACATAGCCAAGAACGTCCCCCGAGTCCCAGCTTGCAGCAAGCCAATCATATTTAGCATCAAAAAAGAACAGAAAATGAATAGCTAAAAGAGGCAAAGCAAAGATACCAACTACGATCAGGAACGTCAAAACCCTATGCTTCAAAATCCAGTTTATAATTCTCTCCATTCTTCTGTATACTCCTGCTCTCACAATCAACATCTGTTTTCTTGCTTCTCGAAGAATTATAACACATTATTGCAAAAACATCAATGATCCTGCCCAAGAAGCTCCAGTGCCATGCCAATCAATCTGTCTGCCTCATCCGCCAGGAAGAGGGGGATATTCAGCACGTCCCCGTCCAACTTCAGGTTGTCCAGAGAGAAGCGGATGCGGAGCTTGACTTCGTCCGGGAATATCTCCTTGAACTTTCGCAGGCTGCGGCTGGTGGTGTTGGACTCGGATTTGACCTCCACGGGGAAGATGTCGTTCTCGCGCTGGATGAGGAAGTCCACCTCGTAGGGCGGGTTCACCTGGCTCCAGTAGCGGGGCATGACCTCAAATTGAGGGATCAGGGATTGGAGTACATAGTTTTCTGTCAGCGCCCCCTTGAACTCCGTGAAAAGCCGATTGCCCTCTCCAAAGGCCGTGGGGGACAGCTGTGCCAGACGGCGGAGCAGGCCCACGTCCACAAGGTAAATCTTGAACGCCGACAAATCATCGTAGGCCGCTATGGGCAGACGCGGCGCGGAGCTGCGGTAGACCTTATGCACGAGCCGGGCGTCTACAAGCCACTGCAGGGCGTCCTCGTACTCCCTGGCCCGTGCCCCCTCTTTCACCACTTTATAGATAAACTTCTTATTTTCCCGCGCAAGTTGCGAGGGGATGGACTTCCAAATCATCGAAATCTTCGGAAACTCGCTGATGCTGGGATGCTTGGCAAAGTCCCGCTCGTAGGCGCCGATGATGCCGGAAAGAGCCTCCTGCATGGCGACAACGTCCCGCTCCTCCGTCCACATCAGCACCGGCTCCGGCATCCCGCCGGTGACGTAGTACATCTTGAGTTTTTCCATCAGCGGATTGAAAAAGGCATCCGGGATGGGCTCGATTTTGTCGATGCTCCCCTGATATTCCGCCAGATTTTTGTCGCCGTTGGCCATCAGGAACTCCGTGAAGGTCATGGGGTCCAACTGCATGAAGTTGACCTTGCCCACCGGGAAGGACGAGGGCTTGGCAAGAGCGATGCCCAGCAGCGACCCGGCACAGGCAATGTGGTATTGGGGCGCGTTCTCGCAGAAATACTTCATGGAATTGATGACGTTGGGACAGTCTTGAACCTCGTCGAAGATGATGAGCGTCTTTTCGGGCAATATCTTCTGCCCACTTGCCAGCATCAGGTTCTGCAGGATGCGGTCCACGTCCTTGGTCGTCTCAAAGAACTGCCGGTAATCCTCGTTCTCATCGAAGTTGAAGTAGGCGGTATTCTCATAGTACCGCCTCCCGAACTCCCGCAGCACCCATGTCTTTCCCACCTGCCGCACGCCCTTCAAAATCAGAGGCTTGCGGTGTTTGGAGTTCTTCCATCTCAGGAGATCGTTCATAATAAGCCGTTCCATAGGCACCTCACATTTTTATAGGGATATTGCACAATTATATTCACACTTTTATATCATTATATCCCATACATAAGAAAAAAACAAGTCCATTTGAACACTATGTCAATTTATCTATTATAAAAAAAGAGTCACCCCGCTTTGGCGGGATGGCTCTCATCATTATTGTCATCTCTATTTGGTTGACTTTCAGCGGCAATCATGGCCGCTTCTATTTTTGGCGTGTTGACCTCCACGAAAAGCCCAATCAGATAATTTGCCAGGACTTCGGGAGGATTTGGATCATGGATCCGATAATTCAACTTCCGGCTTTTCATTGTGGGACCACCTCGGTTCTGCTTAATGAATGGTATGAGGCTGCCTGGAAGATCATGACTATTCGTCACAAAAACAAAAGGCCGGACAAAGCCGGTCACTAAAGAAAGGATTTTCTATTTTTCCGAGATATTCATATTTTTGGGGAAGTGTCAGGGGACTGATATTTAAATCAGCAAAGCAAACCAAATGCTCTTTGTAGGTGTTGTAGCTGTATTTTGTTTTCAGCACGGCAAGACCGCCGCTCGAAATGCGTCGTAGGTCATCGCAAAGTCTTTCCCTCATGGTTGGTGATAATTTGCTTTCCTGGACAAGCTCAACGGCGTGGCCCAGCGGGTAGAAATCGCCTCTGAGGAAAATTGGACGGGCTCTCAACAGGTAATCAGCCTGCCTGTCAATATTTACCCAATTCTCCCAAGTGGGCTGCAGGTCATAATATTGGCGAACATAAGCTATATGTCCTGGAAAACATTGAATTTCCTGCCTGCAAACCTCCGCTTCCCATGGCATGATTTTCTTCTTTTTCTCAACCCTCTCGTGGACCTTGTCGTAAAGCTGGATATGTCTCGACGTACAGAAAAAGTAAATGCTGTGGTAAAGCGGCGACTTATTCATACATCCTATCCGTCTGGGAAGTCCTCTCATAGTCTCAACCAGCGCCTCTCGCCTTTGAGGATCCAGCCGGAAATTATAGTCGTAATCGATGCGGCTTATATGAAAATCGTCCAGAGTCATATCCATTTGTTCAAGCTGGGTTTCCACTGTACTTTTGATTTCAGCAATGTCTTCAAATGTCACATTTATGTGCTTCGTAAACATGTGACAGTTTATTTTTATCCAGATACATGGGGCTTTCGCAGGATCAATTTCTTTAGCCCAATATTTTATTCCTTCACAATTTTGGGGCATATCATCTTCTCGAACAGGTTTCTCTTTACAGGAATTCTGTTGATATGTAGAATAATTGCAAAGAACAATTGTATCCAATTACATAACCTCATTTCATATATATAACATATATATGTTCTATTAAATATATCTTTATTTATATATATATATATAATATATAAATTAATTATAGTATATATAATGTTTATATTTATAGATAGTATATTTTGTTTTTGATAGATTCATAAAATAACACCTGTTGTACAAGTGTAGTTTTTGTGCATCACTTGATTCTTTACATTAAAGTTCCGAGAAGAATATTTTTTTACTCATCCTTTTCTTCACGAATCTCCCGTTTATACTTATAATAGCTCCCCCTGGCGCAGCCGACCAGTCGAATACAATCCTTGTCGCTCAATGATCCGTTGAAGTCCTTGCTGTACTTGCGTATCAGCTTCTTGGCCTCAATGGATTTTTTGTGGTGAGCTTTGTCCCGGACTTCAAGCCGATTTGCTTTCCATTCAGACGCGCCGTCTCTATGCCCTCCCTTGTGCGTTGATGGAGGTCCGCGACCTCTTTTTCCGCCTGCTCAAAGGCAAGACGGATCTGCTCCTTTGCCAGAGCCAGAAGATATTGGTTGACCCCGGCGAGGATATAATCCACATTCGTCCCTGTGAGGGGGATGCCGCTTGTTATGGCCTTGCGGTAGACTTCCGTATCGATATAAGGCTCCTTTAAGAACATCAGGGAGACGCCCCGCTGAAAAAGCTCCTCGTAGATGGCAAAGCCCTCCTCGGCGTTTCTGCTCATGCGGGAGACACTGTCAAAGACAATGACATCTCCCTTGGCGGCCCTCTTATACAGCCTCATCCAGCTTGGGCGTTCCATCCTCGTCCCTGTGTACTCATCCTGAAGGATCACAGCCGACGGGAAAAGCGCCCGGATGTTCCGGATCTGCCGTTCCATATGCTGTTTAGGCGTGCTCACCCGCACATATCCATAAACCGTTCCCATGCGAAACCTCCCGGTATCAAATCTGACCTGTCACGGCTTTGTATCAAAGTTAATAGGTTTGTTGAGCGAAAAATTAAAAATACGAATATCAAACCTGAGGCTCGTTTCTTTTGTAACACATCAATTCCCCCACAGCGTCATTGCGCGCCGTGGGGGAATTCTTTACGCCTTGCGGACCTCCTTCGCCATCCGTATCCCGTCGCGGACGCCCTCAATGTAAATGGTCTGGCGCTCCTTCATTACCTTGTCCAGGAAGATCGCCAGATCTGCTTTTTCATCAGGAGTTGGCTCGTGGCCCAGAAGGGCAGTCAGGTCCTCCGTCATGTATTCCTCCGAGGAGAGGATGCCAATCTGGGACAGGTGATCCTGCCGGCTTTCGGCAAGCCAATTCAGGAAGTCCAGGTTTTCTTCATCAGGTTCCATTTTGACCTCTTTCAGCTCGCCTCGGCAAGGTCCGGGATCATGTCGGCGGAGCTTACAAGCTCCATGAACTGGCGGGCATACTCCTTTGCGTTGGCGGCGTCGGAGGCACTGAGAACGCTTGTGGCCTCAAAGTTAAAAAGTGCGTAGGGCTTCCCAGCCTTACTGGTGGCCTTCTCCAGGGTGATTTTTGTGACCACGGAGCTGATGGGCGTCAGGGTGCTCAGAAGCCTTGTGGAATATTTGAGAAACCTTGCCTTGCTGGTCACGGGGACACGGACGAGCACCGGAATGATGCTGTTGGGCCTGAGCAGGAAGATCAGAACAGATTCCTTGCACGCTTTGGCGGCGCTCTCCCCGTCCTTGGAGCCGAAGTCGTTGTACGGGCAGTGGGCGCAGGATTTGCCGTCGTGGGAGATGATGCTGTTCTGGCTGAGACACACCGGCGGCGTACCCTCCACCGGGTCAGGGGTGTCCCAATAGGCACGGGGCGTGGTGTAGTCCAGGATGATCCCGGTGAGCTCCTTCTCCGCCTCATCTCCGGCCAGACCGGGAACAGCAAACACCGTGGAGCCGCCGGAGGGAGACTTCACGATGTCAAAAAGGTCAACGGATAGGGGCTGATTCTTCAAATTGGCCCGGATCACATCCAGGGCATTGTTGTTCAGGGCCAGATAGCCGGATTCAGAGGGCGTCAGAGCCACGTTCTCAACGGGATTCTGCAGTCCCCGCGCCTTGTTCTCCAAACGGTCCTTGAGCTTTGTTGTATCCATATTTACCTCCAAAATTATACCGCCGCTCTCACGGAGAAACGGCGGTAGGATATTTTATTTATGTATTTTTTGTAGATCGTCGGATGTTCCGCTTTCAATGTTTTGCTGTCCAGACGGTCTTGCACGATGCTTTTCCAGGTGACGATCCTGCCGTTGGCTGTGCCGACCTCGTTGTCGCCCAGCATTTCCTTCAAACGGTTCTCCGCCTCCTGCTTGCGCTCGGTGACGGCTTCAAGCTGCTCACAGGCATTCTCATACTGGGCAAGTATGCTATCCGCTGTGGGAGGCAGCTCAATCTTTGACGCGGGAACACTGTTGGGAAATCTCTCCGCCAGAAATTTTGCTGATGCATCAGAGCCGTCCAGGGGCGGGGGCGTCATATTCTGAACGTGCTCCCAGAAATCAGCCTCCAGATTGATGAGCATGGAGATCAACTCCTCATCGCGCTCGACAAACCTCCACTTAAACGTGTTCCCGCCGATGAGAACGGCAATATAGGTGCCTCTGTACCCCGTGACGGCCATGTAGTGCTGGATCTGCAAGAGGTATTCATCAGGAATAGCGTCGTCCCACTCGCCAGCCTTGTACGCTGAGGCCGTCTTTGCCTCGAAAATACACGGGCCATAGTCCGGGTGTTCGCATACGCCGTCCAGATTTGCCAGCATGAAGGGATGCTCTACGCTTTGCAAAATCTGTCCCAGCTGCTTTACCTCCATGCCGGTGCGCTTTGTAAATTCATTTCTGACAATGGATTCGAGAATCGTGCCCCAATAGGCGGCTTCACCTGCTTCCTGACCTTGAATCTGGTTTGTCTTCTCCATCCACAGCTCCACCGGGGACTTGTATCTACTGATCCCGCAGACTACGGAGGCGTCCGAGCCGCCGATGCCGAGCTTGCGGTACTCCAGCCAATCCTCGTAGGGAAGATTATTTGTGGAGGTCAAAATTTTAAATGACATACTGCCTCCTTACGCCGCGGCCAGGACCATCTTATACGCCCTGTCAATCATGGGGTTGCCCTCAACAGTGCGCAGGAAAAGGTTCTCGCTGTAGTTCTTTGTCCTGCGGATGGGCTCCGCGTGGGTGGCAAAATCACTCACGGCGTTGACAAACCGATACCCGTTATTCTCCACATAGGCAAGGTCCGGTGCGTCCCAATATCTGTGCTTCAGGTCCCCTAAGAGTCGGATGTTGTTCTTTCGCTGCACATCGGAGAGATCCTTTGTGACGGGGAAGAATTCACGCATGAGCTCCAGGGCCTTGCGGTCTGAGAGCCTGATTAGCGATAATTCCTCAATGCCGCGCCGCAGCTCCTTCATGTAGGTGTCCGCAAGCTCCAGCGTCTCCCTGGCCTCATGCACCCGGTACAGGACATTCTCCGTGTGCTTCGCCGCCCAGGTGCGCCGTGCCGTTCCGAGAGCCAGGTTGAGGGTGTTCTGACACACCACCCGGATGGGCGTCATGGCCACCTTGATCCCGGAGCTTCCGTCGTGGGAGTTCATCACCATCAGATACGGCGCGATCTCGTCCCCGGCGATGAAATACCTCTGGGGCATCCGGGCCAGCATCCAGACCTTTCTGCCACCCTGCAACGCCCCGGCAGTCTCATACGTCACGCCCTCGCCTAACAGATCGTCGGTAAAACGGAAAGCGTCTGTATTCTGCACTACTCTGTACCTGTCGGACACGATGCCCAGGACCGCGCCGTCGCCGTCCCGGAGATTGACCTTGAAGCCGGGGATGGGATCTCCGTCCTGGGTGAGTACGTCCTTCTGGATAACGCTCCAGTCAAGTCCAGCCAGCGTGAGGGCGTCGATGGAGGAAGGCGCACTCTCCACCATCGTCCCCAGTCCATGCCAGGGCTTTTCCCGGACATAGAACATGGATTCAACGTCTGCGGGCATGACCTTTCCCTCCCTCCAGCTTCTGCGCAAGCCACATGAGGAACTTTTTCGTCCCCCTGCCGGTGATCCGCAAGATGATTTTCATAGACATTACCTCCTCGTATAATAAGATTTGACAGGAATTTTGTAAGTGTTATCTGCCATTCACTCCGAAAAACCAGCAGGCAAAGGGA
>CANQTW010000028.1 GCA_947626845.1 uncultured Oscillospiraceae bacterium | reverse complement strand
TTGGGCGGTTCCACCTTGGGCGCGTCGGGGTGCAGGAGCCAAGTGGCGGCGAAGTGTGTGTCGGAGATTTTGAACATAGGCGGCTGCCGCTCGAAATCAATCGCCATCGCGTACTGGTTGCGGGGGGCGAAGGCGTCGCCCTTGGGCGGATAGATCATGTTGGGCGGCGTGCCGGGGATAGCGGTGAGCTTCTCGTTGGTGTCCAGATCGGGCATGGAGGAGAGCAGCGCCCAGGTGTAGGGGTGGGCGGAGTGGTAGAAGATATCCTCGCTGGTGCCGTACTCCACGATCTTGCCGGCGTACATGACGGCGACCCTGTCGGCCATATTGGCCACCACGCCCAGGTCGTGGGTGATGAAGATAACGGACAGCTGGCGCTCCACCTTCAGCTCGTTGATCAGCTCCAGAATCTGGCTCTGGATGGTCACGTCCAGGGCGGTGGTGGGCTCGTCGCAGATGAGGATGTCCGGGTTGGCGGCCAGGGCGATGGCGATGACGATGCGCTGGCGCATACCGCCGGAGAACTCGAAGGGGTACTGCCGGTAGCGCTTATGCGGCTCGGCGATGCCCACCTCCTCCATCAGCTTGATGGCCCGGTGCTTGGCGATCTGGCGGGTGACCTTGGCCACCACGCCGGAGGCGTTTTCCTTGAGGTAATCGATGACGGCCACGGTCTCGGCGGCGTAATCGCGCTTGTCCGCGGCGGTGAGCAGGTCGATGTAATGGTCCGCCAGGCGGTTGATGAGGTGCGCGATGTTGGCCTTGATCAGCTCCAGATCGGTGACGGCGGCGTCGGCCAGCTCAAAATCGGGCTTCTTGCCGCGGGCCACCATGGCGTCGTACTTGCGCTTCTCGCGGTTATACTTGCGCAGGACCTTCACGTTGGCCTTCTCGCCGTGGAAATAGGTGTCGATCTCGGACTTCATGCTGGAGGCGAAGGTATAGCTCAGGCTGTCCTTGGTGACGGCCAGCGGGTCGATGGTGGCCTTCACGGCGGCGTCCAGCTTTTTCAGCGTCTCGTGGCACTCCTTGCTGTCCAGCTTCTCCCTGGTGTAGACCGGCATGGCGGCCCGCAGGGCGGCGATAGCGGCGCGCATGTTGTCCTGACTGCGCTTGGCGGAGAACCGCAGGGCGCGCTCCGCGTCCTTCAGGAAGGCCAGCATAAAGTTGTCATCCAGATACTTCCTGAGGAAGTCGTTCAGCTCGTCCACGGGCAGATCGGGCAGGGGCTTATCGGCGTAGGTCACGTAATAGCCCATGCGGAAGAAGTTCGGCACCGGCTTGCCGATGGCGTCGCCCAGGATGGCGCGGATGGCGTAAAGGGACGTGAGGACGGCCTTGTAATCCTTGCGGCGGAAATCGGAGAGGAGCTTGGAGGCCAGGCTGTCGATCTCGTCCTTTTTCGCTTCCGGCACCACATAGGTGTTGACGGATTCCCTGGCCTGGCGGGCGATATCCTTGACGCGGTCCGCGGCGTCCTTGCCCACGGCGTTTTTCTCTAACTCAAAGCTTAGCTTGTCGATATCCTCGGCGGCCTCCTGGGCGGCCTCGTGGGCGGTGTTGTAGGCCTTCTCCAGCTCGATGTGCTTGAACTCAAACCTGTCAAAGTTCTTGCAGCTCACCGGCGCGCGGGACGCCTCCTCCGGGGAGGCGGCGGACTCGGCCATGGCCTTGCTGAGATGGTCCAAATAGGTGTTGAAGGTCTTGCGGCTCTCCCGCTGGCGAATCTTGCCCTTCAGGAGCATCGCCTCCGTCAGCTGGCGTCCGATGCGGACGATGGGGTTCAGGCTGGACATGGGGTCCTGGAAGATCATGGCGATCTTATCGCCGCGGATTTTGTGAAAATCCTCCTCGCTGATCTTCAGCAGGTCCTGCCCGTCGTAGATGATCTCGCCGGACTCCACGATGGCGTTTCCGGCCAGGATGCCCAGGATGGCGCGGCTGGTGACGGACTTGCCGGAGCCGGACTCGCCCACGATGCACAGGGTCTCGCCCTTGGCCAGGTCGAAGTCGATGCCGCGGACGGCCTGGACCTTGCCGTTGGAGGTGCGGAAGGAAATCCGCAGATTTCTGACTTGTAATTTCTTTTCCATCAGTCGTCGATCCCCCTTGTGGTCGGGTTAAAGGCGTCTCTCAGGCCGTTGCCGAAGAGGTTGAAGCAGATCATCAGCAGTCCCAGGTAAATACTGGGATACAGGGCCGCATGGGGCGCGGTGGTAACGGCTGAGTTGCCCTGGGAAAGCAGGGTGCCGATGGTGGTGCCGGCAAAATCCTGGAGGTTCACGATGCCCAGGTACGTCATACTGGTCTCGGAGCTGATGACGCCGGGGATCACCAGGGCGCAGCTGGTGATGATGGAGCCGATGCCGTTGGGGAAGATGTGCTTGAACATCAGCCGCCCGTCGGAGGCGCCCAGGGTGCGGGCCGCCAGAATGAACTCCTGGCCCTTGAAGCGGTAGAACTGCCGCCGGGTCAGGGCCGCCATGCCGATCCACCCCGTCAGGACGAAGGCGAACAGGAACGACCCCACAACGCCCACCCTCTGGGCCAGATGGAGCTGGAACAGGGTGGTGACCACCACAAAGGGGACGCCGGAGAGGATATCGGAAATACGCTCTAAGGTCATATCCACCCAGCCGCCGTAGTAGCCCTCGATAGCGCCGTAAATGGCGCCGATGGTCAGGTTGATGGCGGACACTAAAATGGCGAAGAGGATGGAGAACCGGGCGCCCACGCCGATGCCGCAGAAGATGTCCTGCCCCAGGGCGTTAGTACCCATGAGGTAAGCGGGTTCTCTGCCGTAGAGATACTGGTAGTAGTTGTAGTAGAGAATACGGCACTGGACAGAGCCGGATTTACCATAGGAGTAAATATAGCTGCCGTCGTCGCCGGGGATACGCAGGGAATTGTACTCCGCGCCGGCCTTGGCGGTGTTGGTGGAGTAGACCGGGATGAAGTTTCCGTCCTCGTCCAAAACAGCGACGCCCTTGGAGTCCACCTGATACCAGATGTTGGGGTTATCGCTGATATCACTGATATCCTTGGGGTCGACCCACGGATAAATGACCTGAATACCCGTCTCGTTCTGCCACTGCTGAATCTTCTCAAATTCAGCATAGGAGAAGGTCTTGTAGATCATGTCCTTGGCGTAATAGGCGTTGACCTCGATATCATAGGTGGTACGGGTAATCATCTGGCCCCTGTATTTGACCTGGGTTTCGTGGGTACCCGTGATTCCAAGGACGGGATCAAGGCCTGTTTCAACGCCAATGGCTTTCCACGCCAGCATGGCGGCGTCGTTCTGGCTGTCCATGGTCTTCGCGCCGTCCAGGAAGCCCAGGCCCTTATCAGCGACAGAACGGATAAACGGCGGGAAGTTGATGTAAATGCTGTCTTGGGTATGGATATCATAGGGAGAGAGGATCGGGGCAACGATAGCGTAAAGGAGAAGGAACGCCAGAATCCAGGTGGCGATGACGGAGGATTTATTCTTCCCGAACCGGATCATAGCGTCGGCAAAGAAGCCTTTGGATTTGGTCTGGAGGGCCTTGTCGTGGAGATTCTCGTTCTCCTGCACGAAGCGGAACTGCTCAGCGGGGATTTTTTCGTATTCCATTTTTCTTCCCCCTTCCTTATTTCTTGGAGCCCATGCGGATGCGCGGGTCGATGAAGCCGTAGCTGATATCCACCACTAAGCCCGCCGCCAAACCGATGGCGGTGTAGAAGCAGGTGGTCAGCACGAAGATGTTGTAGTCCTGCCCGTTGATGGCGTTCAGGGTCAGGGCGCCCACGCCGGGGATGGCGAAGATGTTCTCGATGATCAGGGAGCCGCCCAGAATCCCGATGAACTCGCCGAAGATGCCGGGGACGATGACCACGAAGCAGTTGCGGAGGGCGTGGCGGACGGTGGCCTGGGTCTTGGTCAGGCCCTTGGTCCGGGCCAGGAGCATGAACTCACTGGTCAAAACCTCCGTCAGCTCCGCGCGGGTGGTGCGGCAGAAGCCCGCGATGACGCCAAAGCTCAGCGCCAGCACCGGCGGCACCATGGACTTGAACATGGCGGGACTGAACCAGTCTGTTCCGCCTTTTAAAATTAATGGGAACAGCCGCAGCTTAAAGCAGAGGGTGTATTGGATCAAAAAGGCGTAGACGAAGGAGGGCACCGAGATCACCACCATGGTCAGGGTGGAGATGGTGTAGTCCACCCAGGTGTTCTTCTTCAAAGCCGCCCAGATGCCCAAGCCGATGCCCACGGGGATGGTCCAGAGGATGGAGTATAGGTTGACGATTATGGTGGGGGGGAGCTTCTCCATGAAGACCTCCAGGACGGGCCGCCCGATATAGAGCTTTTCCGAAACGCCCCAGTCAAAATTGGTGAACACGTTCTTCAGGAAAATCCAGAACTGTACCAGATAGGGCTTGTTGTACCCCAGGGCCTCCCGGCGCATCAAAATGGCCTCCGTATGGATGTCGTCGGGGGGCAGCGCCGGCAGCGGCAGCATACGGATGAGGACAAAGCACATGAACGTGATCACGAAGAACACAAAGATCATATACAAGATCCTCTGCAGGGTGTATTTGATCATTTTGAAGGATCCCTCCGTTTCTTTTTGGTTCTCATTCGCCCCGCAATTCATTTCTTTACTCAATTAAATATGGCCTAAGTAAATTGCGGGGCAAATGACAAGCAAAATAGAACACGGACGGGGGGCGTATAAACGCCCCCCGCCGTCTTTGCCAAAAGGGGAGTCAACGAAACTCAGTTGACGCGGGAATCAATACTGGAGCTGGCCGTGCTCGGCAAGCTGCGCGCTCACATACTCTTCCCACTCAGCGTCGCTATAGTTGTAACGGCGAGGACCGTAGGAAGTGAGCAGAGGACTGTACTCGTCCAGCACGTTGAAGAGCTTCTGGGACAGCAGGGACTTGGAGCCGAAGTTGCACAGGGGCAGGATATCGTAACGGGACATCATACGGCCCTCAAGAGCGGCCAGAATGACCATGCGGGTGTTGGTGTCCACATCGGCGCTGCCGAAGGAGTAGTTCTTGCCGTCTACGGTGACCATGGTACCCATCATGGACTGATACCAGTCATAGACGCTCATGGTGATGTCCTCGCCGTTGATGGACACAGTCATCATATCGGTGGTGGGATCGTACCAGTTGGCGGTCAGGTTCCGGGCGGGGTCGCAATAGAGAGCCATAGCGTCGAACGGATCGTAGATGGAGCCGCCCACGCCGGCGATCATGCAGTCAGCAGCACCGGTGCGGTAAGCATCATCCCATCCGCTGTTGCCCAGAGGCGCGGACTCGGAGAAGGTGATCTTGCCCTCGAAAGGCGTGCCCTCGGTGGCCTGGCCGACCCACTTGTTCAGGTAGTTGATACGGCGGGTGATGTAGTCGGCGGGGGAGGGGGAGGCGTAGATCAGGTTGATGGTCTGGTCGCAGATGCCGTCACCGTCAGCGTCGGTGATGTAGCCAAGGCTCAGAGATTCCTCATAGGCGGCCTTGTAAAGCTCCTTGGCGGCGTCCGGGTCGAAGCCGGTGATGGAGGCAACAGCCTCGTCAAGATCGGCGAACTTGGAGGTATCCACGGAGTAGAAGTCGCACAGGGCCTTCTTGGCCTCGTCGGTATCACGATAGAACAGGCCGTTCTCAACGTCATACAGGTACTGGTCGCCCAGAATGCCGTAGCCGGGGGTGTAGGCGGGGTGGCACTCGTCGCAGAAGGCCTGACGGTCGAAGGAGACGGCCAGAGCCTTGTGGAAGCTGACAAGGCCAACGGTCTGAGTATCCTGCTTGGTCTGGTCGAAGTCAGCGGCGGCCTCGCGGGCGTTCAAACCGTCCATATTTCCGGTGACCCACAGGCCCGCGGCGGTCTCAGAAGGATAGGCCCAGGCGTAATCGGAGTGGCCGTACTGCTCGTAGTCGGTCTCCTCAAGGGCGAAGGACGTCAGCTGGCCGGAGAGGAACATCTGGCGGCGGGTAGCGATCTCCGGGACGTACTGCATGGTGATGTTGGTGGTCATGTTATCGCGGTAGACGTTGCCGTCGTTGGGGTCCTTATAGACGTGGTAAACGTCCTCGGTCCAGCCGAACCACTTGTCGTTCTTCGCGAAGCTGACCTCCTTGTCGGTCTGGTAGCTGGTCATGGAGTAAGCGCCGTAGGAGGGGGAGGTCTCCACGCTGGTCATGTAGGAGCAGGACCAGACGCCCGCCTCGTCCTGCTTCATGCAGGACTCATAGATGGTGGGCTCAACAAGGACGATGCTGTCCTTGATGGCGTAAGTATACAGATAGAAGCCCTCGAAAGCGCCATTGAACACCTGAACCAAGGTATAATCGTCCTTGGCGTAGAAGCCCACGGTGGCGTCGTAGTCAACATTGTCGGGCATCTGCTCGGCGATGATGAGGTAGTTGAAGAGGTCGGCGTCGGTCTCGCCCCAGGCGGCGACGGTGGTGGTGACGGAAGCCAGCAGCTCCAGGTTGGCATCGGTGCAGGGCACCAGGCCGTTGTCATCGGCCAGAGCCAGCAGCTCATCCCAATGGTCCATGCCGAAGTAGTCGGCACCGTAAGCGCCCACTAAGTCGGCCAGCGTGTTGTCGCTGGTCCAATCCAGCGGATAGTCCGCGGCTATGTAGACCAGATTGCCGTCGTAGGTGTACTGGCCGTCCTCGCCGACGGTCATATCAGCCAGCTGGACGCCCTCCACGCCGTTGTCCTTGTAGTTCATCTGACCCTGCTTGACATAGGCCTCGGCGCCGACAATGCCGTAAGCGCCGGAGTAAATATCGGTGGCGCGGTAGTTCTGAAGACGCGGGTCAAGCAAAAACTTCATGGACTGGACATAGGTCTGCGCGGTGATGGGGGTGCCGTTGTCGAACTGCAGGTCATGACGCAGAGGAATCTCCCAGGCGTAGCCATTGGTGGCGTCAGCGGGAATCCAATCGGGATGGGCGGCCTTGACCTCCTCGGTCACGTCGGTGGGATAGTCGGCGGCCATACCGGGCAGGAAGACGTAGGACTTCCAAGGCTCGGCGCCCTCCTTGGGATGGAGCTCGTCGTTGTAAGTCATGTTGTAGAGATTGTCGACCAGATACCCCCAGATAGTGCTGGCGTCAGCGTCCTCATAGTCGTGCATGTTCCAGTTGCCGGGAAGGGTAAGGAGCGCGACATTCTGGGTGTAGGTGGCGTTGGGGTCAAACTCGGTGATGGTGTAGCCCAGCGGGTTTGCGGTGTCCTCGGTGCTGTCGCCGGTGGACGGGTTGCTGGTGTCGTCGCCGGTGCCGGTGGTGGTATCGTCGCCGGTGCCGCCGCAGGCAGCCAGCGCGAGCACCATGACGAGCGCCAGCAGCAACGCTGTCAGCTTTTTCATTTTGCTCATTTTCTTTTTTACCTCCTTATACTTGCTGCATCTTATGATTTCCGCAAATTCTGTACACGGAGAACCCGCGGGAAAGCACTATGACACAACTGTGCATACCATTATAATCTCAAAATCCAACAACTGCAAGCTTTTTTTTACCGAATTTGGCGGAGAGAGGCCGGAATTTTTTCGCAATTTGCATAAAAATGCCAAAAGTTTTTGCATTTTTTCAAATTTCCACTTGCAAATTCGGGCGTTTTCGGCTGGATTTAGCAGGAAAACCGGCAAATCGCCCAAAGGGACAACAAAATTGCGCGGGACTTTGTGAAAATAAACAAAATTTCGCCCGCCGGTTGAACCGCCGCCGCGGGAGCGCCCGCCAAATCAACCCCTTTCCCCGCCTCCGGCGGTTGATTTTTGGCGTATGTTGTGGTAGAGTGACGGCAGGAGTGAATATATCTTGTATTTTCCGGAGGAGGCGCTTTTATGAAGGACGGGCGGGGGCTGCCCCGTGTGGCGGTGACGGAAAAGGGCCGGCGCTGGGCGGAGACCGGCCATATGTGGGTCTACGCCTCGGACGTGGCCTGGGAGCCGGAGGACTGCGGGAACGGCTGCCTGGTGGACGTGACGGGGCCGGGGGACGTGTATCTGGGGACGGGCTTTCTCAGCCGCGAGAGCAAGCTGCGGGTGCGGCTCGTCTCCCGCAACGCCAACGACAGGTTCGACGCGGCCTTTTGGGAGCGGCGCGTCCGCTACGCCTGGGACTACCGCAAGGCCGTCATGGGCGGGGACACGGGCTGCTGTCGGGTGATCTTCGGCGAGGCCGACGGCTTCCCAGGCCTTACGGTGGACCGGTTTGAAAATCTGCTGGTGTCCCAGTGCGTCAGCGTGGGGATGGAGCGGCTGAAGGGGCTGATCTTCCCCATAATTGTAAAGGTGTTGCGGGAGGACGGCCAGCGGGTGGACGGGCTTTTTGAGCGGAACGATCTGGCCAGCCGCGCCTTAGAGGGCCTGCCCCAGGGGAAGGGCTGGTTTGCCCTCCCCGGCGAGCCGTGCCCGGACAGCGCCGTGACGGAGATTCGCGAGAACGGCGTGGTCTATGGGGTGGACGTGGAGAACGGGCAGAAGACCGGCTTTTTCCTGGATCAGAAATACAATCGGGCCGCGGTGGCCCGCCTTTCACGGGGCCGGCGGGTGCTGGACTGCTTCACCCACACCGGTTCCTTCGCCCTGAACGCCGCGCTGGGCGGCGCGGAGCGCGTCACGGCGGTGGACGTGTCGGAGACGGCCCTGGAGATGGCCCGTAAAAACGCCGCGAGAAACGGGCTGGCGGGGAGGATCGACTTTGTCCGCGCGGACGTGTTCGACCTGCTGCCGCGGCTGGCGGCGGAGAATAAGCGGGCCTATGACCTGATCGTCCTGGACCCGCCGGCCTTTACCAAGTCCCGCGCCACCGCCGGCAGCGCCTATAGGGGGTACAGGGAGATCAACTACCGGGCCATGGGCCTTTTGCCGCGGGGCGGGTATCTGTGCACCGCCTCCTGCAGCCACTTCATGCCCATGGAGCAGTTTGAAAAGATGCTCCGGCAGGCCGCCCGCGACGCGGGTCGGGAGCTGCGGGAGGTGGAAATCCGCAAGCAGGCGCCGGATCACCCCATCCTGTGGAACGTGCCGGAGACGGAATATTTGAAATTCTATATTTTTCAGGTGGTGTAAGCGGCCCGCGATTTGGCGATTCTCACAGTTGCAATGGGGCCGCTTTGGTGGTATTATAAGCTGGGTCGGGATTGGAGTATCCCGTGTTGGAAGGAACCATTTTATCCCTGACGGAGGTTAGACTTACATGAAAAGGGTTCAGTTTACAGAGACGGTGCTGCGGGACGCGAACCAATCTTTGATGGCTACGCGCCTGCCCTACGCCGATTATGAGAAGATTTTGCCCACCATGGACAAGGCCGGGTATTACTCGGTGGAGTGCTGGGGCGGCGCGACCTTCGACTCCTGCCTGCGCTATCTGGGGGAGGACCCCTGGGAGCGGCTGCGGAATATCCGCGCGGCGATGCCCAATACGCGCCTGCAAATGCTCCTGCGGGGCCAGAACCTCTTGGGCTACAAGCACTACCACGACGACGTGGTGGAGGAGTTCGTCAGGCTGTCCATCAAGAACGGCATCGACGTGATCCGCATCTTCGACGCCCTCAACGACTTCCGCAACATCAAAACCGCCTTCGAGGCCACCAAAAAATACGGCACGGAGCGCACCGTGGCTTCCGGGTGCATCAGCTATACCCAGAGCCCCGTCCACACGGTCAAGAAGTACGTGGAGATGTGCCGGGAGCTGAAGGAGATGGGCTTCGACACCATTTGCCTGAAGGATATGGCCGGCACCATGTCCCCCGCCGAGGCCGAGGGGCTGATTAAGGGAATCAAGGACGAGGTGGGCGATATCCCGCTGATCCTCCACACCCACTGCACCACGGGCATGGCGTATATGACCCTGCTGAAGGCCGTGGAATCCGGCGTGGACGTCATCGACACCGCCACCTCCTGCTTCTCCAACGGCACCAGCCAGGCCGCCACCGAGACCCTCTACTACGCCCTGTCCCAGATGGGTATCGACACGGGCCTGGACGAGAAGGTCATCAACAAGGTCAACGATTTCTTCAAGCCCGTGAAGCAGAAATACATCGACTCAGGGCTTATCAATCCCAAGTCCATGGGCACCGACGCCCAGGCGCTGGTCTACAAGGTCCCCGGCGGGATGCTCAGCAACATGATCGCCAACCTGAAGGACATGAACGCCATGGACAAGTTCGACGAGGCCCTGGTGGAGATCCCCAACGTCCGCCGCGACCTGGGCTATCCCCCGCTGGTGACGCCCCTTAGTCAGATGGTGGGCAACCAGGCGGTGGTCAACGTCCTGATGGGCGAGCGGTATAAGCAGATTTCCAACGAGATCAAAAACTACTTCAAGGGCGAGTACGGCATCGCCCCGGCCCCTGTGAGTCAGGAGCTGCAGGACCGGATCATCGGCGCGGGCAGCGAGCCCGTGGACTGCCGGATCGAGGACGCCAAGCGCACCGGCAAGGAATTTGCCGACGCCAGGGCCGCCCTGGGGGACCTGGCCCGGTGCGAGGAGGACGTCATGAGCTGGATATGCTATCCCGACCAGACCATGAAGTTTTTGAAGGAGCGGCGGGAGCGGGAGGAGCACCACGTCCGCTACTCCATCGTGGAGGAGTGAGACGGATGAACCTGAAAATGAATCTGGGCGACGCGGCCATTGACGCCGTCATGGGCTACGCCATCGTCTTTTTGGGCATCGCGCTTTTGGTGCTGGTGGTGGTGCTGATGGGCCGGGTCATGAGCCGGAAAAAGCCCACCCCCGCCCCTGTCCCCGCGGCGGAACAACAGGCCGCCCCCGTCCCCGCCGCCCCCGCGGCCCCCGGTACGGCGGGCGATCTGAAGCTCTACGACACCCCTGACCGGGACGCCGCCATGATCATGGCCATCGTGGCCGACGAGCTGAAAATACCCCTCAATGAACTGCGCTTCATCTCAATTCGGGAGGTCAAAAAGTCATGAAATATCTTGTAACGCTCAACGGAAAGACCTACGAGGTGGAGGTGGAGCACGGCGAAGCCATGCTCCTCAGTGAGTACGACGCCGCCGCTCCGGCGGGGAAGGCCCCCGCCGCGCCCGCGCCCGCCCCGTCCGCTCCGGCGGCACCCGCCCCGGCGCCCGCGCCCGCCCCTGCTCCGGCTGTGGCCGGCGGCGAGGCCGTCAACGCCCCCATGCCGGGGAACATCGTGAAGATCAACGTGAAGGCCGGCGACGCGGTGAAGGCCGGCGATGTGCTGGTGGTGCTGGAGGCCATGAAGATGGAAAACGAGATCATGGCGCCCCGCGACGGCACTGTGGCCCAGGTGGTGACCCAGAAGGGCGCCAAGGTGGAGACCGGCTCGCCCTTAGTGGTGCTGGCATAAGGGGGCGCGATCCGTGAACAACATCCTGGAGACCCTGAAAAAGCTGTGGATGGAATCCGGCTTTATGGGCTTCTTTGAAAACGGCGGCTGGAAGTCCCTCGTTATGATCATCGTGGCCCTGGTGCTGCTGTACCTGGGCATCAAGAAGAAATTCGAGCCGCTTTTGCTGGTGGGCATTGCCTTCGGCACCCTGCTCACCAATCTGCCCGGCGCGGGCCTGTACCACATGGCAATGTGGGACGCCTACGTCTATGAGTGCCCCTACGATGCCGCCAACGAGGCCATCCTCTACAACGTGGAGGAGGAGCGGGTCCTCTCCGTGGAGGAGTATATGGCCTCCCTCCCGGAGGACGCCCAGGAGCCGGAGATCATTGAAAAGCTCTCCTTCACCGATATCGCCCACATCGGCGGCCTTCTCGATATCCTCTACATCGGCGTGAAGGCCGGCATCTACCCCTGCCTCATCTTCATCGGCGTGGGGGCTATGACCGACTTCGGCCCGCTGATCGCCAACCCCAAGAGCTTCTTCCTGGGGGCGGCGGCCCAGTTCGGCGTATTCTTCGCCTTTCTCGGCGCCGTTTTGCTGGGCTTTAACGGCAACCAGGCCGCGGCCATCGGCATCATCGGCGGCGCGGACGGGCCTACGGCGATCTTGACCTGTATGCTCCTGGCCCCGGCCCTCCTGGGCCCCATCGCCATCGCCGCCTACTCCTATATGGCCCTGATCCCCATGATCCAGCCGCCCATCATGCGGGCGCTGACCACGGAAAAGGAGCGCTCCGTCAAAATGGAGCAGCTGCGGGAGGTCTCCAAGACCGAGAAGATCGTCTTCCCCATCCTGGTGGCCGGCTTCATCATCCTGCTGCTGCCCTCCACCGCGCCCCTCATCGGGTGCCTGATGTTCGGCAACCTCCTGCGGGAGACCGGCGTCACCGAGCGGCTCTCCGACGTGGCCCAAAACGCCCTCATGAACATCGTCACGCTGTTTTTGGGCATTTCCGTGGGCGCCACCACCGTGGCCGCCCGGTTCCTGACGCTGAACACCCTGAAGATCGTGCTTCTGGGCCTGATCGCCTTCTGCTTCTCCACGGTGGGCGGCCTTTTGGTGGGCAAGCTCATGTATAAGCTCTCCGGCGGGAAGATCAACCCCCTCATCGGCGCCGCCGGCGTCTCCGCCGTGCCGATGGCCGCGCGGGTCGCCCAGGTGGAGGGCCAGAAGGCCAACCCCTCCAACTTCCTGCTGATGCACGCCATGGGCCCCAACGTGGCCGGCGTCATCGGCTCCGCCATCGCCGCCGGATTCCTCATCAAGGTCTTCGGCGCCTGACGTCATCGCGGAAGCCGCGCACCGATTCATACCGATTCCGGCGTCCCCTCGCGGGCCGCCGGAATTTTTTGCGCCATCGCTAAAGTTGCGCCTCCACCGCGTAATAAAGAATGTGGGCCGCCGTGGGCGGCGGCCCCTACAAGCCCAATTGAAAGATTTTTAAAAAATAAAGGAAAATCTTCCTTAAAAGCCGTAGGGGCGGGTTCCAAACCCGCCCGCCGAATTTCTGAAAATTAAATTTAGACGCCGTACGGGCCGCCTCTCCAGGCGGCCCGATTTTCAAAGCGCTGGTGTTCCGCTGTTCTTTTCTTCTTTTCGTTTTATCCATTCGTCCCGGCACAGCAGATAATCTGCTGATACATCCAGATAATCGGCTATCTGTACAAGCGTTTCAAGCGTTGGTTTTGCGTCTCCGCTTTCGTATTTTCGATAATTTCGTATTCCCGTGTGCAAAATGTCGGCCATTTGCTGAGCCGTTATATGCTTTTCTTTTCTTGTTTTATTGAGCCTTTCCGCAAACATATGTGTCCCTCCTGAAAAAAGTCTTGACAGTGCCATTATAAGGCACTATAATGACTTTTAACAGTGCCATGATATGGCATTATTGAAAGGAGTGATATTTATGTTTCATGATAATGAATGGGTCATGCGTTGGTATGATGTCCATCCACCCAATCGATATGACTTACGCCTGTCTGAATTGCGCGCTTTTTATTCTTTCGGTGTTTTTTTTACATCTTTCGTTGCCGCGTATATCTACGGTTTTCAGCGCGGGCGTGATTTTAAAAAAATTTGATGAAGCACAAACATAAATAAGCTTTCCCCGCCGGTGACCCGGCGGGAAAAGCCGCCAACCGCGCTGAAAAATCACACAAAGGAGTATCCACATGGACTACGGCAAGCTTCAGTTCAAACTGGCAGAAAAATTGGCGGAACGGGGCATATCCAAAACCAGAATTTGCAAGGACCTGAACATATCTCCCAGAACCTTTGACCGCTGCTGTGGCGGCGAATTCCGGCTCCTGGACACAGGCGTTCTCTGCAAGCTCTGCACCTACCTCCACGTCGCCGTCAACGATTTGGTGGTGTACATACCCCCGCAGGGGCGGTAAAGGTAGACCCATAATGCCCCCCCTAAACGCCGTACGGGCCGCCGGCGTCGTCGCGGAACACGCTTAAGGTGACGGGAGTCGAACCCGCGCCGTCACGCAAGCGTGACGGCTCAGGCGCGGTGTTCGCTCCTCCTTTCCCCATCGGGCAACAGCCCGATGGGGGCCCCATTACGGCCCTCCGAATCCCCAAAAATCTATTTAAAAACGTTGTCGGGCGGGGTCTAAACCCGCCCGACGGTTTTCATTTTGCCTTACAGTTCCTTTTTCCGCCTCTTCAACAGCAGTACCGTCATGGTGACGGCGGCGGCCAGGAGGGGGAGGCGGGGGATACTCAGCAGGTTAAGCAGCACCTGTCCCAGATTCGTCTTTCTTTGCAGCTCCGGGGTCATGACGATGACGCCGCCCTGGACGAGGTACGGCAGGAACGTCCGAGTGACCAGCCGGGAGGCGGCGGGCAGGATCACCAACAGCAGAAGCCACAGCGCCGCCGTCAGGCTGACGGTCTTGGCGTTTCGGGGCAGAACGGTCTTGCGGAAGGAGAGGGCCGTCCACACGATCATGGCGATGTCCACCAGCAGCAGGGTTGCGGAAATGATGGGCGTCGCGGGGGAGGTGCGGGCAAACTGCTCCGGGTACAGGAGATAACTGACGAGCACGGCGGGGGAACAGCCTGTGGCGGCGGCCAGATAAAGCTGCACCATCAGGACCGCCGACCACACCGCCCACAGGGCCGGGCGCTTCTTGCAGGCGAGGCACAGGATACCGGGCACACACAGGGGCACGGTGAGAAGCAGGATGCCAAAGCCCGCCAAAAACAGCCCCAGCAGGGTGCCCACCCCGGCGATGATCAGGAGGATCACCCCCGCCAGCCACGCGCCGGTCATGGGCCTGCCCGCGGCGGCCTGCGGCTCCGGCGGCGCGGCCTGGGCGATTTCCGGCGGGGCCTCCGGGGGTTCCGGCGCGGCGGGGCCGGGCCTGTCCAGCACCAGCTCGTCCAGGGTCACGTTGAAAAGCTCCGCAAGCCTGATGAGCTTTTCCAGCTCCGGCACCGAGACGTCCGTCTCCCACTTGCTCACCGACTGCCGCGACACGTCCAGCTTCTCCGCCAGGGCGTCCTGGGAGAGGCCGGCCTTATTGCGCAGCTCATAGAGTTTTGTTCCAAGGCTCATAGCAAAGCCCCCTTTCATGGGCTATCATAGCGTAAAAGCGCCGGATTGTCTGCAAACCGGCGCTTTGAAATTGCGCAACTGCCAGTTGCGGAAGGTTAGAAATACGTCAATATTGATGCAACTTTTGAATAAATCAAAAATACTTTGAAAAATTACTTGACAATAGTTATTCGATGCTGTATAATGCGGCTATAACAAAGCTTTGGCTCACTTGGCCCGCGTGTCGCAGTAGGCGCAGCGGTAGACCCGATTTTCCCGGTCCGTGAGCTTGAAGATGTGCTGTATCTCCTGCTCCGTGGAGGTGATGCACCGGGGATTTTTACAGCGGATCACGTCCCGAATCTCATCGGGCAGGTCGGGGTGGCGTTTCTCCACCCGCTCTCCGCCCCGGATGATGTTGACGGTGATGTGGGGGTCGATATAGCCCAGCAGGTCAAAGTTCAGGTCGATGACCTCGTTGATCTTCAGAATGTCCTTTTTTCCCCGTTTGCCGGAGGGGGCGTTTTTGATGAGGGCCACCTCACAGTTGAGCTTGTCCAGGCCTAAGTAGCCGTAAAGCTCCATGCCCCGCCCCGCAGGGATGTGGTCGATGACGATCCCGTCCACGATGGTACCAATTAACATCTCATTCCACCTCTAAGAGCATAAGGATCAGGGCCATACGGATGAATTTGCCGTTGAGCACCTGTTTGAAGTAGCAGGCCCGCGGGTCGGCGTCGATGGCCACGCTGATTTCGTTGACCCTGGGCAGGGGGTGCAGGATGGAGAGGCTGGCCTTGGCGTTCTCCAACTTGTCCGGGGTGAGGATATAGGTGTCCTTGAGGCGCACATAGTCCGCCTCGCTGATGAACCGCTCCCGCTGGACTCTTGTCATGTAGAGGACGTCCAGCTCCGGCATGGCCTCCAGCAGCGACTCCGTCTCCCGGTATTTGACGCCGGAGGCGTTCAGGATATCCGAGCGCACATGTTCGGGGACCTTCAGCTCCTCCGGGGAGATCAGCACGAAGTCCACGCCCTCGTAGCGGCTCATGGCCCCTAAGAGGGAGTGTACCGTGCGCCCGAATTTCAGGTCGCCGCAGCACCCCACGGTCATGTGGTCGAGACGCCCCTTCTCCCGCTTAATGGTGAGCAGGTCCGTAAGGGTCTGGGTGGGGTGGTTGTGGCCGCCGTCGCCGGCGTTGATCACCGGGATACTGGCGTTCATAGCCGCCACGCGGGGCGCGCCCTCCTTGGGGTGGCGCATGGCGATGATGTCCGCGAAGCAGCTGATGACCCTGGCGGTGTCCGCCACGCTCTCGCCCTTGGCGGCGGAGCTGGACTGGGCCTCGGAAAAGCCGATGACGCTGCCGCCCAGCTCCAGCATGGCCGCCTCAAAGCTCAGACGGGTGCGGGTGGAGGGCTCGTAAAAGAGGGTGGCCAGCTTTTTACGCCTGCATTTTTCGGCGTATTGATCGGGGTGCTCGATGATGTCCTGGGCCTTGGCGATCAGCGCGTCGATCTCCTCAACGGTGAGATCGGAAATATCCAAAAGACTTCTCATTTTTTCGCTCCGTTCACCGCCAGATAGTCGCGGATACGCTTGACGTTGGCGGCGTTCTCCGGCTTTTCCTCCAAATACTCGATGATATCCCAGACGTCCACCACGGAGTAGACCGGGAAGCCGAACTCCTCCTGGATTTCCTCCATGGCGCCCTTGTCGGTCTTGCCGCGCTCGCCCCGATTCACCATGATGAGGCAGGCGGCCACCTTGGCGCCCTCTAATTGAGATAAGATTTCCATGCTCTCCCGGATGGCCGTGCCGGCGGTGATCACGTCCTCGGTGATGACGATCTCCTCCCCGGCCTGGGGGACGTGGCCCACGATGGTGCCGCCCTCGCCGTGGTCCTTGGCCTCCTTGCGGTTGAAGCAGAAGGGCAGGTCAAGCCCCTCCCTTGCCAGCGCCGCCGCGGCGGACACCGCGATGGGGATGCCCTTGTAGGCCGGCCCGAAGAGGACGGTCCTCCGGTCCCCCAGGTTGTCCAGATACGCCCTGGCGTAGAAGTGGCCCAGGCGCATGATCTGTTCGCCGGTCTTGATCTCCCCGGCGTTGATGAAGTAGGGGATCTTCCTGCCGGATTTGGCGGTGAAGTCGCCGAATTTCAGCACCCCGGCCCCTTCCAGAAATTCAATAAAGTCGTGCTTGTAGGTTTCCATATAGTTTCTCCTTTTGAGATGTTTTACTGTCGAGTTTCCTGACCGGCCAGACACCGCAGGCCCTCCCGGCCCAATTCCACGGCCCGCTCAAGGCTGTCGGCGATGTGCGCCATGTCGGAGACGGGAATCCAGCCGAACCAGTCCGGCCCCATATATTCATCCGTTATCCTCCGCTCCGTTCGCACCTTAAAAAGGCCCCAATCCCGGTAGACCTCAAATCGGAACGCCCCGTCGGCGGAGGTTTCCTGATAGACCGTATCCGTCGGATTTTCAACCTTGCGCCGTTTCATGCGCCATTCTCCTTCCAACAATGCCCCGTTGAAGCGAGTTACCGTCTCAACGTAACTACTCTGTTGTCTTGGCTGAATTGCGGTCATCGTAAAAGGATTTCTTCCATCTGCGCCAAATCTTCCGCCAGGTACTTCGCGCCCGCCGCCGTCAGCTCCTCCCTTGTGCCGTAGCCCCAGAGGACGCCCACGGTGTCAAGGCCGTTTTGGCGCGCGCCCTCCACGTCATGGCGGCGGTCCCCCACCATCAGGGCGCGGGACAGGTCCGTAAGGCCGGCCTCCTCGATGGCCCTCGCCACCACGGCGGCCTTGAACGCCTTTTTCTCGTCCATGGGCGCGCCGCAAAGGAGGGTGAAATAGCGGGCCAGGTCGAAGCGCTCCATGATCCGAAGGGCGAAGGCCTCCGGCTTGGAGGTGGCCAAAATCAGCTTGATCCCGGCCCTTTGCAGGCGCTCCAGCGTCTTTTCGATGCCGGGATAGGGGGTGTTCTCCAGCCAGCCCTTTGGCTCGAAATATTCCCGGAACTTGCTGACCGCCGTGGGCAGCTGGGCCTCCGTCAGGCCGAAACGCTCCGAAAAGGTCTCGATAAGGGGCGGGCCGATGAAGCAGGTCAGGTCCTCCGGATCGGCCTCGATGCCGAAATGCCGGAGGGCGTGGGCGGCGGAGCGGGTGATGCCCACCTTGGGGTCGGTGAGGGTGCCGTCCAGGTCGAAAAGGGCGTAGTCTGTGCCCATCAGTCCACAAACTCCCGCACGCAGCGCAGGTACGCCTCCTCCGGGTCGGGGGCGGCGGTGATGGGCCGGCCCACCACGATGTAGTCCGAGCCAATCCGTTTCGCCTCTGCGGGGGTCATGACCCGCTTCTGATCCCCCGTGTCCCCGTCGGCGAAGCGGACGCCGGGGGTGACGGTGACAAAGCCCGCGCCGCAGTTTTCATGGACGATCCGCGCCTCTAAGGGGGAGCAGACCACGCCGTCCAGGCCGGCGGAGGCGGCGTTTTTGGCGTAGCGGATCACCGTGTCGGGGAGCTGGCCGGAAATGCCCAGCTCGCCTGTCATCACGGCCTCGGAGATGCTGGTCAGCATGGTCACGGCGATGAGCAGGGGCCGGCTGCCGTCGGGGCGGGTCAAGCCCTCTACGGCGTATTTCATCATCTCAATGCCCCCGCCGGCGTGGAGGTTGGTCATGTCCACGTCCAGCCTTGACAGCACCGCCATGGCCTTTTTCACGGTGTTGGGGATGTCGTGGAGCTTCAGGTCCAGAAAGATCCTGTGCCCCCGCTCCTTGATCTTCCGTACGATATCCGGCCCCTCGGCGTAGTAGAGCTCCATGCCGATCTTCACAAAGGGCCGCGCGGCGCCGAAGCGGTCCAGAAAGTCAAATGTCTGCTTCGCGCTTGCAAAATCGCACGCCACGATTACGTCCTTACCCATGATGCGCTCCTCCTATGATGTCGCTTAAATTTTCTATATGCAGCCGCTCCATGGCCTGGGGCAGACCGTCTACGATCTTCTTTGAGGCGAAGGGGTCCACTAAATTGGCCGCGCCTACCTCCACCGCCGTGGCGCCGGCCAGCATCATCTCGATGACGTCCTCGGCGCTGGCCACGCCGCCCATGCCGATGATGGGGATGTTCACGGCCTCATAGACCTGCCAGACCATTCTGAGGGCCACCGGGAACACGGCGGGGCCGGACAGGCCCCCGGTGGTGTTGCCCAGGAGGGGGCGGCGCTTTTTCAGGTCGATGCGCATCCCCAGCAGGGTGTTGATAAGGCTGATGCCGTCGGCCCCGGCGTCCTCGCAGGCCTTGGCGATGGCGGCGATGTCGGTGACGTTGGGGGACAGCTTCATGTAGACGGGCTTTGTGGTCACCGCCTTCACGGCGCGGGTGACCTCCGCCGCCGACTCCGGAGAGGTCCCGAAGCTCATGCCGCCGCAGTGGACGTTGGGGCAGGAGATGTTGACCTCGATGAGGCCCACCTGCTCCTCCCTGTCGATCCTCGCGCAGCATTCGGCGTACTCGTCCACGGAAAAGCCGGAGATGTTGGCCACCACGGGCTTATGAAAGACCCGCCGGAGCTTTGGCAGCTCCTCGCTGATCACCCTGTCGATGCCGGGGTTTTGAAGGCCCACGGCGTTGAGCATCCCGGAGGCCGTCTCCGCGATCCTGGGCGGCTCGTTGCCGAAGCGGGGCTGGCGGGTGGTGCCCTTAAAGGAGAAGGAGCCCAGGCAGTTGATGTCGTAAGCCTGCGCGAACTCATACCCATACCCGAAGGTCCCGCTGGCGGGGATGACGGGGTTGGAGAGGACAAGGCCGGAGAGGGTCACCTGTGTATTTACCATGGAAGCTCCTCCTTTGTCAGTACCGGTCCGTCCTTGCAGACGCGCTTGTGGCCGGTTTTTGTCTTGCAGGTACAGCCCATGCAGGCCCCGAAGCCGCACCCCATCCGCTCCTCCAGGGAGAACTGCCCGGAGGTGACGGACTTAGCGTAGACCGCCCTGAGCATGGGCTCCGGACCGCAGGTGTAGAAGTAGGTGTAGTCCAGCTCCATGGCGTCGGTGACGAAGCCCTTGACGCCGTAGGAGCCGTCGGCGGTGGTGACGGTGGGGTCCGTCCCCAGGGCGCGAAATTCCTCCTCGTAAAAGACCTCGCCGGCGCTGTTGAAGCCCAGGATGACGGCGGGCGTCTTGCCCTCTCGGATCAGCGCCTTTGCCAGGGCGTACAGGGGCGGGACGCCCGCGCCGCCGCCGATGAGCAGGGGCCGGGGGCCAGATACGGAGGTGTCGTAGCCGTTGCCAAGACCGGTGAGGACGTCCAGCGCCGTCCCCGCGGGGAGCGCCGCCAGGGCCTCGGTGCCGCGGCCCACCACCTTGTAGATGAGGGTCAGGGTCCCGTCGTTGAAATCGCACACGGAGAGGGGCCGTCGGAGGTAGAAGCCCTCCAGCCTCAGGTTGACGAACTGCCCCGGCGCGATGCCGCGGGTGTCCCCCCGCAGGACGATTTCCCAGGTGTTTTGGGCGATTTTTTTGTTGGAAAGTATCTCAAAAGACGTATCAAACATGTTCATCCCTCCACGCGATCCTGCCCTCCGAGAGGGTCATCAGGCATTTTCCGAAGACCCGCCAGCCGGCGAAGGGCGTGGCCCTGCCCATACTGAGGAACTCGTCGGGGTCGATCTCAAATTCACGCTCCAGATCGAAGACGGCGATGTTGGCCGGTTCTCCCGGCGCGATCTTGCCGCCGGGGAGGCGGAAGCGGCGGGCCGGCGCGGCGCTCATCAGCTCCACCAGCCTCGCCAGGGAGGTGACGCCGCGCCGCACGAGCCGGGTATACAGCACCGGAAAGGCGCACTCCAGGCCCACGACGCCGTTGAGGCTGTGGGCAAGGCCCCCGGCCTTTTCCTGGGCCGCATGGGGGGCGTGGTCGGTGGCGATCATGTCCACCGTCCCGTCGCACAGGCCCTCAATGAGGGCGTCCCGGTCCTCCGCGGAGCGGATGGGCGGGTTCATTTTGAAGCGCCCGTCATCCCGCAGCTCCCCGTCCGTCAGGGTCAGGTAGTGGGGGCCGGTCTCACAGCTTACGTCCAGGCCCTCGAATTTGGCCAGGCGCACAAGGGCCACTGTCTCCCTGGTGGAGACGTGGCAGACGTGGTAGGCGCACCCCGTCTCCCGGACGAGATCAAGGTCCCGCTCCACCTGGCGCCACTCGCTCTCCGGGTCGTTGCCGGTGAGGCCGTGGGCGCGGGCGTAGGCCCCGTCGTGGACGGCCCAGCCCTTTTGGAGAAGGCGCTCGTCCTCGGCGTGGGCCACGATGGGCAGGCCCAGGGCCTTTGCCCGCTCCATGGCGGCGCGCATCAGCGCCTCGGACTGTACGCCCCTGCCGTCATCGGAAAAGCCGGCCACCCAAGGGGCCAGGGCGTCCATATCGGAGAGCGCCGCGCCGGCCTCGCCGCGGGTGATGGCCCCGTAGGGGCGCACGGTGACGGCGGCGTCACGGGAGAGGATGTCCAGCTGCTCCCGCAGGGCGGACAGGGTGTCCGGCACGGGTTTCAGGTTGGGCATGGAGCATATCGCCGTATATCCGCCCCGCGCCGCCGCCAGGGTGCCGGTGCGGACGGTCTCCTTGTACGCGAATCCCGGCTCCCGCAGATGGACGTGGGGGTCGATGAGCCCAGGCAGGGCCGCGGCCCCGTGAAAATCAAAAACGGCAACGTCACCGCCGGCCAAAAGATTTTGGCCTATGGCGGCAACGATGCCATCCGTGATCAATATGTCCGCCGGTTGAAGGGCGTTGTCCAAAAAGACGTTGAGGTTCTTGAGAAGGTATTTCATAGGGCCTCCCTTGTGTTAAGCCTATGGGGGACGGTGCGTTGGGGCCGCCGTTGGCGGCGGCCCGCCAGGGCTTTTTCGACAGTCTCAGCTGTGGCGATCCTTCACCACGCTGAAGGCCTCGTCGGCGATCTCCAGGGTGTCCTCGATGTCCTCGTCGGTGAGGCTGGCGTTGATGAAGTGGTTGTGGTGGTTGGTGAAGAACACGCCGCGCTTGACGCACTCGGCGATCCACTCCTGATGGAGCATCAGCGACGGGTCATCGGCGATGCGCAGATAGAAGAGGCTGGGCACGCCGGAGACGTGCAGGTCGTAGCCGTACTTCAACGCCGTGTGGATAAGGCCGTTTTTCAGCTTCGTCCCCTGGTCGATGAGGAGCTGCGGGCAGTTGAGGCGCTTCATCTTCTGGATGCAGGCGATGCCGGCGGCGAAGGGGACGGCGCTCATCCAGTAGGAGCCGGTGAAGCTCAGGGAGGAGACAGAATTTTTCAGGAAATCCCGCCCGCACAGGGCCGAGACGTTGTAGCCGTTGGCCAGGGCCTTGCAGAAGCAGATGAGGTCCGCCTTGAAGCCGAAATAGTGGTCGCTGCCGGCGATATCCAGACGGAAGCCGGCCCGCACATCGTCCACGATCAGCACCGTGCCCGTGTCGTCGCAGAGCTTGCGGACGCGCTGCCAGAAGCCGGGGAGGGGCAGCTCGTTGTCGGCGAAGTTGCCGTGCATGTAGGGCTGGGCGATGACGCAGGCGATCTCCCCTTTGTTCTGCTCAAAGACCTCGGAAAGCTCGTCGAAGTTGTTCCAGGTGACGTAGAGGTTGTTGGCCACGTCCTCCTCCAGGATGCCGGCGTAGTCGATCTTCTGGGTCCAGGGGGAGACGCCGTGGTAGTAGCCCTTGAAAAAGACGATCTTCTTGCGGTGGGTGTAGGCGCGGGCGGTCATCACGGCGCAGGTGGTCACGTCGTTGCCGTTCTTGGCGAAGAAGGCCCAGTCGGCGCAGTCCACGGTCTCCACCAGCAGGTCGGCAAAGTCGATCATCACGGGGTTGGGCAGGGTGGTGCAGTCGGAGATGGCCCGCTGCTTTGCCGCGGCCTCGTCCACGTCCGGGTCGTTGTAGCCCAGGACGTTGGGGCCGTAGGCGCACATGTAGTCGATGAACTTGTTGCCGTCCAGGTCCCAGAGATAACTGCCCTGGGCGCGGGAGGAGTAGAGCGGAAACGCCTCCACGGGGATATAACAGCCCTCGGCGGGGCCCTGGTGGCCGTAGATGCCGGAGGGGATCAGCTTGCAGGCCCGCTCAAAGGCGGCGCGGGACTTGGGATATTCGTATACTTTTCTCATATGCTCACCTCACGCCAGATACATGGACACGCGGTCCAGAATCCTGTTCACATTGTCCACCATGGAGATCATGCCGCCCATGCGGACCTTGCCCTGCCCGACGCACACCACGCCGTTGACCTTGCCGTCGAAGAGGTCGCGGGCGTTTTCCATGGAGGTAAACACCATGTAGCTCATGGGGCGGCCCAGGGAGCCGTCCGCGGCGTGGACGGCGGTGAGGACGTGGTTCCGGGCGTGAATGTACCCCTCCGGACCGCCCTCGATGGCCAAGCGCACGTCGCCGTCCACGATGTAGGAGGCGCTGGCCCTGCCCACCTTGTCCACGTTCCCAATCTGGGCAATGGCCTCCAGAATGAGGTGGAACATGATGGTGGTGCTGATCCTGAAAAACTCCGGGTCGTCCAGGGCGCCCTCCGCCGGACGGAGGTAGGCGGTGAGCTTGTCCGTGAGCTTTGTAAATTCCTTCAGCAGGAAGCCGATTTTTGTGAAGCCCTTGGAGGGGATGGGGGTGACGGTGCCGTCGATGAGGCCGTTGAATTTTTTGCAGGAGCCAAAGGGCAGCTTGATATCGCACTTGTCAACGCCGGGGGTCACGGTGCAGACGCCGTTTTCAAAGCGGATCGTCCCCTCCGGGCCGTCCTTGACGGAAATGCCGATGGAAATGGTTTTGCCCTCGATGAGAGCTTTGCACTCCGGGTCAAGCTCGCAGAGCTTCGCGAGCCCGCCCAGGACCGCGTGGAGATTGATAAACGCCAGAGTCCGTTCATCCATAAAGGCCGCCTCCTTGTAAATTCGCATAGACAAAACTATTATACTACGGGGAGGGGATGATTGCAAGAGGCGGGAGGCTATTTTATAAGGATGTCCGCCTTATGGGCGGAGGGGGATGCCTTGACCCGGCGGGGGTTTGTAAGGGGTCCGCCCTTATAGGGCGGGAGGGGGTGCCCGCCTGACAGGCGGGCGGGGGACTTACTTTCTCCTCTTTTGTCTCGTCAAAAGAGGAGAAAGTAACAAAGAGGAGAAAAAACGAGTCAAGGGGGATTCCGATTTTCCCCCTTGACAATCCCCTTTTAAAAACGGCCACACAGGGGCCGCGGCCCCTATGTGGAGAACCCCAGGGGAACGCCCGCATGATGGTGGGCGCGGAAAACGGGATTTGCCACGCACGAGGTTTGCCGGTAATTCGATGGGCCGCCGTGGGCGGCGGCCCATGGGGAACGCCCGCGGGAAAAACCGTAGGGGCGGGTTCCAAACCCGCCCACCTCCGCGGCAGCCGAACCGTCGTAAAAACGCTTGGGCCTGGTTCACCACCAGGCCCAAAACGAAATCTTTTCTCTTTTTGCTAAGCTTTTTCTCTTTTCCATTTCGGGAAAAGAGAAAAAGCTGACCCCCGCCCGCCTGGATGGCGGACTCATACCTCCCCCCCTGCCGGGGGAAGGCGGGGTCAGTCATCCCAATCTTTTTCGTGCTCCAGGATCGCGCCGGTGGCGGCGTCGATCTTGTACTCATACTCGAAGCCGTTATATTTGAAGGAGACCTCGTACTCGATCCTGCCGTCATCCCGGTCCCGCTCGACCTTGAGGCGGGTAACCTGGGTCTCCGAAAGGCCGGCGTGCCGGAGGGCGGCGGCTTTGGCCGCGTCCGCGCCGATGTCGCCGGTCTGGGCGCCGCCGGAGCTGCCGGGGTTGGTGTTGTATTTGGACTTCTCCGTCTCATATTTGATGACGGTACCGTCGGCGGCCAGGACGGTGATCTCGTATTCGGTGCTGTCGGCGTAGAACTCGATCTCGTACTCAAGCCTGCCGTCATCGTACTCCCGCTGGCATTTGATCCAGGTGACGGAGGCGGCGTCGGCGATCCCGGCGCGGCTCAGCGCGGCGGACTTGGCGGCCTCAACGCCGATGTCGGCGGGCTGGGCGGGGGTGGTATCCTTGGGCGTGGTGTCGGGAGCGGTATCCGGGACGGTGGTGTCGAGAACGGTGGGGGGCGTGCAGCGGTAGTCCGTCTCCTCCCGGAGTATATCGCCGGATTTTCCGTCCACGTCGTAGTCAAACTCGCAGCCGCCGACCCAGAACTCCACGTCGTAGTGGCCGTCGTCCCGGTCGTATTCCGTCGTGATGTTCAGGAAGTTGCCCACAAGCTCTGGGTGCTTTTCGGAGAAAAACTTCGCGGCGGCGTTGAATGCCTCGTCGGCGGTGATGCCGGGCTCGTGGGTATCGGGAGCGGGGGGATTCGTGGAGGGTGTGCGGACCACGATGTCGGCCTGACCGCTCAACACCTCGCCGGTGAAGGCGTGGATCGTGTAGTCATATTCTCTGTCGTAACGAATCTCCACCTCGTAGTGAGGCACCGGGTCGTCCAGCTCCGGGTCCACATCAAAGACTACTTCACGGTCAAGAACAGACGTACCGGCGTATTCCTCGGCGATACGGGCCGCCTCGGTCCTCCCGATGGGCATACCCGGCGCGCCGATTTTAATGAGATCCCGCAGCTCCTCCACGGAGAGGGCGGCCAGCTTGTCAAAATCCAGGCTGGCGTTCAGAGCCAGCACCTGGTTGACCAGGGCGGCCTTGCCGGCGGAGATGCTGTTTTGCTGGGCCTGCTGGTTAAGGCCTGCATCCACGGTCAGGTACTGGCTGAGGACGCCGGCGGAGTTGGCGGCGGTCTGGAGGACGCCGTCCACCTCGGCCACCAGCTCAGCCTGGAGGCGCTCGCCGCGGGCGGCGTTGTTGTCCTCCACGGAGATGAGGATGGCGGAGCTGAGGCTGTCCAAGTAGCCTGCCCGGACGATGGCTCCCACGATGGCGTTGACGGCCACGTTGAGCTTGGAGCCCTCCAAGTCGGCCCCGCCGTTCATGGAGGCGAGGATCTCCCGACCCTCGTCGTTGAGGCCGGCGCAGGTGAGGATCTTCTCGGCGCGGTTGACCTTTAGCTGGATGCTGGGGTTCACGTCCAGGGACACCGTAGTGGCCACGGCGTAGTTGGCGGTGTAGACGTACCCGCCAAGGCCGCCGATGAGGGCCACGGCCAGGATGGCGGCCACGGCGCCGATCCAGCGGTTTCTCTTTTTCTGCACTGTTTTCTTTTCCACGATAATGTCTCCTTTCCCGGTGTCGATGTGGGAGAGGAGCCGGTCCAGCCCGTCGGGGGCCGTGCGCTCTATGGCGGCTTTCAGCTTCAGCTCTATTTCCTTATCTGTCATGGGGCTCACTCTCCTTTCTCAAGTCCCGCGCGCATTTTTCCGATGGCGCGGCTGTATTTCGACAGGACCGTGTTCTGGGGGAGGCCCAGGAGACGGGCAATCTCCCTGTGCTTCAGCCCGGCGACGGCGTGGAGAAGGACGATCTGGCGGGAGGCGGGGTCCAGGGAACCCAGCGCCCACTGGAGAAGGGCCCGTTCCTCCGTCTCCAGGCCGCGGGCCTCGGCGGGGATGGCGTTCCACTCGTCCTCGGAAAGCTCCTTCTGCCGCTTTTTGCGCCGCAGCTCCATGAGGCAGAGATTCCGCGTCACCGCCATGAGCCAGGCCATGGGCGAGCCCTTGGCCCTGTAGGAGGAGGCGTAATCCCAGACGCGCAGATAGGCGTCGTGGGCGGCCTCCTCGGCGTCGTGGGCGTTGGACAGTATGGACAGCGCCAGGGCGTAGACCGCCGCGTGAGTGCGGGTATAAAGCTCTCCGAAGGAGTCCTTGTCGCCCGCCCCGACGTTCAGAAGCAGCCGCTCAAGTTCAGCCGCCCCGGCGTCGGGGTCCTTGACCAGATCCTCCATGTTTCTCACTCCTGTCGATGAAGTAATGCGCGGGAAAGGGATTTTATTGCGTGGAAAAGAAAAAATTTTTGAAAGGATACGGGATTTGCGGAAAAGTCCGCGCGGAGGCGGGCGGCTTACCTCACCCCGTTGACCACATTCTCCGGGTGGCCCTCGATGAACGCGCGCAGATTTCTCACGGCGATGTCCATGACCCGCTGGCGGCAGGTTTTGGGCGTCCAGGCCACGTGGGGGGTGATGAAGCAGTTGGCGCACCCTAAAAGCGGGTTTTCCGGCAGGATGGGCTCCACGGACACCACGTCCACGCCGGCGGCGTAGAGCTTGCCGGACTTCAGGGCCTCCGCCAGGGCGTCCTCGTCTACAAGCCCGCCGCGGCCCGTATTGATGAGGATGGCGCCGTCCTTCATTTTGGCGATGGTATCCTTGTTGATGAGCCTGCGCGTCTCGTCCTTCAGGGGACAGTGGAGGGACACGACGTCGGATTCCCGAAGCAGGTCGTCCAGCTCCACATATGTCCCGATCTCCCGACCCTCCTCCGTCTCGCGGCTGCCTGTGGCCAGGACGCGCATCCCCAGGGCACGGGCGATCCGCCCCGCGGCCCTGCCGATCTGGCCGAAGCCGATGACGCCGAAGGTCAGGCCGGCCAGCTCCATGAGGGGCGCCTCCCAAAAGCAGAAGTCCTCGCACAGCTGCCAGTCCCCGGCGTGGACAGCCTGGGAGTGGACGCCCACCTTGGAGCAAATCTCCAGCAAGAGGGCGATGGCGTGCTGGGCCACGGCCTGCGTGGAGTAGGCGGGGATGTTGCTCACCGGGATGCCGCGGGCGGCGGCATGGGCGCAGTCGCACACGTCGGTGCCGGTGGAGAGAAGACCCACGTACTTGACGCGCGGGCAGGCGTCCAGGACGGCGGCGCGCACAGGGGTCTTGTTGGTGATGACAACGTCCGCGTCCCCGATGCGGCGGATGATCTCCGCGTCATCAAATTTGGGCGTCCGGTCATATATGGTCAGCTGGCCCAGTTCCTCAAAGCCGGCCCAGCTCAGGTCGCCGGGATTTTCGGTATGAGCGTCAAGAACCACTGTCTTCATGTCAAACCTCCTTGACAGATTTCATTCAATATTTTATTATAGTCCTAAAGCGCAAAATGTCAATTACGGAAGGTGCGAATGTTGGCGTTTTATTGTGACCTTTGTCCCAGAAAGTGCGGCGCGGAGCGGCTGCCGGACGCCGGGGAGGGCTTTTGCGGCGAGGGGCTGACCGCGCGCGTGGCCCGCGCCGCGCCCCATATGTGGGAGGAGCCGCCCATCTCCGGGGAGCGGGGAAGCGGGGCCGTCTTTTTCTCCGGGTGCAACCTGCGGTGCGTCTACTGCCAGAACGCGGTCATCTCCACCGGAAAGGTGGGGAAGCCGGTGAGTCCGGAGCGGCTGCGGGAAATCTATTTTGAACTGATCGGACAGGGCGTCCACAACATAAACCTGGTGACGGGAACGCATTTTTTGCCGGCGGTGCTCGCGTCGCTCCGTGAGCCTCTGCCGGTGCCGGTGGTGTGGAACTCCTCGGCCTACGAGTCGGTGGAGGCCTTGAAAAGCCTTCAGGGGAAGGTGCAGGTCTACCTTCCGGATATGAAATACGCGGACCCCGCCCTGGCGGAAAAATACTCCGCCGCGCCGGACTACCCGGAGACCGCGAAAAGGGCGATTTTGGAGATGGTCCGCCAGGTGGGGCCGTACCGCCTGAGGGAGGACGGCCTTTTGAAGTCCGGCGTCATCATCCGCCATCTTGTTTTGCCCCGCGCTCTTGACAATACGAAGGCCGTGATCCGCTGGGTGGCGGAGACCTTTGGGCCGGGGGAGGTGCTGTTCTCCCTCATGAGCCAGTACACCCCCATGGGGCGGGCCGGCGAGTACCCGGAAATCAACCGGCGGCTGACGCGGGAGGAGTATGACGCGGCGGTGGCCTTTATGGAGCGGAGCGGCATCGAGGACGGGTTTTATCAGGAGCTTTCCTCCGCGAAGGAGGAGTACACTCCGGATTTTGATCTGACGGGGGTGTGATACTAATACCCTATTAAAGCAAGACATTCGCGACGGTCTTTTTTGCCGCTCGGTGTCTCCTTTTAAATAGATATTAGTATAAGAAATTTTTTGTTGTATCCCCCGCCTGTTTGTAGTATAATGTATAATGAATTGGTATAGACTTGACCGGGAGGCGGGTATTTTGGACATTATTGTGCTTTGCGGAGGGCTATCCCTGGAGCGGGACGTGTCGCTGAAGAGCGGGGCGATGATCGCCAGGGCCCTCAGGGAGAATGGGCACCGGACGGTGCTTATCGACGCTTTTTTCGGCTACACCGGGGCGTATTCGGACCCCCATGAGATATTTGAAAAGCCCATCGGCGGAGGCGCGGCGGAGATATCCGCCCAGGTGCCCGACCTGGAGGCGGTCAAGGCCTCCAGAAAGCAGAAAAACGACGCGAGAGTGGGCGATAATCTTATCGAAGTGTGTCGGGCCGCCGATCTGGTGTTCCTGGGCCTTCACGGGGCCGACGGCGAGGACGGACGGCTGCAGGCCATGTTCGACATCGCCGGGATCAAATACACCGGATCGGGCCATTTGGGCTCCGCCTGCGCCATGGACAAGGAGACGGCCAAGCGGCTGATGGCCGCCGCCGGTATCCTCGTGGCGGAGGGCGTCAACATCACGCGGGCCGCCGCCCATGCCCCCGCGCCCTTTTTGCCCTGCGTGGTAAAGCCCCGTTCCGGCGGCTCCTCCGTGGGCACCTCCATCGCCCACACCGAGCAGGAGTACGCCGACGCTCTGGGGCTGGGCTTCGCCTATGCCGACGAGCTTCTGGTGGAGCGGTACATAAAGGGACGGGAGATCGACGTAGGCGTTTTGGCGGGGGAGGCCCTGCCGCCCATCGAGATCGTGCCCAAGACGGGATTTTTCGACTACAAAAACAAGTATCAGGACGGGGCCACCGACGAGATCTGCCCCATCCCCGGCCTGCCGGAAGCGCTGGACAGACAGCTGCGGGAGACGGCGGTAAGGGTCTACGAGGCCCTGGGGCTGGAGGTCTACGCCCGCATGGACTTCATCGTGGACGGGGAGGGCCGGATCTGGTGCCTGGAGGCCAATACCCTGCCCGGCATGGCCCCGGTCAGCCTCCTGCCCAAGGAGGCCCGCGTGGCCGGTATCGGCTACAACGAGCTTTGCGAGAGGATCGTTGAGGAGTCGTTGAGAAGGTTTGCGCCTTGACCCGGCGGGGGGTTGTAAGGTTGCCGCCCTTATAGGGCGGAGGGGGAATTTACTTTTCCCTTTTTGGTTTTCCAAAAAGGGAAAAGTAACAAAAGGGAAAAAGAAACCAGAGGGGGGATTTCGATTTCCCCCCTCTGGACACCCCCTTGAAACGACCAGAGGGGGGCTTGCGAGCCCCCCATCTGGATTCCCCCCAGGGAGCGCCCGCGGGAAGGCATCCCGTAGGGATGGGGCCCCCGCCGAACGATAGTTCGGTGGGGAGAGGAGGAGCGAAGTCTGCGACTGAGCCGTCACGCTTTCCGTGGCGGCGAGGTATCGCGACTTCCGCGACGACGAGTAGGGGCGGGTTCTAAACCCGCCCGCCGAATTCCTGGAAATTAAATTTCAACGCCGTACGGGCCGCCGCCCACGGCGGCCCACGGGGGAACACCCCCACGCCGTACCGTCGAATTTCATCTGACGCTTTTCTCTTTTTTGTGTCCAACAAAAGAGAAAAAGCTGACCCCCCGCCCGCCTGGCAGGCGGGCACCCCCCGGCCGGCGGGTTTGCCGGAAACTTGTTTTTAGGAGGGCAAAGCAATGAGTTTAAAATCCCTTACCGTTGAGAAGATCGCGGAGGTGGTGGGCGGAAGGTACATCGGACCGCGCTCCCTGCGCAACGACAGGATCGCCTCCGTCTCCATCGACAGCCGGGAGGTGGAGCCGGACGGCCTCTTTGTGTGCATCAAGGGGGAACGCTTCGACGGCCACAGCTTTGCCCTGCAGGCGGTGGAGGAGCGCGGCGCCAAGCTGTGCCTTGCCGAGGAGGAGCTGACCACCGTCCCCTACATCCGCGTGGCCAACACCCGCAAAGCGCTGCGGGACCTGGCGGCCTATTACCGGAGGCTCTTCAAGATCCCCGTGGTGGGCATCGTGGGCAGCGTGGGCAAGACCACGGCCAAGGAGCTGACGGCCAGGGTACTGTCCCGGCATTTCCTGACCCTGAAGACTCCGGAGAACTACAACAACGAGCTGGGGGTGCCGCTGACCATCCTGAAGCTCCGGGAGGAGCATGAGGCGGCGGTGGTTGAGATGGGCATTTCCGATTTCGGCGAGATGCGCCGCCTGGCGGCCATCGTGCGGCCGGATATCTGCGTGGTGACCTCCATCGGCTACTGCCACCTGGAGAAGTTAGGCGACCTGCAGGGTGTTTTGAAGGCCAAGAGCGAGGTCTTTGAATTCATGGAGTCCAACGCCGTGGCTGTGTTGAACGGCGATGACGAGATGCTGCGGGATTTGGACACCGGCACCAGAAAGATTTTGTACGGCGCGGGGCCCTGGAACGACGTGCGGGCGGAGAACGTGGAGAATCTGGGCCTGGAGGGCGTCTCCTGCGACATCTGCTTTGCCGATGACCGGATTTTCACCATGATCCCGGCCTTTGGGAGCCACATCGTCTACGGCGCTCTGGCCGCGGCGGCGGTGGGCTATATCCTGGGCGACACCGGCGAGGAGATTTTGCGCGGCATCGCCGATTACCGGCCTGTGGGCGGCAGGGCCAGCGTCACGGACACAGGGTATATCACCCTCATCGACGACTGCTACAACGCCAACCCCAACTCCATGGCGGCGGCCATACGTTCCCTGAGTTCCATCCGTGCGCTGAGCGGCGATCACGGCAAGCGTGTGGCGGTTTTGGGGGACATGAAGGAGCTGGGCGCGGACTCGGCGCACCTGCACTACCTGATGGGCAAGCTGGCCGCCGAATGCGGCATCGACTCACTGGTGTGCATCGGCGAGGACGCCAAGAACATCTATGACGCCTATCTGGCCGCGGGCGGGAAAAAGGCCCGGTATTATCTGCGCCGGGAGGACTTTACCCAGGATGTCGCCGAGACGGTGGGGCGCGGCGACGTTGTACTTGTCAAAGCCAGCCACAGTATGGAGTTTTATGAGATCGTGAAGCTTCTGAAGGCACTGAAATGACGTTGACGTATCTTTGCGGGGAGCGGGACGCGGGCCGGAAGGTCTATCATGTGCTGAAAAACGAGCTGCGCCTGTCCGCGGAGCAGATAAAGCGCGCCAAGCGGGCGGAGGCCGTGGCGGTGGACGGGGCGCCCGTGTGGACAGACAGGCGGCTCGTCCCCGGCGAGACCGTCACCGTGGCGCTGGAGAAGCTGGAGGCGCCGCCGGATTTTCCCCCTGAACAGGGGCCGGTAGAGGTGATATTTGAAAATGAAGCCCTGTTGGCGCTGAACAAGCCGGCAGGGCTTTTGACCCATCCGTCCAAAGGCAAATTCACAGGGACTCTGGCCAATTTCGCCGCCGGATACCTGTTGGACACCGCCGGCAGCGCCGTCTGTCATGCGGTGAACCGTCTGGATCGGGATACGTCAGGCGTTGTGCTCTTCGCGAAAAGCGCCTATTATAAAAATCTGGCTATTGAGGCGCTGAGAGCGCCGGAGGCGGAGAAGGAGTACACCGCCTTTCTGCGCGGGAGACTTCCGGAGGCGCGGGGCGTCATCGAGCTGCCCATCGCGCGGGAGCGGGAGGGATGCCAGAGGCGCGTGGTGCGCTGTGACGGGAAGCCTGCGGTGACGGAATACGAGACGGTGGAGACGGCCAGGGTGGGCGGCGCGGAGGTATCGCTGGTGCGGCTGCGGCTGAAAACCGGCAGGACGCACCAGATACGTGTCCACTGCGCGTATCTGGGGGCGCCGGTGTTGGGCGACAGGCTTTACGGAGACGCGGAAAGCGTGGCGCTGGCCGGAGCGCTCGGCCTGACGGCGCATCTGCTCCACGCGGGACGGCTGACGTTTCGGGAGGGGCTGAGCGGGGAGACGATTTCTCTGCGGGCGGAGATCCGGCGGGAGGATATGATAAAAATCGGGGAATTTTTTAAAAATTTCTATTGACAATGGGGGCTAAATGGGGTAAAATAATCGAGCGCCGTAAAGGAAGCAGATACGGCCGAGTAGCTCAGCTGGTTAGAGCGCCGGCCTGTCACGCCGGAGGTCGAGGGTTCGAGCCCCTTCTCGGTCGCCAGTTTGCTGATATAGCTCAGTCGGTAGAGCGCATCCTTGGTAAGGATGAGGTCCCCAGTTCGAATCTGGGTATCAGCTCCAAAAAGTCCCCGAAATCGTAAGATTTCGGGGACTTTTGTTATGTTTTCGGGCAAAAAGATGTGGGTCAAAGTGTGGGTCAGGCGTAAGACCCACACACTGACCCACTACACGAAGCAACCAAAAAGCACCGGGCAGGACGCGCCCGGCGCTTTTTCGTACATCCTCACATCATCTGCTCCATGAAATTCCCCATCGTCTCGGCGGCCTTGTCCTGCATTTGTCTTGTTGCGTGGGTGTAGGTGCGGAGGGTAAATCCGGCGTCGTAGTGTCCCAGCATGGTGGAGACGGTCTTGACATCAACGCCGTTTTGCAGGGCCGTGGTGGCGAATGTGTGGCGGAGGTC
>CANQTW010000027.1 GCA_947626845.1 uncultured Oscillospiraceae bacterium | reverse complement strand
TGATGCCATTATTTTACTCGAAAACTGTTACCTATGTCTATTCCTTATCTGTTACCTATCTTACTTCCCTATACATTTAGAACCCGCCCGAAATGGGAATACGCGGCGGAGCCGCAACCGTTTGGGAGGCGGATTGATGGAAATTCGATGGTTCCATGGGCCGCCGTGGGCGGCGGCCCGTACGGCGTTGGAATTAAATTTCCAGAAATTCGGTGGGCGGGTTTGGAACCGTTTTGGGGTGGACGATGTGGGAATTCGATGGACGGGTGGCCGAGGACGGCCACCCCTACGGGTACGTTGTACGAAATGCCACGATAATTCGGCGAAATGAAATTCGATAGTGCGGCGTGTGGTCCGATGTGGTCATCGGCCCCTACTCGTCATCGCTCAAGCCGCTTAACCTCGCCCCGGCGTAAACGCCAGGGCTCAGGCGCGGGCTTGGCTCCTCCTCTCCCCACCGAACTAACGTTCGGCGGGGACCCCGCCCGAAATGGGAATACGCGGCCTTTACACCCAAAAACGCGCCGCTGGCGGAGGCCGGCGGCGTGTTTTTGGGTGTTCGTGATCTTTTATTTTTGGGAGAACTTGCTCATGGTCACGTCCTCGTCGTCGTAGCAGACGGTGAGGGCGGGGTCGTTTTCGCACAGGTGGAGCATCAGGCGGAACACGTCCTGGGGATCGGCGTTGAGGGTCTCGGCGATCTCCGGAGCGGTCATGGCCCTGCCGGTGGTGAGCAAAAGCTCACGGGCGCGGTTTTTCAGCTCGATGAGGACGCCGGCGCACTTCTTGCCGTACTCCACGGCGGGCTGGTGGTAGGCGTTGATGTTGATGAGCTGGGCGTAGATGCCCACGGCCCGCTCCCAGATGGCGATGAGCTGGCCCACGTTGTAGGCGGAGACGCAGGGGACGGTGACGGTCATGGTCTTTTTGCCATGGTCCTCCAAATTCTTCTTGGTGCCCAGCATAAAGGCGTTCAGATAGTCGCCGGAGGTGGAGTCCTCGCCCACGCAGACGGACTCGCCGGCGCGATCCTTGAGGACCTGGACGAAGATGACGAAGATGTTGGAGGGGCCGCCCACCAGCTGCTGGACGTAGCTGTGCTGGTCGGAGGTGCCCTTATTGCCCATGACGGCAAGGCCCTGGTTGACCTTCTGGCCGTCCAGGTCAAGCTCCTTGCCCAGGGACTCCATCACCAGCTGCTGGAGGTATTTGGCCAGGAGGTCCAGGCTGTCCTTATAGGGGAGCACCACCTGGGTGACGCCGCCCTTGCCGCCGGACATTCTGTACCAGGCCAGGGCCATGATGGCGGCGGGGTTCTCCAGCATATTGGGCTCTCGACCCAGCTCGTCGCAGTCCGCGGCGCCCTGGAGGAAGCTGTCGATGTCGATGCCCTGGAGGGCCAGGGGCAGGAGGCCCACGGCGGACATGACGGAGGTGCGGCCGCCCACCCAGTCCCACATGGGGAAGCGGGCGATCCAGCCCTCGGAGACGGCCACCTTGTCCAGCTTGGAGTCCACGCCCGTGACGGTGACGGCGTGTTTGGCGAAGCTCAGACCGTGCTTTTCATAGAAGGCCTTGGCCTCCACCATGCAGTTGCGGGTCTCGATGGTGCCGCCGGACTTGGAGATGATGACGGTGAGGGTCTCGTCCAACTTAGGCTCCACGGCGCGGAAAATCTCGTCCATGCCGGCGGGGTCGGTGTTGTCCAGGAAATAAAGCTTCATCTTGTCCTCCGGGACGCCCAGGGCCTTGGAAACGAAGAGGGGGCCCAGGGAGCTGCCGCCGATGCCGCCCACCATGACGTTGACGAACTGGCCGCCCTTCTCGCCGGTGATCTTGCCGGCGTGGACGTCGGCGGCGAAGGCCTTGACGGCGGCCAGGGTATCGGTGATCTCCTTCTGAAGCTCCGGCGTGGGGGCCAGCTTGGGGGCGCGAAGCCAGTAGTGGCCCACCATGCGCTGCTCGTCGGGGTTGGCGATGGCGCCGGCCTCCAGCGCGCGCATGGCCTTCTGGGCGGTGTTCATCTTCTTTTCCATGGAGAAGATGTACTCCGGGTCCATGTCCATGCCGCCCCACTCCATCATCAGCTTTGTCTTGGGGGAATAGAGAACGGTGTTGGCGTACATTGTCCAGTCATCCATTTTAGTTTAGCTCCTTTTCCATTTGATTGTATCGCTCAAAAGGCGCTCCGCGGCGTCTTTAAAGTCCTTGTTCTCGGCCTGCCAGCGCCAGTTTTTCTCCGTGGTGCCGGGGGTGTTCATCCGGGCCTCGTTCCCCTTTTCCAGCACGTCCTGCAGCTGGAGGATCACCACTTCGGCGGAGGAGGCGAGGAGCCGCTCCTTCAGTCTCCGGACGGCCTCCACGGGGTCAAGCTCCGGGTACGCGCGGGCAGCAAAGCCGGCCAGGGTCTCGTTGTCGTGGGTGCCGGAGTAGCCGATCTTCTCCTTTGCCGGGTAATAGCCGTACAGGGGGCCGCCGTTCTGGTACTGCATGATGTCGGTGCCCAGGAATCCGCAGCGGCTCAGCAGGGCGCGGATGGCCGGGGTGATGGCGCCCAAATCCTCCGCCACAAAGGGCAGGGGGCCGAATTGGTCATAGGCGGCCTTGAAAAGCGCAAGGCCGGGGCCCAGGACCCAGTGCCCGTCCGCGGGGGTCCCTCCCGCCGGGATGGCCCAGGCGGACTCGAAGCCCATGAAGTGGTCAAGGCGCGTGAAATCATAGAGGTCCAGCATCCGCTTGAACCGGCGCATCCACCAGTCGAAGCCGGTCTTGCCCATCACGTCCCAGTTGTAGAGGGGGTTGCCCCAAATCTGCCCGTCGTCGTTCCAGGCGGGCGGCACACCGGCGATGAGGCGGACATCGCCGTTTTCATCCACCGTGAACTGCTCCGGTTCCGCCCACACGTCGGCGGAGTCGGCGGAGACGTACATGGGGACGTCGCCGATGATGGAGACGCCCTTTTTATTGGCGTAGGCCCGCAGACTGTGCCAGGCGAGCTCGAATCTGTACTGGCAGAACTTTTGAAATTCCACTTCCCTTTCCAAGGCGCTGTCCTTTAAAAGCTCCGGCGCATACCGGCGGTACTTCTCCGGCCAGCGGGAATGGTGCTCGTGGGAGACGGTCTTTTTGATGGCGGCAAAGGCGGCGTAGGGGTCCAGCCACCGGGCGTTTTCCGCCGTGAACCGCGTATAGGCGGCGTCGGGCCGGAAGTCCGCGAAGGCGGCCCGCAGCTCCTCCTCGCTCTCAGGCAAAAGGGCGATATTGCCGGCAAAGGCCGACGCCCCGGCGTAGGGGGAGCCGTGCATGTCGGTGGGGCCCAGGGGGAGGATCTGCCAGTATTTCTGGCCGGATTCCGCCAGGAAATCCACAAATTTTTTGGCGCAGGGGCCGATGTTCCCCGTACCCTTGGCGTTGGGGAGGCTGGTGATATGGGCCAGCACGCCGCTGCCCCGAACCATGGGGCGGCCCAGGCGCTCTTTTTTGTGGAAGTGGAGGATGGCGGAGCCCAGGGACCAGAGGGTGACGTTGACCTTGCCCTCCCGAACCTCGTACCGGGCGCCGCCGAGGATATCGGTGACCTCCTCGCCCCGCAGATCGACGGCGACCTCCCGTGTCTCGCCGCCGCGGTTGATGAGGACAGCGATGCCCTCGTCCGTCCAGCACCTGTACCAGCCGATGACATCGTCGCCGAAGGCGAAGGGCTCGAAGGAGGCGTCGGGCAGCTCCGGGAAGGCGCGGCGGAGGTTGATGGCGTTGCGGTAGATGGTGAAGCAGTCCTTATCCTCATGGCCCCAGGGGAAGGGGCCGCGGTTGAAGGGGTCGGAATAGCCCTCCATGCCGGCCTCGTCGCCATAGTAGATGCAGGGCACGCCGGGGAGGGTCATCTGCATCAGGGCCAGCAGCCAGAGCTTGGCCTTGGCAAGGCCCCGCTGCTGATCGGAAAGGCGGTAGTGGAATTTCTGTTCCTCGTTCAGAGATTCCGGCGCGGGCGCGCCGCCCAGGGCCGTAAAAACGCGGGCTCGGTCATGACTGCCCATCAGGTTGAAGTTGGCGTTGAAGTTCTCCGGCGGGTAGTTCTCCTGGATGGAGAGCATGGTCTCCAGCACGTTCTGGGCGGAGTTGGAGCCCAGGAGGTAGTAGAGAATGGCGTACCGGAAGGGATAATTCATAACGCAGTCCAGCTCGCTGCCCAGGAAGTACCGCCGGCGCTCGCCGTAGCTGATCTTGTTGGAGGCATCCTCCCAGACTTCCCCCATCAACAGGCCCTCGCTGCCCTTCTCGGCCACGATGGCAGCCTTGATGCTTTCGATGAAGTCATCGGGCAGCTCGTCGGCCACGTCCAGACGCCAGCCCTTGGCTCCGGCGCGCAGCCAGTGGCGCACCACGGAGTCCTCGTCGCCGCAGATATACCGGCGGTAATCGGGGTTGCGCTCCTCCACGTCGGGAAGGTCATCCACGCCCCACCAGCACTCGTATGTATTGGGGAAGTCGTAAAATCTGAACCAATCGAAATATCTGGAATCCGGACCCTGGCAGGCGCCGGGGCCGGGGTAGTTGCCGAATTTGTTGAAGTATTTGCTGTCACAGCCGGTGTGGTTGAAAACGCCGTCCAGAATGATGGAGATGCCGTGCTTTTCCGCCTCCCGACACAGTCGGGTGAAGCTCTCCTCGTCCCCCAGCATCCCGTCGATCTTCCGGTAGTCGCCGGTGTCGTAGCGGTGGTTGCTGACGGCCTCGAAAATGGGGTTGAGGTAGAGGGCCGTGACGCCCAAGCCCTGGAGATAGTCCAGCTTCTCCCGGATACCGGTGAGGGTGCCGCCGTAAAATTCCCAGGTTTTGATCCTGCCGTCGGGCATACGCTCGTAGCGGACGGGGGTGTCCCAGTCCTCCACCAGCGCCTTGGGGGCGCCTTTTCGCTTTTTGGAAAGCGTCTCCGCCGCCCGCTCCCGCCAGTCGCTCCCCCGGAAAAAGCGGTCAGGGAAGATCTGGTAGCAGATGGCGTTTTTGTACCATTCCGGCGTCTTTCTGGGCACATAGGCCGTGACCTGATACTCCGGGCAGTCGCCGTCGTAAATCTCGCCGACGCCGCCCACTTTCCCCCGCTGGGGGCCGTACCAGCAGTATCCGCCGCCGGCAAAGTGGAAGATGAAGCTGTACCAGTAGATTTCGGGCGATTCGGGAGTGAAGGTGAAGGTGAACCGTCCGCCCTCCCGGTTCATCACAAAGTAGTCATCGCTTCTGTTTTCTACCCTGATCCTCAGCTCCGCCCATTCGGGCTCGCCGTCCCAGGTGTCTATGGAAACGCAAACAGCGCCGCCGAGGGCGACAGCGCCAAAGGGAGAACGGAATTTTAATTCGCGGGAGTTGTGGTATGCTCTCATAAAGTTAACGGTTCCTTTGATGAATGAGATTCAGGGGGCGGTTTCCCGCCCCCTAAAGCGGGTTTTCGCTGTATGGGTTTTTCGCTGTATTATTCGTCTTCGCCCTCCGGGCCGCCCTTTTTCTTTCCCCAGGGCTCGATCTCCGGATGGGTGCGCTGATACATGGCAAGATACTCCTGGGCCGCCCGGTCCCAGCTGAAATCGGCGGCCATGGCGTTATCCATCAGGCGCTCCCAGGCGTCGCGGTTTTTCCAATAGAGCTCGCAGGCGTTCTGGATGGTGAAGAGCATCTCGTGGGCGTTGTAGTTGGCGAAGCTGAAGCCTGTCCCCTCGCCGGTGAACTGGTTGTAGGGGACGACGGAGTCCTTTAGACCGCCGGTCTCCCGCACCACGGGCAGGGTGCCGTAGCGCATGGCGATCATCTGGCTAAGGCCGCAGGGCTCAAAGAGGCTGGGCATCAACAGCATGTCAGCGCCGGCGTACAGGCGGTGGGAGAGGGCCTCGTCAAAACGGATGCAGGCGGCGCAGCGTCCGGAGCGCTCCCAGCTGTAGTAGCTGAGCATGTCCTCATACTGCTTGTCGCCGGTGCCCAGGACGCAGACCTGAGCCTTGTCCAGAATCTCGCCGATGACGCGCTGGACAAGGTCCATGCCCTTCTGCTCGGTAAGGCGGCCAATCATGACGATCAGCGGCACATCGGGGTCCACCTCCAGGCCCATCTCCGCCTGGAGCTCGGCCTTGCACTTGGCCTTACCCGTCCGGTCCGCGGCGGTGAAGCGGTAAGGGATCAGGTCATCCGCGGCGGGGTTCCACACCTGCGTGTCGATGCCGTTCATGACGCCGTAGAGGATGCTGGCCCTGTCGCGGAAGATGAAGTCCAGCTTCTCCCCGAAGAAGGGGGTCTTGATCTCCTCGGCGTAGGTCTTGGAGACGGTGCTGAGGATGTCGGCGTACAGAAGGCCGCCCTTCATATAGTTGATGCTCCGCTCGTCGCACCGAAGCTGGCTGGCGGCGGCGGGGATGCCCCACAGGCCAAGGATATCGCCCAGGACGTAGTCGCTCATCTGGCCCTGGAACTTCAGGTTGTGGACGGAGAACACCGTCTTGACGTTCTCATAGAGGGGCAGGCCCTGATAGAACTCCCGCAGGAACACGGGGGCCAGGGCGGTGTGCCAGTCGTTGCAGTGGAGCACGTCGCACTTGAAGTCCGGCAGATATTGCAGGGCCTCCACGATGGCCTTGGAGAAGTAGGCGATGCGCTCGCCGTCGTCGAAATAGCCGTAGGGGCGCTCGCGGTTGAAGTAGTACTCGTTGTCCACAAAGTAGTAGACCACACCCTTGTAGGTGAGCTTCTCGATGCCGCAATAGACATTGCGCCAGCCGAGGGACACGTAGAAGTCCGTCACATGGGTCATCTTGGACTTGTACTCGTCGGGGATGGTCATGAACTTGGGGATAATGACGCGGCACTCGCACCCGGCCTCCTTCAGCGCCTGGGGCAAGGAGCCGCCCACGTCGCCCAGGCCTCCGGTCTTCATGAAGGGCACGGCCTCATAGGCGGCGAAAAGAACTCTGAGTTTTCTCCTCATTTTCGGTTTATCCTCCTGTTTTACTCTGCCCCTCCCCAAAGGTGGGGAGGGGACAGGCGGAAATCAGCGGCTCACGACTTGATAAAGGTGGTATCTCCGGTGCCCTTGATGACGGCGCCGGCGCGAATCACCTGGGACTTGTCAAGGATGACGTTCTCCACCACGGCGCCGTCCTCGATGACGCAGTGCTGCATGATGATGGAGTTTTTCACCTTGGCGCCCTTGCCGACCTTCACGCCCCGGAAGAGGATGGAATGATCCACCTCGCCCTGGATGAGGGAGCCCTCGGAGACCATGGAGTTTTTCACCTTGGCGCCCTCCAGGTACTTGGCGGGCGCGGCCTCGGCGGCCTTGGTGGCGATGGGGCGCTCGCGGCTGAAAAGCTCAGCGGCCACGTCCAGATTGAGGACCTCCATGGAGTACTCAAAGTAGTCGCGGCTGGTGAACATCTGGCGGGCGTAGCCCTCGTACTTATAGGCACGGACGTCCATCTTGTCCAGGTCGCCCTCGATGGCCTCGAAGAAATCCAGGTAGTCGATGGCGGCGTACCACTCCATGATCTTCATGAGAAGATCGCGGGAGATGACGAAGGTGTCCAGCATGGCGTCCTCGTACTTTTTGGGGTTGGGCTTGAAGCCCACGACACGGCCGTTCTCCACGGTGACGCCCAGCCTGTGGGGCTCGTCCCGGTCCGCGGTGTTGTAGACCATGGTGATGTCCGCGCCGGACTTGATGTGCTCCATAATCAGGGGCCGGTAGTCCATGTGGGAAATGACGTTGGCGGCGGTCACCAGGATATAGGGGGCCGGACTGCGCTCAAGGTAGATGGTGTTGCGGCGGATATCGCGGAGGAGGAAGTGGCTGTTCTCACTGTGTACGCCGAAAACGGAGCCGGGCAGGACGAAAAGTCCGCCGTTCTTCCGATCCAGATCCCACGCCTTGCCCGCGCCCACATGGTCGATGATGGAGCGGTACTTGTAGGGCGTGATGAGGCCGATGGTGTTGATGCCGGAGTTGACCATGTTGGAGAGGGGGAAGTCGATGACACGGTAGTTGCCGCCGTAGGGAAGGGAGCCGATGGTACGGTCCTCCGTCAGCTCGCCCATGCCCTTTGTCTCAAAGTTGGCGGCGATAAGTCCGATTACTCTATCCATTATTTCACACCCTCCTTATTCAACAACGGCGTCGTCGCCGACAACCGCAATGGGCACATTGGTATCGGCGGAGCCGAACACGGCCTTCGCCTTGACGGTGGCGCCCTCGCCCACGATGGCCCGAACGACCTTGGCGCCCTTTTCAACGGTGACGTCAGGCAGGAGAATGGAGTCCACTACCTCGGCGCCCTCCTCGATGGTGCAGCCCTTGGAGATGATGGAGTGCTCCACCCGCCCCAGGATGATGGAGCCGTTGGCCACGAAGGCCCGGTCCACGCTCCCCTTGGGGCCCACATAATGGGGCGGCAGGGAATCGTCCTGGGTGAGCGTGGGGAAGTCCTCGCTCATCAGGTCGAACTGGGGCTCGGCCTCCAGAAGGTCCATGCTGGTCTCGTGGAAGGTGGGGATGGTTCCCACGTCCTTCCAGAAGCCCTCAAAGCGGTGGACAAAGAGGCGCTTGCCCTGGGCCAGCAGGGTGGGGATGATGTTCTTGCCGAAGTCGTGCTCCGAGTCGGCGTCACGGGAGTCGGCGATCAGGGAGTCCTCCAGCACCTTCTTGGAGAAGATATAGATGCCCATAGAGGCAAGGTTGGACTTGGGCTTGGCGGGCTTTTCCTCGAAGTCGTAGATCTTGCCGGTCTCGTCGGCGGCCAGGATGCCCAGACGCGGGGCCTCCTCCCAGGGGACGGTCATGACGGCGATGGTCAGGTCCGCGTTGTTCTCGATATGGGTGCGGAGCATCTTCCGGTAGTCCATACGGTAGATGTGGTCGCCGGAGAGGATGATCACGTAGTCGGGATCGTAGAGGTTTATGTAGTCCAGGTTCTGATAGATGGCGTCCGCCGTGCCGGCGTACCACTGGCCGCCGGTCTCGGTGGCGTAGGGGGGGAGGATGGCGACGCCGCCGTCATGGGAGTCCAGGTCCCAGGAGGAGCCGGTGCCGATATAGGTATTCAGCAGGTACGGCCTGTACTGGGTCAGCACGCCCACGGTGTCGATATTGGAGTTGGCGCAGTTGGAGAGGGCGAAGTCAATGATACGGTACTTACCGCCGAAGGAGACGGCGGGTTTCGCGATGTGCTTTGTGAGAGCACCCAGCCTGCTGCCCTGCCCTCCCGCGAGCAGCATGGCTATAAACGGTTTTTTGTTTACCACAAGGAGACCTCCCTTATATAAATATTTATTTATATTACCAAGCTCTGAGCTTTGCTTGACCTTATTAATATTTTTTATAATATTTTTTCCGGCGGCATGTACGTCGGAAAAAATCCCTTTTGTCACGCAAGTGTGCCGCTTTGCGGTGCGCGCGGCGTGACGGCAGGGAGATTTTTCTGAATTTCGCGAAATTCAGAAAAATCTTCCGCACGTTCCCCTTAAATTGAAAAGGGCGCCGCCCTTTTCAATTTAGTTAAGCTTCCACACGTCGTCGGCGTACTCCCGGATCGTCCTGTCGGAGGAGAAGATGCCGGAGCAGGCGGTGTTGTGGACGGACTTCTTAAACCATTCGCGCTTCTGGCCGTGGAGCTCCTCCAGGCGGCGCCAGGCGTCCACATAGGGCTGGAAGTCCTTCAGGACAAAGAACTCGTCGTTGGAGTTCATAAGGTTGGAATAGACGCTCTCAAAGCCGCCGGACAGCTTGGCGTAGGTGCCGTCGTTCAGCTGATCCACCACATGGCGGAGGCGCGCGTTGGCGTCCACCTCGCCCTTGGCGAAGTAGCTCCAGCTGCGCTTGAGCTCCGCGATCTCCTCGGTCCTGAGTCCGAAGATCTCGGCGTTCTCAAAGCCCACCTGCTCCACGATCTCCACGTTGGCGCCGTCCAGGGTGCCCAGGGTGATGGCACCGTTCATCATGAACTTCATACAGCCGGTGCCGGAGGCCTCCATGCCGGCGGTGGATATCTGCTCGGAGATATCCGCCGCGGGATAGATGAGCTGTCCGTTGGAGACGGAGAAGTTGGGGATGAACACGACCCTGATCCTGCCGCGGACGCGGGAATCGGTGTTGATGACATCGGCCACGGAGTTGACGAGCCGGATGGTGTTCTTGGCGAACTCATAGCCCTGGGCGGCCTTGCCGGCGAAAATGAAGGTGGTGGGCCGGATGTCGAAATTGGGGTCCTCCAGCAGGTGGTTGTAGAGGTCCATGATCTTGAAGAGGTTGAGAAGCTGGCGCTTATAGGCGTGGAAACGCTTCACCTGGATATCGAAGATGGAGTCGGTATCCACGATGATGCCGGTGGTGTCCTTGATATACTTTGCCAGCACCTGCTTGTTTTTGGCCTTGGAACGGGCGGCCTTGTCCAGGAACGAGGGGTCATCCTCAAAGGCCTTGAGCTTTTCAAGCTCCATGGCGTCGGTGTACCACTTGTCCCCGATGGCCTCGGTGATGAGGGCCGCGTAGGAGGGGTTGGCCTGGGCCAAAAAGCGCCGGTGGGTGACGCCGTTGGTCTTGTTGTTGAACTTCTCCGGCGTCAGGGCATAGAAGTCGCGCAGTACGTCGTTTTTGAGGATCTCGGTGTGGAGCGCGGCGACGCCGTTGACGGCGTGGCCGGCGATGACGGACATATTGGCCATCCGCACCTGGCCGCCCCAGAGGATGGCGGTGTTCATCAAAAGCTCCTGGTTCTGCTCCCGACGCATGGCGAAGGACTCGCGGTAGCGGCGGTCTATCTCCGCCACGAAGTCATAGACGCGGGGCAGGAGCCGCTGGAACATCTCGATGGGCCACTTCTCCAGAGCCTCCGGCAGGATGGTGTGGTTGGTGTAGGAAATAGACTTGGTGACGATCTCCCAGGCGGTGTCCCAATCGAGGCCCTCCTCGTCGATGAGGAGCCTTAAAAGCTCCGGGGCGCACAGGGCCGGGTGGGTGTCGTTGGTGTGGATGGCGATCAGCTCCGGGAAGCGCTTCCAGGCGTGTTTGCCGTACTCCCGCTTATAATATCTCAGGATGGACTTGAGGCCGGCGGCCACGAACATGTATTCCTGCTTCAGGCGCAGGACCTTGCCGGGGTCGGCGTTGTCGTTGGGATAGAGGACGGAGGTGATGGCCTCCACGTCGGAGCGGAACTTCATGGCGCCGGCGTAGTCGCCCCGGTTGAAGGCGTCCATGTCGAAGTTCTGCTTGGCAGGCTCGGCAGACCACAGGCGCAGGTTGTTGACGGTCTTGCCGCCGTAGCCCACGATGGGGACGTCGTAGGGGACGGCGATGATCTCCTCGCCGCCGGTCCACTCATAGCTCATGGAGTTGCCGGTATATTTGTGGACAACGGCGCCGCCGAAGCGCACCTTCACGGCCTCCTCAGGCCGCTCGATCTCCCAGGGATAGCCGCCCTCCAGCCAGTTGTCCGGGTCCTCCACCTGACAGCCCTTTTCAATGCGCTGGTGGAAAAGGCCGTAGCGGTAGCGGATGCCGTTGCCCTGGCCGATATAGCCAAGGCTGGCCAGAGAGTCGATGAAGCAGGCGGCAAGCCTTCCAAGGCCGCCGTTGCCAAGGCCGGGGTCTACCTCCTCGGCGGCCAGCTCGGCGATGGTCACGCCGTAGTCGGCCAGGCCCTCCTCCACGATATCCTTGATGCCGAAGTTCATGATGTAGTTCTCCAGGAGCTTGCCCATGAGGAACTCCATGGAGAAATAGTAGACGCGCTTCTTCTCCTCGGTACGTGTCTCGTCGCTGACGACGCGGACATTGCGGGCGTTGTTGGCGATGAGCTTCGCCAGGGTCTGGTATTTGAGCCTCGGCTCCAGCTTTGCGAAGGTCTTGCCGAAGTTGGCCACCGCGGCGGCCTCAAGCTGTCTTGTGAAATCTTTTTTGTCCTTGAACATGTGAGTCTCCTTGAATGAATTTTTACCTTTATACGCCCAAGCGTCATGGGGACGGGACGGCTTTTGCCCTCCCTTATTTACGCCTTTTTGGGCGGTAAACGCTTCAGAACAAGTCCGCCGATGGGCGGGGTACGTACTACCACGGAATATTTTTTCCCGTGGGCGGGGATCTTCTCCGCCTCCAAAATCTGGCCGTTCACCCTGCCGGAGCCGCCAAAGCTCTGGTCGTCGGAATTGAAAATCTCCACGTAGGAGCCCTTCCGGGGAACGCCGATGCGGAACTCCTCATAGACCTCCGGCGCGAAGGAGAGCAGGCAGACCAAATCCTCCGTGGGCACCTTGCCGTGACGGATGAAGGTGAGGATGCACTGCTGGGCGTCGTCGGCGTCCAGCCACTCAAAGCCGTCCCAGGAGAAGTTTTTCTGCCAGAGGGCCTTCTCCCGCAGGAACATGTGGTTCAGCGCCTTTACGTATTCCTGGTGCTTCCTGTGGGCGTCGTAGTCCAAGAGGAACCACTGGAGCCCCTCGTAGTAGCGCCACTCGATAAACTGGGCGATCTCCGCGCCCATGAAGTTGTGCTTGGCGCCGGAGTGGAGCGTCTGATAGAGCATCAGCGACCTCAGTCCCGCGAACTGCCGCCAGTAGTCCCCCGGCATCTTGCCGATGAGGGACGCCTTGCCGTGGACCACCTCGTCGTGGGAGAGAGCCAGGACGAAGTTTTCATTGAAGGCGTACATCATGGAGAACGTCAGGCCCCCGTGGTGGGCGGGGCGGTACGGGAAATCGGTCTTCATGTAGTTGAGGGTGTCGTGCATCCAGCCCATATCCCACTTGAAGTGGAAGCCCAGGCCCCCCTCATCGGGCGGGTAGGTGACCAGGGGCCAGGCGGTGGACTCCTCGGCGATCATCATCACGTCGGGGTACTCCCTGGACACGGTGGAGTTGATCTTCTGGACAAGGGCGATGGAGTCGTAATCGTGCTCCGTCCCGTCGGCGGCGTGCTTCTTAAGCCGCTCGTCGTCGATGCCGAAGTTCAGGTAGAGCATACTGGTGACCCCGTCCATGCGGATGCCGTCGGCGTGATATTTCTCCAGCCAGTAGACGCAGTTGGAGATGAGGAAGCTCCTGACCTCGCCCTTCTTCACGTTGAATTTGTAGGTGCCCCACTGGGGATGGGAGCCGCCCTCATAGAGGGGCTCGCCAATAAACTCCCCCAGGCCGTGGGCATCCCGGCAGAAATGGGCGGGCGCCCAGTCCAGGATGACGCCAAGGCCGGCCCTGTGGGCCTCGTTGACAAAATACATAAAGTCCGTGGGCGCGCCGTAGCGGGAGGTGGGGGCGTAATAGCCGGTGAGCTGATAGCCCCAGCTGCCGTCGAAGGGATGCTCCATCACGGGCATGATCTCAAGATGCGTGTAGCCCAACTCCACGGCGTAGGGCACCAGCGTCTCCGCCAGCTCCCGGTAGGACAGCATGGTGCCGTCATCATGGCGGCGCCAGGAGCCCAGATGGACCTCGTAGATGTTCAGGGGCTTCTCCCGCCTGTCGCCCTTGGCCCTGGCGGCCATCCATTTGCCGTCGGACCAGGTGAAGGCGTCCAAATCCGCAAGCCGCGACGCCGTCTCAGGCGGCGTCTCGCAGTAGTAGCCGTAGGGGTCGGCCTTGTAGAGGAGCCGCCCGTTCCGGGCCTCGATCACATACTTGTAGCTCTCCCCCTCGTTCAGGCCCGGCATAAAGATATGCCACACCCCCGCGGCGTCGGCGGTGGATTCCATGAAGTGCCTGTTGGGGTCCCAGTCGCACCAGGAACCGGTGAGCCGCACGGACCTTGCCCCCGGCGCCCAGACATCAAAGCGCCAGCCCCGCGTCCCGTTTTCCTCCGCCGGACGCGCGCCGAATTTCTCAAAGGCGTGGGTCCAGGTCCCCTCAGCGAATTCCCAGCTTTCGTCGTCTGTTAAAATCTTGTATTCCATCGTCATTACAACCTCTTATGTAGTTATTCACTTGTAGATATTAATAATGGCAGTGGCTCTCCCAATCGGCGGCACGGTAAAACAAGGCGTACCTGCCGCCATAGGGACATTATAACAGATGTGTTTCAATTTGTCCACCGTTTTCCATGCGATTTACACGTCCTTTTTCGTTATTTTTTACTGTTTGTTCAAAAAAACCGCTCTGTTTTTGCAGAGGTTGCACAAAAGCCCCCTCTTTTGCCCATCATGATACATTTTATAAACTTTTTGTTTACATTTGATTTGCCTATCGGCCTTGAAAACCGAAAAAAACAGGTGTAAACTTGACCTGCAACGCGAAAAAGAGGTCGATCCCATGAAAAAATTCATCCTTTTGACCCTTATCTTTTGTCTGATCCTGTCTCTCCCCGCCTGCGGCGGGAAAGGCGGCGGGGACACCTCCGGTCCTGCCGCGCAAGGGCCGGTCAATATCCGGCTCGATGACGCCGGTATCACCGTGAACGGCGTCCCCGTCGGGGAGGACCCGAAGGCCGGGGTCTATACGGCCCACGATATCGTCTATTACGAATCCGGACGCGGCCCTCTCTACGGAGAGGGGACGACCCGTGACGAGCATCCCGCCGCCGAGGCCGCGGCCCACACCGTCCTGCACATTACGGCGCCCGGCGTCTATATCCTCTCCGGCCGGCTCTCCGCCGGACAGATCGCCGTGGATCTGGGGGAGGGCGCCCGCGACGATCCCGCGGCGGTGGCGGAACTGATACTGGCGGGGGTGGATATCACCTGCACGGTGGCTCCGGCCATTCTCTTTTATAACGTCTACGAATGTGACCGCGGGGCTGTCCCCTCCCCCACGGTGGACACCTCCGGGGCCGGCGCCAACCTGCGGATACGCGACGGCACGGACAACACGGTGACGGGCTCCTACGTGGCCCGTATCTACGCCTCCGTGGAGCAGGACGGCCAGGGGAAGATCACGAACAGCAAAAAGCTCCACAAGTACGACGGTGCCGTCTACTCCAAGATGAGCATGAACGTCTTCGGCGGCGACGGGCGTCTCACCATCAACGCCGAAAACGAGGGGCTGGACACGGAGCGCCACCTGACCGTAAACGGCGGCGTTCTCAATATCTTCTCCGGCAACGACGGCATCAACGCCAACCAGGACGGCGTCTCCGTCATCACCGTCAACGGCGGGGACCTGACCGTCGTTTCCAACGGCGGCTATGGCGGCGGGGACGGCATCGACTCCAACGGCTGGCTGGTCATCAACTGGGGCACGGTGCGGGCCTTCGCCTGCTCCTCCTCTCAGGACGCGGGTCTGGACGCCAGTCTGGGTCTCCTCCTCAACGGCGGCCAGGTGGCGGCCACAGGCTCCATGCCCGTCGCCGCCGCTCCGGAAAGCCATCAGCGCTCCGTGGCCTTCGCCCTCCCCCAGGGGGAGCCCGGCGCCTACTCCGTCCGGGACGGCGCAGGCGCGGAGATTTTGCCGGTGCGGGCGCAAAACGCCTTCTCCCACCTGACCGTCTCCTCCCCCCGGCTCGATGACGGGCAGTACCGCCTCTACCTGGGCGAAACGCCCCTGGCCGCCGCCCGTTGCGGCGTGGGTGAGCCGCCCGATACCGCGCCGGACACCACCACGCCGCCTCCCCTCGACCCGCCGCCGGAGGTGCCCGATGACGCGCTGGTGAAGATCACCGACTACATCCCCGGCCTCTTTGTGGACCTGCGCTACGCCACTGAAAACAACTTCACCGGCCAGATCGTCTACGACTTCACCGAGCCATACCTGCGTTACGGCACGGTGAAGAAGCTGGCGCTGGTCCAGGAGGCGCTTTTGGAGCAGGGGTACAGCCTGATGATCTGGGACGCCCTCCGTCCGGTCAGCGCCCAGTTCGCCCTCTGGGAGATCTGCCCCGACAGCCGGTACATCACCGACCCCAACAAAGGCTTCTCCAACCACTCCCGCGGCAACACGGTGGACGTCACCCTGGTGCGGGCGGACGGCTCTCCGGTCCCCATGCCCAGCGACTTTGACACCTTCACCGCCCTGGCGGACCGGGACTACTCCGACGTCTCCCCCCAGGCGGAGGAGAACGCCAAGCTCCTGGAGGCGGCTATGGCCGCCCAGGGCTTCAAGCCCTACCAGGCCGAGTGGTGGCATTACACCGACAACGTCACCTACGGCGTGGTCAAGTAAACCAGCGCCGAAAAAATCCCCGCGTATGGCGCGCGGCCTATCCACGGCAAAACTCCCCTGGGGTGTTGTTCACACCCCAGGGGAGTTTAGAGACTGTCGAAAAAGCCCTGACGGGCTTTTTCCGACAAGGGGAACGTGCGGGAAAAATATCTGAATTTTGCGAAATTCAGGTATTTTTCCCTGCCGTCACGCCGCGCGCACCGTCGTCGTCGCGGAAGTCGCGATTCCTTGCCTCCGCGCAGGCGCGAAGGCAAGGTCGCAGACTTCGCTCCTCCTCTCCCCACCGAACTAACGTTCGGCGGGGGCCCCATTAGCACACTCGCGTGACAAAAGGGATTTTTTCCGACGCACATGTCGCCGGAAAAAATATCGAATTTGAGTTTTTTTGACAAGCTGAAAACTCCCCTGGGGTGTTTCCCAGGGGAGTTTATATTGACCATTCTATTTTACGTTTACGCAAACAGGCGCTGCAGGAGCGTGGCGGTCTGGGCCCGGTCCACAAAGCCCAGGGGGGCAAGCTTATCCAGAGCCGTACCGCGGATCACCTGGTTGGCGACGGCCCAGCTCATCTCCGTGCTGGCCCAGTCGGGGACCTGGCCGGCGTCGATGTAGCCGGACAGCTCCGCCCTGCCCGCGGTGCTCCGCCCCATGGCCTCCATAGCCCGGAACAGCATAGTGACGATGGTATTCCGGTCCAGGATGGTATCCGGGTCCATCCTGTCATTTCCCACGCCCCGCAGGACGCCCAGGGACGCGGCCCAGTTCACCGCCGGGGCGTACCAGTCCTCCTTCACATCGGTAAAGGGGGCCGTATAATCGGTGGCCGGCGAATCGGCGGCCCGCCACATGGCATAAATGATCTCCGCCCTGGTAATACTCCCCTGGGGCCGGAAAAGGTTCTTGTCCCAATCGCGGAACAGCTTCATCTCGCGGGCGTACTTGGCCTGGGAGGCATACCAGTCGCTGGGCGAAACGTCGGCGTAGACCGGTTTTTCCACCCCCGCGCCGGGGATATACGGTCCGTCCAGCATCAGCGCCCCGCCGGAGGGCGCGGCATAGACCGCCATGGTGTCCTCCGTAGAGAAATACCGCTGTCCCACAGCCAGCGCCGTGCCGGAGGGCACTATGGCGCCTGTGCGCACATCGACGACCTCGCCGCTCTCCACGGTGAGTGTGATCCCGTCTGTCAACGGCGTCACACTGCCCCCGAAGGCCACGGTGAGGGTGCCGCCGGCGGCCAGGTCGAACCGCTCCTGGCCCAGGGTGTAGGAAAGCGCGGCGTGCTGTCCGCCGTAGGGCGCCGCCGCCAAATCATAGGCCGCCTGCAGCCGCTCCGACGCTTTTTCCTTCAGGCTCTCCGTCAGGGGCGCGGCGAAGTTTTGCTCCAGATAGTCCCTGGTGATCAGCGGATCCGCGCTGGTCCCTCCCAAGGACGCCTCCGCCGCCGTCATAGCCGTCAGAAGCAGTACCGCCATCAGGGCGGCGATGATTTTTTTCATAAAAAGTCCTCCATGCGCGTATGCGCGACAGCTCGTTCAACACAATAAATCCGTTTTCCGGCGTCCTGTACGCGGGAAAAGGCCCTCCGGCCTGTTTCGCCCGCCTCCCGCGCCGTTTCGGTCACGAGACGCCCCGAAGATAATACCCCAGCGTCAGCAGGCTGTCCGACAGATGTACGTCCTCCACCACCGTGTCCCCCAGGTCCGCGTCGATATCGGTGCCGGTGAAGTTCCAGATGCCCCGCACGCCCCGCCGGACCAGGAGTCGGGCGATCTCGGCGGCATAGGCCTTGGGCATAGTCAGCACCGCCACATCCACACGGTTTTCCGTCAGATACTCCTCCAGCGCGGCGCCGTCTAAGATGGCCGTGCCGTTGACAATGGTGCCGACAAGGGCGGGGTCGGTGTCAAAAGCGGCCTTCAGCTCAAAGCCGTAAGAGGAAAAGTGGAAATTGGCGATGAGCGCCCGCCCCAGATTTCCCGCGCCGATGACGATGGCCGACAGCGTCCGGTCCAGCCCCAGTATGCCGCCGATGTCCTCCCGCAGCTGCTTGACGTTGTAGCCGTAGCCCTGCTGGCCGAAGCCGCCGAAGCAGTTGAAGTCCTGGCGGATTTGGGAGGCCGTAAGGCCCATCCGCTCCCCCAGCTCCGTGGAGGATACCTTCTCCACCTTCTGCCGCTCAAGGAGCGTCATGCGTCTTAAATATCTCGGAAGCCGCCGGATCACATTGGCGGAGATCTTGTATTTCATCTCATTTCACCCCTGAATGGAATGGTTTCTATCTGCAAGAATAAAAAACCATTCTTATCTTAACACATAATTTACGATATTACAACATCATCTTATTGACAAATCCGCTTTCTTTGGTATAAACTTATCTTTGGCTAACTGCCAAATGAGTAACAAGATTCGAGGCGATCATCACATATGAGCAAATTCGTATACGCAGACAACGCGGCCACCACCGCCATGAGCGTGACCTGCGTTAAGGCCATGCTCCCCTATTTCTCCGAGAATTACGGCAACCCCTCCAGTCTCTACTCCGTGGGCCGCAGCGCCCGCCGTGGTCTGGACGAGGCCCGCGCCAAGGTGGCGAAGTGCCTGAACGCCGAACCCACGGAGATTTATTTCACCGGCTGCGGCACGGAGTCCGACAACTGGGCCCTGAAGGGCATCGCCGAGGCCAAGGCCGCCAAGGGAAAACACATCATCACCAGCTCCATCGAGCACCACGCCATCACCCACACCCTGGACTGGCTGAAAAAGAAGGGCTATGAGGTCACTTACCTCAAAGCCGATCAAAACGGCGGCATCGATCTTCAGGAGCTGGAGGCCGCCATCCGGCCCGACACCATCCTTATTTCCGTCATGATGGCCAACAACGAGATCGGCACCATCCTGCCGGTGGCGGAGATAGGCCGCGTTGCCCATGAGCACGGCGTACTGTTCCACACCGACGCCGTCCAGGCCACCGGCCATATCCCCATCGACGTGAAGGCCATGAACATCGACATGCTCAGCATCTCCGGCCACAAATTCCACGGCCCCAAGGGCGTGGGCGTCCTCTACATCCGCAGGGGCGTCCGGGTGCCCCAGCTTCTCCACGGCGGCGGCCAGGAGCGCAACCAGCGCTCCGGCACCGAGAACGTGCCGGAGATCATCGGCATGGCGGCGGCGCTGGAGGAGGCGGTGAACAACCTGCCCGAATCCATGCCCCGCGTCTCCAAAATGCGCGACAGGCTCATCGAGGCCTTTAAGGACATCCCCTACTCCCGCCTCACCGGCGACCCGGTGAACCGGCTCCCCGGCATCGCCAGCTTTGTCTTTGAGTGCGTGGAGGGCGAGTCCCTGGTGCTCTCACTGGACGCCAAGGGCATCTGCGCCAGCTCCGGCTCCGCCTGCTCCTCCGTGAGCCTGGACCCCAGCCACGTACTGCTGGCCATCGGCCTGCCCCACGAGGTCGCCCACGGCTCCCTGCGTCTCTCCCTCTCCGACACCACCACGGACGAGGACATAGACTATATCATCGAGACGCTCCCCCCCATCATCGAGCGGCTGCGGTCCATGTCGCCCCTCTGGGAGGACAGACTCAATGGAAAGTTTTAACGGGCTCCAGCGGGAGATTCTCCGGCTGATCAAGGAGAAAAACGCCCTGGTGCTGGCCCATTACTATGTGCCCATGGAGGTGCAGGATGTGGCCGGCGCGGTGTGCGACTCCTTCGCCATGGCCCAGAAGGCCGCGAAGGCACGGGAGGACCTCATCGTCATCTGCGGCGTGCGGTTCATGGGCGAGAGCGCCAAGATCCTCTCCCCGGAAAAGACGGTGCTCCTCCCCTCTTTGGACGCCGGCTGTCCCATGGCGGACATGGTGACGCCAGAGGACGTACTGCGGCTGAGGGCCGAGCACCCCAGGGCGCAGGTCATGTGCTACGTCAACTCCTCCGCCGCGGTGAAGGCCGTCTCCGACGTGTGCTGTACCAGCTCCTCCGCTCTGCGGATTGCCAAAGAGCTGGACTGTGAGGAGATCATCTTCGTACCGGATCGGCACCTGGGTTCCTTTGTGGCCCGGCATGTGCCGGAGAAGAAATTCTGGCTCCACCCCGGCTTCTGCCCCACCCACCACAAAATAACCGAGGCGGACGTCCTGGCGGCCAAACGCGCCCACCCGGAGGCGGAGTTCGCCGTCCACCCGGAGTGCGCGGCGGACGTGGTCAAGCATGGGGACTTGGTGGGCTCCACCGCCGAGATCCTGAATTTCGCCCGCAAGACCGACGCGCCGGAGATCCTCATCGGCACCGAGAGCGAGATCGTGGAGCGCCTCCGGCGGGAGCTGCCGGACAAAAAGATTTACGGCGTGGGCAGCTCTTTCGTCTGCCCCAATATGAAGAAGGTCACCCTGCAGGCGCTCTATGAGTGCCTACGGGACGAAAAATACAAGGTCGAGCTGCCGGAGGACCAGCTGCGCGCCGCCCGGAAGAGCCTCGACAAAATGGTAAATTCCTGACAGGAGGTTAAACTATGTACTCTGAAAAGGTCATGGACCATTTCTCCAACCCCCGCAACGTGGGCGAGCTGCCCGACGCCAACGCCATCGGCCAGGTGGGCAACCCCGTCTGCGGCGACATCATGAAGATTTATATGAAGATCGAAAACGGCGTCATCGAGAAGGTCAGCTTCAAGACCTTCGGCTGCGGCGCCGCCATCGCCACCAGCTCCATGGCCACGGAGCTGGTGAAGGGCAAATCCATCGAGGAGGCCCTGAAGCTCACCAACAAGGCCGTGGCCGAGGCCCTGGACGGCCTGCCCCCCCAGAAGCTCCACTGCTCGGTGCTGGCCGAGGAGGGCATTCGGGCGTGCCTGTCCGATTATTACAAGCGCCAGGGCCTGGAACTCCCCCCGGAGCTTCAGGACGCCGACTGCACCGGCTGCTGCGACACCTGCGCCAAAAACGGCACCGCGCATTGACCCCCCACAAGCTGAAACGGATAGGCCCACGGCCTATCCGTTTTTGTCTGTCGAAAAAAGGATTCAGGACCTTGTAGGGGCCGCCGGCGTCGTCGCGGAACACGCTTAAGGTGACGGGAGTCGAACCCGCGCCGCTCCACGCGGGCCCTTTCCGACGCTTTTTACCTTGTCGTCGTCGCCTTGCGTTAGCAAGGCTTCCTCCTTCGCGGCAAAAATCCCTCGAAAAAATCTCCGCGTGGAGTGCTGCGCAGTTTTCGGCGAGCTGATTTGCGTCAGGACGCGGAAAAAGCCACAGAGAATACTTGCGTATTGTCAAGGCTTTTGACAAAGTACTGGCACAAATCAGCCGGCGAAAACCGTCGCGGGTTCGACTCCCGTCACCTTAACCTCGCCGCCACGTAAGCGTGACGGCTCAGGCGCAGTGTTCGCTCCTCCTTTCCCCATCGGGCAGCAGCCCGATGGGGGCCCCATTGCGCCCCACCGAATTTCCGGCAATGTACATGTAGGGGCCGATGACCACATCGGCCCACACGCTGTACCATCGAATTTCCCTATACGCCTGTCTGAATTTCTGAAAATCCATCGTACAACCTTGTACGGGCCGCCGCCCACGGCGGCCCATCGAATTTTCACATCGTCCATCTCAAAACGGTTGCGGCTCCGCCGCGTATTTGATTTACGGGCGGGTTTTAGAACCCGCCCCTACGGCGTCTAACGAAAGATTCCCGAAAATTCGATGGATGGGCCGATGTGGTCATCGGCCCCTACGGATGGTTGGTTGCGAATTTCTGAAAATCTCTTTTAAAACGCACCCGTCCATCGAATTTCCGCATCACCCGCCCCAAAACGGTTGTGGCTTCGCCGCGTATTTTATGTTCGGGCCGCCAAGAGAGGCGGCCCCTACAGCGTATAACGAACAATTCTCTGGAATTCGGAAGACGTGCCGGCCAGTGTCCGGTCCCTACCCGTATGTATATTTATTTCGGCGGCGCGGGGTCATCGGTCAATCCAACAAGATAATCCATGCTCGTCTTGTAGAACACCGCCAGTTGAACAGCCGCCGCCAGGGGCAGCTGCCGCTCGCCGCGCTCATATTTCGAGTACAGGGACTGATCGCACATAAGTATTTCAGCGACCTGTTGCTGTGTCAAATCCGCGTCCTCCCGCAGATCCCGAATCCGTAAACGCATCTGTCATCACCATGGTAAATATACACCAGTGCGCCTGTTCCTATTGACAAATAGGACAATATGTCCTAAAATGTCCAAAAAGGGGTGATGATATGCCGGATTATAAGAAAATGTATTTCACGCTCTTTCGCGCCGTGGAGGAGGCCATAAAGATATTGATTGCCGCCCAGCGGAAGTGCGAGGAGATGTACCTGGCCGCGCCGGAATCAAGCATAACGGAGGTTCCCCCGCCCGGCGGGAAAAGCCGCCAACCGCGCTGAAAAACCACACAAAGGAGTATCCACATGGACTACGGCAAGCTTCAGTTCAAACTGACAGAAATATTGGCGGAACGGGGCATATCCAAAACCAGAATTTGCAAGGACCTGAACATATCTCCCAGAACCTTTGACCGCTGCTGTGGCGGCGAATTCCGGCTCCTGGACACAGGCGTTCTCTGCAAGCTCTGCACCTACCTCCACGTCGCCGTCAACGATTTGGTGGTGTACATACCCCCGCAGGAGCGGTAAAGGTAGACCCATAATGCCCCCCTAAACGCCGTAGGGGCCGCCGGCGTCATCGCGGGTTTGACTCCCGTCACCTTAACCTCGCCGTCACGCAAGCGTGACGGCTCAGGCGCAGTGTTCGCTCCTCCTTTCCCCATCGGGCAACAGCCCGATGGGGGCCCCATTGGTCCCACCGAATTTCGGGCAATGTGCTTGTAGGGGCCGATGACCACATCGGCCCACACGCCGCACTATCGAATTTTTCCGATCGTGCGCGGCAGTATTCAATTTCCGCAACATCTCCCCCGCGGGCGTTCCCCTGGGGGGAGTCCAGATGGGGGGCTCGCAAGCCCCCCTCTGGTCGTTTCAAGGGGGTGTCCAGAGGGGGTGGGGCCCCCGCCAAACGCAAGTTTGATGGGGAGAGGAGGAGCAAAGCCTGCGCCTGAGCCCTGGCGTTTACGCCGGGGCGAGGTTAAGCGGCTTTTGCGACGACGTGGAAATCCCCCCTCTGGTTGTTTTTCTCCTCTTTGTTACTTTCTCCTCTTTTGTCAACACAAAAGAGGAGAAAGTAAATCCCCCCCGCCTGTCAGGCGGGCATCCCCCTCCGCCCATAAGGCGGAAACCTTATACCCCCCCCCCGCCGGGGCGAGGCGTTCACCCTTACAGCTTCTTTTTCAGCCTCTCGATCTCCCGTCTCACCTCATCCACGCTCTCCCCCTGGGTGATGTCCCAGTCATCCCGGAGGGCGGCGATCAGCTCCTCGTTGGCGGCGATGGCGGCAGGGATGTCGCCCATGCGCTCGTAGAGCTGCGCGATGGCCATATAGGGGTCGGTGAGGGCGCGGGGGTGGGTCTGATGCCGCTGGGCCTCCCGGTAGCACTCAATGGCCCGCTCATATTCCCCCTCGGCGGCCAGGCCGTCCCCCCGGCAGGCCCAGGCCATCCACTCGTCAGGGAAATCTCGGCACATCTGCTCCCAGATCGCCGCGGCCCGTTCCCTGTCCCCACGGGCCCAGGCCACCCGCGCCCGGCAATCCGGCGTGCGGAAAGTGTGGTCCACCTCCCCCAGCTGATCGCACCACGCCTCCGCCTCGTCGAAGCGCCGGTCCTGCACAAGGGCGTCGGTGAGATACATGTAAGCCCGCCAGACTGTGGGATTTTTGGCGATAAAGTCCTTGTACCAGTCGATATACTCCGTGTGGGTGTCGCTGTACCAGTCCGTGCAGGCCACGTCCATGGCCTCCCTCAGCTCCCCGTGGGCGTCCCTGTTGTCCGGCTCCCTCTCCAGGGACTGCCTGGCGTAATAGGCCGCCCGCCGTCTGTGGGCACTGGCCTTGAAGTTCTCGATCCAGGCCAGCATCATGAGGGCCTCGCCCTTCTCCGGTTCCCGGCGGGTCTTGTCCTGGAGAAACTGCGCCTCCCTGTCCAGCGCCGCCTCCTCGATGTCTCGGTTGTCCCACAGCATGTTGCGTATCCGCTCCACCCTCTGTTCGTCTGTCAGGGCAAAAAGCTCGTCGATGGTCACGCCGAAGTAGGCGGAGATGGCCGGCAGCAGCGCGATATCTGGCGCGGTGGCCCCCGTCTCCCATTTGCTGACCGTCTGGGGAAGCACCCCCAGAGCCGCCGCCACCGTCTCCTGCGTCACCCCCCGCTGCCCGCGGAGGGTCTTGATTTGATTTCCGATCTCCATTTTTGTAAGTCTCCTTCAAAAAAATACCGTCCGGACTTGTGGTCATTGTACCACAGCCGGACGGATTTTTTCAATTGCGGCGATGGCGAGCCTTCTCGCCTGTCAGGCGGGCGCCCTCCGCCGCCCTGGCGGGGCGGAAATTCCCCAAAAGGCGGGGTCAAAAAATATTTTAAAAAAATTATAAAAAAGTACTTGACAATAATTTATGATTGTGATATAATACGTATTGTCGGCAAAGGTGCGCTCACAGATTCCAGTACGCCCAGCGGGTGCCCGTGGCTTCGGGAACATCGCCGTCCCACTGGTGATCCGACCCCCGCATAAAGTCGCTGGTGACGTTGAAGTAGGCGTGGGCATAGGCGGCCTGGATGAAATAGGGCGGTTCCCCATCGCCAAAGACCGGGTCGTTCCAGGTCACGTCCACGGCGTACCACTCCCCGTCCAGCCGGACAAGATTCCAGGCGTGCTCCTCGGTTCTGTTGTAGGCCCAGCCGTGGACGGTCATACATTCGATGCCCAGAAGGTCCATGAACAGCTGGAAGGTCGTGGTGTACCCCAGGCAGATCCCTACCCCGTGCACAAGAAGCCCGTAGGGGTTGTCGTTATCCGGGTCGGGGACGCCCACCGGCCCGTTGGTCAGCTCCGCCGGGTCATACCGGGCGTTGAAAACCAGATAGTCGTTGATGGCCAGCTCCTTTTCCACCAGCGTCATACCGTCCTGTATCACCCTGTCCATGATCTTGCGGCACTTTTTGTACACAGCCAGATTCTTCGGCGTAAGGCCGGAGGGATCGCCGCTTGCAAAGGCCCCCACCACGGCGTCATGGTCGTACACATCCGGCTTTTCCGTCGTGGTATCGGGCGTGGTGTCCGTTGTCGTATCCGGCGTTGTATCCGGCGCGGTATCCGGCGTCGTATCCGGCGTCGTGTCAGGCGATGTATCCGGCGCGGTATCAGGTGTGGTATCAGGCGTCGTATCGGGCGTAGTGTCAGGCTCGGTGTCGGGCGTCGTGTCCGGCTCCGGCAGGGGGGATACATAGTCGTAAAGGGACGGCGCGGGGCCGGGGTCGGCGGCAAAGCACCCCTTCCAGGCGGCCTGGGCGGCGTCGTTGTCATGGCAGATCACAAGGGCGGCAAAGCGTCCGCCGGTCAGCACAAGGCCCGTCTCGGCCAGCTCCGCCTCCTGGGGGGCGTAGCCGAAAAAGGCGCCTACGCGCTCGTCCCGGTAGGCCGTCAGCGCCTGGACACAGGCGGCGGCGGAGGCGGCATCGGGCATCTCAAAAACGGCGATCTCGCAGGCGGTGACGCCGAAGGGACTGCAGATGACCCCGTCCCGACACGCTCCGGCATCGTCCCCCAGGTACAGCATACTGTACGGGGCGAACTCCGGGTCCTCAGCCGTGACGGCGTAGAGGGCGGGCAGCTCCTCCTGGGAGGCGGCCAGGGTCCCGGCGATCTGTGCGGCTGTATAGGGCGTGGACTCCGTTTTTTCCTCTCCTCCGCCGCACCCGGCCAGAGCCGCCAGGAGAAGGCTCAGCGTCAGAAAAATCGCGACAATTCTTTTCATGATAATTCCTCCAGGGGCACTGGCCGCATGGACTGGCCGGTGACCTCCAAAAGCGCCGTCCCGGCGGTCAGATCGGTGATACGCGGGGCGAAAACAGCGTAATTCTCCGCCGTCATGGCGATTTTCAGCTCCACATCGGCCCCGAAAACGGTGTCCTCCAGGAGGGCGCCGGCGCGGCCAAGCTCCGCCCGTACCCGCTCGTACTGGGGGTAGGAGCAGAGAAGCGACAGCTCCAAAAGCGGCGTCATCCGCGCCCTTCCCGCTTTCTCCAGGGCCAGGGCGGCGGATTTGGCATAGGCCCGCACCAGTCCCCCGGCGCCCAGAAGTATCCCGCCGAAATAGCGGGTCACCACACAGCAGAAGTCCTGGACGCCCGCCTTGCGAAAGACGTCCAGCACCGGCATCCCCGCGGTGCCGGAGGGCTCCCCGTCGTCGGAATAGCGCATCAGTCCGCCCTCATGGAGGGCGTAGGCGTACACGTTATGGGTGGCGTCCCAGTGCCGTTCCCGTGTCTCCCGCAGGCGCTCCAGGGCCTGGGCCTCGCTCTCCACGCGCCACACCCGCCCGATGAACCGGGAACGTTTTTCCACATATTCGATTTCGCCGTCCCCGGCGGGAATGATGTAGTCGGGCATGGTCTTCTCCTTTCCCCATCGGACAGCGGCCCGTAAGGCCCTATACCGGCCCCTACGGGGTCACAAATTCCCTGACCTGGCCCCACAGCTCCGGCTTGACGGTGACGTCCACCAGGATGCCGGCGCCGGAGTACTCTACGGCGTGGACCTCCGCCTCCCGGTGAAGGAGGTCCAGCGTCCCGCCGGCGGCGTAGGGCAGCAGGAGGGTCACCCGCTTTTTGCCGCGGGAGAGAAGCTCCGTTATCTTTTCCAGCAGTCTGTCCGTCCCCTCACCGGTTTTGGCGGACAGGGCGACGGCGTTCCCGCCCCTGGGGATTCCGGCGGGGTCGGGGCACAGGTCTGCCTTGTTGTAGGCGTCCACGCACGGCGTCCCCTCCGCGCCCAGCTCCGCGATGAGCCGCCGCACCACGTCCACCTGGGCCTCCCGCTCCGGGGAGGAGGAATCTATGACGTGGATGAGGATGTCGGCGTAGCTCAACTCCTCCAAGGTGGCCTTGAAGGCCTCCACCAGATGGTGCGGGAGCTTGCGGATGAAGCCCACGGTGTCGGAGAGCAGCGCCTCCGAGCCGGGGGCCAGGATGAGCTTGCGGGTGGTGGTGTCCAGCGTGTCGAAGAGCCTGTCGTTGGCCTCTATCCCCGCGCCGGTGAGCTTATTCAAAAGGGTGGATTTTCCGGCGTTGGTGTAGCCCACCAGGGCGATGACCGGCACGCCGTTCTTCTCCCTCTGCCGCCGCTGGGTGCCCCGCACCCGCCGGACGGACTCCAATTCTTCCTCTAACTTCTGTATCTTCCGCCGGATGTGACGGCGGTCCGTCTCCAGCTGCGTCTCGCCGGGGCCGCGGGTGCCGATGGGGCTTTTGCCGCCGGAGGCCGTCTGGCGCGTAAGATGCGTCCACATGCCGGTGAGGCGCGGGAGAAGGTAGTTATACTGGGCAAGCTCCACCTGGAGCCGCCCCTCTCTTGTGTGGGCGCGGGCGGCGAAAATGTCCAGGATCAGCTGGGACCGGTCCAGCACGTGGACCCCCAGGTCCTCCTCCAGGGCCCTGAGCTGAGAGGGGGAGAGCTCGTTGTCAAAGACGGCCAGCGTACAGTCGTTGGCCTCCAAAAGCTCCTTCACCTCCCGGACCTTGCCCTCGCCGATGAAGCTGCGGGGGTCGGGGGCGCGCTTTACCTGCAGGACCTTGCCGCAGCACACGCCGCCGGCGGTCTCCAAAAGGGCCTCCAGCTCGGCCAAGGTCACGTCATCGGAGCGCTCCCGCGCCTCCATGTTGCCGGCGGCCAGCCCCACCAGGATGGCCCGTTCCATATCGTTTCGTTCCAATTTCTTCTTCCCTTCGCCCTTGCGGATTGATGAGAGCCATTATACCATAAATAAGGCGGGTTGTATACAAAAAAGAGGTAAACTTGTGGTTAAGTTTCTTTAAACCGCATCTTAGAAAAGGTCCGAAAAGTTTTATTTAATCTGCAACCAAGGCCGCTCTTTTCGGAGTATATAAGTGAAGGACCGATCGGGACTAAACTGCAAAGGGTGATGGAATGACCGACAAAGAAATCGTAGACCTTTACTGGTCAAGATCAGATGACGCCATAAGGGAAACGCAGACGAAATATGGCAAATATTGCTATTCCGTGGCTTTTCGTGTATTGAACGATCCTGACGATACCGAGGAGGTCGTCAACGACGTGTATCTCGGCGCGTGGAACAGTCTGCCGCCTCATAAGCCGGCTGAACTGTCTACATATTTAGCGAAGCTCACCCGCTATCTTGCCATCAAGAAGTGGCAAAAGGCCCGCGCTCAAAAGCGCGGCGGCGGTGAGATAGCGCTGACGCTGGAGGAGTTGGGCGATTGTATCCCCTCCGGTCAAGACCCGGAAAGCGAGGTGGAGGCGGGCGAGCTTGGGCAAGCGGTCCGCAGCTTCGTGGCGGCCCTGCCGTCTAATGAGCGGAATCTCTTTGTCTGCCGGTATTGGTATTTTAAATCTATTGACCAGATTTGCCGTCAGTACGGCTTCAGTGAGGGCAAGGTAAAATCGCTGCTTCAAAGAACGAGGAAAAAATTAAAAAAGCATCTTATAAAGGAGGGCTTCATTCATGAATGTTGAGATGCTGCTTGAGGCCATTGGCGATATTGATGGCTGGGCCATTCGCGCGGCCAATGAGGATCAGAAAAAATCAAAAAAATGGGTAGGCTGGACAGCCATTGCCGCCTCTTTGGGCGCGGCGGCCATATTGTGCGCGGTCTTCCTGCCCCGGCACCAGGAGGATATACCGTCAGATGCGCTTCGAGAGGACACCATCGGAAGTATGGAGGAGCTTACGGAGCTGTATGGCGGGACGCTGTTGGCGGAAAATCTGGCAGACGCGGGGGCGGACATCTCCGCCATACGGCTCACACGAAGGGAGGACACGGACATCTCAGACACATCCGGCTGGGACACCCTGGCCTTTACAGCGAATCTGGACGGGGAACCTGTTACCATAAGCTGCGCTTTTAACGCCCCGGAGGATATTGCCCTGCCGGGGGAACCCACCGAGGTGGCGGAGTATAACGGCGTGGAGGTCTATCTCTTTATAGAGGAATTTGCTGAGTGGGACGAGAAATACAAATACACCTGCGAGGCGATCTTCCGTTACGAGGACGTCCGCTACGATATGTCGTTCCGCCTGCGGGAGCCGGATGAGCTCTATGATTTTCTCGACATGGTGATGGATGTCTCCCGTGATGACGGTTCATCCGATATAAGCTCCATAAAACCGTTTGACACTGTGCTGGGCTTTGAAGATTATCACGTCACAATGGAGCAGGTGGCGCCTTGGACGATCGTGTGGCATTTTTGGGTGGAAATGGACGGAGAAGAACGGTGTGTGGCTGAAACCTTCGGCGATGAGCACAGCTTTGGCGCATACAGCGTGGACCTTGACGGTGACGGCGTGCCGGAGCTTATCACCAATAATGAATTCGGAGACGGCGCACTGAAGGTATATGTCTATAAAAATGCGGGCGGAGAAATCATGGAAGGCACGGTAAGCTGGAAATATTATGAGGACGAGTTGGGCTTTGACATGACGGTGGGTGCTGCCATGATAGCCGAGGAACACTACGATGCCGAGGCCAACGAGTTTGTCGTCACCAACTACGGGATGGAAGAGGAAAAAACCGTGACCTTCACGGGCCTTGAGCACTTCATCTTTGATCCGTTTGAGCACATTGAAAGCAACTGAAATCGAGCAGGAGGCCCCCGATCAGGGCCTCCTTTCTCAAATAATGAGGAAACAGTGAATCAAATACGCGGCGGAGCGTATAGGGAAATTCGATAGTGCGGCGTGTGGGCCGATGTGGTCATCGGCCCCTACAGGGAGCATTTTGCATAATATATCAGGAATTCGTATGTTCGGAGGGAAGGGATTGGAAGGGGAACCGTCAGGGTTCCCCTTCCAATTCAATCATTCGCCGCCGTGCGGCGGGCCGAGCACGGGTCTGGCCCCTACGGGCAGTAACGGAAAACAAGCACCGCAATCGTAATTGCGGCGCTCGTGACTTATTCTTTATTTTTGGGGCTGCGTGAGGGTTCTATTCCCTCGAAAAAATCTTCGTAGCTGACATTGAATACTGTCTTTAAACCAACAAAATCGCTAACGTATATATTCCCTCTGCCCATCTCGATCAACGAATAGGTGCTGCGGCTGATCGGAGAGCCGAGGACCTGCAAACGAGCTATGGTCTGCTCCTGCGTAAGCCCGCAGGCCAGCCGAATCCTTTTGATGTTTTCGCCCAGCGTTTTGTTTCCAAGAACCTTTTCCATAGCGACCTCCAGAACCTCATGGCTAAAATTATTTTAGCAATGTTTCTGTTATCGCTTGCTTATGGATGTAAGCATGTGATATAATAAGATGCGCGGAGAACATACAGAATGGCATCATTCCGCGAAATAAATACAAATGAAGGCGGTTTTTTGAAAGAAGAAAACGCGATCATGTACGAAATGTGTCCCAGTCAGAATTTTTTATGGGATTTTCCAGACAAACTGCGTCTGGCAAATCCCATAACAGAACAGTGCTGGACGTTTCATTCAATTAGTCTGTATTGGTGCCTCAAGTCTCAGTAGGGGCGGGTTCAAAAACACGCCCGTGATTCAAATACGCGGCGAAGCCGCAACCGTTTTGGGGTGGGCGATGTGGAAATTCGGAGAAACGGGCCGCCGTGGGCGGCGGCCCCTACGGCGTTGGGGGAAAGGTTTTCGGGAATTCGATGGACGGGTGGCCGAGGACGGCCACCCCTACGGGGACGTTGTACGAAAGCAATTGCAACATTCGTATGTTCGGAGGGAAGGGATTGGAAGGGGAACCGTCAGGGTTCCCCTTCCAATTCAATCATCCGCCGCCATGCGGCGGGCCGAGCGGGTCTGGCCCCTACAATTTTTAAAAATTCGGGAGACGTTGACGCGCGTTATTCGTGCTCCTCCGCTCTGGCCACCTGCATCATGATGGCGCACTCCATGCGTTTTTTGAAAAGCTCACAGCCGTATGGATAGACGCCGGTGATAGAGCCGGAGGCGTGGTAGGCGTTGGCGGCGCAGCCGCCGGAGCAGTAGAGCCGCGCCCAGCAATCATCGCACTCGTGGCGGGCATAGACGTTGCAGAGCTTAAACTCGTCCCGCAAGGCGGTGTTGGTGACGCCGTCCCAGATATTCCCCATGAGGTATTTCTCATCCCCCACGAACTGGTGGCAGGGGTACAGGTCCCCCCAGGGGGTGACGGCCAGGTATTCGGTGCCGGACCCACAGCCGGAGATGCGCTTGTAGATGCAGGGGCCGTGGGTAAGGTCGATCATGTAATGGTAGAAGGTGAAGGGCCGGCCCTCCCGCTCCCGCCGGAGCATCTCCTTCGCTAAAATCTCATACTGCTCAAAGAGCTTGGGCAGGTCCTCCTGCGTCAGGGCACAGGGGTCGCCGGGGGCGCAGACAACCGGCTCCATGGACAGCTGGGTGAAGCCCAGGTCCGCCAGGTGGAGGATATCGTTGGTGAAGTCCGTGTTGTAGTGGGTGTAGGTGCCGCGGACGTAGTAGTCCCGCTCCCCCCGTTTTTTGGCAAAGTCCAGGAATTTGGGGACGATCTTCTCATAGCTTCCCCGCCCCGCCAGGTCCACCCGAAAGCGGTCATGCACCTCCGGCCGGCCGTCGATGGACATGACTACGTTGTTCATCTCCCGGTTGGCAAAGTCGATGACCTCGTCATCCACCAGCACGCCGTTGGTGGTGAGGGTGAAGCGGAATTTTTTATGGGCAGAAGCCTCGATACTCCTGGCGTAGGCCACCAGGTCCTTCACCACCTGCCAGTTCATCAAAGGCTCGCCGCCGAAAAAGTCCACCTCCAGATTGGTGCGCTTGCCGGAGTTCTCTACCAGGAAGTCCAGGGCCCGCTTGCCCACCTCGAAGCTCATCAGCGCCCGCTCGCCGTGGTACTTGCCCTGGCTGGCGAAGCAGTAGGAGCAGTTCAGGTTGCAGGTGTGGGCCACATGGAGGCAGAGGGCCTTCACCTCGTTGGAGCGCTTTTTCAGGTCGAAGGCCATCCCGGCGTACTCGTCCTCGGAGAAGAGCTTCCCCGCATCCTTCAGGGCCTCTATGTCCTCCAGGCACTCCCGCAGGTCGGCCTCGGTCACGTCCTCCCGGTCCCCGTATTTTTTCAGCATGGCGGCCACGATCTCGTCCCCGGTGCAGGTCCCGTACAGGCCAATCATATCGTAGGCCACCTCGTCCACCGCATGGACGGAGCCGGAATAGACGTCCAGGACGATATTATACCCGTTTAGCTTATACTGATGTATCATAAAATCACCTTAAAAAATACCGCCTGCGCGAACGCAAGCGGTACCGTTTCTTGCCTGTGGTTTACTTTTTCTCACAAAGCTGGTTGGCGACGCCGCAAGAGGTCTTGCAGGCGGACTGGCAGGAGGTCTGGCACTCGCCGCAGCCGCCGGTCTTGACGCTGGCCTTGAGATCGCGGGTCTCAACGGTCTTTATTCTCTTCATGGGTACATCCCCCTTTCCCAAAACTTATACGGCTATTCTACACCATTTTTTCCGGAAGGTCAACACAAAAAATCGAATCCGGACCGTGTTTGCAGGTAAAATGGAGATCGGAGGAGGCTTTCAGCGTCTTTAGGACGTCTTCGTCCACGATCTCCCCCGGCACAAGGCAGGGGACGCCCGGCGGATAGGCCCAGGCGTACTCCCCGGACACGCATCCCAGGGCCTCCGCCCAGGGCACGGGCCTGCCGGGGAGGGACATGGCCTCACGGAGGGTCAAGGGCGCCTGGGGCAGGGGGGAAAACGGGACAGAGGGGCGTGGCTCCGGCGGCGGAAGCTCCCCGCCGGCGTCCCTCAGCGCCGCCAGGAGCGCCGTCAGGCTCTCCCGCGTGTCGCCCAGGCCCGTCATGCACAGGGTCAGCCCGCCGCGGGCGTACTCGGTCTCGATCCCGCGGGCGCGAAGCTTTTCCGCCAGCGACGGCGCGCTTATGAAAAGGAGCTTGGAGGGGTCCAGGGCAAACGCTCCGGCCCCCCGCCAAAGGCGGATATGGGGAAGGTCCTCCGCCCTGGCGCGAAATTCGTTCACCAGCGCAAGCCACCCGGCGCAGGCCTCCTGCCCGCTCCGGCCCATATACTCCACGCATTTTTCGATGGAGCCGGACAGCAGATAGGAGGGGGAGGAGCTTTGGAGCATCCCCACCGTCCGGCGGACCCGCTGTGGGTCCACCAGGCCGTCGTTCAGATGGAGCATGGCCGTCTGGGTGAGGCTGGGGAGGGTCTTGTGGAGGCTCTGCACCGTCAGGTCGGCGCCGCTCCGGACGGCGTTCTCCGGGAAGCCCCCGAACCCCAGATGCGCCCCGTGGGCCTGGTCCACCAAGAGCGGAACGCCACGCCGGTGGCACGCCTCCGCGATGCCCCTGACGTCGCTGAGGACGCCCTCGTAGGTGGGGGAGGTGACGCACACCAGGCGGACGCGGGGGTATTTGTCCAGGGCGGCGGCCACGCTCTCAGGGGGCACCGACAGGGGCAGGCCCGTCTCAGGATCGGCCTCCGGGGTCAGATATCTTGTGCGGACGCCGACGAGCTGGGCGGCGTGGTAGACGCTCCTGTGGCTTTGGCGGCACATCAGCAGCTCCCCGCCCCCCTCCAGCACGGAGAGGACGGAGGCCAGGACGCCCAGCGTACTGCCGCCCACCAGGGCCACGGACGCGCAGGCGCCCCAGAGGCGCGCCGCCTCCCGCTCCATGCGCATAAATTCCTCCTGGGGATCGTTGAGGTCGTCGAAGCCGTAAATCTCGGTAATATCCCGCTCGCAAAGCCCCGCCAGCCAGGGAAAGGCCGCGGCGTTCCGCTTATGGCCCGGCATGTGCATGGGCAGGCCGGGGGCGGAGGGAAGTTTATCAAACAACGTCATGCTTTCTCCTAAAAGCAAAGCGGCTCAAAGAGCCGCTTAGATTGTCGGAAAAAGCCCTGACGGGCTTTTTCCGACAAGGGGAACGTGTGAGGCGCGTGAGGCGGGCACTGTGGCGTTCGCCTCGCGCCAAGCCAACGCGGCTTCCGCGCTTTCGGGGCCCCCGCAAAATCGTAGATTTTGTGGGGAAAGGAGGAGCGAAGTCAGCGTGTGAGGCGTGAGGCGGGCGCTGTGGCGTTCGCCTCGTGCCGAGCCAACGCGACTTCCGCG
>CANQTW010000026.1 GCA_947626845.1 uncultured Oscillospiraceae bacterium | reverse complement strand
GCATGGCCTCCCAAAGCTCCTCCGCGCACTCGTAGGCCGTATGCCGCACCTCGTCCGCGATCTTGCGCTGCTTCTTCTTGGATTCGGGGAACATGACTTTGATTTTTACCATTTTGAAAACCTCCTTGAAATACAAAAAGCCGGCCCAATCTGGACCGGCTGAATATGTCATATGCACTGTTGAAATTGTTTGAACTGGCGTCATCCGCCTGGGAAATTAGCAGTTTTTTGAGGGTTCTAAACCTCAAATTAGCTGGAGGCCCCTTTTCGGGCCGAAAAATACCCCATTCCTGCTAATTTGATTAGCAGAAAGTAAAATACTGGGTTCTCTTGGCAAGGGTTATATACCTTGAACCTGCGCAATCCTCATCTTAGGCGGACAACTTTTGCTAATTGAAGTGCAAAGCGGCATATAGCTTGGTGTACGAAAAAAGCCGTGTTTGCACAAAGGACGATTTTCGTCAGGGCAAACAAAAAAACACCGGTTTTTGTGTGCTTTCTGACGAAAACAGGGGCAAAAATCGGTGTTTTTCGGTGGCACCCTTGACGCGATTCGAACGCGTGGCCTTTCGCTTAGGAGGCGAACGCTCTATCCTGCTGAGCTACAAGGGCATATTGACTTAAGTTGAACAGCGGACTGTCCGCTTTTGAGGGAAAAGGCGATTGATGGTTCGTGTGCTTAGGAGGCGAACGCTCTATCCTGCTGAGCTACAAGGGCATATTGACTTAAGTTGAACAGCGGACTGTCCGCTTTTGAGGGAAAAGGCGATTGCTTCTCCGTCTGCTTAGGAGGCGAACGCTCTATCCTGCTGAGCTACAAGGGCGTGTATGATGTATTTTACCCGCATTCCCCCCACTTGTCAAGGGACAAAACGAAAAACCTGCCGGAACGGGACGGCGCGGAGGTGAAGGCCGTTCGGAAGGGCATTTTTGCCCCTCCGGCGGTTCTTTTGCCCGTTTTTCCCGGTGAAATACGGTCAGTTTTCCTCGGTGCCCCTGATTTGGAAGCTGGTAAACTCCCCGTACCCGTCGGAGGGCAGGTTCTCCCGACTGCAGGCCCACAGGCACAGCTTGGCGCCGGTCCAGGTGGCGCGGCGGAGGGGATACCGCCCGCCGATGGGCGTGTATGGTTCCCCGTCGGCGGACCAGGCAAAGCCATAGGTCTTGTCGGGGAATATCTCAAGGCGCAAAGTGGCCGTCTCCCGCGGCCAGTCCAGGGCCGCCTCCAGGGTCTCCGCGGCCTGGCCCTCAAAGGTCTTTTCCGTCACCTCACCGTGGTACAGGGCAAGCCGGAAGCCGCCCTCCGTGCGCTGGAGGCCCAGATACCCGTAGGCGTGGCCGATGACGCCCAGGGCGGCCATATCCCCGGCTGTGCCCGCCTGGGAAAGCCGCACGGTCACCGTGGCGGTCAGGGACGGGTGCTGGGGGATCTGGGTCAGGGCGTTGGGGGCGTACCACAGGAGGTTTTCCCGCTTTTCGTTGACAAGGCAGGCAAGACGCAGGGCGTTTTCGGCCCTGCTGCTTGCAAAATACCGCTTTTTCGGGTTGGCCTGCCACTGCCATTGAAGGCCGGGGCGGCCCTCTGGGAAGGTGTCGGACTGGGCGATCTCATAGGCGGGCTTCCCTTCCGCGGGCATACTCCACCGGCTTACCGGCTCGCCGACGCCGTCGCCGTCCAGGTCACTGCCGATGAGGGGCCAGCCGCCGATGAAGCACAGGGGCTGGAGGTGGGTGATGCGGCCCAGCTCATGGACGTCCTGGAAGTGGAGGAACCAATCCCTGCCGTCAGGGGCCGTCACCCAGCCGCCCTGGTGGGGGCCGTTCACCGGTGTGCTCCCCTGGCGCATCACCACCCGATACTCATAGGGGCCCCAGACATTTTTGGCTCGGAAGGCCGACTGCCAGCCTGTGGCTACGCCGCCGGAGGGGGCCAGGATCAGGTATTCCCCGTCCCGCTTATAGAGCTTTGGCCCCTCGGTGGTGGGGGCCATCTGCTCCCCGTCGAAAATGAGCCGCGGCTCCCCGATAAGGCGGGTGCAGTCCGGGTCCATCTCCGTCAGCATCAGCCGATGCTTGACGCCGCAGCGGCTTCGGGCCAGGGCAAAGACCATGTAGGCGCGCCCATCATCGTCCCACAGGGGGCAGGGGTCGATCCAGCCCAGGGACTCACACAACAGGTTCAGCCTAAACTCCCCATAAGGATCGGCGGAGCGGGCCACTAAGATGCCCTCGTCGGGCAGGGGGATAAAGACGATGAATTGCCCGTCGTGATACCGGATGGAGGGGGCCCAGGCGCCGGAGCCGTGGGAGGGCCGGTCATATTTTTCAAAGGGCAGGGCGCGGACGCAGTAGTTGATGATCTCCCAATGTACCAAGTCCTTAGAGTGCAGGAGGGGCACGCCGGGCAGGTAAGTAAAGGAGGAGGCCACCATGTAGTAGTCCTCCCCCACCCGGATCGCGTCAGGGTCCGAGTAGTCGGCGTAAAGGATCGGGTTCTGATAGTCCATGAATGAAACGCTCCTTCCGTGCACAGGGGCAGACGCGGCTCTCTCAGGGCCTTACATGAAGTATTATAACAGAGGTCTAAGCATTTGTCAAGTACTTTTTTGAAATTTTTTTAATTATTTTTTATTACCGGAACCATCGTGGGATTTGCACCGGACGGGCAGTACAATGTGACCGTTTCTTCCGCTCGTCTGTTTCGTAATAATCTTTTACAATTTCCTAACTGCTGGAACCGGCAACATGTCTGTCTATGCCTATCAATCCGCTTTCTCTTTTGGGGATTGATGCCTGTCTAACTCTTCGTTCAATTTATCATTCTCCTTATAATGCGTAATGCGGGTGTGACGGATTTCCGCGAAAATGCCAAAGAAAAAACCGCCTGCTTTAGCAGACGGTCTTGCATGGATAGCTGTACAGAGTCAAAAAACCGCCGGATATTCAAGTATCCGGGCGATTTAAGTGATGCCGTGCATACATAGGGCGCTTACCCTGTATATACGTACTTTTGGACATTGGAATTCTAAAGTGCCGGCGAAAGCAAAAACTGTTTGTCCTTTTCCAAGCGCTTGATTAGCAATATCAATAGCAGACTGGAAACACTCAAGTTTCCCTCAAGGCAGTTAACCTCATTAATGGATGTCAAATATGATGTTAACCCGTACTCTTTTGCCCAAAAACTACAAACTCATAGAGTTGCTTATTACAATTCCGCTTTCGAACAACTTGGTAGTCCACATTAACAAACCCTATTTTGGTCATCATGTCAACATATATTCTTTCAGCGGGAACAGTAACTCCATAAAAATTTGAATTTCCAATAATATAGAATGCTTTTCCTTTATGTTCCATCCCGCCGTAAACTGCCGATAAGTGCTGATACATATCTTCAAAATACTTTAAAACATAACTTTCCATTAATCCCGCAGACTTATTGTCAACACCAGATATTCTTTTTGCAATATCGTAAACATATTGCGGGAGAGAATTATCGCTTTTCCATGTGCTTAACAAGCTTGTTGCTTTACCCCATGTGCCGCCAATAGCTTTCCAATCAAGGTCACTGGCCTGCTCTGAGGTTTTAAGGTAATCCAGCCAATACATATACGGACGCAATTCACGAATGTATGATACTCTGTTCGGGTAAGGGGGTGATGTGATAACGGTATCATACTTACCAACATGCTCAATAGGTACAGATCTCGAATCATGTAATATGACCTCTGATGTAGCACAAGGTTGCGATAAAGCCCCTTTCGCAACCATTTCGCAGATTAAAAGGACAGTTTCTTTTGCTGTCTCAATCGAAAAGGAATAATCTTCAGTGTCCTTGAATGATGTGGACACATGGTTAAACGCAACATTAGAGAGTTCAATTATGATCCGGCAAAAAGCAACCGTAAATAGTTGTGCCACAGTGCTGTCTTCTATAGTTTTTATTGCATATTTTAATCTTGCCAAAAAGTCAGCTTGCCGGGGATTCCACCAGCGGTATATATTGTGTATTGGTGGAAGGTCGGCAGGAGGATAGTTCTCAATGTTATACATCAGACAATTTGCAACGGAAAGAAAATCTCTAACTTTATTTTCCGGATAAATTTTCAATTTTGCATTCCCTAACCAAACCAGAAAAGGATTTATTTCTAATGCAAATGACGGAATACCTTTATTTGCGCACACCAATCCTGTCGTTCCTGTGCCGGAAAAAGGGTCCATAACACAATGAGGCGAATAATCAAGCTCTGAAAGTATTTCTTCAACCAAACAAACAGAATACGCTGGAGTAAGTCGTAACCATCCGTGTCTACCCAATGAAGAATTGTATTTAAATGTATATTGTGCGTTTTGTGTTATGGTCTCTTTGTACATTTACTCTGCCCTCATCAACTGTTCGAGAACAGCCTGAATTTTTCTTTGAAAGTATTCTTGATTGTTATTCATAAACTCGGCAAAATCAAATCCGATCACATATTTAAAAAAGCTAAATGTAGAAACATATGGGGATGTCTCAATAAAGCCTTGGAGAATCGCCCATTTTGCGACATTATACCGAGAAACGATATCATCATCGATCTGTGATGACATAACCATCAAGCAGGGAATATACCCGTTAGCATAAGCATTTGCCGCATTTGCAATATCCGCATTTTGACGCTTGGAATCCTTGCTTTTATAGCCCTGCCGCACCTCAAAAACAATACCAGTTATAGCTTGGCGAATAGGCATAGCCAGCTCCAAATTATCTGCTACCCGCATCATCCATTCGGTGCATCGCGTCTTGACGTCACGATCTGCAATCTTGTCAAGTATAATTCGACCATCAAGGGAAAGTGTGCGCTCTCGTCCATTGGAACTGGGCACATGATAGGACCATGTAACATCATCCTCGTTATGGCCAAGATAATCCGTAAAAATGGCTCTAACAAGCCGCTCACAACCTATGCCAATTTGCCGATAAATACTGGTAATGCCGCCAGCAGCTTTGTGAGCAGAATACATAAGTGGATTGTCTAATCCAAGCCATTTGTAAAACGCATCAGCTCCGTATAATCTTTGAAATTCTGAAAAAGAAAAACCGCCATTTCGTCCATGTCCAAATTTTGGAGTATACTTTGCACACTCGTTAATAGGCTCAATTAGAATATTTCTATATCGAATAAACTGTTCGGTCGTCATTTATCTTCTCCTTGACTTTCATTTACAAAATAAATAAACTTTTAAATTACTACATCTCGATGCCGAAAAATCGATTAAGGTCAGCCATGGACAATTTGCCTTTACCGAATTTTGTATGTGTTCTACTATTAATATTAATACCAGCAATTTATTTTTAGGTTAGTCCGCTTCTCGTTTTCAAGGCAATCTGCGTGGCTCCACACCACTTCGTATAAATAACTGCCATTTTGACGCTTCTACAGACACATCTACAATTTTAGTATACCAGAAAAAGATAAATATTTCAATACAATTGTATTTTTATGTCTTCTTGCGTATCTTTCTTCTCTTTTGAGGAAAACCATTATTTCCCTTATCTAACAGCCGCCATTACATGCCCTCTGTTACACAGCAGGTACTCTAAAGGCGCAATCAATATTCTCAAATTATGCATGTAACCTATCTTATTTTTTTGATGTTAATCTGTTGATATCATTTCGGCTACGTTCATTAACTCAGGCAGGAGTAATTTTTAACCAAATTATATTTATAATTTTTTATATTAGAGCAAGAATATCAAAAATATATTAATGCAAAATGATTGAGTCAACACCCTGTAACTTTTTTTACTTTAAACAAGATTGACATGCAGCAATCAAATATGTCCCAAAACTTTCTTACAGGCACCCCACCCCTTGCAGGGGGCGCTTTTGCGCACGGAGAGGGGATTTCTATTACCGGCATATGTATGCGTGCCAGCCGTCCTTTTGGCGGTGCTCCAGCACCCGAAGGCCGGCCCGTTCCAAAGCGGCCTTTACCTGGGTCTCCCGCCCCTCGATGATGCCGGAGCAGATGAAAACGCCGCCGGGGGCCAGAAATTCCGGCACCTTGGGCGAGAGGGCGATGATCACGTCAGAGACGATATTCATCAGCACGAGGCCGAATCTCTCCCCGGACAGGCGGCGGCTCAAGTCCCTATCCGACAGCACGTCCCCGGCAAAGACGGACAGCCTGTCCGGACCGATGCCGTTGAAGCCGGCGTTCTCCATGACCACCGCCGGGGCCTTCTCGTCGATATCCACCCCCACGGCCTTTTCCGCGCCCAGGAGCAGGGCCCCGATGGCCAGGATGCCGCTGCCACACCCCAGGTCCAGCACCTTTTGGCCGGGGGCGTATTTTTCGATCTCGGCAAGGCAAAGCTGTGTGGTGGCGTGGGCGCCGGTGCCGAAAATGAGGCCGGGGTCCAGCCGCAGCTCCACCCGCCCGCTTTCCGGTGAGGCGAGCCACTGGGGGACGATGACGAGCCTTTCGCCCACCTCGATGGGCTTGTAGTACTCCCGCCAGTTGTTCTCCCAGTCCTCGTCCTTCACCTGCCGGGAAATCAGCTCAAAAGCGGGAAGCGCCGCCTCAAGTCCCGCAAGCTCCGCCCTGCCGGCGGGGGAGTCCTCCAGGTAGAATTTTACCCGACACACCCCTGCCATGCTCTTGATGAAGTCCTCGTCCACATAGTCCCAATATTTTCGATTGTTTTCCAGAAAATCCCTCACATCCGCCTCGTCCTCGGTGATAAAGCCCTCCACGCCCAGCGCGGTGAGGCGGCTTGTCAGCGGGTCCAGCTTTTCGTGGGAAGTGTTCACGGTTATCTCAAGCCAGTTCATAATTACCTCTCCGGTTTCAGAGTATTTCGCTTATTCTATCACAAACTAAAGGCGAATACAACGAAAGGAGCGGATTTTTATGCCTGAAAATGTGGACATCGCCGTGTTGAACTCCGTCTACCGGAACGCCAAGACCGGCTCTCAGTCCATTGTGGATCTGCTGCCCAGCGCCTCCGATTCGTCCTTCATCGCGGACCTGGAGACACAGCGGCGGGAATATGACTCCATCGGCGGCGAGGCCGCAGCCAGGATCGTGGGCCTTGGCGGTCAGCCTGAGCCCGTGGGCGAGATGAAGAAGCTGGGGATGAAGATGGGCGTCACCATGAACACCATGATGAACGACGAGACGGAGCACCTGGCGGAGCTGATGATCAAGGGCTCCAACATGGGCATCATCCAGATGACAAAGGTGGTCAACGGCCACCAAAACGCCAGCGCCGAGACTCTGGGCCTGGCCCAGAAGCTTATCACCTGCGAGCACGACAACATCCAGCGGCTGAAAGCGTATCTGAAATAATTATTCCCCCCTTTTCGGGGGGTACATATTTTTTCAAAAAAGCTCTTGACAAAGGGATTTTCCTCTGGTATACTACTCAAGCAAAAACAAAGCAGAAGCGGCATCGTTTCTCACCGGCTCGACCTGTCGCAGTCCGGTCAACAGCGTGATAGGGTCCCTATGGGACTTTGCGCGGGTGCCGTTTGGCATCCGTTTTTTGATTTCGGAGGTGTTTTATCATCGCTAACATCGCTCATCAAATCAATGAGGAGATCACCGACAACGAGGTGCGGCTCATCGGCGAGGACGGCGCTCAGCTGGGCATCATGCCGGCTTCGGAGGCGCTGAAGGTGGCCGAGGGAAAGGGTATGGATCTGGTGAAGATCTCCCCCAACGCCGTGCCGCCCGTCTGCCGCATCATGGACTACGGGAAATACCGCTTTGAGCAGGCCAAGCGTGAGAAGGAAGCCCGCCGCAACCAGCACGTCATCGAGATCAAGGAGATACGCATGTCTCCCGGCATCGCCGACAACGATTTCAACGTCAAGCTGAAAAACGGCATGAAATTCCTGAAGGACGGCGACAGGCTCAAGGTCTCCGTGCGCTTCCGCGGACGTGAAATGGCCCATACCTCCATCGGCGAGGAGCTTTTGAACCGGTACGCCCAGGAGTGCGCCGAGGTGGCCTCCCTCGACAAGCCCCCCAAGCTTGAGGGGCGGAACATGAGCATTTTCCTGTCCCCCAAGCCCAACAAGTGATGGGAACGGGGCGGAGCCCGTTTTTGAGCAGTATATTTCCGCGCTTTACCGCGCGTTAATAGGGCGGCTCATGCCGCCAAAACAATGGAAGGAGTAACCAAAGATGCCCAAGATCAAGACCCACAGCGGCGCGAAGAAGAGATTTAATCTCACCAAGACCGGCAAGGTCAAGCGCGCCCACGCATACAAGAGCCACATCCTCAACAAGAAGTCAACCAAGCGCAAGAGAGGCCTCCGCAAGGGAACCTACGCCGACGTCACCAACGAAGCGGCGATCAAGCGCATGATCCTGTATAAATAAGGAGGTCACTGAAGATGGCAAGAATCAAAGGCGCGATGATGACGCGCAAGAGAAGAAATAAGGTCCTCAAGCTGGCCAAGGGCTACTGGGGTGCCAAATCCAAGCACTTCAAGATGGCCAATCAGGCCATGATGAAGTCTCTGACCTACGCCTACATTGGCCGCAAGCAGAAAAAGCGCGACTACCGCAAGCTCTGGATCACCCGTATCTCCGCCGGCTGCAAGGCCAACGGCATGAACTACTCCACCTTTATGCACGGCTTGAAGAAGGCCGGCATCGAGATGAACCGCAAGATGCTCTCCGAGACCGCCATCCACAATCCTGAGGCGTTCTCCCAGCTGGTCAGCACCGCCAAGGCGGCCCTTTGAACCAGATAACAACTATGCGCCTGTATCCGGCCCCCTTGGGGGCCGGATTTTTATCTGCCGGAAAAAATGTTGAATTTGAGTTTTTTTATCAGACTGTGTATCCGGCCCCTTTGGGGGCCGGATTTTTGCGTCCGGTGGGGCTGACGAAGCAGGAGGGGCCATTTAAATCGAAAAAGCTCTTGACGGATGGGGGAATTTAAGGTATGATTACCTTTAGAATGGACTTTTCGGAAAACCCATATGGATGAATTGGGCCGGATGATCTGGCACGGAACGGAGGAGAAAGAGAAGATGAAGACAGCGCGCTTTGATCTTTATCAGGAGATGGGGCTTGACCGGCCCGCGGGCGCCGCGGCGGAGCTTACCTGTTATCTGCCCCAGGAGACGGAGCTTTGGGGCGTCAAAAAACGCCTGCGGCCCGCCGTGCTGATCCTGCCCGGCGGCGGCTATGAATACTGCTCCGCCAGGGAGGCGGAACCTGTGGCCCTCCAATTCACCGCCAGGGGATGGGCGGCGTATGTGCTGGTGTACAGCTGCGCCCCCCACGTCTTCCCCACGGCCCTGCGGGAGGCCGCGGCGGCCATGCGGTTCATCCGGGACAACGCCGAAAAAGACGGGGTCGATCCCCATATGGTGGCGGCCATCGGCTTCTCCGCCGGAGGGCATCTGTGCGCCACCCTGGGCACCATGTTCGACGCGCCGGAGGTGGCGGACATCGCCGCCCCCGCGGACATCCGGCCGGACGCCCTGGGCCTTTGCTATCCTGTGACCCTCAGCCATGGCCGGACCCACGCCGGAAGCATCGAAAATATCTCCGGCGGGGACAAAGCGCTGGCCGAACGGCTCAGCATCGAAAAGTTAGTGCGGCCCGACATGTGCCCCGTGTTCCTCTGGCACACCCGCGACGACGGGTCGGTCCCCTGCCGCAGCTCCCTTCTGGTGGCGGTGGCGCTGGAGGAGGCAGGCGTCCCCTTTGCCCTGCACGTGTACGCCCACGGCCAGCACGGACTTTCCGTGGCCAATGAGCTGGTATTCCCCAGCTACGCCCTGCCGGAGATCAGCGCCGACGTGCCGGAGTGGTACGAGGCGATGATCCGGTTCTTTACGGAAAAGGGACTCAGAATACACGACGAAGGGGAAAAACGATGAATTCCATCCTGTATATGGGCGAGCACCCCAAGACCTACGACGTGCTGTGGCACACCCACGAGGAGTGGGAGCTTGTCTACTGCACCGGCGGCGAGGGCGCTTTCGCCTTTGAGAACGGCTCCGTCATCGCCTATAAGGCCGGCGACACGGTGGCGATCCCGCCCCGTCTTCTCCACGCCAATTCCAGCAGCGACGGCTTCACAAATATTCACATGCGTATGGACACTCCGGCTTTTCACAGCAAGAGCGCCTTCAAGGTCTCCGGCGACCCGGAGGGGCGATTCCTGTTCGCCTTCAGCGAGGCGAAATATTACTACCAGTCCGACATCACCAAGCGCGAGCTGGTGCTGGAGGCCCTGGGGGATCTGATCGCCAGCTACATCATGGTGAGCCTGTCCAACTCCGGCTTCTCCGAGCCGGTGGAACAGATCCGCTACGCCATCATGCACAGCTATACCCAGCCGGATTTCGCCCTGGACGCCGCCATTCGGGAGCTTCCCTTCCACTACGACTATCTTCGGAAGCTCTTTAAAAAAGAGGTGGGCGTCACCCCCTTGGAGTATATGACCGGCCTGCGGATGAAGAAGGCCGAGGGAATGCTCTCCTCCGCCTGGAGCCGCGATTATTCTGTGGCCGAGGTGGCGGAGATGTGCGGATATTCCGATCCCCTCTACTTCTCCCGCGTCTTCAACAAGCACTTCGGCTGCTCTCCCTCCACTTTCGCCAAACGGTGCCGCCAGAACAGTGGCGCGGGGAAGGGCTGACCTCCGAAAAATGAATATCTTCTGTCGAAAATAACTATTGCCACGGCTTATCGGGCGGTGTATAATGGTTAAGGTGACGAGATATACCACGGCGCATATTACAAAATGGGGAGGTTACGGAACCATGACGCTTTGTATTCGCGGCCACGACCTGGGTGTCAAGGGCACGGAGAACATCATCGCCAGAGTGAAGGAGCTGGGACTTGACGGCCTGCAGTTGGTGTGCTACAAGTCCTACGACGACATCCCCTACGCCCCCGGCGCCATAACGCCGGAGCGGGCCGGGGAGATAGGCCGGGCCCTGAACCTGGGCGGCGCGTCGCCGCTTCTTCTGGGCGCTTACTTCAACCCCGTCCACTCAGACCGCGCCAAGGCACAGCGGTGCTTCGACATATTCGCGGACTACCTGCGGGCGGCGCGGAGCTTCGGCTGTATGTACGTGGGCAGCGAGACCGGCTCCTACAACGACGACAAGTGGACCTACAACCCCAAAAACCGCGCCGAGGAGGCCTACGCCCTGGTGGCGGACACCTTCGGGCGTCTGGCGGACATCGCCGCGGAGAATGAGGTCAACATCGCCATGGAGGGCGCGGCGGGACACGTCTGCTGGAATCCGGACATTCTGGACATGGTGATCCGCCGTATGGGGCGGCCCAACGTCTATGTCACCTTTGACCTCTATAATTACATGGACGCGGAAAATCAGCGCGACTACCTGGCCATCCTTGACCGGGGGCTGGAGCTCTTCGGCCAGAGGATCAAGTTCTTCCACATCAAGGACTGCCTTTTAAGCTCCGACGGCTCGGCTCCACAGCAGGTGGGCTTCGGCCAGGGCGATCTGGATAAGGAAGCCATTCTTGGCCGCATCAAGGCCTCCAACCCCGACGCCATTTTAGTGCTGGAGGGCACCACGGGAGCGGACATCCCCCTCGCCGTGAAGACCGTCAGGGACATCTGGGCCAGGGTGTAAGCGCCGTCCGGAAGCGGAGGGCCGCCAGACAGGGAATTTATTTCAATTTTACATATCAGGAGGAGCACGACCATGAAAATCAATTTTGACGTCCGTTACGCCAATCACCCCGATGATTCCAAGCACTACGACACCGCCGACCTCCGCCGGCACTATCACATCTCCCACATCTTCGAGCCCGATTCCATCAACCTGACCTACTCCCATCAGGACCGCATCATCGCCGGCGGCATCATGCCGGTGGAGGAGGACCTGGTTCTGGGCTCCTTCAAGGAGCTGGCCGCCCCCTACTTCCTGGAGCGCCGGGAGCTGGGCGCCATCAACATCGGCGGCCCCGGCGTCATGGTGCTGGACGGCGTGGAGTACAAGGTAGGCACCAAGGACGGCATCTATGTGGGCATGGGCACCAAGGAGCTGGTGTTCAAGTCCGCCGACAAGGCCAACCCCGCCAAATTCTACGTCAATTCCAGCCCCGCCCACCGCACCTGCCCCACGGTGCTGATCCCCATGGAGAAGGCCCGTTACAACCATCTGGGAAGCCAGGAGACGGTCAACGAGCGCATCCTGCGCCAGTACATCCACCCCGCCGTGTGCGAGAGCTGCCAGCTCTCCATGGGCATGACCGCCCTGCTGCCGGGCAACGTCTGGAACACCATGCCCAGCCACACCCATGAGCGCCGGATGGAGGTCTATATGTACTTCGAGGTCGCCCCCGACCAGTGCGTATTCCACATGATGGGCCAGCCCCAGGAGACCCGCCATCTGGTGATGCACAACGAGGAGGCCGTCATCTCCCCCAGCTGGTCCATCCACTCCGGCGTGGGCACGGCCAACTACACCTTCATCTGGGGCATGTGCGGCGAGAACCAGGACTTCGACGATATGGACGGCATTCCCACCCAGGATCTGAAATAAGCCCCTTGCCGGCCCCGCGTCTTTTTACCGCGCGGGGCCGTTTCTAAAAAATCCTATTATGGAGGTCACCTGATGAACACCATTGAACGCTATGTGGAGCGCGTTATGGCGGACTCCACCCCCAGCACGCCGCTGTGGAACATCGAGAAGATCAAAGAGGGCAAGATCAACGGCTGGAACTATATCGACGGCTGCATGATGATCTCCCTTCTAAACCTCTACGCCATCACCGGCGAGAAGAGATATTTCGACTTCGTGGACAATTTCATCGACTTCTATGTCCATGAGGACGGCACCATCCTGGGCTACTCCGAGGAGGACTACAACCTGGACAACATCTGCGAGGGCCGGGTACTGTTCGACCTGTACGCCGCCACCCACAAGGAGAAATACCGCAAGGCCATGGAGATCCTTCACGGCCAGATCCTCCGCCAGCCCAGAACAAGCGAGGGTAGCTTCTGGCACAAGGCCATCTATCCCAACCAGGTGTGGCTGGACGGCCTCTATATGGCCCAGGTGTTCAGCACCCGCTACACCACGGAATTTGAAAACTGCGCCGGCTATGAGGATATCCGCCGGCAGTTCCACACCGTCCACGAGAAGATGCTGGACGCTGAAACGGGCCTTTACCGCCACGGCTATGACGCCTCCGGCAAGGCCTTCTGGGCCGGCCCGGACGGAAAATCCAAGAACCCCTGGCTCAGGTCCCTGGGTTGGTTCGCCGCGGCGCTGGTGGACGTGATCAGCTACATCGCCCCCGGCCACGATGAATTCAAGGAGGAGATGATCTCCATCGCCCGCGAGCTGGCCAGGAACCTCCTGCCCTATATCGACCACGAGTCCGGTATGCTCTATCAGGTCCCCAACCAGGTGGGCCGGGAGGGCAACTACCCCGAAACCTCCGGCAGCGCCATGGTGGCCTATTTCTTCCTGAAGGGAGCGCGCCTGGGCGTCCTGGACTACCACTACTGCCCCCGCGGCGAGGCTATTTTCCGCTCCATCTGCGACAGATACCTCACCGAGCGTGACGGCAAGCTGAACCTGGGCGGCATCTGCCTGGTGGCCGGCCTGGGACCGGAGAACAACCGCCGCCGCGACGGCTCCTATGAGTATTATATCTCCGAACCCATCGTGGAAAATGACGCCAAAGGCGTGGCCCCGTTCCTCATGTGCTACACCGAGCACCTTCTCAGCCACGAGCTGGACGACGAATAAACGGGCCTTCGACTACCCGAAATCAAAAAATCCCGCGCCTTCCGTCAACCGGAAAGCGCGGGATTTTTATGGATATCGCCGGTCATATCTCCCGGAAGCCCTTGCCGATGATCTGGGACGAGTTCACCATGGTGATAAAGGCGTTGGCGTCGATGGAGCGGATGAAGTTGCGCAGATAGACCGCCTGCCGGCGGGTGAGGACGGTGGTGATCATCACCTCGGCCTTGCCGGAGAAGGCGCCCTCCGCCTTGGTGATGGTGGCGCCGCGGCCCAGCTTGGCGAGGATAAATTCCTTGACCTCCTCCGGGTGGGAGGAGATGATGGTGCAGTACTTGCGGGAGTTGATGCCGTCGATGACGATGTCCACCAGGAAGGTCTTCATCAGCAGGCCCGTCAGGCTGTAAAGGGCCGTTTTCACGTCGAAGATGAAAAACGTGCACGCGGTAATGGCGAAATCGGGGATGAGCAGGGCCTTGCCCACCTCCAGGGAGGTGTGCTTGGAGAGGATCATGGCGATGATGTCCGTGCCGCCGGTGGAGGCGCCGATGTTGAACACCATGCCGGAGCCCACGGCGGGCAGGATCACAGCCCAGATGACCTCCAGGAGCTTGTCGTCTGTCAGCGGCACGGAGAGGGGGATCAGCCACTCAAAGACGGCCACATAGGTGGACAGGGCCACGGAGGCGTAGATGGTGCCCCATCCGAAGCCTCGGCCCAGGAAGATAAAGCCGATGACGATCAGCGCGGCGTTGATGATGAACATGGCCCCTGACACGTTCAGGCCCGGCCACAGGGCCGCCATGATCACGGCGAGGCCCGATGTGCCGCCCATGGCGAAATGGTTGGGCGTTTTAAAAAGGGAGATGCCCGCCGCCGTGGCGATAAGGCCGGCGTTCAGAATGAGGAACCAGACCGCCCACTGTTTGGGCGTCTTTTTAGCCATAAAAAGCCCCTCTCTCTTTTGAATGCGTGAGATAAGTATACTTCCAGGGTCCGGAAAATGCAAGAAAAATTTCAAATAGGGCCGCGGAAAAAGTGCCCCAGCAGCCGCAAAATCACAAAAAACCGAACCATCCGCACGGGCGGGTTTAGAACCCGCCCCTACTGCTTGCTGCCAGGTTACCAGGCGCGGAGCCGCCGTAAAGCGCGAAGGTGGAGAACCCGTGAGGATTGGTGAAGGTCACCATTATTCCTTTTTTTCAAAAAAGTGTTTCCCTTACGGCGTCAGGGATTTCACCCAAAAACATGGGCGATGAGCGCGCAGACGGCCACGCCCATGGCCGTGGGCAGGAGGGCGGCCAGGACCGTCCATTTGACGCTCCCCGTCTCTTTTTTGACGGTCAGGAGCGTGGTGGTGCAGGGCCAGTGGAGGACGGTAAACAGGGCCGTACACACGGCGGTCACGGTGGTCCAGCCGTTGTCCAGCAGGAGGCCGCGCAGGGCGTCCAGGTCCTCATATCCCTGGAAGGTGCCGGAGGCGGCATAGGCCATGATCATGATGGGTACTACCGTCTCATTGGCCGGCAGGCCCAGCAGGAAGGCGGTGAGGATCACCCCGTCCATCCCCAGAAATCTTCCCAACGGGTCCAGCGCTCCGGTGACAATCCCCAGAACGGTGGATTCCCCCACCCGCAGGTTGGCGGCCAGCCAGATGAGCAGCCCCGCCGGGGCGGCCACGGCGGCGGCCCGGCCCAGGACGAACAGCGTGCGGTCAAAGAGGGACCGGACGACGACCTCCCCCACCTTGGGTATCCGAAAGGGTGGCAGCTCCAGGGTGGGCGAGGAGGGGCGGCCCTTCAGCACCGTGCGACTCAAAAGGCGGGACGCCAGAAGCGTGGCGATGACGCCCGCCACGATAAAGCCGGTGAGAGCCAGGGCGGCCAGCACCGACGCGCCCGTGCCGCCGGAGCTTATGAGGAACATGGAGATCAGCGCGATAAGGATGGGGAAGCGCCCGTTGCAGGGCACCAGGGCGTTGGTGACCGTGGCGATGAGCCGCTCCCGCTCCGAGTCGATGATTCGGCACCCCACCACCCCGGCGGCGTTACAGCCGAAGCCCATGGCCATGGTCAGGCACTGCTTTCCGCAGGCGCCGGCTTTGCGGAAACCGGCATCCAGATCAAAGGCCACCCGCGGCAGGTAGCCCAGGTCCTCCAGCAGGGTAAACAGAGGGAAGAAGATGGCCATAGGCGGCAGCATCACACTGACCACATACCCCAGCACCCGCCAGACGCCGAAGATCAGCGCCTCCGTGAGCTTTTCCGGCGCGCCCAGGGCGGCAAGCCCCCGCTCCATAGCGCGCCCCGCCCGCTCAAAGAGGGCGTAAAGCAGGTCGGACGGCCCGTTGGCCCCCTTGATGGTGATGAAGAAGATAAGGGCCAGCAGGGCCAGCATCACGGGGATTCCCGTAAGCCGGCGGGTCAGGAGCCGGTCTATCTTCAGCTGCCGCTCCCCGTATCCGGCGGGGCCGCTGACGCACTGGCGGCATATCTCCCCGGCGCTTTTGTAGATTCCGGCGATGAGCGCGTCTCCCACCGCGCCGGAGCGGATTCCGGCCCGGCGCAGCCTTTCCCTGGCCTGCTCCAAAGCCGGCGCGACGGCGGGGTGACCGGCCAGGGGGAAGCCCAGGTATTCGTCCATCCGCGCCGTCATCCCCCGATCCCCCTCTAAAAGCCGCAGGGCGGCGAAGCGGGCGTTGAGCCGCCCGTCCAGCAGGTTCTCCAGAGGCATTTCCAGCAGATTCACGGCGTCCTCGACGCACTCCTCATACCGCGCCGTGTAGGCGTAGGCCGGCGGGGTATACTCCGCTATGGCCCTTTTCAGCTCCTCAAGGCCCTTTTTCCGGCGCGCCGCCATGGGGATCACCGGCACGCCAAGAAGGGCGGAGAGGCGGCCCGTGTCCACGGCGATGCCCCGTTTTTTCGCCTCGTCCATCAGATTCACCGCCAGGATGACGTTGGGCGTCACCTCCAAAATCTGCAGGGCCAGGTTGAGATTCCTCTCCAGCGCCCCGGCGTCGCAGACCACCACAATGAGATCGGCGCCTCCAAAGGCGATATAGTTTCGGGCGGCCTCCTCCTCGGCTGAACCGGCCCGTAGGGAGTAGGTGCCCGGTATGTCCACCAGGGCATAGGTGCGCCCGTCCAGCCGGAAGCTTCCGGCGGCGGTGAGGACGGTTTTGCCCGACCAGTTTCCGGTGTGCTGGTGAAGGCCGGTAAGGCCGTTGAAGACGGTGCTTTTGCCCACATTGGGGTTTCCGGCCAGCGCCGCCGTGCGGAAAGCCCCGGCCTCTATGTGATTCGTGTCCGCGGCGTTTTTGCCCACGGATCGCAAGGTAAGTCCCATTTTCCCCTCCTATCCCCGGCAGAGGGCCACGCGGTCGGCGTCCTCGCGCCGGAGCGCGATCACCGAGCCCCGCACCATATAGGCCCTGGGGTCCCCCGATGGCGCGGAGAAGAGGCACGCGACCCTGGCCCCCGGCGTCAGCCCCAGATCAAGAAGCCTGCGCCGCGTCTCCCAGGGAAGAAAAATCTCCTCCACCACCCCCGTCTCCCCCTCCGGCAGGAGGAAAAGCGATGTGTCCATTAAATGTATGTTCCTTTCCGACATAGTCTTGTCGTACCATTCTATGTTCCGAAAAGGATTCTGCCACAAAACGCCGCCAACTCACAAAACAGGATATGGCCGCCATCAGCGGCCCTGTCATGCCGTGCGGCGTGGCGGACATAAAAACGCCCTCCCCGAAAATGATATGCTCCCCCTATCTTGACAGCCTTTTCACTGTCTACTATAGGGGGAGCATATCAAAAAGGGAGGGCGTTCTGGCTCGCGCCGGATTTATCTCACGTCGCCCAGGAAGAAGAGGGCCAGGGTGCCGGGGCCGGAGTGGGCGCCGATGACGGGGCCCACGGGGCTGATGGTGATGTCCAGGGGGTGCAGGTTGTCCCGAACCATGGCGGCCAGGTATTGGGCGTCCTCCAGGCAGTCGCCGTGGCTGATAAAGACGTGCTGATGGGCGATATCGTCGCCGGTCTGGGCGCACTTATCGTAAAGGGCCTTGATGGAGGCCTTTCTGCCCTTGGCCTTGGCCATATTGATAAGATATCCCCCGTCGTCCACATGGAGGACGGGCTTGATGTTCAGCAGCGTCCCCACCACGGCGGTGGCGGCGTTGACGCGGCCTCCGCGTTTCAAGAAGTAGAGATCGTCCACGGTGAACCAGTGTACCACGCGGGGGGCGGTGGCGGCGGCAAAATCGCGGGCGGCGTCGATCTCCATGCCCTCGCGCCGTTTCAGCGCCGTCAGATACACCAGAAGTCCCTGGCCCATGGAGGCGCATTTGGAGTCAACGACGTAAATTTTACGCTCCGGATATTTCTCCTGCAGCTCCTCGGCGGCGATAGCGCCGTTCTGGCAGGTGCTGGACAGGGCCGTGGCGAAGCCCACGTAGAGGATATCCAGGCCCCGCTCCAGGAAAGGCGTCATCAGCTCCACAAACTCGCTGGGATTCACGGCGCTGGTGGAGGCGCTGCCGCCGGCGCGCAGGGCCGCGTAAAATTCGCCCGACGGGATCTCCCGCTCGTCCAGATAGTTGCGGAACTCCCTGCCGTCCAGGTTCACCTTCAGGGGAAGCACCTGTATATCCAGCTCCTCCGCGATGGCCGGGGGCAGGTCGCAGGAGGAGTCGGTCAGAAGAATGTAGTCTTTCATCGCGTTTACCTCTTTTCAGGAAGTGATGGGTCATCTCGGTATCTATTATAGCATTTTCTTCCGGCTTGTCGAGTACAAAATGCGGCACGTCTGTAAAATTAAAAAACAAAGCCCGCTCAACGCGGGCGCTGTTTACAAAAAAATCCCCAGAGAATACTCTCCGGGGATGGGGGGATCGGTTCAGTTTATTTTACCAGCTTCGCGACCTCGGCGGCCAGGTCATCCTGACGCTTCTCGATGCCCTCGCCCTTCTCGAAGCGGACGGCGCCGGAAAACTTGATGCTGCCGCCCAGGGCCTTGGCGGTGTTGGCGATATACTTCTCCACGGTGACGGAATTGTCCTTGACGAACTCCTGCTGCAAGAGGCAGTTCTCGGCGTAGAACTTGTTGAGCTTGCCCATGACGATCTTCTCACGGACCTGTTCGGGCTTGCTGGCCATGGAGGGATCGTTGGCCATCTGGGCCATCATGATCTTCTTCTCCTCGTCCAGCACGTCCTGGGTGACCTGGGACTTGTCCCAGAAGCGGGGATTCAGGGCCGCGATCTGCATGGCGGCGTCCTTGCCCACGGCCTCCACCTTCTCAGCGGGCAGGTCGGTGTCCAGGTTGACGATGACGCCGATCTTGCCGCCCATGTGGACATAGGCGACGGAAACGCCGGTGTCGAAGCGGGCGAAGCGGCGGACGTTGATGTTCTCGCCGATCACCAGGACCTTCTCATTCTGGGCCTCCTTGACGGAGAGCTCGGAGCCGGGATATTTGCAGGCCATCAGGGCGTCAAGGTCCGCGGGGGCGTCCTTGGCGACAACGGCGGCCACCTGATGGACGTAGTCCACGAACACGTCGTTCTTGGCCACGAAGTCGGACTCGGCGTTGACCTCAACGCACACGCCCACGCCGTCAATGACGGCGGCGTACGCCACGCCCTCGGCGGCGATGCGTCCGGCCTTCTTCTGGGCGGCGGCAAGGCCCTTCTCGCGCAGCCATTCAACGGCCTTGTCAATATCTCCATCGGTGGCGGCCAGGGCCTTCTTGCAGTCCATCATGCCAACGCCGGTCATCTCACGAAGATTCTTTACATCTGCGGCGGTAATAGCCATATCCTTTGTCCTCCTGTCTTACTCTTCGGTGGGGGCCTGGGCGTCCTCGGTCACGGCCTCGGCCTCGGTCTCGGTTTTTGCCTCGGCGGCGTCCTCGCCCTGACGGCCCTCCTGGATGGCGTTGGCCATGGTGGAGGCGATCAGACGGATGGCGCGGATGGCGTCATCGTTGCCGGGGATCACATAATCGACCTCATCGGGGTCGCAGTTGGTGTCCACGATGGCGACGATGGGGATGCCCAGCCTGCGGGCCTCGGCGATGGCGTTGCGCTCCTTGCGGGGATCGACAATGAAGAGGGCGGAGGGGAGCTTGTTCATCTCCTTGACGCCGCCAAGATATTTCTCAAGCTTGGCCATCTCGCCCAGGTGCTTCATGACTTCCTTCTTGGGGAGCATGTCAAAGGTGCCGTCCTCCTGCATACGCTTGAGCTGCGCCAGCCTGTCCACGCGGGTGCGCATGGTCTTGAAGTTGGTGAGCATACCGCCCAGCCACCTGGCGTTGACATAGTACATGCCCACGCGCTCGGCCTCCTCCTTCATGGCGTCCTGGGCCTGCTTCTTGGTGCCCACGAACAGAAGGGTGCCGCCGTTCTCGGAAAGCTCACGGACGAAGTTGTAGGCCTCCTCCAGCTTCTTCACGGTCTTGGAAAGGTCGATGATGTAGATGCCGTTGCGCTCCATGTAGATGTAGGGCGCCATCTTGGGGTTCCACCTGCGGGTCTGGTGGCCGAAATGTACGCCGGCCTCCAGCAGCTGCTTCATTGATACGACTGCCATGTTTGTGTTCTCCTTTTTAAAATTTAGTTTTTACCCTCCACGCGGCTCCACTGCCGTGCCAACCCTTGGGCACATGACCCGGCATCCCCGCGTGTGCGTAATCCCTTCTCAGGGCTTAGATATTATATCAGAGCGGATTTCAAATTGCAACCCTTATTTTGCTCTTTTTTCAAAATATTACTCCCCTCCGGGCGCTTTAAGAGACGTCGGCGTCCTTCCGGCCCGTTTGCGCGTCTGCCAGCGCCCCGCTCTTTCAGGAATATGTATTCTTCTCGCCCTCATGGCGCGGCGGCTCCTTCTCCCGCCGCTCCGGGCAGGGGGCGGCTGTCTCCGGCCACTTCTTCCGCTTGCGCTCCCTGGTCTCCAGGCGGCTGTCCTCCACCAGGATGATGTCGTCCCCGATGCGCCGTATGGCCTCCCAGGGGATGACGTAGTCGTCGCTCCTGCCAAAAAGGCCCATCACCCTGTACCCGCCCGGCACCACCAGGGCCCGCATCCGCCCGGTTTTTATGTCAAAAACACCGTCAGACACATAGCCCAGCCGCAAGCCGGTGTTCACGTTGATGACCTCCTTGTAGCGGAGGTCGCCGATCCTGCAATCCATAAAATCACCCCGGAGGAGTATATTCCCTCCGGGGCGGCGTCATTCGTTTTTTATCAGTTCAGGAAATCCTTCAATTTTTTCGAGCGGCTGGGATGGCGGAGCTTGCGCAGGGCCTTGGCCTCGATCTGGCGGATGCGCTCACGGGTGACGTTGAACTCCCGGCCCACCTCCTCCAGGGTGCGGGTGCGCCCGTCGATGATGCCGAAGCGCAGCTCCAGCACCTTCTTTTCACGGGGCGTCAGGGTGTCCAGCACCTCCATCAGCTGCTCCTTCAACAGCGTGAAGCTGGCGGCCTCCGCCGGCTCCGAGGCCGCCTCGTCCTCGATGAAGTCGCCCAGGCGCGAGTCCTCCTCCTCGCCGATGGGCGTCTCGATGGAGACGGGCTCCTGGGCGATCTTCAGGATGTCCCGCACCTTCTCCACGGGCATGTCCATCTCCTCGGCGATCTCCTCCGGCGAGGGGTCGTGGCCCAGCTCCTGGAGGAGCTGGCGGCTGACGCGGATGACCTTGTTGATGGTCTCTACCATATGGACGGGGATGCGGATGGTGCGGGCCTGGTCGGCGATGGCGCGGGTGATGGCCTGGCGTATCCACCAGGTCGCGTAGGTGGAGAATTTATAGCCCTTCTGGTAGTTGAACTTCTCCACGGCCTTGATCAGGCCCAGATTACCCTCCTGTATGAGGTCCAGGAACAGCATCCCGCGGCCCACATAGCGCTTGGCGATGGACACAACAAGGCGCAGGTTGGCGTTGGCCATGCGGTTCTTGGCGTCCTGGTCGCCCTCGGCCATCCTGCGGGCCAGCTCCACCTCCTCCTCAGGGGTGAGAAGGGGCACCTTGCCGATCTCCTTCAGGTACATGCGGACGGGGTCGTCAATGGCGAAGGAATCGGAAAGGGCGTCGGTGCTCTCCAGCTCCTCGCGGGTGATCTCGTCGATGTTGTCCAGCTCCTCCAGGGAGACGTCCATATCCCCGAACATCTCCAGAGCTTCCTCATCGGTGGTCTCCACGCCCAGGCGCTCCAGCTTCTCATAGAACCGGTCTATCTGCTCCGGGTCCAGATTCAGGCTGTCCAGGACGGTCAGCTCCTTGGCGCTGAGACTGCCCTTGCGCTGGCCCTCCTTGATCAGGGCCTCTAACTTTTCGCGGGCGGCCTGATCCGGGGTCTGAATGTCGGCGGCGGCTTCCGTCTCCGGGGCGGTGTTCTTGTTTTCTTCCATTTCTTTATCCTCCATTACCCATTTTCTTTTTTCTCATCTCATAGAGGGCGCCCACATCCCTGTTGGTCTTGCTGTAGAGTCCGCTCTCTCTGATTTTGTCTATGTAGTTGGCAAGGGCCTCGCGGGCGGTGGAAAGCTCCTCCGGCTCCCGCAGCAGCTCCGTGAACTGCGCCGCCTCGCCCGGCTCCAGGCCGGCGGCGATCACCGCGGGGCTGACGCTCTCGTGGTTTTCGGCCTTTTTCAGGATCTTATCGTAGAGGCGGCCCAGGAAGGGCGCGGTGAACTCGGCGCTGGTCAGCCCGCCGGTGTACCGGGCCAGCTCCGGGTCCGCCATCAGCAGCCGGATGACCCCCTCCTCCGCCCTGGCGGAGGGGAGATTTTCATACCGGCTCTTCCGGTCCCTGGGCTGCATACCGGCGTCCACCCGCAGCGTCTGCCGCTCCCGCCGGCGCTTTTCCGAGAAGGCCCGCTGCTTGGCGGCCTTCTCCACCTCCAGGCGGGCCGCCTCCTTAGAGACGCCCACCATATTGGCGACACGGGCGGTGTACAGCTCCCGCTCCACACGGTTGGGATTTTCGGCCAGGATGTCCACCGCCTCCCGCAGGAAGCCCAGACGCCCGTCGTCCGTATCCATATCGTATTTCGACCTCGCCGCCAGTATTCTGTACTCCACATGGTTGGCGCTCTGCTCCAGGAGCACCTGAAAAGCGTCCGGCCCCCTGGCCTTGATGAACTCGTCCGGGTCCTTGGCGCCCTCCATCCGCAGGACGCGCACCTGCAGGCCCGCCGGCTCCAGGATGCCGATGGCCCGCTGGGCCGCCTTCAGGCCGGCGCCGTCGGAGTCGTAGGCGATGACCACCTTTTCCTTGTAATTCTTCATGAGCCGCGCCTGCTCCGCCGTCAGCGCCGTCCCCAGGGAGGCCACGGCGCAGTCAAAGCCCGCCTGATGGAGCATCACCACGTCCACGTTCCCCTCCGCCAGGATGAACATATCCCGCTTGGAGCGCTTGGCCAGATTCAGCGCGAAAAGGTTCCGGCTCTTGGCGTAGACGGGCGTATCGGGAGTGTTCAGATATTTCGGCCCCCCGTCATCGCTGAGGATGCGCCCCGAAAAGGCCACCACGTTGCCGCGGACGTCGATCACCGGGAAGACCAGCCGGTTGCGGAACACGTCGTAGGCCCCGCCGTTCCGGCCCTTTTTGGCCAGGCCCGCCTCGATGAGCTCCCCGTCGGAGTAGCCCCGGCGGCGCATCTCATTGGTCAGCGCGTACCAGTCGTCGGGCGCCGCCCCCAGGCCAAAGCTGGTCACTGTCTTTTTGGACAGGGCCCGCTTGCGGATATATTCCACCGCCGCGGCCCCCTCCGGCTTGGAGAGATTCTCATAAAACCACCGGGCGGCCAGCCGGTTCAGCTCGAAGATCCTGGCCCGGCGGTCCCGCACTTGGCGGTCCTCGCCGTCCTCCGGCATCTCCATATGGGCCCTGCGGGCCAGATATTCCACCGCGTCCCGGAAGGTCATGTTCTCGATCTCCATGATGAAGCCGATGACGTTCCCGCCCTTGCCGCAGCCGAAGCAGTGATAGATCTGCTTGTCCGGCGCCACGGAGAAGGAGGGCGTCTTTTCCGAGTGGAAGGGGCAGAGGCCAAACTGGTTGGACCCGCTGCGCCGGGTCAGATGAACATATTCCGAGACCACATCCACAATGTCGTTGCGGGCGATGACCTCCTCAATAAAGCTTTCAGGCAGCGGCACGTTCCTTCCCCCCTTTTGATCCTCTTGATCCAAGTGTTTCCCACAATATTTTATTTATTCATAAAACGAATTAAAAATATTTAAATTTCTACTTGACAAATGCTTTTTAATGCGTTATAATAAGCTCGCACAAGGAAAACCGGCGAAGTGTGTCCCCTTTTGGGGGCCAAGGCCGTTCTATTTCACTGTCCAGGCCATAGGCACGAAGATACTGTTGTGTATCTCGATGGCGTAGGGGTCGGTCATGCCGGCCACATAGTCCGCGGCGGCGCGGCGGACGCCGTCTCTTTCGGCGATGGCCAGGTATTCTGCCGACATTTTTGCCGGATTTGCCGCGAAATAATCAAAAATTCCGGAAAGCAGGCCCTGGACCTTTCTTTCCTCCCCTTTTACGACGGGATTGTGATAGACCCGCTCATAGAGGAAGTCGGAAAAGACGTCCACTGCCCGTTCCACCTCTCCGCTCATGCGCACGGCGCCTGAACCGGTGCCCTGGGCTATGATGTCCTCCACGATGGTGTTTATCCGGGCGCTGTACCGGTGGCCCAGGGTATCTCGGACGATCTCTGGTATCTCCTCGCCCTTGAGGGTGCCGGAGCGGATGGCGTCGTCCACGTCATGGTTTATGTAGGCGATCTTGTCGGCCAGCCTCACCGTCTGCCCCTCCAGGGTGGCGCTCAGGGGGTCGCAGGTGTGGCGGAGGATGCCCTCGCGGACCTCGTTGGTCAGGTTGAGGCCCCGGCCCTCTTTTTCAATGATGTCCACCACCCGCAGGCTCTGCTCATAATGGCGGAAGCCGCCCTCGTCGGCCAAAAGCTCGTTGAGGGCCCGTTCCCCCGCGTGTCCGAAGGGCGTGTGCCCCAGATCGTGGCCCAGGCCGATGGCCTCCGTCAGGTCCTCGTTCAGGCACAGCGCCCTGGCGATGGTGCGGGCGATGCGGGTGACCTCCAGCGTGTGGGTGAGGCGCGTGCGGTAGTGGTCGCCCTCCGGCTCCAGAAAGACCTGTGTTTTCTGCTTTAAGCGGCGGAACGCCTTGGAGTGGGTGATCCTGTCGATATCCCGCTGGAAGCAGGTGCGTACCCCGTCCTCCGGCTCCGGACGGAACCTGCCGGAGGAGTCCGCGGCCCTGACGCCGGCGTCGCAGACCAGAAGTCTTTCCAGCTCCTCGCGCTTTTCACGGATATTCGCCATTTCCATCCCCCTTTCAGCCCGTTATTGACCCGTTGATATCTTTATACGCCGTAAAAACCAAAATACCTTTTTATTTTTTGAAATTTTTGTTTCAATTACCGACTGAAACTTTCCCGCGTGAGGGAAAAAAGTGTTGACTTTACGGGGGAAATATGCTAAAATACCTGTCTGCGTGGGGTTTTTGCGCCCATTTGCGGGTACAATATCCATGCGCGAAACCGATGATTTTTGAAGAAAGGAGGAACAAAATGCCCACTATTAACCAGCTCGTCAGGAAGGGACGCGAGACTTCCGTCTACAAGTCCACCTCCCCGGCTCTCCAGAAGGGTCTCAACACCCTGAAGAATCGTGCCACTGATTTAAGCTCCCCCCAGAAGCGCGGCGTCTGCACGGCGGTCAGGACCATGACCCCGAAAAAGCCGAACTCCGCTCTCCGTAAGATCGCCCGTGTGCGTCTGACCAACGGCTTCGAGGTCACCGCCTACATCCCCGGCGTCGGTCACAATCTGCAGGAGCATTCCGTGGTCATGATCCGCGGCGGCCGTGTCAGGGACCTGCCCGGTGTGCGTTATCACATCATCCGCGGCACCCTCGATACCCAGGGCGTCAACGGCCGTATGCAGGCGAGGTCCAAGTACGGCGCCAAGAAGCCCAAGGCCGGCAAGAAAAAGTAAGCCATTCCCCAACAGCGTCCTCGTTGTTGTGACAATACATTTATTGCACACCTCGGCGGCGCGAACTCGGTTCGTTAAGGGCGGCGTGAATATTCAAATATTTTTTTCGGCGGCATGTACGTCGAAAAAAATCCCTTTTGTCACGCAAGTGTGCGGCATGGCCGCGCGCAGCGTGACAGCAGGCAGCGCCCCGCGCTGCCGCACGTTCCCCCTTGATTTAAATGCCCCCGGCATTTAAATCAACCGAGAGTACCTGTGAATTCTTATTAAGAAGGAGGGAAGCAAAGTGCCCAGAAGAGGTAATGTTCCCAAAAGAGAAATTTTGCCCGATCCTGTTTACAACTCCGTGCTCGTCACAAAGCTTGTAAACTCCATCATGCTTGACGGCAAGAAGGGCGTGGCCCAGAAGGTGGTTTACGGCGCCTTCGACATCGTCAAGGAGAAGACCGGCAAGGAGCCCCTTGAGGTTTTCCAGGCCGCTCTTGAAAACATCATGCCTTCCGTGGAGACCAAGTCCCGCCGTGTGGGCGGCTCCACTTACCAGGTCCCCATGGAAGTCCGTCCCGCCCGCCGTCAGACCCTTGGCCTTCGGTGGCTGACCACCTACACCCGCGCCCGCGGCGAGAAGACCATGAAGGAAAAGCTGGCCGGCGAGATCATGGACGCCGCCAACAATACCGGCTCCTCTGTGAAGAAGCGTGAGGACGTCCACAAGATGGCCGATGCCAACAAGGCGTTCGCGCACTTCCGTTGGTAAGTTCCGGCGGCTCTTCAGCGCTTCTATTTTGAGTATGGTTCAGGGCCGTCGGAGCTCTGAGCGCATCAGGAGAAAGAGTATTTTATGCCCAGACAATATTCCTTAGAGAAAACAAGAAACATCGGCATCATGGCACACATCGACGCCGGAAAGACCACCACCACGGAGCGTATCCTCTTCTACACGGGCCGCACCCACAAGCTGGGCGAGGTCCACGAGGGAGCCGCCACCATGGACTGGATGGTGCAGGAGCAGGAGCGCGGCATCACCATCACCAGCGCCGCCACCACCTGCTTCTGGAAGGGAACACGCATCAACATCATCGACACACCGGGCCACGTGGACTTCACCGTGGAGGTGGAGCGCTCTCTGCGGGTGCTGGACGGTTCCGTCACGGTGATGTGCGCCAAGGGCGGCGTGGAGCCCCAGTCCGAGACGGTGTGGCGTCAGGCCGACACCTACCATGTCCCCCGCATGATCTACGTCAACAAAATGGACATCATGGGCGCTGATTTCTTCAACGTGATCAACATGGTCCATGAGCGTCTCAAGGCCAACGCCGTCCCCATCCAGCTGCCCATCGGCAAGGAGGCGGACTTCCGCGGCATCGTCGATCTTATCGAGATGAACGCGGACGTCTACTACGATGAGCTGGGCCAGGACATGCGCGTGGAGCCCATCCCCGAAGAGATGCGCGAGATGGCCGAGGAGTACAGAATGAAGCTCTTAGAGGCCGTTTCGGACTTCGACGACGAGATCATGGAGAAGTATCTTGAGGGCGAGCCCGTCAGCTCCGACGCCATCAAGGCGGCCATCCGCAAGGCCACCATCGCCAACGAGATGGTGCCTGTGGTGTGCGGCACCTCCTATCGCAACAAGGGCGTTCAGAAGCTTATCGACGCCATTGTGGATTTCATGCCCTCACCGCTGGACATCCCGCCCATCAAGGGCACGGACCCCAAGACCGGCGAGGAGGAGGAACGTCCCGCGGACGACAACGCCCCTTTCTCCGCCCTGGCGTTCAAGATCATGACCGACCCCTATGTGGGGCGTCTCAGCTTCTTCCGGGTCTATTCCGGCACGGCGGAGGCGGGCTCCACGGTAGTGAACCCCGTGAAGCGCCAGCGCGAGCGGCTTGGCCGCATCCTTCAGATGCACGCCAACCACCGGGAGGACATCGACAAGGTCTACACCGGCGACATCGCCGCCGCCGTGGGCCTGAAAAACACCACTACCGGCGATACCCTGTGTGACGCCGACCACCAGATCATTCTGGAATCCATGGAATTCCCCGAACCGGTCATCCGCGTGGCCATCGAGCCCCGCACCAAGGCCGGCCAGGAGAAGATGGCCATTGCCCTGCAGAAGCTGGCGGAGGAGGACCCCACCTTCAAGACCTACACCGACGAGGAGACGGGTCAGACCATCATCGCCGGCATGGGCGAGCTCCATCTGGAGATCATCGTGGACCGCCTTATGCGCGAGTTCAAGGTGGAGGCCAACGTAGGCCGTCCCCAGGTCTCCTATAAGGAGACCATCAAGAGCACGGCGGATGTGGACTGCAAGTACGCCCGCCAGTCCGGCGGCAAGGGCCAGTACGGCCACGTGAAGATCCGCATCGAGCCCAACGAGTCCGGCAAGGGCTATGAGTTCCTCAACGAGATCACCGGCGGCGTCATCCCCAAGGAGTTTATCCCCGCGGTAGACGCCGGTATCCAGGGCGCGATGCTCTCCGGCGTCGTGGCCGGCTTCCCGGTGGTGGACGTGAAGGTACACCTGTACGACGGCTCCTTCCATGAGGTGGACTCCTCGGAGATGGCCTTTAAGATCGCCGGTTCCATGGCTTTCAAGGAGGCTATGGCCAAGGCCGATCCCACCATCTTGGAGCCCATCATGAAGGTCACGGTCATCGGGCCGGACGAGTACATGGGCGACATCATCGGCGACATCAACTCCCGCCGCGGGAGCGTCACCGCCACCGACATCCAGAACGGGACCGTCCGGGTCACCTGCGACGTACCGCTCTCCACCATGTTCGGCTACTCCACCGACCTTCGCTCCAAGACCCAGGGCCGCGCCAACTACTCCATGGAGCCCAGTCACTTCGTTGAGCTGCCCAAGAGCCTCCGGGATGAGATCGTCCGGACGCACGGGGCAAAATAACCCGTATAAACCAGAAAAACAGTTGCAAAATCCATGAGGATGTATTAGAATACAACTCAGACAGACCGAAACCTTTTCCAAACATTTAAAGGAGGAAAAACACCAATGGCTAAAGCAAAATTCGAGCGCACCAAGCCCCATGTCAACATCGGCACCATCGGCCACATCGACCACGGCAAGACCACTCTTACCGCCGCCATCACCAAGGTCCTGAACATGGCCGACGCCAGCGCCGCCACCTACACCGCTTACGATCAGATCGACAAGGCTCCTGAGGAGCGCGCCCGCGGCATCACGATCAACACCGCTCACGTTGAGTATCAGACCGCCGCCCGCCACTATGCCCACGTTGACTGCCCGGGCCACGCCGACTATATCAAGAACATGATCACCGGCGCCGCTCAGATGGATGGCGCTATCCTGGTCATCGCCGCCTCCGACGGCCCCATGGCCCAGACCCGCGAGCACCTTCTGCTTGCCCGTCAGGTGAACGTGCCCTATGTCGTCGTCTTCCTGAACAAGTGCGACCAGGTGGACGATCCTGAGCTGCTGGAGCTGGTGGAGATGGAAGTCCGCGAGCTGCTGGACAAGTACGAGTTCCCCGGCGACGACACCCCCATCATCAAGGGTTCCGCTCTGAAGGTTCTGGAGTCCAACTCCACCGATCCTCACGCCCCCGAGTATGAGTGCATCTGGGAGCTGATGGACGCTGTTGACAACTATATCAAGACCCCCGACCGCGCCGCCGACCAGCCCTTCCTGATGCCTGTTGAGGACGTCTTCACCATCACCGGACGCGGCACCGTGGCCACCGGCAGAGTGGAGCGCGGCACCATCAAGATGAACGAGAAGGTTCAGATCGTCGGCCTGATGGACGAGCCCCGTGAGACCGTCGTCACCGGTATCGAGATGTTCCGTAAGCTCCTGGACTACGCTGAGGCCGGCGACAACATCGGCACTCTGCTCCGCGGCATCGCCAAGAACGAGGTGGAGCGCGGCCAGGTCCTTGCCAAGCCCGGTTCCATTCATCCCCACACCAAGTTCCATGGTCAGGTCTACGTCCTCTCCAAGGACGAGGGTGGCCGTCATACCCCCTTCTTCAACAACTATCGGCCCCAGTTCTACTTCCGTACCACCGACGTCACCGGCGTCATCACCCTTCCCGAAGGCGTTGAGATGTGCATGCCCGGCGATAACGTGGAGATGGACGTTGAGCTGATCACCCCCATCGCCATCGAGCCCGGCCTCCGCTTCGCTATCCGCGAGGGCGGCCGTACCGTCGGCTCCGGCGTTGTCACCGCTGTCAACGAGTAAAATAACCGGCTTGGAAGGCCGCTTTGCGGCCTTCCAATGCCAAGGGAAACGTGCGAAAGACCTCCGAGAAAAGCCTGCGGGTTTTTCTCGGAGGTCTTTTTTGCTGTTTTGCTCCGCGCACGGCCCGAAGGGCCGCACGCTCCTCAAAATTTGGAGTTGTCCTTATTTCCTGCCGTTACGATATTTTATAGCGGCGTAATAGGCGGGGATAAAGAGGCCGCCCAGGAGGAGGGCGAAAAAGACGATCATCCGCCAGGGGCTGTCCTTCGGCGTCAGGCGGTCCAGGGCGTAGACGGTCACGGGACCGAGCGTCAATGCCGCCGCCGACCAGCCGCGAAAGGCCCGGATCATATGGGGCCAGTTCGTGTTATTGATGCTGACGCCGGACATATGTATCCGCAAGAAGCCGTCGGTGATATAGCCGATCCTGTTCTCGTCATAGAATCCGGGGAGCCTCCTCTTCACCGCCAGGAAGAAGTACGCCCCGAAAACCGCCCCAAGGGCAACCGTGACCCAGAGCATGGCCGCCGCGTCTCCCTCCGGCCTCCACCTTAGGGGCACCATCAGCAGCAGGAGCTCCAGCGCGCAGGCGCCCGCGCAGAGCAGGAACGCCAGGACGTTTTTTAAGGTTGGCCGTCCGCGCCCCGACTCCGGCGCCAGCTCCATGGCCCGCCGGAGAAGCTCGTCGGTCTCCTGGGGTCTCAACGTCTCGCCGCTGTCCATCCGCCGGCAGTTGAGAAGCTCCGTCACCGTCACCCCCAGCTCCTCCCCCAGGGGCGGCAGCAGAGTTATATCGGGGAGACTGACTCCCGTCTCCCACTTGGATACGGCCTTATCCGATACGCTCAGCTTTTCCGCCAGCTCCCGTTGGGTCATTCCCCGCTCCCGACGCAGGGCCGCGATAAACGACCCAAATTCTGACTTGTCGATCTGGAACACAGCTGTCCCTCCTTTTATCAGGATGCCTCCAGTATAGCCGCGCTCCCGAAAACCGTCAACCGATAGACAGTAGAATGGGACAAAATACAGTAAAAGATGGGGCAGTGAAAAAAGTCTATGCACCAAAGAGGGAGGGTTTGAATGTCCGCCCTTACAGGGCGGAGGGGATTTCCACCGAGCGGCGGGAGAGTTTTTCGCCATATAGGCGAAGGGGGATTTACTTTCTCCTCTTTTGTGTTGACAAAAGAGGAGAAAGTAACAAAGAGGAGAAAAACAACCAGAGGGGGGATTTCGATTTCCCCCCTCTGGACTCCCCCTTGAAACGACCAGAGGGGGTTGCGACCCCCATCTGGACTCCCCCAGGGGAGCGCCCGCAGGGGAACATCCCGTAGGGATGGGGCCCCCGCCGAACGTTAGTTCGGTGGGGAGAGGAGGAGCCAAGCCCGCGCCTGAGCCCTGGCGTTTACGCCGGGGCGAGGTGAAGCGGCTTGTGCGATGACGAGTAGGGGCGGGTTCTAAACCCGCCCGTGAATTAAATACGCGGCGGAGCCGCAACCGTTTTGGGGTGAACAATGCGGAAATTCGCAATGGGAAATCACTCGGCGGAGATCATGTAGTAGTACACGGGCTGGCCGCCGGAAATGAGCTGGATATCGGCGTCGGGGAAGAGCAGCGCCAGCTTTTCCTCCACCGCTTTTGCCGCCTCCTCGGTGACATCCTCGCCGTAGAAGATGGTCAGCACCTCCGGGTCGAAATCCCGCACCGCGTCGGCGATGCCGCCGATCAGCTCCGCCAAATCGGAGGTGCTGGCAAGAAGCTGGTTTTCCAGCAGGGCCAGATATTCGCCGGATTTGATGTGGGTGCCGTCGAACTCGGAATCCCGCGCCGCGTATGTAACAAGGGCGGTGTGGACGGAGCCGCAGGCGTCGGTCATGGCGTCGGTAAGGTCATCCGGCTCCAGGGAGTCATCAAAGCACACCAGCGCGGAGATGCCCTGGGGGACGGTCTTGGAGGGGATGACCACCACGTTTTTATCGGTCAGCCTGTCGCACTGCTGGGCGGCCATGATGATGTTTTTGTTGTTGGGCAGGACGAACACCGTCTCCGCGGGGACGGACTGCACGGCCCGAAGGATATCCTCGGTGGAGGGGTTCATGGTCTGGCCGCCGGTGACCAGGGCGTCCACGCCCAGATTTTTGAATACGGCCTCCATGCCCTGACCAGCGCAGACGGAGACAAGCCCGTATTTTTTCTCAGGCGGCACGTCCACGGGCTGGGCCTCCCGCTGCTTCTCCATGGCCTCCAGCTCCTTTTCCACGGCCTCCAGGTCATCGGTGGACTGGGCCTTCCGCCCGGCGGCCAGGTCATCCCGCTGGGTGACCATGTTCTCGATCTTAGCCAGCTCCAGGACGCCGTACTGCTGGGCGGCGTTGAGGGCGTCGCCGGGGGTGTTGGTGTGGACGTGCACCTTGAAGGCGTCGTCGTCCTCGCCGATGACCAGGCTGTCGCCGATGGAGCTCAAATATTCCCGGAAGGGGTCAAGGTCCACGTTGGGGTCCTTCTTGCGGACGATGAACACGGTGTCGAAGGCGAAGGTGATCTCCTCCTCCGAAAGGCCGGCGAAGTCCGCGCCCTTGTTTTCCGGCTCGTCCGTGACCACGTGCTCGATGGGCTGGCCCCGAAGGGCGGAGAGCATACCCCGCAGGATGCACAGATACCCCTTGCCGCCCGCGTCCACGACGCCGGCCTTCTTGAGGACGGGGTTCAAGTCGGTGGTGCCGGCCAGGGCCACATCCCCGGCGGCGATCATCTTTTCCAGCATCTCCTCCAGATCGCTGCCCGTCTCGGCGTAGGCCCTGGCGGACTCGGCGGCGATGCGGGAGACGGTGAGGATGGTGCCCTCTGTGGGACGCATGACGGCCTTGTAGGCGGCGTCCACGCCCCGCTGGAAGGCGGCGGCCAGCTCGGAGGCGCCGCAGGTTTTCTTCTCCTTCAGGCTCTTGCCGATGCCCCGAAAAAGGAGGGAGAGGATAACGCCGGAGTTCCCCCTGGCGCCCCGCAGAAGCGCGCTGGCAACGGCATCGGCACAGGCGGTGACGGTGCTGAAGTCGCCGTTTTTCAGGGCGGTGACGCCGGAGCCCATGGTCAGGCTCATATTCGTGCCCGTGTCGCCGTCGGGGACGGGGAACACGTTCAGTTCATTGATCTGCTGTTTGTTCTGTTCCAAAAGGGCCGCGCCGGAGATGATCATGGATTTGAACAGCGCGGCATCTATCGACTGTATCAAGGCTTTCGTCCTCCATCAATCAAGACTTACCGAGTCTACAAATACGTCCACGGAGCGGACTTCGATGCCGGTGGCCTCCGTGACCTTGTATTTGACCTCGTTGATAATGCTGCTGCACAGCACGGGGATGTTGACGCCGTGATCCACCATGATGTGGAGATCAATGAGGATGTAATCCTCCCCGTAGGCGATGTGGACGCCCTTGCCCATGGCCTCCGGCTTCAGCAGATGGACAAGTCCGTCGGTGACGGAGCGCATGGCCATTCCCTTGACGCCGAAACAGCTGGTGGCCGCGTCGCCCACTAAGGTGGTGATAACGTCGGGCGAGATGGAGATGACGCCGAGACTCGTTTTGAATCTTACCATATGAACACCCCTTTTTGAGTTCAGCTTCAAACATAACGGTATATGCGTACACAAACGCATATTCATACAGATATTATTATAATACATTGCCGGCCCGTATACAAGATGGCAATTCCACGATTTTTTGATAAAGTTGCGTGTGGGTATTGAAAAAATGGCGAAGATAGTGTAAAATATGTATCGGTATATGTGCCCTGTTCCCTTAAACGATTTTACGGAGGGTTGAAAATGAGCAAGAAAAAAATTGCCGTCCTCATATCGGTCCTTGTGGCCGTCACCGCCGCCGTTACAGCCGTTATCCTCTTCCATGAGCAGATCGCGGCGTTTTTCGCCACCCTCTCCGCCAAGCTGAAAAAGGGCAAAGCGCCCGCCGAACCGGAGCCGGATTTTACCGACGAGGAGCGGGAATGCTTCGCGGATATTTGAGTATCGCCGAAATAAATCCCCCGTGCCGGACTTCGCCCCGGCACGGGGGATTTTGCGTTACTGTTCTTTTTTATATTCCAAAATGTCTCCGGGCTGGCATTGGAGCGCCTCGCAGATGGCCTCCAGGGTGGAGAAGCGGATGGCGCTGACCTTGCCGGTCTTGATCTTGGACAGGTTCACGTTGGCGATGCCCACCTTTTCGCTGAGGGCGTTCAGGGACATTTTTCGGTCCGCCATGACCCGGTCCAGACGTAATATGATTGGCATTTGACCACCTCAGAGCGTCTCGTCGGACTGGCGCTGAAGCTCCCCACCGTATCGGAACACATAGGACAGCAGGAACATCATGATGGGTATCAGCAGGCACGACAGGCTGTCAGTATTTTGGATGGTGAC